>PXRO01000030.1 GCA_003021685.1 Halobacteriales archaeon QS_4_62_28
ATCAATTTATTGGGTTCTGCAAGGGCAGTGTTCAGAGAAGGGATCGAGAGAAACGCTTACAAAGCACTGAAAGCCCTCGCGGCGCTCGACCACTCCGGGGCTCGCTGCGCTCCTCACTCCGTTGCGGTGCTTTCGTCGCCCGGGAGGGACCGACCGCCGCTCGCCCTTTCATCCACCAGGCGTCGGCTGGTCCACCGACTGAATCCTGGCGGATGAAAGGGCGAGTGCAGTTGCGGGAACCCGGACCCCGCAAGCACCTACTGGAGCGCAGCGAGCCGCGGGACTGCAACTGTACGAGGGCTTTCAGTGCTTTGTAAGCGTTTCTCTCGATCCCTTCTCTGAACACTGCCCTTGCAGAACCCAATAAATTGATAACGCCGAGTCGGTTAGCATCTGAAGACATGGCCACGGGTCTCGACGAGGACACGATGCGGACACTCCAGGGTGGTCGCGATACCATGGGGTCGATGCTGCGAGCCGCACAAAAGCACCTCCAGAAGGTGTTTATCGTCTGGGTCGTCGGACTCGTGGGAACGATCTACGCGCTCCAGAACGTCCTCTGGGACAAACTGCGTGCCGACATGCTTCGGCTCGCGCCGGAAGCGAACATCATCGCTGTCACGCCGTTCGACGTGATCCTCTTACAGGTGAAAATCGGTGCCGTACTGGGGATCCTGATGGCGTTACCCTTCCTGATCTACTACAGCCGTGACGCCCTGCGCGAACGGGGGTACTGGCCCGCCGACAAAGTACCACTCTGGAAGCTCTGGTCGCTGCTGCTACTCAGTGCGGCACTGTTCGCCGGTGGGATCATCTACTCGTACGAACTGTTCTTTCCGCTGATGTTCGACTTCCTGGCCGAGAACGCGGACGCTGCCGGCTTCCAGCCCGACTACTCCATCGTCAAGTGGGTCGGGTTCGTCGCGCTGCTTGGCTTCTCGTTCGGGCTGGCTGCACAGCTCCCACTCCTGATGAGTGCACTCAGTTACACCGGTATCGTCCCATATGAGACGTTCCGGAACCGCTGGCGCGTCGCGGTCGTGCTGATCTTCGGCTTCGGTGCGCTGTTCTCGCCGCCAGATCCCTTCACCCAGGTGATGTGGGGACTCCCGCTCGTTGGTTTGTATATCGTCAGCCTCGGCATCTCGAAGATTCTCGTCCTGACCAAGCGAGCCGGTGAGGAAGTCGGCACTGGTTCCGTCGCCCGCAAACGCTGGAACAAGCTTGCAGCCGGCGGCGTCGTCGCCGGTGGTGCCGTCTACTACGTGCTCGCGACGCCCGCCTTCCAGTCCGTCCGGGCCTTCGCCGCCTGGTTCCCGTCGGACCGCCTCACTGGCGACATCGCACGACCGGCGCTGCCCGGCCTCGGAACCGAGACGACTGCGGCTCTCATCGCCGCTGCCGTCGGTCTCGTCGCCGCGGTGGTCGTCCTGTACTACTACATGATCAGAGAGCTGGACGTGGCCGCCGCCGAAGCGGGTCACTACGGCGACCCGACCGCAATCGACGTCGGCGCTCTGAGTGCTGGTGCGGTCAGGAGCGCGCCACTCGAAGCCTTCGAGGAGATGGACGAAGCGGAGGCCCTCGAACTCGCACAGACGGCGATGGACGAGGACAACCCCGACAAGGCCGAGGCGATCCTCGACCGCTGGGACTTCGTCCAGGAGAACATTGCGGAGGGCGAGGGCGGCGAGGCCGCCACAGACGACGACGCAAACGTCGTCACCTCGACGACTGCGGGCGTGTTCAACGCCTTCACAGAGGAGGAGACCACCGAGGACGACATTGGGGGCTACTACTACGACATCGCCTTCGTTCTGGACTCGCTGACCTCCAAAGCGATCTGGTTCGTCGGCACGTTCATGCTCATCTCCGGGGCTGCCTTCGTCTTCCTGTACTCCGGCGGGATCGGCGACATCAAGAACACCTTCGTCAGGAACCTCCCGCAGTCGATGCGCTCGGACGTCGTCTTCGTCAACCTCCATCCAGTCGAGCACCTGATATTCATCGTGAAGTTCTCCGCGATACTGGGGGCGGTGTCGGTACTCCCGCTGATCGTCTACTTCGCCTGGCCCGCACTGCGCGAACGCGGCATCGTCGGCGGCGAACGCGGCGTCCTCGCTATCTGGAGCGGGACCGTCATCTTCTCGATGGTCGCTGGCAGTCTCGCCGGCTTCACCTACGTCGCGCCGACGGTGATCTCCTGGCTCGCCTTCGACGTGTTGCAGGCCGACATGCAGATCTCCTACCGGGTCGCGAAGTTCGGCTGGCTCGTCCTGGCACTGACCGTCGGGATCGGTCTCCTCTTCGAGATACCCGTCACGATGGTCCTGTTCCACCGCGGTGGCATCGTCAGTTTCCAGACGATACAGGACCGCTGGCGGAGCGTCACACTCGGCGTATTCGTCGCAAGCGCCCTGTTCTCGCCGAAGGGGATCTTCACGATGTTCCTCGTCGCAATCCCGGTGACACTCGCCTTCCTCGTCGGTCTGGGCGCGCTGTGGCTGTACACGCTAGGTGGCCGACGGACGCCCGGCGGTGTCGAACCCGCCGACTGATTTCTTGGGTGGTCACTGACCACGCGTAGCCAGAAGTCGAGAAAGCGCGACAGACGGCGGTGAGGAACCGATCTTCTGGATACAAGGGTAAGAATTTGGACGGGGAAACGGATACCCAGAACGGAATCAGGCCGGTTCTTCGCGGATTTGCTGCAAGTCGACATCCTCCGATAGATCACCGAACTCGGGGTCTGCTCCAACGACGAGGGTAGCCTCCTCCTCGATTGCCAGCGCAGCAGCGTATGAATCGTTAAGGGAGATACCACCTGCACCTTTGATGCGGGCGACCGTATTCCATGACGGATTCTCTATGGTCACTCTAAAGCCCCGGAGGATGCGCAGATCCTGCTCGCCGACGTCGAACTCGTCTTTGCCAGGCGGGGTTTGGTTCGGGTCACCTGTTTCGAGACGAGCGACTTTATAGACGACCTCAGTCGCGGTGGCGTGGGAGATCGCTCCACTCGCCTCTTCGCTGTCGATTGCTTGGAGCCGCTCGGTCACAGCCGGAGCGCCAGGTTCGTCGTAAAAATACGCGATGAGTGGTTCTGTGTCAAAGACATAGTCCGTCATTGGTGCCGTTCGAGACGCTCATCGCGCTCAAGCTGTTTGTCTTCTCCTTTCATCTCCCGCAGGTACTTGAGGACATCGCCCTTCTCGTAACGCCCGGCGTGGACACCCTGCATCTCTTCGACTGAGGGGAGGGGTTCGACCACGATTTTCCCCTCCGCTTCGTGGATGAGTACCTTCCCAGGCGTTTCGATATCGAATCGTTCACGGAGTTCCTTGGGAATCGTCGCCTGCCCCTTCTTGGACACGCGAATGATTTTCCCCCCATCAGTACCACTGGACATTTCTGTATTACAGTTAGAATTAGTACTACTAAACTCTTCTCGTCATACTTATTACTCGATTAACTCCATCGGACTGCATAGAATCCTCGTTTCCCGACCGTTCTGTAACTTTTGACGCCGTGGCGGGCAGTTGGTTACTGATACTACCGGCTGTCAGTCTGTGAACGACCTCGTTACCCCGGAGGTAGCGAATGTCTTCACGAGGTTACAGCCGACGGTATGAATTGCCTCGCTGACGAGCGGTGAGTTTTTACTTACCTGCTGTGGATATTCCGACGAGAATACTATGCGAGCATTTAGTCAGTTAGCACGAACCGTCGTTATTCAGGTAGTCAACAATAGAGTCTCTGAAAGGTGAGCAACTAATGCCCAAGATATAGTATCAACTATCCAATACAATTAATATCCTATCAGCATTAGTACACTATGCAGAGATGGTTTCAGAAACGCCTTACAGCGGCCGCGCTGTCGCGACTATCGACCGGTTCGCTAAACCGAGTATTGACGAGGAAGACGATACTTGTCCGAACGGTGATGAATAGTGCGACGGGCCAACCGGCGACGATCTCCCGTGCTTCGAGTGCTTCGATCCCAAGCAGGACTACAACGTGGGGCGGTCAGAGTAAGCTAACCCACGGCTTTAATAGCTACGACAGCTTCTGAAAGTGAAGGAACTTCTCACACCACTGTTTGGCGTAGCTGACTCGTCGTGTAACTTGTTCGAACACGTCCTTGACGAGTTCTGGAACTCGTCTTCGTCATCGACGATGATCGGTGCCATCGTCCACTTCAGCTGTTTCCAGACCTGTCCGATTGGATTGAGATGCGGCGAGCCGGACGGGAGAAAAATGAGGTCGATTCCGAGTTGATGGGCACGCTTGCGCATGTATTCACAGATGTGTGAGCTCTTCATGTTCTATTGAAAATGAGGCACAGCGTCGGGATGGAGGAGTTTCAACCCGTGAGCTTACGGCTTCCATCGAGGGAGCAACGTAGTCTATCCCCTACTTTTTGATGCTGATCGGCTATGTTATCTCGAAGCAAATAAATTTCTTCATTTCGATCGAGAAATTAACCGTGTAGCGACCAACGAAATCGACCAATCGCATCGCTGTCTTCCATTTTCAGTAGAGCAGTTCTTCAGGAAACCAAGACGGCGAAGACGGTGTTCGTCTTCTGCGTCGCGGCGCAACTCGTCGATTTCTTCTTCGGAGAGATGATACTTGATCTCCTTTCGACGCGAGCGTTCCATTACCCAGGCATAAACCCTAGGTCACAAAGGTTTTCGTACTCATTATAGCCGTGGGTTTCCGCGCTGTTTCTCCATGACAGGCTCCTCGAACCGAAAAACCGTCGCGACCGTGCTTCGCTATCAGTTGCCCCGTTCCGTACTGCGTGCCGAAAAAGTGTCCGGAGAGCGTACTCGGGAGGAATCCGGAGGGAAAATGGCAGACGAAGGTGGGAGAGGTTGGGGGAAGCGCCACGGGTCGGGCTACTTTTCGAGGATGACGCCGCTGGCACCGACCGAGATGTCGGTCGACCCGAGCGCGACGGCCGACAGGTTCCCACCGGTCGGGGTCTGCTCTTCCGTCCAAACGCCGTCGGAGAGGGCGTACACCTTGCCACCGCCGCCGACGGTGTATCCGGAGCCGTTCTCGACTTCGATGTCGCGGAGGTCCGCGTCGCCGGTGTCCG
>PXRO01000031.1:0-33158 GCA_003021685.1 Halobacteriales archaeon QS_4_62_28
GGGCGATACGTACGACGCCGAATTCACGATCAATAGCGACGAAACCTCGCTCGCAGACGACAACCAGACCGCCACCGCAAGCTTCGACATCGTCGAAGTGTCCGGGTCGCTCGACACGAACGACAACGACGAGATCATTCTCGAGTCGTCCGCAGGTCAGGAAGTCACCGGCGAGACCAACCTCGCTCCGGGTACCAATCTGCGAGTCCGCATCGCATCCCAGACGACCGCCAGTCCGTACCGACAGCGTCCGGAGGCCACCGTCCAGCCGGACGGTACCTTCTCGGTGACTGCAGACCTGAGCGGTGTCGATCCGGGAACGGAACTCGAACTGGCAGTCCTGGGTCCGAACGGTGACGAACTCAACACCTACGATGGTACTGTCTCCGAAGCACCGACCGCTTCGGTCACCTTCAGCGATCAGACCTCCGACGGTACAACCGTGACGGTCGATTCCGTCACGATGTCCGAAGGTGGCTTCATCGCGATCCACAACGGTAGTGCCAGCGGCGAAGTCGTTGGCAACAGTGAGTTCCTGGAATCGGGCAACTCCGAGGACGTCGAGATCACTCTCGACCAGTCGGTCAGCGCGAACGGCACGCTCGTCGCGATGCCCCACCTCGACACGAACAACAACTCCGAGTACGAGTTCGATGGTGGCTCCACTGACGCTCCGTACACCGCAGACGGCGCGCCGGTGACGGACAGCGCAGCGATCACCGTCGAAGAAGTGACTGAGACGGAAACCGCTACGGAGACCGAGAACGAGACGGAAACGGAAACCGAGACCGAGACGGAAACGGAGACCGAAACCGAGACGGAAACGGAAACCGAGACCGAGATGGACCCGGGCACCGAAACCGACACCGAGACCGAACCTGTGACCGAAACTACGGCTAGTGACGGTCCCGGCTTCGGAGTCATCGTCTCCATCATCGCCCTCGTTGCTGCCGCACTGCTCGCAGTGCGACGCAACAACTGAGGCTAACTAACCGGACTCCGTCCGGTCCCTGAACGTGCGACTTTTTTTCGGTACCACCGTGCCGAGTGCCGACAGTGCGCTGTCGGCGGGCACAACGACAAAGCATATGCCGACGATTCTGCAATGTACAGCTACGAATGGTTGTCGACGCTACGGTGGTCCTTTCGACGCTCGTCAGCGGGCCGCTCGACGTTGCGCGTCCGCTCTCCTGGCTGATCGTCGTGCTCTTCCTCGGGACTGCTGTGTTCGCGTCCCGAGAGAAAGCGTGGGCCCGGCGACTCGGCGTCCTGGCGTGGGGCCTGTTCGGTCTGTTCTGGCTCGTGTTGGTGCCTCATTTCGTGCTCGAACAGAAGAGCATCGTCGAGGGGATCGGCAGCATCGCGGCCGTCCCACTGTCGTTTTATGTCGGATATCTCCTCTGGAACGGCCGTGATTCGCTCTTCGTCCTCTCGAAGGCCGTCGGCATCATGGGCGTTCTCTATCTCCCCTTCGCGTACCTCCCGCTGGTCGAATCGAACCCGCTTCGTCGGTGGATCATCGAGACTGTCGCGGCACAGACGGGGTTCCTGCTGTCGCTGATCGGTGTCGATCCACAACTGGTGACCGGTGCGAGTGTCATCCAGGGCGACGTCCCCTCGGCCGATTACTACTACCAGAGTACGTTCCTGTTTCCGGGCAACTCGAAACCGATCACCTATACCATCATCGTCGCCTGTACAGGCATGGGGAGTATCGTGATCCTGGCGGGTGCAATTCTCGCGGTCGAAGCACCGATGGCCCGCAAGGTACGCGCACTGGCAGTGTCCGTGCCCGTCATCTACGTCCTGAACCTGGTCAGGAACGTGTTCATAGCGACGATGTTCGGCCAGCAACGGATGCAGTGGTTCGTTGACCCGATCACGACGCTGTTTGGAACGACGGACGAACAGATGGTGTCGTACTACATCGCTGATCGGTTGCTGGCACAGTTCGGGTCCGTCGTTGCCCTTCTCGTCATCACGTGGCTCGTCGTCAGAGAGCTGCCGGAGATACTCTCGCTGATCGAGGATATCGCCTACCTGGTGACCGGGACCGAGTACGATTTCGAGACCGCGCTCACCGAGCGTGTGGTCCAGCCCGAAACGAGTGAGTAGCGCGGTCTGGAGCCACCGCTAGCGGCTGATCGGTGCGCCCGCGAGATGGCGGAGCGCGTCGCGCTCCATCTCGTGCAGGTCACCCGGCACGACGAGCAGGTGGAGTGGATCGCCGAACCCGTCGGCCGCGAGTGCGTCGAGCGTGTCGGCTTCGACGACTGGTTCGGGACTGCCGGCCCTGGCGACGGCGACGCCGAGCGCGTCGGGAAACTCGGTTGCGAGGTGCCCTGCCGCGTGGTCTGCCGTCATGAACGTCTCGGTGCCGTCCCAGTGGGGGTCATCGATCTTGATATCGAGGTACACCAGCGTGTGGAGGCCACGGCTTCGATTGTCCGTGATCGTTTCGACGACGCTGTCCGGGACGCCTTCACCACCGTGTGCATCCTCGAATGGCAGCGTCGTTGCCTTCCCGAAGCGGTAGTTCTGGAGGCCAGTGAGCGAACCCGCAGCGGTCTGTGCGGTCGTGCCGTGGATGACACGTGTCTCGATCCCTCGCCGTTCCGCCCGAAGCCGCAGGTCGACGTGTGTCGTCGAGACCATCGTATCACCCGCAGTGACGAAGACAGCGTCGTCGTCCTCGGCGGCGTCGAGTATCTCGCCGGGATCGCGTTCGACTGTCGCGCGGTCGAGCACCTGCAGGTCGATGTCGTGATAGGACGCCAGTTCCGAAGCGGTCGCGCCGACGAGTCTGCTCGTGTAGAACTCGGCGAACACAGTCGAGGCGGCCTGGAGTGCCTCCCGGCCCTCGATAGTGATCGACTGCTCGTCGTAGAGTCCGAGACCGACGAACGTGAGCATATCACTACTGGGCTGTGCCGGTGTATAAAAGACGCGAAGCGTCAGGCTTACCGCCTGGGCCGGGCGAGTTGTGGTATGGGCGTTTCGTGCGTGCGAGTCGGCCGTGAGGCCGGCGAAGAGATTCGCCAGCGTCTCGCAGATGCCGACCTCGTCGCAGAGAGCCACGATATCGTCGTCGCGGACGATTCGATCTATATTCCGGTGACAGACCCGGCGGCAGTGCCGACTGACTTAGACGTTGTCGAGTACGACGCGCCGCTCCGGGAGTCCCAGACGATGCCTGCCGACCACCTCGGGTTCGATCCCACGTACGAGCGGATCGGTGAGGTGATCCTCATCGACGAGGACGACTCGGAGCGAGCGACCACCGTGGCGGATGCGATAGTCGAGTCGGATCTCCCGGTCCGGACCGTCCTCAACCGTGCGTCGAAGGTCAAAGGCGAGACGCGCGTGCGGGACTGGGAGGTCCTCACCGCACTGGACGACGGCACGGAACGGAGACCAACCGAGGTCGTCCACCGGGAGTACGGATGTGAATTTCTTCTCGACCTCGATGCCGTGTATTTCTCTCCCCGCCTGGCGACCGAGCGCCACCGCGTCGTCGAGCAGGTCGACGACGGGGAACGAACCTTCGACATGTTCGCCGGCGTCGGTCCCTTCGTGATCCCGTTCGCGAGGGGCGGTGCAACGGCCGTCGGCGTCGATATCAACGCAGCCGCCATCGAGTATCTGCGGGAGAACGCCCGGCGGAATACGGTCGAAGAGCACGTCACCGGCATCCACGGCGACGTTCGGGAGGTCGCCACGAACTACACCGACTGGGCCGACCGAATCGTAATGAACCTGCCCCATAGCGCCGGGGACTTTCTCGACGCGGCCCTCACTATCGCCGGCGACGGCTGCACACTACACTACTACGATATCCAGCACGACGACGACCCCTTCGGTCCCGGCGAGCGAGCGATCCGCGCGGCGTTCGAACCTGACTACGACGTAACTGTCCAGAACCGCCACACTGTTCGCTCGTATGCCCCACACGAACTCAACGTCGTGCTCGATGTCAGACTGACACGGTAACGGCATCGCTTACAGCCGGCAGTACGAGATGGATTTGTCGGTCAGTATCGGGCCGACTGTGCGACAGCGTGCAGTCGACCGGAATACAGCGACAACCATTGTATGACTTCGGAACCCTTATGATCACCTTGGGCTTCGTACCGAGTATCCGCGCCGGTGTAGCTCAGACTGGCAGAGCGAATCCTTCGTAAGGATTAGGCCGAGGGTTCAAATCCCTCCACCGGCTTTTTGCTGCGAACACGTCGTGAGCAGCAAAAGCGGTCGTGGGATTTGAATCAGGGAGTGAAGCGAAGTGCAACGACCGTGGTTCACAATCCCTCCACCGGCTTGCCTACAAAGGGTTCAAGTCCTTCTCGCATTTCCAGTATATAAAGAGCGGTCGCTATCGGTTCCGATCGGTCCTCTCACAGAACTCGTCGTGGTCCTCTCGACGATGCGTCGCATAGAGATATTCCATGCCTGCTGGAACCCACCAATCGCACTCGTCGTACGGACAGTGTGCTTGACCGGTGGTATGAATGAGGTCGTCGTGGTCGGTCATGGGTTCGGCTCCACATATCGGGTGACACCGTCTGCGACGGCACGAATTACGTCGGCAGACACCTGTGCCACTCGCCGGTCGATCTCGGCGTGTTCGAACCCGTGGACGGACCACGGGTTCACGAAACTCGGGAAGACGTTGATCGCACCTTCGGTGATGTCGCCCGCCTCAAGCCGGACGGCTTCGTCGCGGTCGGTCGTCGTCACAATCGCAATTGTGTACTGTTTTCCCTGGTAGGGGCGCTCGTCGTTCGACACGACCATGACGGGCCGAAGGCCGTCCGCATAGGGGTTTTCGACCAACACAATCGCCCCCTGCGCGTAGGCCATTCAGGCGTTCTCCCCCAGGTCAGGGAGATCGTCGGCCCAGCTCGGGTTCTCCGCGAAATAGTCGTCGCCGTACGTGTCGGCGATCGACTTTCGGCTCAATCGTCGCGCGAACGCATTGTCGTCGAGCCACCACACCAATGCCGGGCCGGTTTTTTTGCTGGCGACGGCCCCGCGCTCCCGGAGCTGCCGAAGCCGTCGATCTGCGTTCTGGCGGGAGCACCCAACGGCGTCAGCGATCTCTTTCGTCGACGCGGGGGCGTGTTCGTGAACGGCCTCGAGGATTTCCTCGTCGGCGTATTCCGGGGTATACCGGCCGTGGGTATCCCTTGTGTCTGAATCTGAATCGGTGGGCATACGCGACGGTAGAATCCTGATGCACTTACGTCTTGCTCCGAAGCCCATGGGTAAGGTTTAATACGGCAGGCTACGTAGCAAGTGGTAGAGACAGACCCGCTCTTCGGGACGCTTCGTTTCGAGAAGTGCCCGGGTGCGCCAGTACGTGACTGTCCTGTCGGAGGGCGGCGGAGTCTACCCGCTTCTCGTGTAGTTCGACGTTGAGGCGCTCTCTGAGGCGGATGCCGAGGAAATTCAGGCCCGACTTTCGGAACTTGGTGACTAGTAGCCTCGCAAGATGGGGGATGACAGTGGTTGAGGCCGGTTGTCTCAATGCATGTGGCAGCCAGGGTGATTTTGCTGTCCGTCGGAAGCAGTGGATTGCACCAACATCTTAACAGATGAGATCCGATATATCCGTGCCAGGGACTGTACTGGACCTGTTTCAGGGCTACTACCCGTGCGAACGAAGTTGCTCTGGTAGTTTCGTAGTTTCCCCGGTATGAATCTTCCAGAGGGACGCGTACAATCCGTCTCGTTCGATCAGTTCTTCATGATCACCCGATTCTACGATCCGTCCATCACGGAGCACCAGCAATCGGTCTGCCTCGCGAATCGTCGAGAGTTGATGAGCAATCACGAACGTTGTACGTGTAGCGATCAGGTCGTGAAGACTCTCTTGGATCAACAACTCGGTCTGATTGTCGACGTGGCTGGTCGCTTCGTCGAGAATCAGGATTGGTGGGTCCTTGAGGATCGCGCGAGCGATTGTAATCCGTTGGCGTTGTCCACCGGAGAGTTTGACACCCCTTTCCCCGACCGCAGTGTGGTACCCGTCGGGAAGATCACGGATGAATTCGTGAGCGTTCGCTCGCTTGGCCGCCTCAACGATTCGTCGTTCATCGGCGTTCGGATCACTGTACGCGATATTCTCACGGACCGTACCCCCGAATAAGAACGGGTCTTGACTCACGTATCCGATCGCCTCACGAAGGCTCTCTAATGTCGTCGTCGACACGTCGATGCCATCGATCGTGATCGTTCCTTCATCGGTTTCGTATAATCGGAGTAAGAGTTTCAATATCGTCGACTTTCCGGCTCCTGTCGGTCCCACCAGTCCGACGAACTCGCCGGGCTTGGTTTCGAAGCTCACGTCTTCCAGTGTCGAGCTGTCGGCGCCGGGATACGTGAACGACACGTCGCGGTACTCAACGTGTCCGTCGACGCTTCCCAGTGGCTCCGCGTTGGCCGACTCCAATCTTCCGGTAGGGTATTGAAAGAGACCAAACACTCGCTTTGCTGATGCCCTCGCATCAGTGTACGTATCGACGAGGTCCCCAATCTGTGATGATTCCTGTACGAGCCGTCGCCCGTAGAAGAGAAACGTCACGAAGAGGCCCGTAGAGAGCGAGGCGGAAAACACGAACGGCGGCCCGAACAGTGCCCACCAGCCACCAACGACGACAATGGCGAGCGACATCACTTCGGTGAGTAGCCGTCGAGTCGAGTAGAAGAGCCCCGAAAGTTTGGCTGCACGCCAGTCGGCATGCCAGAACGCTCGTGAGTGCATTCGATGCTGTGCACTCTCTCGTTGTTCTGTGCTGAATGTTTTGATGGTCTCGATGCCCTCGATAGCGTTCTGCACGTGTGCATTGAGTTCCCCGACTGCCGACCGGCGGTCCTCGTATCGTGGCTCTATCGCCTGTTGATAGACGTATACCAGTCCGAACATCACGGGGAGAAACGACATCGAAAACAGGGTAAGTTGCCAGTGGAGTCCGATCATGAAGACGAGTAGTCCAACCAGTAACGTCGCCGATTCAATGAACTGTCTGAGTCCGCCGAGGAGAAAGTCTCGCAACTGATTAACGTCGTTGTTGAGGACGCTCATGACGTTCCCCGTCGCTTCGGTCTCGAAAAACGCCATATCGAGCCGCTTAGTCGCGTCGTAGGCGTCCGTCCGGAGGTCGTGCAGGACCGATTGCTGGAACCAACGGAACGTCACGAGCTGCACGGCTTGAGTGAGTGCTGTCGCGAGGGCGGTCGCGACGAATAGTCCTGCAATAAATCCGAACTGGCCGCGTATACTTGAGGGTATCCAGGGTTGTGGCACGAATGCGACAGACAATGCGGTCCGCTGTCCGGTGAAGAATGCGTTGAGCGTGACTCCGAGGAGGTACGGCGGGACGAGTGTGAGTAGTTGATGGAGAATCGTCGTACAGACGGCGATGGTAAACACGCTCGTATTTCCCGGTACATATTGTCTCAGCAGTTCTACGATCGGATCGGACGCTCTACTGCCCTCCTCGTACACCGTCGAAATGTCAGGGTGGCGCTCGTCCCCAGTCATGTGTTGGGGGACTGCCTCCATTCAATATCAGCCCCAGGTGAAGTATTACCCCGGCTGTGACTGGAGATCGTTGCGGGTACTCGCGCTCTTAGTAGCGGTCGCAATCGTCCTGTCTGCAATCGCGCCAGCGCTCGCGTACAACCGTCATTTTTAGCTCGGTCCTTCGGTAGTGGTCGCGTTGAACAAAGGTCCCGTATCATCGGTTTGAACCGCTGACGGGCGGCGGCCGGCCATAGCGCAGCACCGAGCCAAGGCTATGGCCGCGAGAAGACACTCGAATGTATCTGGGAGGCTGAGAATAAGAGTTGTGTTTTCGGATAGTCCCGGCAGGTCATAAATCGACTGTTGAACGAGGTCCCTCCTTCGACACAGTTGAGAGTGCATTCTGCTGTCGTTGATGCAGGACTATCCCGTCGTAATCTGGAGTATCGAGATCAGAAATTCGACGAACGGCGGAAGTGTTAGATCATCAATTATTAATACTCAACGTCCGATACGATTGACATGGACAGACAAGGTGTCCCCACCGAACAGCTCATGACGCCCGACATCGTCACAGTTACTTCAGATACCACCATCGACGAAGCCGTCGATACGATAATAGAGAACGACATCGGCTCGCTGATGGTCGTTGACGAAGACGACCACCTGTCCGGGGTCATCACAAACAATGACTTCGTGGATTTTCTCGCGGATGGCGAATACGGAACCGACGTGACTATCGACCAGTTCATGACAGATGAGGTTATCACGATCAACGCAGACGACTCCATTCAGACTGCGGCGGCCAGAATGATTACGAACAGTATTTCGCACCTCCCGGTCGTTGACGACGATGGGAAGACTCTGGGTATGCTCTCAACGACGGATATTACCGCCTACTCGGTCTCGCGCGCATAACCAGCGGGAGTTGGGGTCAGTCCCCGACCGTTTGTTACTCGCTTTGACCTGTGTCGATGTCGAAATAACTTTTATCGTGTCGATTATCTAACTACACGGAGAAATACTATGGCTGTGAATACTCCAGTTCGGCTTGGCGTCAACGGGTTCGGCCGTATCGGTCGGTGTGCCTTCAGGTATGCGCTGCAGAACGACGATGTCGAGGTCGTCGGCATCAACGACGTGATGAACTTCGAGCAGATGGCGTACCTGGCAGAGTACGACACGAATCTGGGAAACCTTTCTGAAGATATCGAACTCGACGGTAACGAATTACACGTCGGTGACGAGGTTATTTCTGTATTCAACATCCAGAGTCCCGCAGAGTTGCCCTGGGACGACCTCGATGTCGACGTTGCCATCGAATCGACCGGGATTTTTCGAACGAAAGACGAAGCATCTGCCCATTTAGAAGCAGGGGCGAGCAAAACGTTGATCTCCGCACCACCGAAGGGTAATAAACCGGTCTCACAGTTCGTATTCGGTGTTAACCAGGACGAATACGATGGCGAGGACGTCGTCTCCGGTGCGTCGTGTACTACCAACAGCGTCTCGCTGCCAATGTACGTCTTGCTCGAAGAGTTCGGCGTCAACTCGGCGGAAATGACTACGATCCATGCCTACACTGGCTCCCAGGCCATCGTCGATTCACCGAAATCGAAGATCCGTCGTGGCCGGGCGGCCGCGGAGAACATCGTCCCGACGACGACCGGTGCGTCCCAGGCCACGACAGATATTCTCCCCGCACTCGAAAACAACTTCGAGGCGATGGCTGTTCGCGTGCCGACTGCGGCCGGTTCCATCACCGAGATTGTTGTCGATCTGCCGGGCAATCCCGGGGTCGAAGCGATCAACGATGCCATGACCGAGTACGCCAACGGCGAACTCGAACACTCGATGGGCGCGACAAACGACGAGATCGTCTCCAGTGACATCGTCGGTTGGGAGTACGGCTCCTGTGTCGACCTGAGCCAGACCAGCACCGTCGAAGGGGGCGATCTGGCGAAGGTCTTCGCCTGGTACGACAACGAGATGGGGTACACGAGCCAGATGATGCGACTCGCTAACTACATCGCCTGACACTATCGGACGTAAGCTACTGACGTATTTTGTCCCCTGGGGTGGCAAATATCTTCACGAAGTCACATCCAACGGTATAGGCCTCCTCACCGCCGTTTTACTGCATTTAATCACCCGCAGTGACGCTCTGGCTCTGGGCCCCGTCCGTGCGCAGTGGCTCACCCTCCCACTCGATGTCGAGTGTGTGCCGGGAGAGGTACAGTTCGAGGGTGTCGGCCAACAGCAGACCGTGGTAGGTGTCGTCATCGATGACAGGCAGCTGTTTGACCCCGTTCGCTCGCATCGTCTCTGCGGCGTCGTGAATCGTCGCGGTCGGCGAGATCGTCGCCGGTGGTGTAGACACGATTGCACGCACGGCCGGTTGCTCGTCGGTCTCTGCGACGAGTGCGACGATATCGGATTCGGTCACAATCCCGACGACGGTGTTATCTTCCAGAACCGGTAGCGCGTGGACTCCGGGACGGCGGAGACGTTTTGCTGCGTCGCCAATAGGCGTGTCAGGCGCTACTGACGGGGGTGATCGGAGTTCGATGGCGTCGACCAGTATCTCGATCATGGTTGACTCTGGTTTTCGGCCCGCTCCGTATATTATTTATGGACATATATGTTCTAGGAGCTAGAATAGCTAGCACAATAACCATAGCATAGAGAAATACCGAAACAAACGTTGTTGTATTTTCCAGAAAGAATTATATTGTCGCATATCGAGATAGCAGCCACATAGCCCGTGACTGCTCGGCCTGGGCAACGGCTGATCGCCGCTGTCGCAATCCACAAACTCAAAATTCTCCTGGTTCGAGACGAGGGTCTGCTGGATCGACGACTTCTGCTCGCGCTCTCCCCGTTCGCACTCGACGACCTCGCGACGGTGCCGACGCTGGTACGCCACCTCCAGTAAACAGTCACTCGGCATCGAGTTTGCAGGCGCGAACGTCGGTGAACACCGCTTCGCTGGTCCGTTTGCTATCGTGGCTACACACCAGCAGGCCAACGGTGACGTCGTCCCCGAGTTCGATTGGTCGCTGGTCGACCGGGTACCACTGGTCGCCCGCTGCAGAGAGATAGCACGTCATGATACTGTCGGCATAATCGATGCGGTACCACGAGACGGTGTCCGGCAGTTCTTCGAACTGTCGACTGTCGGTGAACCCGTCTTCGGCGAGTCGCCAGATGACTTCAGAGCCATGCGCATCGGTCGTCCCGACGTATCCAAACGGTGCTCGTTCGTCGGTGCCACTCCTGATCGTGACGCCGGCCTTGCTGAATTCGTCGCACCCGTCGAGTGACTCGATTCGTGCCTCGATCCGCACCGGTGTATTCCCCGCTCCATAGACGTGGTGGAACTCGTGAGTGTCGCTCCAGATGTTCGTCCCATTGCCCACCACTGTCCATCGGTCGGTTTCGTCGTCGTACTCTGCGCTGCCGGGAATCGATACCGGTCCGATGTCTCGGTTTTCGTCGATACTGATGGGTTCTGTCGGCCGGAAGGAACGGTCAGCGTCGGTGATAACTGGAATGTCGGAAATCCGGAATCGGACTCCCTCCTCGTCTCCTTCGACGGTCACTTCGCCGTTTAGCCGGTCGACGGTCTCGGCGACGGTGTCGAGGCAGATGCCGGTCCCGTCGGTCTCGGAGTGAGAAGCCTCTCCTCGGTCGTCCTCGTCGAGCGTCGGCCCATCGTTGGCGACGTAGAAGCCACGGGGTTCGACGGTGCCGACTCGTACCGTCACGTCCGGCGCTCCCCTGTCGATTGCGTTGTTCAGCAGGTTCTCGACGAGTGGTCGGATCGTTTCTGTCTCTGCGGCGATGACTGTCTCCTCTGGCAGGTCGACGATCAGTTCCGCCTCTCCTGTCCGGATGCTTGCCCAGGTTGCTTCGAACAGGGTAGCGAGGTCGGTCGTCAAGACCTCGAGGTAGATGGATCGGATCGACGAACCCGAGAGGGTAGACGTGTCTACGTCTGTCGATAACCGGTGGAGGTCAGTGACCGTGCTCTCGACCTGTTCGATCATCTCTTCGGCCTTTTCGATACCTGCTTTTTCCCCCGCACGAGCGCGGTCGAGCGACCCGTATGCGACCTGCAGTGGCGTTCTGATGTCGTGGGCGACACGCTGGATGAACTGGTCGACGCGATTCGCCTGCTGCTTGAGTCGCCGCTCGTAGGTCTTCTCCTCCGTGATGTTTTCGGAGATACCGATCAGCCCCAGTATCTCGCCGTTCTGATCGCGCCAGGGGATTTTCGTCGTCCGCACCCGGTCTTCGTGGTCACCGTATTCGTGATCGACTACCTTCTGGTAGATCGCTTCGCCCGTCTCGACGACACGCATATCGTCTCGATACGCTTCCTTTGCGCGCTCCCGGAGTTCGGTTCTGGCAATTTCCACGTCGGTTTTTCCGATCACTGATTCCGGGTCGGCGTTGCCTTCGATGTCAGCCCTGTAGAGGTATTTACCCTGTGTATCTTTGGCATAGATCATCACGTCGCCGTCTTCGAGTAATGTCGTGAACAGACTGCTCTCTGCGGCCTCCCGGCGACGGTCTTGGTGTCTGGCGAGTGCGTCGTCGACGACGCCCCGAACCGTTCCGTCGTCGACCGACGTCGGAAGATACTCCAGGTCCCAGTGGCTGGCAAGTGCCGGTACGTCACACGCCGACTCGGGGGCGAAGACGAGTATCGGCACTGTCTCGTAGTCAGAACGGATCTCCTGATAGGCCTCGACCGGTTGTCTGTCCGGATCCTCGAGGACCACGACACATCCGATCTGATCCTGCGAGTCGAGCGTGTCGAGCGCATCGCCGACAGACGGAACGGTGACGATATCGGCTGCAGGGGCTGCCGACCGAACGCGCTCGGTTGCTGTCTCTGACTCACCTACCACGAGCACGCTCGTTGCGTCCACCAGGAGATAGCTCATAGGGAACAGTACTTATTCGATCTTGAATACAGGTAATAAACCTTCCGGCACCGTACATTTTCCTTCGTGAGGGTCGACGCCGCTCCTGTCGTCCAGCTATTCACTCGGTAGCCAGGACCTCGACGATCCGCTCGGCGGCCGACCCGTCACCGTATGGCTGTGGGTGTGCTGGCGCGTCGAACGGCGCTGCGATGGCATCGAGAATTCGCTCTGTGCCTGCACCGACGAGCGCGTTCCACCCGTGCTGGACTGTTTCTGTCCACTCCGTTTCCTCGCGTAGCGTCACGCAGGGCGTTTCGAGGAAGAAGGCCTCTTTCTGGACCCCACCGGAGTCAGTGACGACTCGCTGTGCACCATCGAGCAGTCGAACGAAATCGAGGTACCCGACCGGATCGGTGCACTCCAGTCCCTCGGCGACGGCCGCCCAGCGGTTCTGGTCTCGCAACGCTGCTTCTGTCCTGGGATGAACGGGGAACACGACCGGGGCCGGTGCCTGCAGCAGCGCCTCCACGATGGCGTTCAGTCGATCCGGATCGTCGGTGTTTCGCGGTCGATGAACAGTCGCCAGCACGAACGGATCATCGTCGACCCCGAGTCGCTCGACGATATCTGACTCCCGGTGAGCGATCCGGTCTGCCCACTTGATAGCGTCGTACATCACGTCGCCAGTCTCGGACGCACGGTCTGCGATTCCTTCCCGTTCCAGGTTTCGCGTGGCCGCCTCACAGGGCGTGCAGAGCACGTCTGCGACGTGGTCTGTCACGATCCTGTTGATCTCTTCGGGCATCGAGCGCTCGCCGCTCCGGAGTCCTGCTTCGACGTGCGCAACAGTCGTGTCGCGGTTCGCGCCTACCAGCGCGCCGGCAATCGTCGAGTTCGTATCGCCATACAGGAGGATTACGTCGGGTGCTTCGGCGGCCACTATCGGATCGAGGCGGCGCATCATCTCACCGGTCTGGACGGCGTGGGTGCTGGAGCCGACGCCGAGATTGTGGTCGGGGACCCTGAGATCGAGTTCCTCGAAGAACACGTCAGAGAGTTCTTGATCGTAGTGTTGCCCGGTGTGGACGAGTACCTCGTCGTGGTCCGGCTGGAGCGCTCGCGTCACCGGGAACGATTTGATAAACTGCGGGCGTGCCCCGACGACTGTCAGGACCTTCATGCTCTCACCCACCCGGTCGAGGTACTGGGTAACTGTCGCGTCGACACTCGGTCTGGTGGCACAGTGGCGTCGTGGTGTCTCATCGAGATAATCTCGGTCGGGGTGTGTCTCCAGGGCATTACTTTGTGGTGAGCTAGTGGCAGTTTTGTTATTACTCTCCTACAGCTATTCAGGAGATTCGATACCCCGGGATGTCGGAACGTCACTCGACCGGCGACGGACGGCAGGCCGCTCTGATCGGTTCTATAAAAACGGGGAGTGGGGTTGGGGGTGGGGTTGGCAAGTGGCGACGAGTCGGGGGACGGAGACAGCCAATGTGGGGATTACCTCCCCAAACAACACATGGTCGCCCAGTACTATTGTTAGTTGATTCGTACCTCTGCAAGTAACCGACTACCGGCCCGGGTAATGGGTGTAAGGAGACGTGAACGACGTTCGGAGAGCTGGTGAATCCCCGGAAAATCATGCATAACATTGTCTATACGTCTGCTTTACTCCGGTAATGGTCGATAACGGACCGGTGCCCGACATTTCGAACAGCCAACTCCTTCGAGCCCTCGCCTCAGACACGAGACGCGCTGTGGTCCGGGAACTACAGGACACTCCCCTGCGCTCACTGGACGAACTCGCGAGCGCCGTTGCAAACAATACGAACACCGACCTGACAGCGCTGGACCGGAGCAGACAGCGACTCCATCACTGTCATTTACCTCTCCTGGAGGAGGTCGGTGTCGTCGTGTACGATACGGACGAGGGTATCGTCGAGTACAGAGGGAACGACACGCTCGAAGCGATTCTCGGGGCCCTGCGCGACTGATACTGTTCGTTGTCAGTCATTACCGCTGATTCGCCACACCGTGTCGGCGAATCAGCGGTCAACAGTTACAACAAACAGTATGAGACGGACCGGTATCGGACAGTACCTACGAACCGTCCTCGAACGGGCGCGGCGTCGCGTCGTACACTTGCTTGCCGGCGACAAAGACACGCTCGACCCGTGGTTCTGGCCCGGGGTCCACGACGATGAGATCACCGCGAGCACCGGGCTCGATCCGGCCACGGTCTGTCAATCCGATGGCGTCGGCCGGTGCGCTCGTTACTCTGGCGACGCGCGTGGTGAGTGACTCTCCAGTGTCGACGAAGACACTCGCGAGCAAGGACTGGGGACGGAAATCACTGCAGAGCACGTCGACGACGCCGTCATCGATTGCCCGTCTGGCCGATAGGTTGTCCCAGATGCTCTCACCACGAACGAGGTTCGGCGCGCCCATCGCGGCACACATCCCGGCAGCGCTGGCCGTCTGTGCTGCCGAAAGTGAGACGGGGAACTCACAGATATCGACACCTGCCTGTGCGTGGCGTTCGACCGTCGCCGGGTCTTCACAATCGTGGGCCGCGACCGGGACATCTCCGTTGCCGGCACGGGCAAGTAACCGTAGCGCACGCGCTCGTACCGTTCGATCCGGGACACTGGTCCGCTGGGCGACGAGTTCGCTCATCGCCTCCTGTGACACGGACTCGCCGTCGTCAAACCGATCTGCGTACTCTGCTGGCGAGTCGAACTGTCCTTCGCCGGGAACGTGGGTCACGAGCGAGGCGAGGGCGACAGCATCGTCGTCGAGTCGGGCACAGACGCGCTCGACGGAGGCTTTGCTCGTCAGTTCACACCGGAGGTGGACCAGATGAGTGCTCAAGGCGCGTCCGCTGCTATTGAACGCCGCTATCCCGTCTGCCACCTGGTCGGCGAGTTCTAGCGACCGGTTTTCGTCCGGCGTGTTCTCGAAAGCGAGCGCGTGACACTTCGTGGTGACACCCGCCGCTATCGCCGCCTGGTCACAGATCTGGATCGCTCTCGACGGCGGGACGCTGTCTTCTGCACGGGGAAAGAGGTGGCGCTCGATATCGTCGCCGTGGAGGTCGACGAACCCGGGGAGCAGAAACTTTCCAGACACGTCGATGTTCGTCGCTCCGTGGATCCTGCGCCCGACGGCATCGAAAACGCCGTCCTCGATTGCGACAGCGCCACCGTCGATTGTCCCCTCGGGCGTCACAACGCGCCCGCCAGTGAGTACTGTCCGTTCTCGACCGGTACTCATACAGTACCCCCACTCCGCAGCGATCCGCTCTGCCGGATCGATACCTGGCCGATCATATCGCTCCTGCGAAAGAAAACTAAATTGTTATGGAGTTTTTACCATCAGTAGTCGTGATTCTGTGGGACGAGCGCCATTAGCGAATGTCGCCACGACAGGGTGGCGAGCATCGCCACAGTGTGACAGTCACCCCAGAGGTGTCGACATGACCCGATAAGAAATAGATGCAGTTTTACACCTGGGACGGCGCGTGTTTACACGGGCAATCGAATGGAACGTATTGGTTTCGAACACGGCGACAGGGCGTCTAGGGAGAGGACTGAGAGATGATGAGAGACGTCTCTATCGAGTACGACGACGAGTTCGAACATCACGTGGTGGATGTCTCCGGCGACGATCAGCAGTTGATGAGTGAGTTGGTGGTGTATGCTGTCGCGGAGATTTCTGGGCGTGACCCGACGGATCTTCAGCCACTCGCGGGAGTGATCAATCCGGATGCGCTCGACAGTATTTTCGATCATATCGGCAACAGGGATCCGGGGACCGCGCACATTACCTTCGAGTATCACGCCTACGAGGTCACGATCTTTGGCCACGGACGACTGACGATTGCTGGATCGAACTAATACTGCCGGACGTAACTATCTGAAGAGTTTCGCCACTCCCGAGTCTCGCCATGGATGGCGGCGATAGGGATAACGGCTGGTTGGCACAGCCAGCGGTTCACCCGTTTGCCCGTAGTGAGGGCGGTAGTCCACAAATACCGCCTGCTAGTTCGCTTTCGATGTGTTTGCTGGTGGCCCGTGACACTACTGGGAAGGGAGAATATAACGAAGCCCTCTCTCATAGACGGGTGGAATGAGATATGCCAACACGGACTAATCGAACCGACGATGGGGGGACTCAGCGCTACCGGGCCATTGTCGACCGCTACCAGTCACGACCGAACCGGTGTACGATCTTTCGGTCGGACGCAACGAATGGTGAGCTGACATCCGCCTGGATCACGGCCCACGAAGGGTCGTACGTCTCTCTCCTGTTGATGCGGTGATACTACTGGACGTACCAGCGCGAGGAGTGTCTCGAGAATCCTCTCGTCGGGACTGGTGACGTCTCTGTTCGTGGGACACAAAAAATTCGTCTACGGTGGCCGGGGCGATTAGGCGTTACTGGTTTCGTCGGCCGATTGCTGGTTGATGTATCCGTTTGCCAGTGCGCAGGTAGCGAACGCGGCAATGATCACTGGAACGACCAGCGTGATTGATAGTGCTGACAGCGCCAGTGCAGCGCCATACAGCACGGCGCTCCCGGCGGCCAGGCCAGCGTAGTAGCGTGGCCAGCTATAGCCGTTCTCGTCGTTGATATCGAGGAACTCTTCGAGTTGCTCGGCGTTGGGGCCGAGTTCGATTGTCCCGCGGTTCTGATCGAATGCGACGACGTTCATATCGTCCATCTTGGGCAGATGGCACTGATACAGTCCGACGTAGACTCGCTTTCGTTCGCTGGACGAGATGGCTCTGACCGTGGTATCGTTTTCGATAGCTGCGATATGCTCTGCAAGATCACTCAGCGAGACGACTTCCTCGTCCGACGTTTCGAGGTATCGCAACACTTCTCTCCGCCGCTGATTTTTCAACAGTTCGAACACACGGTCGATCGGCAATGCCTCGGGTTCGTCGGCTGGCTCTGTCACCCCTTCCGTCCGGGCTGACTCTGCTATCTCATCTGCACCCGCGACCGAACCACCCTCCGTCGATCGCGTCGACTCATCGCGCGCTGCACTCATAGTAGCCTCCCAGTTTTGAATTGATTCATATTCGTGACCTCAGTTGTCCGTCCAGTACCGGCTTGTGTCCGTGTTTGTTTCGGCGGTGACCCCATACCGGTATTCTCGATGGCGACTCCCACCCGTGGGCGCCGGCATCGAATCGGTGGACATGTACCCTAACCAGCGGAAGGGTTTTAATTGTTTCCTATACTTAATTTACACGGAGATATTATCTGTGTTGTACTTTTCATCAGGTGAACTATTACGCCGTATAGGGATCAGTTACTTTCACTACAATACTTTTGACATCAGTTTAAATAGGTCCAGGTGCAACATACTCAAATAAACTCCACCATTTGTTACTCTTACTGAATATGCCGACTATCGGCCCTTTTATGATATCTTGCTACTTTGGCAGACTGGTTCACTTCTGGATATACACCAGAATCGTGTAGATTGCCATCGTAGTGGCTATTGTCGGTCGTTCCAGGTGCCACTGCTCGTGGAATGTCCTCGCGAAGTTGGCAGTAGCACAGCGATAGACATGCGCAATGACGCGTTCAGCCCGGGGATTGTGACGGCTGATACTGCCGGCTATACGGCTATCGAGGATTTCGCGCCCCCGGGGTCGCTACTATCACGAAACCGTTACAGCCGGCAGTATGAGAAGTATCAAACGGTGCGTCTACCGGTATCATCACTACCGGTCGGAACTGGCTCGACCGCCGCCGATTGTGTAGACGTGCCCGTCGATGTCGGGATCAGTGATCACGTCCCGACCATCGACGACGACTGGGTCGGACAGTCGCGCCCACGGGATGTCTTCGAACGCGTCGTGTGCGGTGACGAGGACGAGTCCGTCGGGATCGACCCGGGGCAGCTCTGACAGCGTTGTCGGTCGTCCGGCAAACGTGGCCAGGTCACTACAGACAGGGTCGACCGTGAACACGTCGGCACCCGCTGCCGAGAGCGCAGACGTGATCGTCCACGCCGGCGACGCACGGGTTTCGTCGATCCCTGGCCGATACGTGACGCCGAGGATAGCGACTGCCGCATCCGCCACGGGCACGCCCGCGCGCTCCAGTTCTTCGATGGTCTTGCGGACAGTGAACTGTTCCATTCGCTCGTTGACTGCGCGCGCGGTTTCCAGCAGTGGCGTCCGGGCTTCAGCGCTGTCGATGACGAAATGGGGGTAGTAGGGAATACAGTGGCCACCGACCCCCGGGCCGGGGTCGTGGATGTCACAGTACGGCTGGGTGTTGGCCGCAGCAATCGCCTCACGGATGTCTGCATCGAGTTCGTCACCGAGGCGGGCGAGCTCGTTGGCCAGCGCGATGTTGACATCCCGGTACAGCCCCTCGAAGAGTTTCACGCATTCGGCGGTCGTACAGTCGCTGACCGTGATCACGTCGTTTGTCGTTATTTCGCTGTAGACCAGTTTCGCGACGCGGGTGCTCTCCTCGTCGATCCCGCCGACGATCTTCGGATAGCTGTGCCGTATGTCTTCGAGCGCCCTGCCGCTTGACGTTCGCTCCGGACAGAAGGCCAGTCCGAATTCGTCGGCCTCCAGGCCACTCTCGTCGACGAGCCGTGGCTGTATCACGTCAGTACAGGTTTCGGGGGGCAGTGTCGATTCGACGAACACAGTGTCACTCGGATCTAGTCCGGCTCCGATATCCGTCACGACCGCTTCGATCGCCGAAAGATCCGGGCTGTCGTTGTCGTCCAGGAGTGTCGGCACGATGACGACGTGGAGGGTCGCGTCACGCGCGGCCGACTGTCCGTCGGTGGTCGCCCGTAATGCGTCCTCATTGACGAGAGTCGATATTGCGGGTTCGAGTCCCGGTTCGCCCTCGACGGGTGCTGTCCCGTCGTTAATCGCGTCGACGACGTCACTGTCCAGGTCGACGCCGACGACGTTGCCATTCCGTGCCCCGAAGGTCGCTGCGAGTGGCGCGCCCATCTTTCCGAGACCGTAGATTGCAACGGGAGCCGCTCCACTAGTAAAGGCCCTTCGCTGAGCTTTGTCACTGGCATCGCTGCCATAGAGCCCGTGTTTCGTCGTGCTCATCTTCACCCACCCCAACGTACGTTTGTCAGCAGGTTGTTCGAGACTGTCGGAACCATCTGATTGGGCGATATGTCGAAAGCGGCATTGTTACGAACATCATTCCTCACAGTAATATATTATTACTGTCCCATACAGGTCAGATTTCTGTCCCGGTCTGGTTCGGTGCCGGTTTCGGGAAGGCCAGCGCCGGTGTCTCACTGGTTTTCGCTCTACTGGACGGCACTGGACCGTCGTCGACAGTTTCAGAAAGATAGACATACGCTGTATCCATGTCGGTCTCTAGATCCCTTTGGCCGTCAAACGACGCCTTACATAGTGTCGGATCTCTCGGGTCGTAGTAATCTGACTGTTACTAAACTATGGGCGGGGGTCATATATACTGTATCGGTCGTATACGCCGAACCCTCCGCACGGTACAGGGGCACACTGAGACACTCGATGTTCAGCAACAACGAAGAAATCTCCCAAGATACGGTTTTCGACGTACTTAGCAGCGCGAGGCGTCGCGAGACGATCTCGATTCTGCGAGAGGAAGAAACACCAATAGAGTTGACGACACTCGCCGAGACAGTCGCGGCCCGCGAGAACGAAACAACAGTCGAAGAACTCTCTTCACAGGACCGAAAGCGCGTTTACGTCTCACTCTATCAAACGCACATCCCGAAACTGGTCGATGTCGGCATCGTCGAGCACGACTCGGACTCTGGGGACGTCTGGTTGACTGACCGGGCAGACTCGATCGAACCGTACTTGCAGGGTCCGGAGCAATTCACGCCGTGGCACCGGTATTACCTCGTGCTTGCAGCCGTCGGTGGGATCCTCTTCCTGATTATCTCTCTCGGACAGATCGGGGCCATCTCCAGTGCTCTCATCGGCCAGCTCGTCATCCTCGCCTTCGTGGTACTGGCGGCCGTCCAGTTTGTTCTCGAACGTCAGCAGCGCGGCTGAGGGCGCTTTCGACCGATTAGGTATGAAAAGAGGGGACGGTCAGTCGTCGCCGTTCGAATCTGGCATCAGCTGTTCTGGCGTGCGCTCGTAGACCGGTGTCTCTGCAAACTCGGTAATCCGTTCCATCTCTGACTCGGATATGTGCTTGACCATCGGACGTGTCCACGCACTATTACCGTATAGTAATTCAGCGCGTAGCGAAACCGTTTACAGGCGAAAAACACTGTTACCAGCGGTTACAATGTGACTGATTTACACATCTGCCGGTATAGTAGCATTTGCACGTCTTCACTCATCTGATCGCGCGACTCCATGCGACCGGATGAGCAATCGGTTACAGCTGCTACTATATCTCGGTCACAGGAGACGCTGTTCATGAGTGGGACAGTCCGTGCGCGTTGTCCAGGACAGATTGTAGAGGCTGTTTTGTGGCTGTATCGCAGTGTGAGGCATATCTAGATGTGTCACCCTGCCGTGGTATCATTCTACTATGGATCCTGTCAGCGCCGCTCTCCATCCTGTTCTGGCCGGTGTCGCCGACGACCGACAACAGGCCGTTTCACGCCATGTTTTCTGCTTCGATCGTCTTCCAGACTCTGTTTCCCTCCTCTGTGAGGCCGTAGACGCGACCTTTCTTGCGGTCATCCGAAACGAGCAGGTCGACCAACCCGTTGTCTCGCAACTCTTGGAGGGCGCGTGAGACGTGGGCCAGTCCCACGTTCGCATCGTCGGCGATATTCGACGGCGTCGATGGTCCCTCGTCGAGGCGGCGCATCGCGGCCACTCTATAGCGCGAACTGATGACGAAGCTCACGTCGTCCCAATCCGGGTCTGTCATGGCTGAGGCTCCCGTTTTCGGGTTCTGACGAACACTGGATACGGCTCTCGGCCCGACGCGTTGCCGGTGGCGCTGTGGGATATCACTGTCGCTATGTGAAGAGATGAGTATAACATAAAGACAGTTGGTCGTTAATCGCGTTCACGGATAGTAAGGGGATATTTCTCGCGTACACTCGTGCAGAGACTGTCAACAGGCGCTCCTGATGCTATGGTCGGTCTCCTGAGTTTCACTGTCCCATATGACCGCCATAACGATACCACTCCGTTTCGGAGTTTCACACCGCGACCGCTCTGATCGCTGGACAGCATTGTGTCCGAAGTTAATGTAATGTTGGATCACTGGACTGTTGATATTCATCAGCCATCAGTACTACTAGCCAAACGTTTCGCAAGCAGATGAAAGCCGTATTCTATTACTTACTATATTGAAGGAACCGACAAAAGCGGCTATGGACAACCACGCCGATATGGGAACAGAGCACGACCCGGAAGTATTAGAGGGGGAATCAGACTTCCAGGACGACGCCGAGACGGAGTCGCTACGGTCGACTTCTATCGCGATCGACGACCTCTTCGACGTGCTGGCCCATCCAGCGAACCGCTACGCTCTGACGTTCCTATTGCAAGCCGATGATTCCGTTTACTCCCACGAACTGGTCGAGTATATCGTCGAGCAAACCGAACCGCCGGAGGGACTTTCCGAGGCGGAGTATCGCGGCCAGATCAACGCCCGGCTACTGCACGCGTCGCTCCCGAAACTCTCGGACATCGGTCTAATCGAGTTCGACGAACGCCGCCAGCGGATCACCGAGACGGACGAGACAGCAGTCGCCCTCCCGTACCTTCGGATGGCCCTGTTACAACAGACAACTGACGAGTGAATCGGACACTGTGGTTGTTATCGACGTACGTCTCCCGATAAACGGACCCTTCTCAGACAGGCGCTTTATAACAAAGGGCGCAGTCGATGTGGAATCTGACGAACACTGCTCTCCAGTGTGGATACTATGACAAACGCGAGAATCGGTGATGAAAGTTACGTAGCACCGGACGCCGTCGTCGGCCAGCCCGGCGGTGACGACGTCGTCCCCACGCTCGGGCGGAACGCGACGGTTCGCTCGGGAACGATCATCTACGGTGACGTGGCCATCGGTGATGACTTTTCGACCGGCCACAACGCCCTGATCCGTGGCGGGACGACCCTCGGCGACGACGTGCTCGTCGGGACGAACACAGTCGTCGACGGGAACGTTACGACCGGGTCCCACGTTAGTCTCCAGACCAACGTCTACGTCCCTCCAGAGACGACGATTGGCAACGAGGTGTTTCTCGGCCCACAGGCCGTGATTACCAACGATAACTACCCCATCCGGCCAGCGAGCGAAATCGAGGGTGTAACTATCGAGGATCACGTCTCGATTGGGGCTAACGCGACTGTCCTGCCCGGCCTGACCGTCGGTGAGGGGTCGTTCGTCGCGGCCGGCGCGGTCGTTACGGACGACGTGCCGCCCGAGACACTCGTCGTCGGCGCGGGCCGACACGAATCCCTTCCCGAGAACTTACAGCGGAGGAACCAGATCGCATGAACCCTCACGCCACGCTCGAAGAGGTGCCACTCGCTGCGCCGGCAATCGGTGACAGGGAAATCCAGCAGGTGGCGGCGGTCATGGAGAGTGGCCAACTCGCGGCCGCCAGCGAGGTCGAGGCCTTCGAGTCTGCGTTTGCCGACTACTGCGACGCCGAGCACGCCGTCGCAACCAGTAACGGAACGACCGCGCTGCACGCGGCTCTAGCCGCTCTCGGCATCGAGGACGGTGATCGGGTCCTCACGACCCCTCTCTCGTTCGTCGCGACGGCCAACTCGATCAGGCTTGCCGGTGGCGACCCCGTCTTTGCCGATGTCGATCCGGTGTCGTACAACCTCGATCCCGACGCCGCACGGGACCGTATTCGCGAACTCGACGGTGATATCGACGCGATCATGCCTGTCCATCTGTACGGGCTCCCGGCGGAGATGGATCGCTATCGCGCGCTCGCCGACCAGTACGACGCGGCACTGATAGAGGACGCAGCCCAGGCCCACGGCGCGGCATACCGGGGTACACCCGTCGGTTCAATCGGTGACGTCGGCTGTTTCTCCTTCTATCCGACGAAGAACATGACGACTGGCGAAGGCGGCATGGTCGTCACCGACCGCGACGACGTGGCCCGAGAATTACGGGCCTTCATCGATCACGGTCGTGATCCCGATGACGGTTCAGTCTACCGGTCAGTCGGCCACAACTTCCGGATGACGGACGTGGCTGCTGCTATCGGACGCGCCCAGTTACGCCGGCTCCCGGAGTTCGTCCGAACGCGCCGCGAGAACGCTCGTCGGCTGACAGAGCAAATCGTCACGTCGGCGGTCGAGACACCGACCGAACCTGCCTACGCCAGGCACGCCTACCACCAGTATACGATCACCACGCCGTATCGTGACGCGCTGGCGTCGGAACTAGATCGGTACGGTATCGGATCCGGGATCTACTACCCCACGCCGATCCACGAACAGCCGGCCTACGACGGTATCGAGCGGTCGTTCCCCGTCGCAGAGCGCCTGACCGACCGGGTCCTGTCGCTCCCGATTCATCCGGAACTCACGGGCGAAACGGTCGACGCAATCGCGAGCGCTATCAATGGGTTCAGCACGGATGAGTGAGAACGGAAGCCTCCGAACCGGTGTCGTCGGCGTCGGTAACATGGGTCGTCACCACGCTCGCGTGTACGCCCAGAACCGCGCCGTCTCACTGGTCGGGGTCGCTGACGCGGACGAATCGATCGCACGCGAGGTCGCTGCCGACTACGGAACCGACGCGCTCCCCGTCGACGAACTGCTCGAACGGGCTGATGCGGTCACGATTGCCGTGCCCACGCGGCACCATCACGACCTCACTGCAAAGGCCCTCGACGCGGGGACCCACGTTCTCGTCGAGAAACCGTTCGTCAAGGACAGTGCTGTCGGGGAGAAACTCGTCGCACAGGCCCGACAGGCCGACCTCGTGTTGCAGGTCGGCCACATCGAACGGTTCAACCCAGCGATCCAGACCGTCCAGGATATCATCACCGACCACGACGTGATCGGGATCGAGGCCCAGCGACTCGGCCCACCGGTCGACCGAGACACGACGGACAGTGTCGCCCAGGATCTGATGGTCCACGACCTCGACATCGCGCTGTCGCTGCTGGAAGCCGATGTCGATACCCTCTCGGCGGCTGGCACCTGTGCCGGCCAGCACGTCACTGCACAACTCACCTTCGAGGACGGGACCGTCGGTCAGTTCTGTGCCAGTCGCGTCACCCAGCAGAAGGTGCGTCGGCTGGCTATCACGACCCACGACGCGCGGATAACCGTCGACTACGCGGATCAGGATGTCCAGATCCATCGCCACTCGGTGCCGGCGTACGTCGAGAACGACGGCGACGTGCGCTATCGTCACGAGAGTGTCATCGAGCAACCGACCGTCGCCAGCGCCGAGCCGCTCGTTCGGGAACTCGATGCGTTCATCGAAGCAGTGATTACCGACAGTGAACCCGTCGTCTCGGGTCGGGACGGACTGCGCGCACTCGAACTCGTCTCGGCCATCGAAGACCAGGTGACGGTCGCGCCGGACGCCGAGCACCCCGACCTGCAGTAAGAGACCGAATTCGAGCAGCAACACCGTTTTACTTCCCCCCTCCGATCCGTATCCCTGCCTGAACGGTCAGTACAGGTCCAATAACAATGTTTACATCCTGTGACAGTTCGGCTATGCGAAGTCAGTCAGGACGGAGGGTCAGGTCGTGGGATCGGTCGTGATCTCGATCGATGCCGAGCTGGGATGGGGATTCCATCGCCGAGACCTGCCACAGGAACGCCTCGAATCCGCACGTGTCGGCTGGAAGCGCCTGGCTGGCCTCTGCTCGGAGTACGGCATCCCCGCCACCTGGGCCATCGTTGGACATCTCTTCCTGTCGAACTGTGATACCCGTCACGCGGATCATCCGCGGGGTCCGGAGTGGTTTCGCTGTGAACAAGAGGAGTGGGCTGATCGTCCGAGCCTCCGCTATGGCCCTCACCTCATTGCCGACGTGTTCGACGATCCGGTCGCTCACGAGATCGGCTGTCACACGTTTTCACACGTCTCTTTCGGGCGACCGGAGACGACGGCCGCGACCGCTCGCAGTGAGATCAAGCGTTGTCTGGCCGCCGTTCCCTGGACGGAACTCTCGCTTCGCTCGTTCGTGTTCCCCGATAACGCAGTCGGCCACCGGGATATCCTCGCCGAATACGGGTTCGAGTGCTATCGCGGCCCCGGCCCGGGGAGTCCGACGCGCTTCGAGAAGGTCACTGCAGCGACCGTCGGAATGCCCCAGCCCAACCTCGTCACACCGTCTATCGACGAATACGGTCTCGTCAACGTCCCTGCTTCACTCAACCTGTTCTCGTTCGAGGGGAGAGCGAAACGGCTGGTCACCCGGCTGTTCGAGGACCCGATCGTCGAACGCGCCCGTCGCGGTATCGACGCTGCCGCGAACGGCGACGGCGTGTTCCACATGTGGCTCCACCCGAGCGACTTCATCGGCCGGCCAGAGATCGCGCGTCTGCGGACGGTCTTCGAATATCTCGACAGCCGGCGGCAGGACCTGCGCATCGAAACGATGGGTGCCGTCGCAAAGAGAGTCCGTGACGAGCGGGGACCGTCACCCGCGTCAGAACCACGATCTATCGACTGATAGTGGCACTTCAGATAGGTACGTCCGACAGTATTAGACCGGCACACGATAAGTGCGATATAACAAAACGACGACCCGCAGAGTCCACTGTCATGTCGGAGTTCGGACTCAGCGGCACGGAACTCTTGATTACGGGTGGTGCCGGATTCATTGGCAGCCATCTCGCGCGAGCACTGGCACCGGACAACGAGGTGACCGTGCTAGACGACCTCTCGACCGGACGACGCGAGCGCGTTCCAGACGCGGCGACATTCGTCGACGGCGACGTTCGTGACCGGCGCAAACTCAAGCGGGCCACGAGAAACGCGGACGTGATATTCCATCAGGCGGGGTTAGTCGGAGTCGAGCAGTCGCTCCGACAGCCGACCCGTAGCAATCACATCAACACCGGTGCGACCGTACAGTTGCTCGATTATGCACGCACGTACGATACACGCGTGGTGCTCGCGTCCAGCGCAGCGGTCTATGGCCACCCCGACTCGATCCCTGTCAGCGAGGACGACTGTCTCGAACCGACATCCCCCTACGGCGTCGACAAACTCGCCGCCGACCACTACGCTCGCGTCTTCGCCGACCGCTACGACCTCCCGGTCGTCGTCTTGCGCTACTTCAACGTCTATGGCCCACGGAACGGTTCGAACCCCTACAGCGCAGTGGTGGAGACGTTTCTGCGACAGGCGCTCGCTGGCGAGACGATTACCGTTCACGGGTCGGGCGACCAGACCCGTGATTTCGTCCACGTCGACGATGTCGTCCGGGCGAACGCCCTGGCCGCGACGACTGACGCTGTCGGTCGGTCGTATAACGTTGCGAGCGGGACGGCTCGCTCGATCCGCGCCCTCGCCGAGTTGGTGAAAGATATCACCGGGACCGACTCACGGATCGTTCACACTGAGGAGCGGTCGGGGGATATCGACCGGAGCGAAGCCGACCTCACACGTGCACGCGAACAGCTCGGCTACGAACCGACGACCACACTGGAATCCGGTCTCCGGTCGCTCATCGAAGACGGTGAGGCTGTGACTCCTTCACACGGAGGATGATACGAACAGTTACGGCGTCTCTCGGGGCTGTATCCCCAGTAATATGAACTTACTCCAGTCACCGGCTGGATTATCACGATTTACGGCTCGCACGCGCGGCTCTCGTGTGGAGTAGAGTGATTGTAACACTCGATAACTGAATCTTACTGTCGTTCTCAATTTCTGGTGTGTATCGCGCAATCATCGCGCACGTAGCTGGTACGTAATTCTCTGAACCCCGACGGAACCGTTTTGTCGGTATGGACGGATTACCATCTGTTGATGGTGACGACACACACCCGATGCCCGCCGGAAGTGGGGATCAGCAACTATCACGGCCGACGGGGGCAAGACAATGAGTGGTGAGACGAACAACACTGACAGTGAACGTCCCGAATCCGAAGCGACAACGCTAGACGGCACTGCGTGGGAAGACCGACCGGTCGATCCCGACCTCCACAGTGACTTGGGCTATACGCTCGTCAACTGGGAAGTCGTTCAGGCGGCCTGCGACGACAAGAAGGTGTTCCTGCCTATCGAGGAGTCAATGCTCAAAGAAGAGGCGTTTATTGTCGCCGAACCAGACTCCTACTGTGACCTCGGGACGAAGCTCTGATCCTTCGATTCGGGAAGTCGCTGGTTCGGACACCCGAGACGCGGTGGCGTGGGGAGTCGCGACACTGTGACGCTGATGGTGAATATCTGTTCGCTGGTACCGAAAACTAACACATCGGGTCTAGATACTCTCTGCCGTCGGGAGACTTTCGGGCCGCTCTCGAACTTCGAGTGGACCACTCGATAGCTCTGTGACTGCTGTCAAATACTCACGGACTGGCACGTTGACGGGTCCGAACTCACAGGGAACGACACCGCTGAGGTCGCCGTCCGCGTACACTCCGAGACAGATTCTAGGGAGTTTGATACAATGGTACTCCCGATCTGTGACAAACGGCTTACAGACGGTCGATTCGAACGGGAGCGTCACTCCGTGGGTTCGCTCTCCCCATTGTTCGAATTCCATGACTTTGCTCTGGAGAAAGCGGCCGACTGGGGACTGGGCGCATCGCTCGTCCGGGTAGATTTGGTCCCCCCACACCTGCACAGTGAATCGGTCGATGCGCCCTATTTCTTCGAGTTCGTCCAGCTGTTCCAGGACGGCTGCCTGTGTCGACCGTGTCGCTGTCGGCGCACCGAGAGATCGCAGGAACACATCCACTCGAACGTCGTCACTCGCCTCGATACCATCCCTGTGCTCACTCCACCAATTCCTGTACTGCGTCTCAGTCATTGCTGCTGTGTTCACTTAACGTGTGGTAATAAGGGGGCCAGACTGTTCAATGACTGTTTACTCCGATCGGAATCCCGCTATGAACGATAGGTGAACATTTCTCGCAACTATCGTGATATCACTGAAATTATAAGAACGATCGAGATCCGCGAGAACATTACTGTTAGCCCGTCCGAAACGCTTTCTCGACTTTCGCTATTTTCCACTGGATGTCACTGTCGAAACTATGCCCGCGTTCGCTGCTAAGATAGTTCCGAAACGGCACAAACAGCTACCGTATTAATTTCTACGTAGAACGTAACAGAACGAGCAACAGTATCTCGTTTCGTTGGACTACCATTATTTTCGATATCCGACAGATATCATAACGGATCGTTGTTAGTTTTGAAAGATTAACCGTTTACCACTCTGCACGTTCCTCTTACTCCCTGTCTCAGGATAGTACGGAACCTCCCTCAATCAAGGCTCTGACGTCTTGTTAATTACGGATATCGTACAGATATCAGAAACATCCCGGCAAACGGCATTTCGACGCATCTTGTGACAGCGAACGTTCGTAACATCCAGTGATACAAATAACAGACAGTAGACTTATGTGACCTGTCGGTTCCACACTCTCCTATTATTTATATTCCGTTATAGTAATCCACAGCTATCACTTCTTTTCCAGGGGCTCGGAAGTACCGAACAGTGGCAACGTATGACAATATCTGGATTCCAACACGACCCTGTTCGCAGTGCTCTCATGAATCCGCCAGAGCCGGATCGATCTTCGTTGCCGTGACCGCCCGTCGTCGGTCGGTTTTTTGGGCCTGGGCCGGTCAGTTCCGTAACGGTGGTACGACCGTTATACAATCTGAGCCAGATATTTTCAAAATATTATATATGTTCGGTGGTGGTGACTTATACAGAGAACAGACGATCCGTACCAGAATTTACAAATAGGGGGACTGTCCTTGTGTTGAACATGGCCACTGGTACTCTGACCGTCGAGAACGTCGGCGGCATCGAGCAGACGGAGGCGGAGATTCCGCCCGGTGTGACAGTCCTGGCGAGTCCGAATGCATCGAACAAGACGTCGTTCCTTCGGGCTGTCATGGCTGCACTCGGCAGCAATCAGGTGTCGATCAAGGGAGACGCAGACGAGGCCTCCGTCAATTTGGATATCGACGGCGAGACCTACAACCGGCGGCTAGAGCGCACGGGATCGGGTGTCACTTTCGAGGGGAACCCGTATCTCGACAATCCCGAGGTCGCGGACCTCTTTGCGTTCCTGCTGAAATCGAACGAGGCGCGGCGCGCGGTCCAGTCGAACGTCGATCTCCGAGAACTCATCATGCGGCCGGTCGACACCGAGGAGATCCAGAACGAGATTGACCGGTGTCAGCGCGAACGGGATCGAATCGACGAACAACTCGACGAGATCGATTCGCTCAAGCAGCGACTCCCTGCGCTCGAAGAGAAGAAAACCGAACTGGAGTCGGAAATCGAGGACAAGCGAGCAGAACTCTCCGAGATCGAAGACGAAATCGAGGATGCCGACGCCTCCGTGGAAAACCAGCGCAAAGAACGCGACGAACTCGAAGCCAAACTCTCCGAACTTCGTGACGTCCGCTCGACGCTCGAAGACGTGCGCTACGAGATCGAGGCCAAGCGAAAGCGCCTCTCCTCGCTTCAGGACGAACGCGAGGGCCTCGAAGCGGAGATCGACGACCTCTCGGAGATCCCGGAACAGGAACTCGAAAACATCGAGAGTCAGGTCGACGACCTCAGATCACAGAAACAGACCCTCGACGCCGAGATCAGCGAACTCCAGAAGACGATCCAGTTCAACGAGAAAATGATCGACGACGCGGCGAGTGGCAGCCATCCCGCCGCCGATATCGCCCCTGACGGGGGAGACGGTGCCACTGTCACTGACCAACTGCTCGACCAGAACGCACAGACGGTCTGCTGGACCTGCGGCTCCGAAGTCGATGTCGACCAGATCGAGTCCACTGTCCAGAACCTTCGTGACCTCCGGCGACAGAAACTCGATGCAATCGACGAGATCGAGTCCGAACTCGACGAGTACAAGCAACAAAAAAAGGACATCGAGTCCCAGCAACGTGATCTCGACGAAGCCCAGCGACGACTGGCCCGTGTCGAGAACGATATCGAGTCGACCGAAAGCGGCCTGGACCGTCTGACCGAGCGCAAGGAGTCGCTCACTGCGGAAGTCGAGGACCTCGAAGCCGCTGTCGAAGCGCTCGAATCTGATAGCTACGAAGACGTCCTCGAACTCCACCGGACCGCCAACGACCTGGAGTACGAACTTGGCCGTCTGGAGAACGAACGTGACGAGGTCGCATCGGAGATTGCGGACATCGAGTCTCGCGTCGGCGAGGCCGAAGACCTGCGCGAGCGCCGTAGCGAGTTGCAGGAGGAACTGACGGACCTGCGCACCCGGATCGACCAGATCGAAGCGAACGCCGTCGAACAGTTCAACGACCATATGGAACAGATCCTCGGCATCCTCGATTACGACAACATCGACCGAATCTGGATCGAGATCGTCGAAAACGAAGTGCGAGAGGGTCGCCGAAAGACTACGAAGCGCGCGTTCGAACTCCACGTGGTTCGTAGCAGCGAAAGCGGCGTCGCCTACGAGGATACGGTGGACCATCTCAGCGACTCCGAACGTGAGGTGACCGGCCTCGTGTTCGCGCTCGCGGGCTACCTCGTCCACGACGTGTACGAAGACGTTCCCGTGATGAGCATGGACGCGCTCGAACCAATCGACTCGGAACGGATCGCTGCGCTGATCGAGTATTTCGAGTCCTACGTGGACTACCTCGTCGTTGCACTCCTGCCCGAAGACGCCGATGCGCTGACGATTGATCACCACTCGATCAGCGAAATCGGCGCTTGAAGTCGATGAACTAACGGCAGTTCCCCTCTATGGGCTGTTGTAAGACAGTCCGGATAGCACTGACTCGGAGTCGGTATACAACGGTCCCTATCAGGTGTCTTCTGTCGGGCACTCACAGCCACCGCCGTCGAGGAGACCTGAGACGGTTTTCTGAGTGTCACAGTCACGGCAGTAGACCTGGAAGTCGATGATGAGCCGAAAGTTGCCAAGCGAGATCCGGCCGGTGTCGCGGAGTCTGGTCAACTTCTCTTCGGTAACTGACGTGGCGCGACTCACGAGGCGCTGGATCGTGTTTTTCTGTTTCTCGATGTGCTCTTCGTCCGTCGCTGTCTGGTACTCCGCGTTCCGGATGTCCTTGACGTAGGATCTGATCGCCTGGTAGGTAACGAAATCTTTCTCTAGTTCCTCGACATCGATCCCCGCCCGTTCGAGTCGTGCCTCGACTGTCGCGCGGTCGCTCTCTGCGTTGTCCTCGGACAGCGCCTCGTAGATCGCTTGTCCGTCGGTATCGAAGTGAGTGACGCCCGCCTGTTCGAGGCGTGCATCGACGAGCGCGACGTTGAACTCCGTTGCGAGTTGTCGAAGGCTCTTTCGCTCGTCGCCCTCCGCTGTCCAGCTCGCGACCAGTTCGTCACCAAGCCCATTCAGGTCGTACCCCTCTATCAGTCGTTCGACCTTGCTCCGCCGTTGTTTGGCCATGTGGCAATTACAGGTTCCACCATTATGTAGGTTGTCACATATTCCCGTGATACCGCTATCGTGATCGACGGAATAACAGGGGTATTGGTGTTACGATATCCGCACTCAGGAGTGTGTGAAACGGTTCACGCGCCGACCGGGGGACCGGGTCACGGTCGGGTGCGCAATGACTCTCACGTCCCGCCGTGTCTCTGGCCAATATCCTGACGGGAGCAAATGATCGAGGAGTAGACGCGCGGTTTGTGGGCAGAGAACAGCCGTGCAGATACATATAGTGAGATATATAGATCCTATATAGAGACATATTGTCCGAATCTGTAAGCACGGGTCCGAAAGCGGATATATCTGGAACCTATGAAGACACATCTTCCGAATACGAGAATATAGCTACGAATACGGACTTATAAGTCACACAACTACATTCAAAACTTCCGTTTGGAGTCAACTGCCGGAACTCCGGAACAGCCGTTTCGACCGAACCGTTGAGACGGTCAGCAATGGTTTCTAACCGTGCTCGCACGCGTGACAAACAAACAGTAACGACTTCCGACAATCAGTGTGCTAACCCATCACACCACACCAGACAGTTAAACGTTGCACCTATCGTTACATCGGTGTGTGTACTTTTTGTTACCGCAAAGATCGCTTGTCCCATCAACAATTTATATACCACTTTCTCACTGTGCTACTGGTACTGTGCGGGTGCGTACCACCATACGTGAGACGTGTGCAGCCATCACAGGGCGCCGCCGAGACGTGCGATTTATATGTACCCCTCCCATCGGGTGTAATACGAAGGTCGCGCCGGGTCACCCCGGCAAGGCCTGGCCGGTGTATCACCGCGATATACCGATCATGCGGAGTGAGAGTTCGCCGCGGTGCCTTCAGGCATCGTGGGGCTCTTGCGATGTATGAGGATTCCACCTCTGCGGTCCGCCGTAAGATGGAATCTGATGTGAGCCCTGACGGACCAATAGTTACGCTTCCGACGGAGTGATACCACTTCCGCCGAGCTGACAGATGTCAGCACATTCCGGTTGATCCTGCCGGAGGCCATTGCTATCGGAGTCCGATTTAGCCATGCTAGTCGCACGGGTTCAGACCCGTGGCAGATAGCTCAGTAACAC
>PXRO01000031.1:33219-34246 GCA_003021685.1 Halobacteriales archaeon QS_4_62_28
ACCGGGCCCTACGGGGCGCAGCAGGCGCGAAACCTTTACACTGCACGACAGTGCGATAGGGGGACTCCGAGTGCGAGGGCATATAGCCCTCGCTTTTCTCGACCGTAAGGTGGTCGAAGAATAAGGACTGGGCAAGACCGGTGCCAGCCGCCGCGGTAATACCGGCAGTCCAAGTGATGGCCGCTGTTATTGGGCCTAAAGCGTCCGTAGCCTGCCGCGCAAGTCCATCGGGAAATCGACTCGCTCAACGAGTTGGCTTCCGGTGGAAACTGCACGGCTTGGGGCCGGAAGACTCAGCGGGTACGTCTGGGGTAGGAGTGAAATCCTATAATCCTGGACGGACCACCAATGGCGAAAGCACGCTGAGAAGCCGGACCCGACGGTGAGGGACGAAAGCTAGGGTCTCGAACCGGATTAGATACCCGGGTAGTCCTAGCTGTAAACGATGCTCGCTAGGTCTGCCATGCGCTACGAGCGCATGGTGAGCCGAAGTGAAGACGATAAGCGAGCCGCCTGGGAAGTACGTCTGCAAGGATGAAACTTAAAGGAATTGGCGGGGGAGCACCACAACCGGAGGAGCCTGCGGTTTAATTGGACTCAACGCCGGACATCTCACCGGTCCCGACAGCAGTAATGACGGTCAGGTTGACGACTTTACCCGACGCTGCTGAGAGGAGGTGCATGGCCGCCGTCAGCTCGTACCGTGAGGCATCCTGTTAAGTCAGGTAACGAGCGAGACCCGCATCCGTAGTTGCCAGCAATACCCTTGTGGTAGTTGGGTACACTACGGAGACCGCCGACGCTAAGTCGGAGGAAGGAACGGGCAACGGTAGGTCAGTATGCCCCGAATGGACCGGGCAACACGCGGGCTACAATGGTCAAGACAATGGGTTGCGACACCGAGAGGTGGAGCTAATCTCCCAAACTTGGTCGTAGTTCGGATTGTGGGCTGAAACTCGCCCACATGAAGCTGGATTCGGTAGTAATCGCGTGTCAGAAGCGCGCGGTGAATACGTCCCTGCTCCTT
>PXRO01000032.1 GCA_003021685.1 Halobacteriales archaeon QS_4_62_28
GAAAGCACCGCAGCCGGAGGCGAGGAGCGTGGTTCGAAAGACCGGAGGTCTTTCGTCATCACGAGAGAGCTGGGCTCTCTCGGACGACAGCGAGCCCCGGAGCGGTCGAGTGGGCGGTCGGTCCCACCGACCGCCTTCTCCGCGGCGGCAACTGCCGCCGCGCAAAGCGAGGGCTTTCGGTGTCTCCGATGTATTCGGCACGGTTGCTTATCTGAACAGCACCGGGCTTACCACACGTAACTATAAACGAGACGAGACCGTAGTGACCCGACGATGACAGACACTGACGAACCCCTGGAAGTGTGGTGTGCCGGCGAAGAGTGGTGCCCGATCACGACGACCGCGGCACTGATCGGCAAGAAGTGGCACCCGGTCCTCGTTCACCGACTGCTGGAGCACGGTCCCTCAGGGTTCAACGAACTCAAGGAAAACGTCGACGGCATATCAAGCAAGGTCCTCTCTGACAGCCTCGAAGACCTCCAGGAGAACGGTCTCGTCAACCGCGAAGTGATCAGTGAACAACCGTTCCGGGTCCAGTACTCACTGACCGAACGCGGCGCGTCGCTCGAATCCGTCATCGACGCGATGCGAGAGTGGGGCCAGTCACATCTCACCGAACCCGCCGACGACTCCGCCCAGCGCGCCTGATTCCAATGACCGACAGTGGCGAGACCGTGATCGACCTCCGTTCCGACACGGTGACGACGCCGTCCGAACGGATGCGCGAGGCCGCGCGAGACGCGCCAGTCGGCGACGACGTGTACGGCGAGGATCCGACAGTGAACGAACTGGAACAGCGCGCCGCCGACGAACTCGGCATGGAAGCGGCGCTGTACGTCCCAAGCGGGACGATGGGCAACCAGATCGCCGTCCGGGTCCACACGGACCGTGGCGAAGAACTCCTCTGTGATCGCGAGTCCCACGTCTACCGCTGGGAACTCGGCGGCGTCGCCCAGCACGCACAGGTCCAGACGCGCACCTTCGACGCCGGCCCGCGCTGCGTGCCCACGCCCGAACAAGTCGCCGACGAGGTCGTCTCCCGAGACCTCCACCGGCCCGGGACCGGCCTGCTCGCACTCGAAAACACGCATAACTACCGCGGCGGCGTCGCCGTCCCGAAGGCCCACATCGACGCCGCCAGCGACGCCGCCCACGACCGAGACGTGCCGGTCCACCTCGACGGTGCCCGCCTGTTCAACGCCGCCGTCTCGCTGTCGACACCTGCCCCGAAACTGACCGCGTCTGTCGACTCCGTGATGACCTGCCTCTCCAAGGGCCTCGGTGCACCAGTCGGGTCGGTGCTGGCCGGCGACGAATCGTTCATCGAAGACGCCAGGCGTATCCGGAAACTGTTCGGCGGCGGCATGCGACAGGCCGGCCTGATCGCAGCCCCCGGCCTGGCAGCACTCGACACCGTCGACCGTCTCGTGACCGACCACGCGAACGCCCGACGACTGGCCGACGGAATCGACGACATCGACGGTCTCTCGGCCCCCCAACCGGACACCAACATCGTCGTCGTTGACAGCGGACCCGCAGCCGTTCCCAGCGAGGCGCTCGTCGACCGCCTCGCCGGTCGGGGCGTCCGTGTCGGCGAGTTCGACGAGTTCACCACCCGCCTGTGTACCCACCGCGACGTGGACCGCGACGAGATTGCGACGGCTATCGACCACATCGCGGATGCTGTCAGGTCAGTGACGACCTGAATCTCACTATCCAAGAAGCAAAGGTTCTTCCCACTGCCTCGCTTACCCGGACTCATCGAAACCGGTCGCCGTCGTTTTCGCGCCCGCTGACGGCTCCTAATCGCTACTTTCCAACACATGAGTTCCGCAGACGAGACACTCGAGAAGATTCGGAAAACGGTCGAGTCGGAAACACCTGACGACATCGAGATCGCCTCGGTGACGTTCGAGGGCCCAGAACTTGTCATCTACACATCCGACGCACAGAAGGTGGCAAACAGGGACCGACTCGTCCCGAACCTCGCACAGACACTCCAGAAACGAATCAACGTGCGCCCCACGCAGGGCGCACTGGTCGACACCAAGACCGCGCACGACCAGATTCAGCGGACGATTCCCGACAAAGCCGGCGTCCAGAACCTGGATTTCGACCACGATACTGGCGAAGTGTTCATCGAAGCCGACAAACCCGGCCTCGTGATCGGCCGCCACGGCGAGACGCTCGACGACATTTCGGCCTCCGTCGGCTGGACACCCGAAGTGGTCCGCACCCCACCGATGGAGTCCTCGACCGTCTCGAACGTGCGCAACTTCCTCAAACAGGAACGAGACGAGCGACGCGAGATACTGGAACGCGTTGGCCGACAGATCAACCGCCCGAAAACCGGCGACGACGACTGGGTCAGACTCACGACGCTTGGCTGCTGTCGCGAGGTCGGCCGCGCCGCATTCATCCTCTCGACCCCGGAGTCCCGGATCCTCATCGACTGTGGCGACAAGCCCGGTGCTGAAGGCGAAGTGCCGTACCTTCAGGCCCCGGAAGCGCTCGCCGCCGGCCCCCAGTCAATCGACGCGGTCGTTCTCACTCACGCTCACCTCGACCACTCCGCGCTCATTCCGATCCTCTTCAAATACGGCTACGACGGCCCGATCTATACGACTGCGCCGACGCGGGATCTGATGGGCCTGCTCCAGCTCGACTACCTCGACGTGGCTGCAAAGGAGGGGCGCACGCCACCCTACGAGAGCCAGCAAGTCCGTGACGCCCTCAAACACACCATCCCGGTTGAGTTCGGGAACGTCACCGACATCGCCCCGGATATCAAACTCACGATGCACAACGCGGGCCACATCCTCGGGTCAGCCGTCACACACTTCCACATCGGCGACGGCCACTACAACATCGCTTTCTCCGGGGACATTCACTACCGGGACACCCGCTTGCTGGACGGCGCAGTCAACGATTTCCCCCGCGTCGAGACGCTCGTCCTCGAATCGACCTACGGCGGCAAGAACGACTACCAGACCGACCAGACCGACTCCGAACGCGTTCTCAAGCGGGCGATCAACGACGCCCACGACCGGGGCGGAAAGATCCTCATCCCCGCGTTCGCAGTCGGGCGCTCGCAGGAACTCATGCTCGTCCTCGAAGAAGCGATGCGCAGTGGCGAGATTCCGACGATGCCGGTCTACCTCGACGGGATGATTCGCGAAGCGACGGCGATCCACGCTGCCTACCCCGAATATCTGCGGGACGACCTTCGACAGCGGATCCTCTACGAGGACGAGAACCCCTTCCTCGCCGAGCAGTTTGCGCAGGTCGACGGCGGCCAGGAGATGCGCCAGGACATCGCCGACGACGAACCCTGTATCGTCCTCACCACGTCGGGGATGGTCACCGGCGGCCCCGTCATGTCCTGGCTCCGACTCCTGGGCAGCGATCCGGACAACACGATGCTGTTCGTCGGCTACCAGGCCGAAGGGACTCTCGGCCGCCAGATCCAGCGCGGCCAGGACGAGATATCGCTGTCCGACAATAACGGCCCCCGGGCCGAACGGGTCTCGCTCGAAATTGACGTCGAAACTGTCGACGGCTTCTCCGGCCACGCCGACCGACAGGGCCTCGAAACGTTCGTCGAAACGATGCACCCCCGACCCGAGAAGGTCATCTGCGTCCACGGGGACGAACAGTCGACCAACCAGCTCTCCTCGGCTCTATATCAAAAATTCAATATGCGGACGTACAACCCGAAGAACCTCGAAACGTTCCGCTTTGCCTGATCTCGGCGCTCTTTTCAACGAGTATCAGACTGATTGCTATCAATATCAGGCGTTGAGCTTGTCTCCCAGGTCATCACGCTCTGCGTGCTGCTCCAAAATGTCGCTCCCGCCGACGAACTCCCCGTCGACGAACGTCTGGGGGATCGTCTCGCGACCGCTGTGCTCGCTCAACGCCGACCGGAACTCGTCTAACGACTCCAGTACGTCGACTGTTTCGTACTCCTCGCGACGCTGCTCGATGAGTGTCAACGCCTTGTCCGAGTAACCACACTGGGGCATCATTGGCGTCCCCTTCATGAACAAGACGACCTCGTTGTTCTCGATTGCCTCCTCGACACGCTCTGTGACCTCGTCCTGTGGCAGCCCCTCGTTGGGATTGAACGTCATACCACTACCCTGGCACGCCGAGCGCAAATGGCTTCCGCTACTGGTCGTCCACGTTCGGCGTGTCCGTCGTCAGCTCGATTGCGTGAATGTCTCGCGTCATGTGCTCGCCCAGCGCATCGTACACCATCTGGTGACGGTCGACTAACGACTCACCCTCGAACGCCGGCGACACTACGTCTGCTGTGAGATGGTCGTCCTCCTCGGCACCACGAGACGGCCGGACTGTTGCGCTTGCCTCCTCGATTGCGTCCTCGATGAGTCGTTCGACTTCGTCTGTCTCCATACACTACGAGAAGCGAGCAAGCGGGAAAAACGCTTGCGACCACGGCGGCGCGATCCCAGGGTGGCCACTGGTCGAGGGCCAAATGACGAAAACCCGCTGTCAGCGTCTCCACTGAGAGCGGGTTGAATGATTGTATGAATGGGCAGGCGGCGAACCACGTTTCCCAGGGGTTCGCACACCCCAGTACTCCGCGGAACGCGAGTGGGCTTATCCTCCGTGTTCGGGATGGGTACGGGAGTGTCCCCACTGCTATGGCCG
>PXRO01000033.1:0-46600 GCA_003021685.1 Halobacteriales archaeon QS_4_62_28
CGGGGTCCGGGTTCCCGCAACGGGCGGTCGGCTTCACCGACCGCCGCATGTCGTGGCGGCGACGCCGCCACGCGGCACTCGCCCTTTCATCCGCCAGGATTCAGTTGGTGAATCAGCCGATGCCTGGTGGATGAAAGGGCGAGCGGTGGTCGGTCCCTCCCGGGCGACGCCAAGCACCGCAGCTGAAGGCGAGGAGCGCAGCGAGCCCCGGAGTGGTCGAGCGCCGCGAGGGCTTTCGGTGTCTCCGATGTATTCGGCACGGTTGCGTATGTGAACTACCCCACCCTACCGCGCTCGGGGCTACTCGCCCCTCGCTTGTTGCGGGTGGGGCTTCCTGTTTCTGTGTCGGAGCTTGCATCCGACGTGGACACAGCGGCTCCAGACTCCGCAGGCGGCTTCCCTTCACGGGTGGTTCGGAGTGTCCCACTCCTACCTGATAGACACTCGGCCACAACCGACGGTGCGCGCTTCTTGTCGCGCTTGAACACCGTCGAAGATATGACGAGCATCGTACTACCTCATTTGACCGCGTGGGTAGTAAATATGGCGGAGAACGTGCAAGTGACTCGTGCGGGCGCTGTATCCCCTCCCTGCTCGCGGCTTCGCCGCTCGCTGAGGAAGGGGGCTTAGCGCCCTCAATTACAGCTAAACGGTCACTCGGTTCGCAGACGGATCGCGGGCCAGTCGTACCACCAGACGACCGCCAGACACAGCACTGTCCCGACCGGAACGCCGAAGCGGCCTGGCTGGCGGGAGAACCCGTAGGCCAGCGACAGTTGCGTCAATCCGGCGAACACGAGCAACCCGGCAGTCACGCGCCGATCCTCGACGTCCCAGACTCTCCCGGAGAGGACGCTCGCGACGACCCCCAGATAGCAACCGACGCCGATCCCCCACGCGCGAAGGTACTGCGGAAGCGTGGTCGTATACCGGACGTAGTAGTCGAAAATGGTCGTCACAGCCCCCGTATTGGGGTCGACGAGGGCAAACGGGAAGACGAACGTCACGGTGCCGGCAACAGCGACAGTCCACGGAACGACGGCGAGGGCGAGGACGGCAGCGAGTCGGCGACTCATTCCGTGAGGATCCGGAGCACGTCCTCGTCTTCGAGATCGTGGTCGAGGCCGACCTGTTGTTCGTCGTGTTTCGCACTCGGGCCGCTCACACGAGCAAAGCGAAAGCGGTCGGAGAACTCCCCGCCGAGTTTCTCGCAGGCGTCCTCGACAGTCTGGCCCGCACGGAGAATCAGCGGTTCGTCGCGGTCGATACCGCGACCGGGCTTGTCCATGTAGATCCGGATCAGTCCGAGTTCCTCCCAGATCACTTCCCGGAGGGCACCGAGACCGCGCTTCTCCTCGGCGCTGATGAAGACGGCGTCCTCGGGGTCGATATCGTGGGCGCGGAGCTGCTCGTCGACCGTTTCCTTGTAGGACGGCTCGATGAGGTCCGTCTTGTTGACGGTGACGACCGACGGAAGGTAGACACGGTTGTCCATCACGCCGTCGATCAGGCGGTCGATGTCGACCTGTTCGCCGACAGTCACGTCGGCGTTGACGTGGCCGTGTTCGCGCAACACGCCCTTGATCGTCTCCTCGTCCAGATCGAGGTCGGCACTCGCGTTGATCGACAGTCCGTCTTTGGCTTTCCGACGGACGCTGATCCGCGGTGGCTCGCGGTCGACCCGGACCTTGTTCTTGTACAGTTCCTCGTGGAGGCGCTGATACTGGTCGATCTCGAACACGGAGAGCATGAAGACGATCAGGTCTGCCGTCCGGACGACTGAGAGGACGGCCTGCCCGTCACCTTTGCCCGCCGCGGCCCCTTCGATCAGCCCCGGCACGTCGAGCATCTGAATGTTCGCGCCCCGGTACTGGAGCATACCGGGGTTGACGTCCAGCGTCGTGAACTCGTAGGAACCGGTCTCGCTCTCGGCGTTTGTCAGCGCGTTCAACAGCGTCGACTTCCCGACGCTCGGGAAGCCGACGAGTGCAACGGTGGCGTCACCGTGTTTCTCGACGGCGTAGCCGCCGCCTCCGCCCGACGAATCCTGCTGTTCGAGCTTCTCTTTTTTTTCCGCGAGTTTCGACTTGAGGCGACCGATATGCGCCTCTGTCGACTTGTTGTAGGGCGTGGTGGCGATTTCGTCTTCGATCTCGCGGATCTCCTCTTCGAGCCCCATCAGTTCTAGATCCGCCGTCGGTCCCGAATAAGGCTTTCTTCATGCCCTCGCCAGAACGGCGGCTGGCCGTCAGAGTCGTCGCGGTCGACGACGCCACACATGTGCTCTACACCGGTCGCAACCTGGCCACAGGAGTCCTCGATGACGGTCCCGGTTTGCTCCTGGTCTGGAAGCACAACGCCCGTCGTTCGGGAAGCAGACACCGAGGGGCCAGCACGCGCGCGGCGAGAGACGGAACGAGATCTATTCCATACGTCTTCTTTTGTATTATGCCGCAAGTATCAATATCTAATGAGTGACTATAATAATGGATGACGTAGTAGATGTTACTGATGGGTCGCATTATCAATATAGATAATCAAGGGGGCAACGCGGAGTCTGTTCTCACAGAAACCGGGAAGGGCGGGCTCCTCTCCTCGGGCTACCTGCGCGACGACCCCGCTGAGACGTATTTACGCGACGAGACCCCGCAGTTCGTTCTCACGAATCAAAAGCGTGGTGTCGAAATCGAGCGAGAGAGCACGAGCGACCACGTTACACCAGGGTCGGGTTACCGGACGATTACGATCGTCTCGGACCGGCGACTGCTCGCGCTGGTCGGGGATAGCAGCCACGAAAACGCCGATGGGGATCAACGGATCTCGATTCCGTTTACCGAGATCGAGTCCGTCGGTAGCGAAACGAGTCGTGGTGGCGGGATACTGACAGTGTCACGCTCGGGCGACGCCGCCTGGCAGATACACACTGGTAGTTCCGGACTCGATACTGTCGAAACGTACGTTCAGGCGGCCGTACAGGCATGGAATCACGTCGAAACGACGCTCGACGACGTCACCCGGACACTGGTGGCAGCACTCGACCATCGCGACGATGGTGAGTACGACGACGCACTCGACGCCGCACAGGCGGCGGCCGACCAGCTCGAAGACGCGACTCGAACGGCCCGAGCCCTCGACGAGGAGTGGAACGCAGCGGCGATCACCGACCGGGTACAGGAGGTCGAACAGCGGACCAGGAGCACGCTGGCGACGGTTCGGGCGAGTCGCGCTCGAACGTTCACCGACGATGCACAGCAGCGGTGGCACAACGGCGACCTCGAAGGGGCACACGACGCTTACGACCGAGCCAACGAGCAGTACGATGCGATCCTCTCGCTACCGCCATCGGCCGTCGAAGACAGGGAGCAAATCGAGGCCGAGGCAAAGCGGGTGCGACGAGTGACCGAGGAACTCGAAACGGCACCGCTGCAGGAAGTAATCGACGCCGACAGGGCCGCCAGTGAGGCTGAGGAGCCCGAGGCCATCGCTGATACGCTCGAAGGTATCATCGAAAGCTACCGGCGCGTGCTCGAACTGGACCGGAAAGCCGAGAATCGTCGGTTCGCTGGCGACCCGGGGGAAATTCGAGAGCGCCTCGGCGAGATCGTCGAGGAAGTCACCTCGACACGACGCAACGCTGCCAAGAAGGCACAACAGGCCGGAAACTGGCACATGGGGACCGACCAGTACGAACTCGCAGTCGAGGAGTTCGAAACCGCCCGGACCCAGTTCGGGCAGGCAATCGCCGTCGCGACAGACCACTACCCGGACGCGGTGGACCATCTGGAATCAGACCGTTCGGCAGTCGAAGAGCAACTCGAACGAGCAACGGCCGCTCGCGACGGTGAGACAATCGGGACCGAAGCGGAAACACCAGATCGGCGCGAGGACGGGACGGCAACGACCGACGGCGGAGACGACGATAGTGCGACAGACGACCCGGCCACAGACATCGAGGCCCGACTCAGACAGGTCGACGAGGAGCGGTTCGGTGACATCGTCGCGTCTGTCCTCGGTGAGAGTGGCTGGACGGTCGAGGGGCGTGGCGACCGGACCGTGACCGTGTCCAGGGAGTCACCGACGGCAGAACGGATGCTCGTGCGACCCCTCCACCGACCGGAAGGCCAACCGGTCGGAGCAGCGGCAATCGAGACCTGTCGCGAGCAGCTGGCGGCGTCAGACGATATCGACGCCGTCATGATAGCCACATCGGCCGGAATCACCAGCGAAGCGACCCGCGAGGCCCGCGACGATGCGGTGCGCCTGCTCGACGACACGTGTCTCGCGGCCATCATCGAATCTCGTGACCGCGAGACAGAACTGACGTCCAGAAGGGTCGCACTGGACTGATAGGAACCGTTGTAACTACGTACCGGTAGACACCGACCCGGGGTCAGTGCTATCATTGCGTACTACCAGAGCAACTGTTAAGTCTATTCACCATGTATAATTATTTATCATGCCAGAATGCCCCGCCTGTGGCACGCGAATGAGCTACAACGACGAAACGACGAAATTGACAGAGTTCGTCTGTCCCCGCTGTCACGAAACTGTGATAGAATGGAAGTCGAGGGCCCGGACGGCAGCCTGAGACCCTCTTTCTAGCAATACAGGGACGTTCGAGAACGGTTGATTGCGTGTCATTGCGGTGCGGGAACGAGAGGTTTTTGATTCTGCTTGGCTTTGTCCGGATATGATTGACCCGAGGGTCCGTGTCGCATTTGTCCACGCTGGTGGTCTGTCACCGGAACAGACCGCCGCTGTTGAGTGGGCTGAAAGCGCCGGGTTCGACGTGACGCATGTTTCAGTGGCTGCCATCGTCGAGGGCACGCAGTCGCTCTCGACGTTCGACGTGATCTGGTGGCACGCCGACGAAAAGCCATCACTCGCTGCCGAGAAGGACCTCGGCGGCGTGCTCCGCGCGTACGTTCGGAACGGCGGCAGCCTGGTCCTTTCGCTGGCCGCGATGACGACTGTCGACGACCTCGGTATCGATCCCGTTGGGCCCGATGCTGTCGGGCCCGAACCAGAGAGTCAATCGACTGGACCACTGGTCAAAGCGATATACGACGATCACCCGTTGTTCTCGCCGCTGGCCGACCGTCGTCCACTCACACGTGGCCCGACCGACGCGACGCTGGCACGATACGACAGCATTCTCCCGCAGCGCGGCGAAATCCTGGCGAGCACGGTCCGGGCCGACCACGACGTCCCCGGCCTGGTGACGTGTGTCGCCTGGTCGCTTAGAAACGGGAACGTGCTCGGTGTCGGTGACGGACTCGTCTTCGAGGCTGACGAGGGCACCACCGAACAGCGGGACAGGTTCGCCCGGGCGATTTTCACGAACATCGGAGTGGCGAGTGTGCCGAAACGACCCGAGAGCGGCGACGAGGTTGCCGCCATGCGGGACCACTTCGACGACGACCACCACCGCCCGAAATTCCACCTCTCGACGCCGGCTAACTGGCTCAACGACCCCAACGGTCTCATCCAGTGGGAGGGCCAGTACCACGTCTTCTACCAGTACAATCCCGGTGGACCGTACCACGACACGATCCATTGGGGCCACGCAGTCTCTGACGACCTGCTCCACTGGGACGACGAACCCGTCGCGCTGACTCCCTCTCCCGACGGTCCCGACCGCGACGGGTGCTGGTCCGGGTGTGCAATCGACGACGATGGCACGGCGACGATTCTCTACACCGGTGGCCGGGACCGCAGACAACTCCCCTGCCTCGCGACGACGGACGACCCCGACCTGCGTACCTGGCAGAAAGACCCAGAGAACCCGATTATCGAGGACCTCCCGTCTCATCCCGACGTGCTCTCGACCGAGCACTGGGAGGGAGAGTTTCGCGACCACTGCGTCTGGCAGGAGGCCGGCACCTGGTATCAGTTGATCGGGGCCGGGATGGAAGACGGGAGCGGCGTCGCGTTGCTGTACGAGTCCGAGGACCTCCGGGAGTGGGAATACTCCGGTCCGATCCTCTCTGGCGATCAGGGGACGGCACAGAACACGGTCTGGGAGTGCCCGGAACTGCTCGATCTCGGGCCGAAGCAACTCCTGCACGTCTCGAACTACGAGGACGTGATCTACTTCCTCGGCGAGTTCGACGAGGATCGCTTCGATCCGGAGTATCGGAACAAACTCGACCACGGCGACTACTACGCACCTCAGTCGATGGAAACCGACGACGGCCGTCAGTTGACCTGGGGGTGGCTTCCCGAGGCCCGTGACGTGAGCGCTCAGTGGGATGCAGGCTGGTCGGGGACCCTGTCGCTGCCGCGTGAACTCTCGCTGGCCAGCGACGGGCGTCTCTGCCAGCGCCCGGCACGGGAACTCACTGAACGACGGGGGTCGAACGAACACCACGACGGGACCGAACTCGACGCCGGGGCGACTATCGAACCGACGACGACCGGGCGGGCGCTCGAACTGTCGGCCCAACTCTCGCTCTTCGATGCCGATGCTATCGAACTACGGGTACTCGACGACCCGGACGGGTCTGAAACGACGCCGATCCGGTACACGAGCGACAACGAGGTGATCGTCGACCGGAGCCAGTCGAGCACCGATCCGCGTGCCACGAGCGACAGCCTGCAAATGACCGTAACGCCGTACGACGAGCCGCTCGACCTTCGGGTGTTCGTCGACGGCTCTCTCGTCGAGATATTCGCCAACGAACGCCACTGCCTCACGAGTCGCGTCTACCCGACCAGTACGGACGCGACGCGGGTGCGCGTTACGGCAGTCGGCGGAGAGGCACGGGTATCAGAACTAGATATCTGGGAACGAAAATAAAACCGGGTGAGGAAAGCGGGTCACACTACCGGCTGTGCGTCTGTGAACGGTTTTGCTACTCCAGAAGAGCATATCCTGACGAAGGGACAGCCGGCAGTGTCAATCGCTCGCGTCGCCGCCGTACGAGCGTGTGCTCGCGTCGGCGCGTTCGAACAGTTCCCGATCCGTCGGCGGCAGGTCCTCACGGGGGAGCGGGATGTGCCAGTGATCGAGTGTGCCGAGAATTTCGGATTCCGTACCCTCGATACGTAGCTGGAGCGTCGGCGCGAGTGTCCCGCCGAACCGGCGCATCTGCTCGGATTCGGGGAGCGCCGCGACGAGGTCCATCGAGTCGGCGTCGAACTCGAAATAGTTGAAGAAACTCTGGACCAGCACTTTCTCGCGGTGGGGAAAGGCCGTCCACGAGTACGACTGAAACGGTGCATTCGACGGGTTCGTCACGACCAGTCCAGTGTCGTTCAGGGGCACGTACTCGCCCTGGAGGGAGTCTGCTACGAAGCCATACAGCGCGTCGTACCCCGAGAGACCGGGTGCGAACGTGTGCATGTGACTCGAAACGAACAGGTAGTACTGGCCGTCCTGGTAGACGATGTGGGGCCGTTCGAGTTCCTGATTGACACAGACGGCGTCGAGCAACGGATCCTGTAGCTCCCAGTCCAGTGGGTCACCGGTCGGCGAGTGAGCCAGACCGATACTGCCGTTGAACTCCTGTTGAGCAGGATCACCGCTACAGACGTCGCTGCCCTCCGGAACGGGCGTGTTGGCCTCGAACAGCAGATACGTCTCGCCCGTCTGTGGATCCTCGAAGAACCACGGGTCTCTGAAGGTGTAAATCATGCCACGAGACTGGTCCTCTCGCTCGTAGCGGTCACCGTCGGGTCGGATCAACTCGTGGTGGGTCCATGGCCCCTCGATGCGGATGCCGTCGTCATCGGTCACCGCAGTGCCGCCCGACGCGCCGACGATACGCTGTGAGTACGTGAGTTCCGCTGCACCGTTCTCCCCGGCAGCAGTATAGAAGACGTACACCTGGCCGTCCTCGTACAGAGCGGAGCCGGCCCAGGTACGCTGGCCGAGTGCGTCCTCGAACACCGGGCCGCCCTTGTGCCAGGCACGCCCGTCCGATGAGTAGAAGTACCTGATCGTCGCCACGTCGTGGCGCTTGCCCGGCAAGAGGTCGGCAGACGCAGTGAGCGAGAAAGCGACGCGATAGCCGTCGATCTCCGCGATAGCACCGTCCCGGTTGCGCAACAGCCAGGTGTCCCAGACGTGAACGTCGGGTACTTCATCGACCGCCGGTGGATAAAAGACCGGTGCGGTGGTGTCCTCGCTACGTTCGATTCGACTCGCGTGCTCGCGCGACCAGCCAGACCGTGCGCCGTATCCTGGTACGTGATTCGCCGTGCTATCCTTGTCCATAAACCGTGTGCGTCCGACTGGCGGAAAAAGATTACTACACCAGTTGTACCTAATCTTCGTCGGCGTCCGCGTGGCTCACTCCACCGGGGCCGGTCAGGTTCAGGGGCTTGATCCAGATGGCCCACATCGCGATGGCACCGAACCCGTAGCCCAGCGCCCAGACGGCACTTCCGAGGAGGTCGAAGCCAGCCGCCGACAGCGCGTAGTTCGCCAGTCCGGGAACGATGACGACCGTCGCGAACGCGAGGCCGAAAGCGACCTTTTCGCGCCCGTTCGACGAGTTCTCTGTCATACATGACGGTGGGTCGCTGAGCGTAAATGGATGCCGAACTCGTCGGGAGTAGCGGCCACGCGGGACCGTGCACTCGCTGGCCAGTCGGTCGCGATAACGACGACCTGCTCACCGATGTCGAGAACGCCGAAATCGGTTCCGTGGCGCGGGCCTACGGCCACGTCTACACGTACACTTGCACAAGCTCCACGAAAGAGGCGACTATCGCTTCTCGTCGACTATTCGCGTCTCGATCTGGCCGTCGGACTGGGAGACGATCACAGTGGCGTCCTGGACAGTGAACTGAACCGAGAGGTCCGCGTTCGACGTGTGGGCGAAAAGCTGATCGAGCGCGTCAAGGTCGACGAAGTCGAACAACGTCTGGCCCTGTTCCTGCAGGTCGATCCGGTCGTGGTCACGGACCGAACTGATGATACTGGTACTTACTTCCTGTCCGGCGGCATTCGTCTCGTATCGAGCATGATTGTTCATCGCTGGATGGGGGCATGTTGGTGCAATGGAACAAAAAAGTAGCGCCAACAGCCGGACGCAATGGATGGTCGAGAACGAAACAGTCGTCTTTTGGGCACGGCCACACCACAGGGGGTATGGAGCGACACCCTACCCGAATCGACGACGAGACGCTGTGTATCGAGATCGAAGGCCAGTCGCTCGAAGTCGGACGCCTCGCCGACATCTGTGCCATCGTCGGCGGCGACACTTACACTATCGAATACGACAGTCGAGAACAGGCCGCCGCCTGGCTTGGAACCGACGAGGACGGTCAGATAACCTTCGACGTTCGTGAGACGCTGGCCGATATGGACTACAACGACGCATTCGTCGAGAAAATCAGGACGGAACCACTCGATGAGACCACCGACGAGGGCTATCCCGTCCGCACTGCGACGTTCGCGAAACTAATGCAGGAAATCTGGGACTCGAAAGGGCAGATCGAACTCTGCGACAAATAGCGCCGAAACAGGCACCGACGGCACCGTCGCGACGACGAACGTATACCGATGACGCACAGGTTCGAACCTGCTGGTGGAAGCGAACTACTCGTGTCGATCAGGTCGCGATTTCCGCGCCCAGGTAGAGAGCGACGACGAGGAAGATCCAGACCACGTCGACGAAGTGCCAGTACATCGAGGCCGTCGAGACGGAGGTGTGCCGTTCAGCGGAGTACTGGCCGTAGATTGCGCGCACGAAGACGATGCCCAGCAGGACAGCGCCCATCGTCACGTGGAGACCGTGGAGACCGGTCAGGCCGTAGAACGCGGAGGCGTAGGCACCCTCGGCGATGGTGAAGCTCTCGGCGACGATGAACTCGTAGTACTCCAGGGCCTGCCCGCCGATGAAGATCACGCCGAGAGCAATCGTGATCGCGAGCCAGCGGAGGAAGCTCTGCCGGTCGTTGTCTAGCAGTTTGACGTGGGCGCGGTGCAGGGTGATCGAGCTGACGACGAGGATCACCGTGTTGGCGAGCACGAGGTCCCCGAAGACGTGACCGCTGTGGGGGAGCAGTTCGGCCGACCAGACTTCCCCCCCGCGAATGATGAAGTAGTAGACGAAGCCGGCACCGAAGGTTGCGACTTCAGTCCCTAGGAAGAGGAGCATCGCGAACTTGAGCGTGCGATCTGAGTGATAATCGGTGCCACGCTCCCAGAAGTTGGCGACGAAGGCATGATACAGCCACCCGTAGATGCCGGCGAGGAACACGCCGACACTGAGGACGGCCGAGGCCGCACCGACCGTTTCCGAGACGACGGGATTCTCTGCCTGTGAGAGGACGAACAGGCCGGCGGCGACGTAGATGCCGGCGGCACCGATAGCGGTGACGAAGGGCCACCAGCTGGCCTCGCCGAACCCGCGTGGCCAGTCCTCGACGGCGGGGAGATGATGTTCCCCGTGCTCCTCCGATGAATCTTCGGCTACGCTCATGTCCGGCTCTTACGAGTGAACCATCAAAAGCGCTTCCAACTGCCGGCGCAGGGAATCGATGGCTTCTCACTCACAGAGACGAAGCGTCCGGTAATGATCCGGCGTCGTGTGCTGGCAGTCACGATACTCGTGATGGCCGCCGTCGGTCGGGTATCGGCTCACGGCGGGAGTCTCTCGGAGGGCGTTCGCGAGCCGTTGACCATCCCGACGTGGCTGTTTCTCTCGACCGGCGGCGCGGCCGTCGGGGCCTCGTTCCTGCTCGCCAGTTTCGTCACGGACCGGTCGCTGATCGACGACATCCACGAGTGGCGTCGCTCCGTCCCGATGCCTGCCCGGACAATTCTCACTGGCGTCGTTCGGGCGCTGGGTGTCACCGCCCTCGTGCTCGTCATCGCGGCCGGTTACTTCGGCCCGACCGATCCGCGCACGAACGCGGCGATACTGCTGGTCTGGGTCGGCTGGTGGGCCGGCCTCGCGATGAGCGCCTACCTGCTTGGCAATAGCTGGCCGCTCCTCAATCCCTGGCGAACGATTGCCCGAGCGCTCCCGTCACTGGACTGGTCCTACCCCGACCGACTGGGTGCCTGGCCGAGCGTTGTGGGCCTGCTCGCGCTCGTCTTCCTGGAAGTCGTCAGTCCGCTGGCCGAGCAATCGGCCCTGCTGGCGACCACGGTCCTCGCGTACTCCGTCGTGACGCTGGCCGGCGCGCTGGTGTTCGGTCCGGCGACGTGGTTCGAGCAGGTCGACCCGCCGGCGCGCGTCTTTCGCTACTACGGGCGGGTCGCTCCCATCAGTGTCGACGACGAGGGGCCATCTATTCGACTGCCCGGGACGGCGCTGTCGACGCCGCGACTGGTCGACGGCAACGACGAGGTGGCTTTCGTCGTCGGACTGCTCTGGGTGACGACCTTCGATGGGTTCGTCGCCACGCCGGCCTGGGGTGACATCGCCACGCCGCTGGTCGATGCTGGTCTCCCGCCACTGGCGGTGTATCTTTTGGGCCTGTTCGTCGGCTTCGTGCTCTTTCTGGGCGTCTACCTGCTGGCGGCCACGCTCGCCCGCCGGAGCGGGAACACGTTCGTGGCGACCACGGCGCTGGCCCAGCGCTTTGCCCCGCCACTGCTTGCAATCGCCGCGGGCTACCATCTCGCTCACTACCTGGACTACTTCCTCGGGCTCTCGCCGGCACTCGTCCAGGCCGTCGCCACACCGCTTTCGACCCGGAGTTCCGTGCTCCTGGTGCCGATTCCACCGTGGCCACCCAGATTGCGAGCAGGTGGCCCACGCCGCGGCCTACGACCTGTTTCCCGGACGCCTGCAGGCGATCCGGTCGCAGTACCCCTTCATTGCCGTCATGGTCGTCTACACCATGACGAGCCTCTGGGTCGTCTCCCAGCCAGACGCTCCCCTCCCCTATCTATGAGCCAGACGGACGAGTACCGCGTGCCGCCCTCGGAACCGGTGTACGAGTGTGAACACTGCGGTCGCCCGTTCGCCCGCGAGGAGTGGCGCGCACTCCACCGTGGCCTCGAACACGCGAGCGAACTCGACGACGACGAAATCGAGCAGTTCCGCGCGGCCTACGAGGACGAGCAAGGGAGTATCCGGATGTTCCGCCTGAAGGCGCTGGCGACGCTCGTCGTGCTGTACTTTACGTTACTGATGATCTACGCCGTCATTTGACGGACCCCACCCTGCGTCGCTCGCTCTTTTGATGTTTACGACATAGAGGGTGTCACAGAACGGTTCACACACCTTCTGTGCCTACCCGGGCGAACGATAAGTACAGATGACTCACGTCCCACTCGCTTCGCTCGTGAATCACAGCCAGTCGGTCGTAATGTACGTCACTGTATCCATCGCCTCCCGATTGGGGAACGCTTCGATAACGCGCTGGATGATGTTCTCGTCAAGCAGTAACGACACCTGCATGATTACGATTCAGGCAGGTCCTCGGGGCCGATGATGATTTTCGGATCTTCTTTCGCGACTTCGTGGAGTTCTCGACGGCGTTCGTCGACCGCCCGCATCTCTTCAGGGTGGTCGTGATAGTACGCCAGTGCGTGGTAGACTTCCGAGGCGGTGAGGTCAAAGCGGTCCGCAACCGTCCGCGCGTCGAGGCCGTGCTCTTCGACCAGCGCGTGGATGTGGCTCACGGTGATTCGCCGGCCCCGGATGTGGGGCTCGTCGTGAATCTCCGACTCGTCACCTGAGACGACGGTGCTCATCTGCTCCGACGTAGTGTAGACTACTATTGCGACGGTCTTCAGTCTTTGCCGGTACAGGCAGATGACTCACTTCCCACTCGCTTCGCTCGCGGTTCGTTCGTCATACCGCAGAGAGACGCGCGGAGCGCGTCTCGGACAGCAATCCCACACGTCTTAAAATGGCGAGCGAAGCGAGCCGTTTGCCCACGACGAGAAGCGAAGCTTTGATGCGCGCAAGCCCACACGGACCTGTATGGATCTACGCGTCATCGAGAAGGAGGACACGATGCTCTCTATCGAGATTGCCGGCGAGGACCACACGTTCATGAACGTCTTGAAGGGTGCACTACTGGAGACGGAGGGTGTCACGGCCGCGACGTACGACGTGAACCCCGACCAGTCCGGGGGCCAGACTGACCCGGTACTGACACTCAAGACGGACGCGGCGGTGGACGCACTCGACGCCCTCGAAAACGGTGCCGAGCGTGTGATCGAGAAGACCGACGACTTCGAAGCCGCGTTCGACGCGGCCGCATAATACAGGAACGTTTCGCTCAACAGGCGGCGACTGTGACGAACACGCGGTCGTTCTGGCCCACGTGGACGTCGACACCGATGCGTTCCCGTGACTCGCTCACGAGCGCCTGGCGATTGTCGTCGCTCAGACCATCGAGCAGTGCGCTTGCAAGTGCCGACTCGTTCTCGAAGTCGGTGACCGCACCGCTCGGGGACACCGAGTAGACTGTGACCAGCGGCCGGCGGTCACAGTACTCCCGTATCTGGTTGATCTCCTCCTGTGAGAGGTCCTCGCCGTCCCCGTCAGTGGCGTCCACGGAGCGCTTGTTGACGTAGGCGCTGTACCACGCCAGATCCGAGTCATTGGTGAGGACGCCGCCGCCGGCCGCCGTCCGTCGCTCGTCGAGGTGCTCGACGTAGGACTCCTCGACGGCGGCCAGCGAGAGGTCACCGACCTGTTCGCCCTCGCCCGGAACCGCCGGGACCGGTGGCTGTGGCGACGGGCCGATCCCTGGCACCTGGATGACGCCGAGGAACCCAAGCACGAGGATGCCACCCAGAATCGCGGCGACGATGTAGCCAGCGACGTATCTCGGTTCGAGCACGTCGCGGTACGTCGTCCCGTCGAGGTCGTCGAGTTCGTCCCAGTCTGGCTGGCGCTTCTCGAGGTCGATGTTGCCACAGCGGCTACACGGCGGGGAGTTCTTGGTGTGCTGGCGGCCACACTCGGTACAGACCCAGACCGGATCCTGGGGACCGTCGGTCGTCTCCGGCCCCATCTGTTCGACGGCCCGTTCGAGCTTGTTGTGCCCACAGTTGTCACACGGTGGATCGTTCTCTTCGTGAGGTTTGCCACACCACGTACACCGCCACTCCATTACCTGTTTCTCGGGGTGTCGCGCGCAAAAGGATGGCGGTAACGGCGTCGTAGCGCCACTGGCGGGCCCCGACTACAGCCGGACCGGCACGCCGAGTTCGTCGAGTCGGCGCTTGGTATCTGCGATCGAGTACTCCTCGAAGTGGAAGATGGAGGCCGCCAGGCCGGCGTCGGCCCCCGCTTCGGTGAACACCTCGTACATATCCTCCGGGCTGCCACAGCCGGAGGAAGCGATGACTGGCGTCGAAACGGCGTCACAGACTGCCGTCGTCAGCGGGATATCGTAGCCGTCCTTAGTGCCGTCGGCGTCGATGGAGTTGACGAACAACTCGCCAGCGCCCCGCTCCTCTGCCTCGCTGGCCCACTCGATCACGTCCAGGTCTGTCCCCTCGCGCCCGCCCTTGACGGTACACTCGAACCAGCAGGACTCGCCGTCGACTTCGACGTAGTGCTCGCCCTGCTCGTCGAAGCGCCGCCGGGCGTCGACGGAGATGACGATACACTGGCTCCCGAAGGCCGCCGCACCTTCCTCGATCAGTTCCGGGCGGACAATCGCCCCGGAGTTGATCGACACCTTGTCAGCGCCCGCTCGCAGGGTCTCTCTGATGTCATCGCGCGTGCGAATGCCGCCGCCGACGGTCAGCGGGATGAACACCTCGTCTGCGACCGCCGAGACAGTGTCCAGCATCGTCTCGCGGCCCTCCGCGCTGGCGGTGATGTCGAGAAAGACGAACTCATCGGCCCCAGACTCGTTGTACTTCTTTGCCATCTCGACTGGGTCGCCGGTGTAGGCTAGGTCCTCGAAGTTGACGCCGGTGTACACCGCTGCGTTGCCGTCCTCGTCCAGGTCCACGTCGATACAGGGGATGATCCGCTTGGTGAGCGTCATTTACTATCTGTCCTTTCGACACTCCGGGCTTTGTCGGTTTCGACTAGTCCCGAATCGACGTGTGTCTGAGAATCCAGTCAGGAACTGAACGCCCTCCCTCGATCCGTCCAACTGCCACCGGATACACCGCGAACTGAACGCCCTCGATCCGCTCGCGGGTGCTGTGCGGGATATCCTCACTCCGTTCGGATAGTGGCCCACGCAGCACCCGCGACCGTCTCTCGCCCGTTCAATCCACCAGGACAGCACAGCCAGACGGCCACGGACCTCCCCAGCCGATTCGCTCCTAGAGTCGCTCATCCCTCGCACAGTGTCGTCGCGGCACAGGGCCGCGACAGTGCGCGCCACAGCAGTATTGTATGGCGGTTTTCGACTATTTCAGCCCCGGCTGAGTGCGACGAGGCCGTCACTGGAGGGGGCGCAGACGCGCTCGTCGTCGAACACGGGTGGGGTGGAACTGCAGCGTATATCTCCACAGCGTTACAGCCGGCAGTCTTACCCGTTTCCGGTGGCTGTCGCTCGCCCGCTTCCGACAGGGATACGTACCCCCGCACAGAAGCCAGCCGTATGAGCGACGATCACGGTCACGAAGAGGATAATCGGCCGGAGTACGACCCGGAACACGTCGAACTGCCCGAGCAAGAACCGCCGCTGCGGTCGACGGCACCCCAGAGTGATTTCACGATGGGACAGGTCAGCCGCGGCATCGCTGTGACGCTCGCCGGCCTCGTGATCGTGTTCGGTCTGGCGCTCGTCCTCGTTTGATCGGCGCGTTATCGCCGCCAGGTAACCGGTAACACCCCGGCAGTTAGGTCAGTTCGTCGGTGATAATCGAGCGCAGCGTGGCGATCTCGCCGGCGTCGTAGGCGAGTGACTCCTCGTCGACCGACAGGTCGAGCGTGCCCGAATCGTCGGCGGTGCCGAGGTCGTACACCGGTGCGATGCCGTCGAAGGCCTCGCGAACGTCGTGGGCGCTGGTCGTCTCGATGACGACACGACCTGGCTGTTCACCAAAGAGGAGGTGGGCCGGACTGCCCTCGCTGGCCGTGTCGATGTCGACGGTCGCGCCGGCGTCCTCGTGGATCATCTCCGCCAGACCGGACGCGAGACCGCCGTGGCTCAGGTCGTGGGTCGCGAGCGTCTCGTTCTCGTTGGCCGCGTCGGCGAGCGTCTCGATAACGGCTTCGGGGTCGTCGAGCAACGTCGGGAAGCGGTCGCTCCCGCCGAACTGTGCGAGATACTCCGACCCGCCGAGGCGCGGTTCGGCGTTGCCTTCCAGTGCGCGAGCGCCGACGAGTAGCAACTCGCCCTCGCCAGAGAGTGACAGCGGTGGCGCGTCGTATCCCTGCTTGGTCCCGACGACGGCGAGTGTCGGCGTCGGCGGAATCGGGCCGGTAACAGAGTCGTTGTACAGCGAGACGTTGCCGCCAACGACGGGCACGTCGAGCGTCGAGCACATATCGGCCAGGCCGTCGACGATACCCTTGAACGCTCCGTACACGTCTGGTTTCTCGGGATTACCGCCGTTGAGACAGTCCACGGCCGCGAGCGGCGTGGTCCCTTTCGCGGCGAGGGTAGTGGCGTTCTCCAGTGCGACCGCGCGTGCGCCCTCGTACGGTGCGGTGTCGGTCCAGTTGGGGTCTGCGCCCGCGGCGAAGGCAAGTCCGATGCCCGTTTCGTCCTCGTTGCCAGCCTCACGGACGGCGAGTAGGGCCGCGTCGTCGCCCGGTTTCATCGCCGTCCGGACCTGGACCTCGTGGTCGTACTGTCGGTAGACCCAGCGTTTCGAGGCCGTATTCGGACTGCCGACGACAGCCTCGAACGCCTCGTCGAGTGCGACACCGTCGGGCAGATCCGGTTCTGGCTGGACCGGTTCGTCTGCCGGGAGGTCGTTCATCGGCGCGCCGTCTCCCAGGAACTCCGCGGGCGCGTCGACGACCGTCTTGCCCTCGAAGGTACAGACGTACTGGTCCGTGTCGGTCACCTCGCCGATGACCGAACACCCGAGGTCGAAGCGCGCTGCGATTTCGGCGACCCGGTCGACGTTGTCGGGGTCGACCTCGTAGCACATACGCTCCTGGCTCTCGGCCAGCAGGTACTCCATAGCGTTCATGTTGGGCTCGCGCTCGTGGACGTTCGTGAGTTCGATGCGAGCGCCCAGACCGCCCTTGGCGACGAGTTCGGAACTCGCACCGCCGAGGCCGGCTGCCCCGAGGTCCCGCGCCGACTCGATCAGTCCCTCATCGATCAGCTGCTCGTTGGCCTCGATCAGTAGTTTCTCGGTGTATGGGTCGCCCACCTGCACGGCGGGACGGTCCTCGGTTTCCGCGTCCTCTGCGAGGTCCTCGCTGGCGAAGGAAGCGCCACCGAGGCCGTCCCGTCCTGTCGAGTTACCCACCAGCACGAGTTTGTTGCCCGCCTGCTGGGCCTCGGCGGTGATCAGTCGGTCGGGGTCGTCGATCAGACCGAGACAGGAGACGTTAACCAGCGGGTTGCCCTCGTAGTCGTCGTGGAAGGCGACGCTGCCAGCGACCGTCGGCACGCCGATACAGTTGCCGTAGTGACTGATCCCCTCGACGACGCCCTCGAAGAGATAGCGGGCGTGTTCGTCGCTGAAGTCGCCGAAGTACAGCGAGTCGGCGAGCGCGATGGGGTAGGCACCCATCGACAGCGTGTCTCGAACGATACCGCCAACGCCGGTTGCCGCGCCGTCGAACGGGTCGACATAAGAGGGGTGATTGTGGCTCTCGATACCCATCGTGATGTAGGTCTCGCCGTCCTCGGTCGGGAGAGCAACGACAGCGGCATCGTCGCCGGGACCGACGACGACCTGATCGCCCTCGGAATCGAAGGCTCCCAGGAGTGGGCGCGATGATCGGTACGCACAGTGCTCGCTCCAGAGGTTCTCGAAGAGGGCCGACTCGGCCCGGGTCGGTTCCCGGCCGAGTTCCTCGACCACGATATCGTGGTCAGCGCCGGAGAGGCTCATTACGTCTCCGTCGCTTCCCGCCGGCTAAATCGCTTTCCATGCACGCTCGATCCGGAGAACAGGGAGCCGGGATGGCGCTTCTCCGCATATTCGAATGTATTGTGATCCCGTGGGAGTCCCCTACCCGGGCTATAAGGGAGTCCTTCCAACGTCGAAACGAGACATGATCGACCGAATCGGTGCTCCCGGAACGAGTGGGTCGTCCAACTTCCGCTCGCGGCTGCTTTCGCTGAAGGTGTCCTCGGCGATGATTCACACAGAAGACGACACCGGGTTGGGGTCGGCCCCGGTGCCGGTATGGGGGTCTGTTCGGGGAAGGGCGTACGAGTGCCGCGTGGCTCTCATATTGCCGGTTGTCTCACCACGTACTCGGTAACCGCTGTGGCCAATCGGTTGGTATCCGCGGTTCCGTGCTCCTGTCGTGGTCGCGGTGCCGCTGCTTGGCAACGCGTCCGTCAACCGCTGTGCAGTTCGAGGTATTTCCGAGTCGATCTGTTTCCACAGGGGATGACGGCACGTGCACTGTCACCTCACTCCATGTTAAGTATATTCCGGTTATTTTTCTCTACTGGATGTGAAAATGCAGCAGTTCAGTTCGAGGCAGAATACTTCTGGTTGTACCTAGACCCGTTCGTGGTAGGACCAGCCTTGTTTGACGGTAAGCCGGTCAGAAGAAACATCGATGCCGGCACCGTGTGTATTTCGACTCGCCGGTCTGTGCTCATACTGCCGGCTGTACATCGACGAACCGCTGGGAACGAAGTACCGCGACGTTTGCCGCGGTGACTGTTTGCCACTCACACGCCACGCTCGGCCCGGACCGAGGCGTTTTTGCCGACTGGTCCAGAACTACTGGCCGTGCTAACGGTCGAGCTTCACACGCACTCCGAGTTGTCGTACGACGGCCGCGACCCGATTGAACTCCTGCTCCAACAGGCCGGGGCTGTCGGGCTGGATGCACTTGCAGTCACCGACCACGACGGACTCGATGCCAGCCTCGAGGCCGCTCGACTCGCACCGGAGTACGGTCTCGTCGGTATTCCCGGCGTCGAGATTACCAGCGAAGCGGGCCACGTCCTCGGTCTCGGGATCACGGAGATCATTCCCGCCGGACTTTCCTTTCAGGAAACACTCGACCGTATCCGCGATCAGGGCGGCGTCGCCGTCGTCCCCCACCCCTTCCAGGAATCCCGGAGCGGCGTTCTCGCCGACATCTCGAAAGACGAGCTGAGTGAGGCCGACGCCATCGAGGTGTACAACTCCCGACTGCTGACTGGCTGGTCGAACCACCAGGCCCACCAGTACGCCCGTCGCCACGGCCTCCCGATGACGGCCGGCAGCGACGCCCACATCAGCGAGATGGTCGGCCAGGCGGTGACCCACGTCGACACCGACGACCGGAGCCTCGACGCCATCCTCGATGCTATCCGGAAGGGACGAACGGCAGTGGAGGGCAAGCGCACGCCCTGGCATATTAGCTTCCGGCAGGCCGCCGGCGGCGCGAAACGCCGCGTCAAGAACCGGTTTTCACAGTTGATTCGATGATCCACGGGACTGCAAAGCGCGTCGTCCGGCGTGCCATCCGGACTGGCGATCCACTGCCGGGGACGCGCGGGTTCGCCGGCCGTCTGGACGATGCTGGCGAGGTGACTGACGGACCGGCGCTCGTCAGGGACGTCCTCGGTCGCGTCCCGCTGTTCGTCGAGCGCGATGCCGCCGACCCGACGGCCGACGGCGCGTGGGCCTTCGACCGCTCGTCACTGACCGATCCCGTCTCGCTCCCTGCTGGCCACTGCCAGACGGTCGCCGGAGACGAGCACTACTGGGCACTCCCCGATGTCGCGCCGACCGGCGACGACACCGATGCGGTCGCTGCCGCCCGTGGGGCCATCGAGGCCGCGACTGCCGACGTGAGCAGTGACGACACTGCCGTCGCCTTCTCCGGGGGCGTCGACTCGGCACTGCTCGCCGCTCGTCTGGATGCCCCGCTATACGTCACCGGGTTCGAGGGGAGCCACGACATCGAGGCGGCCCGTTCGGCGGCCGCCGCGCTCGACCGCACAGTGACCGTCGTCGAGTTCACCCACGCGGACCTCGAACGGGCTGTCCCGGAGATTTCGCGAGCCACGGGTCGAACGAACGCGATGGACGTACAGATCGCTCTCCCGCTCTTTCTGACTGCCGAGCGCGCCGCCGCCGACGGCTTCGACCGCCTGCTCGTCGGACAGGGGGCCGACGAACTGTTCGGCGGTTACGCGAAAGTCGCCAGCGCCCCCGACGACCACCGTATCGAGGCCGACACCGTCCGGGCCGCACAGCGGGAAGTGATCGCCACGCTTCCCGACCAACTCGAACGGGACGTGCTTACATTACAGGCCGCTGGCGTCGAACCGGTCGCGCCACTGCTCGACGACCGCGTGATTCGGGCGGCACTCGGTCTCACTGGCGACCAGTTAGTTCGTGGCGAGGACCACCGCAAGTGGGCACTCCGGCAGGCCGCCAGCGAGTGGCTCCCCGACGACATCGCCGCTCGCGACAAGAAGGCCGTCCAGTATGGCACGTACGCGGCCCGCGAACTCGACCGTCTGGCCCGTCAGAACGGCTTCAAGCGCCGGATGGACGACCACGTCACGAAGTACGTCGAGTCGTTGCTATCGTCACGTACCGGGTAGCGTGACCGTCTGAATCGCCCGCAGACCGATATCGATCACGTCCTCGTCGAAGCGGTCACCGTTGGCCTGCAGTTCCTCGGCAGTGATCCACTCCCAGGCGTCGGCGGGTTGCTCGCCCTCTGCCGGCGCGATCTCCCTGTGGGGTGCCCTGGCGTAGAAGACCATGTCGACGTGCTGGTGGCCAACGCCCCGGGCGGTGATGTTGACATCCGCGAGATGGAAGTGCTGGGGCTTTGGCAGTGGGTCGACGGTGTCGCTACCGATATCGTCGGTCTCGGCGACTAACTCGACGGCCAGGCCGAGTTCCTCGCGGACTTCCCGCAGGGCCGCCTCGTGGGGGAGTTCGTCGCGGTCGATGTGGCCTCCGGGCGGGAGCCACAGTCCCAGTCCATCGTGTTCGTGGAGTGCAACGGCACCGCTCTCGACGACGTATGTGGTCGCGGTAAAATGACGGGTCGTTTCCATACCGGCCGTTCAGGGCGGCATGGGGTTTGGGTTTGGGGTCTATAGCTGCTGGATCTCTTCTTCGGCTTCCAGCAGTTCGTGGTAGCGGTTCCGGATCGTCACTTCCGAGATGTTCGCGACTTCGCTGACCTCGCTCTGGGTGACTTTCTGGTTGGTCAGGAGCGAGGCGGCATACACCGACGCGGCCGCGAGTCCGACGGGGGACTTGCCGGAGTGGACGCCCTGCTCTTTGGCGTTCTGGAGGAGCTGACGGGCGCGGCGCTCGACCTCTTCGGGGAGTTCCAGGTCCGAGACGAAGCGAGGCACGTAGCTCTCGGGGTCGGCAGGCTGGATCTCCAGGCCGAGTTCCCGGACGACGTAGCGGTAGGTGCGTGCGATCTCGTCTTTTTCGACGCGAGAAACCGCACTGATCTCGTCGAGCGAGCGGGGCGTGCCTGCCTGTCGGGCGGCGGCGTACAGCGAGGATGTCGCGACGCCCTCGATGGAACGTCCGGGCAGGAGGTCCTCGTCGAGCGCACGCCGGTAGATGACGCTTGCCGTCTCGCGGACGTTCTCGGGGAGACCGAGCGCACTTGCCATGCGGTCGATTTCGCCGAGTGCCTGCTTGAGGTTACGCTCCTTGGAGTCGCGGGTGCGGAACCGCTCGTTCCAGGTTCGCAGCCGCTGCATCTTTTCACGCTGGCGCGAAGACAGGGAGTTGCCGTAGGCGTCCTTGTCCTGCCAGCCGATGTTCGTGGAGAGCCCCTTGTCGTGCATCATGTTGGTCGTCGGCGCACCGACGCGGGACTTCTCGTCTTTCTCTTTGGCGTCGAACGCTCGCCACTCGGGGCCGGGGTCGATTTCGTCCTCTTCGACGACGAGTCCACACTCCTCACAGACCGTCTCGCCACGCTCGCCATCCGAGACGAGGTCGCCGCCACACTCTGGACAGACGACCTCCTCTTCGTCGTCCTCGGTCTCCTCCGTGTACTCGCGCTCGTCCGTATATCGCCTGATGGTGGTATCGGTCATTTGTTTGGGGGGACAGCCGGGTGCGTACCCGAAAAACCTTCTAGCGATTCATCTGTTGTATCCGTGGCGACTTAAAACTTTTGCCTTACCACGAAGATTCGATTTCAGAATCCCAAAAGGATGTTTTCGACTCGCTACCTGAACTTCCGATTACCCGGAGGTAACCGACACATTTATTCCTCGCCGTGTTGCTCCGTCAGTGAAGCGATGGATCCGTGACGACCCCTATCGACCGGTGGCCGCTATGGTGACTGTGAGGTATCGAAACCCTTACCGCCGGGCCGGCGCTCCGGAGGTATATGAGCGAATCCGTCGTCGATCCGGACGAAGTCCGACAGGTCGCGGACCTCGCCCGCGTCGACCTCGACGACGACGAGGTCGATCAGTTCACCGAGCAGTTCGCCGACATCCTCTCCTATTTCGATGCGCTGGACGAGGTGCCCGAGACTGATCGCGAGGAAGAACTGGCGAACGTCATGCGCCCGGACGAGACCCACGAGTGCCTGAGCCAGGAAGAAGCCCTCCAAAACGCGCCGGACAGCGAGGACGGGCACTTCAAGGGACCGAAGGTATCCTGAGATGAGCACGGAGTACAACGGCTACGTCACGGCCGAGCGAATCGAGGGCGACGACGCCGGCCCCCTGGCGGGCCGTACTGTCGCTGTCAAGGACAACATCTCGACAGAGGGCGTCCCGACGACGTGTGGGTCGGCGATGCTCGCTGAGTACGCGCCGCCCTACGACGCGACGGTCGTCGAGCGACTGACCGACGCCGGCGCGACCATCCCCGGCAAGACCAACATGGACGAGTTCGGGATGGGCACCACGACCGAAACGTCGGCCCACGGTCCGACCGAAAACCCCGCCGCACCGGGCCACGTTCCCGGCGGCTCCTCGGGTGGCTCTGCGGCCGTCGTCGCGGCTGGCGACGCTGACATGGCGCTTGGCACAGACACCGGCGGTTCGATCCGCTGTCCCGCCGCCTTCTGTGGCGTCGTCGGGATCAAGCCGACCTACGGATTGGTCTCACGGTACGGCCTCGTCGCCTACGCTAACAGCCTCGAACAGATCGGACCGATTGCGCCGACTGTCGAGGCGGCCGCCGAACTACTGGACGTGATCGCCGGACCGGACGAACACGACGCGACGACCCGTGACAACGAGGGCGCGGTCGACGGCCTGGCCGACGCCGCCGACGGCGATGTCGAGGGGCTCTCCATCGGCGTCCCCACAGAACTGATCGAAGGAGCCGACGAGGCTGTCGTCGAGACGTTCTGGGACGCCATCGACGACCTCGAAGCACAGGGCGCGAACTATCACGAGGTCACGCTGCCGAGCCTCGAACACGCCGTCGAGGCGTACTACGTTATCGCGATGTCCGAAGCCTCCTCGAATCTGGCCCGTTTCGACGGCGTTCGCTACGGGCAGAGCGGCGGCCACGAAGGCAACTGGAACGAGAGCTTCGCCAACGCCCGCGAGAAGGGCTTTGGCGAGGAGGTCAAGCGCCGGATTCTGCTCGGCACCTACGCGCTCTCGGCGGGGTATCACGACAAGTACTACAGGAAAGCCCAGGACGCCCGTGCCTGGGTCAAGCAGGACTTCGACGAGGCCCTCGACGAGGCCGACGTACTGGCCTCGCCGACGATGCCCGTCCCACCGATGGAGATGGGCGAGAGCCTCGACGACCCCCTCCAGATGTATCTCGCCGACGCCAACACCACGCCGGTCAACCTCGCGAACCTGCCGGCCATCTCGGTGCCGGCCGGTAAAACGGACGACGGACTGCCCGTTGGCCTCCAGCTCGTCGGCCCGGCATTCGGCGAAGAGACGCTCGTCCGAGCCGGCAGCGCGCTGGCCTGACCGATGGTTTTTCGTTCTCTGGGAAAGTACGTTGAAATATGTCGGCCAGACAGCCCTCGAGCATGTGGGTTCGCCTCGTTGCGATACTCGCCGTCCTCGTCGCGTTCGACGCAGTGCTGGTCGCTGCCGCCTACTGGCTGGCACACCTCGGGGTCGGCCTCGTGTTCGTGATGATGGGAGGCTTCATCGTCGAGTCTCTGACTGGTATGACCCCGCTCGAACTCATCGTCGGTTCGCTCACCCTTCAGGCGTTCCCCTCGCTCCCGGTACTCGTCGCTGGCACAGTGCTGACGCTGTCGCTCCAGTCGGTGTTTGGCTACCGACAGAGCCTCGACAGTGCCGCGACCGAACCCGTCGAGTTGAACTGGGCGTTCATCAGATCGTTCCTGACTGGGGGCAACGACCACTCCAGCCAGCAGGCGACCGGCACCGACAACGCGAGCGAGCACGTCAGACGCCACGTCCGGGACCGCCTGACCGGGCTTGCCCACCTCTCGACCGTGTCGCTTCCGTCCGTGCGTGTCGTCGAGTCGCCGACGCCCAACAGTTTCGTCGCCGGTCGACCGGGCGAGCAGACGCTGGTAGTAACGACAGCACTGGTCGAGCGTCTCGACGACGAGCAACTCGATGCAGTGCTCGCCCACGAACTCGCCCACCTGAAGAACGGTGACGCGTTCGTGATGACTGCCGCGGGATTCCTCCCGACGCTTACGGCCCGTGTCATCGAACGCACTATCCGGTTTCTCCGCCGGTCGAAAGTCGTCACCGCGCTGTTCCCGGTCGAACCACCCGCCGACGAGGAGACGGTGTTCAGCAGCGCCCAGTTCCACATCGCGGCGATCTTGCTCTCGCCGTTCGTCCTCACAGTTGCTTCGCTGCTTTTCCTGACGAGTACGGCCTGCTACCGTGCGCTCTCACGGATCCGTGAGTTCCGTGCCGACAGCGGTGCCGTTGCGATCCACGGTTCGCCGGCTGCACTGGCGAGCGCCCTGGAGTCGCTGTCCGGTCACGAGCGCCCGACGGCAGACCTCCGGACTGCCGAAACCGGCGTGAGGGAACTCTGTGTGTTACCCTACTCGATCCACGACGACGAGGACGGTGTCGACGGTGACGGACTCCTCGCGCGCTACCAGCGCTGGTGGCAGTCGATCAGCGCAACCGTTCTCCCCTCGTCGCATCCACCGGTCGATGTTCGGATCGATGCGTTGCGGGACCGGGAGCGTCGCGCAGGAAGAAACTAGAAAAAGAACAGCGCTTCTCGTCGTTCGTCGGTCAGCGGTGCACCGTACTCGGAGATTTCGACGGCCTCGGCGTGGTCGACGGCCTCGCCTGCCTCGTCGCCGTATCGTTCTTCCAGTTCTGCCCGGAAGCGGTCGGCGACGTTCATCTCGGTGTGTGCCGCCAGGTGGCCAAGCCCCTCGTCTGCCAGCCATTCGCGGCGCTTTGCTTCGTCGTCGGGCACGGCATCGAGTTCGCCGAAGGTGTAGGGGAGCCACTCGTACATCTGAGACCCGTGGCAGTCCAGGGCGTCGATCTTTTCGTCTTCCACGTCAGTCACGTCGAGCACCACGTCGGGGTCGAAGGGGTTGGGTGTCCGGAAGTTGTCGGCGACGTATCCGATCACCGGGTTCGTTGACAGTGCTGGCGTGTTCGGACAGATGTTCGGAACGATCAGCGAGTAGGCGGCATCACGAAGCAACTGTGCCGTATAGCGGTGGTCAGGATGGTAGTCGTTGGGCCGGGGGCCCAGAACCAGGTCGGGATCGACGTTTCGGATGTAGCGGATGAGGCGCTTCCGGTTTTCCAGCGTCGGTTCGAGCAGGCCGTCCTTGATATCGGCCACGTCGTAGTCGACACCGAGCGTCTCGGCGACGGCCTCGGTTTCGCGCTTGCGACGCTGGGCGAGTTCCGTCCGGCCCATCTCGTGGTGGCCGGCGCTCCCGTCGGTCACCGACAGGAAGGTCACGTCGTGGCCCGCGTCGACGTATCTGGCCGCGATACCACCGGCCTTGATCGAGCAGTCGTCGGGATGTGCGCCGATAACGAGCAGCTGGACTGTCTCGCTCATACGACTCTTTTGGCCGGGTGGTTGGGAAACGTTTGTGGCGACTATATCAGTGGACGTACCGTTTGATACTTCTCAGCCATCACGGTCCCCGGGCTGAATGTATCATTGCGTACGTCCACCGGTACACGACACCTGCGCGTAGATGTCTGCGAGCCTGTCGACCGAGTGCTCGACGCTGATCCGGTCGCGGCGGGCCAGGCAGGTCGCCCGGAGCGTCTCGTACTCTTCGAGGGTGTGCTGGATTCGCTCGCGAAAGGCGTCGATGTCACCGGGCGGATAGGTGTATCCCCGCTCACCGTCGTCGATAGTGTTGCTGAGCGCACCGGCGTCGACACCGACAACAGGCGTGCCACAGGCGTTTGCCTCCAGTGCAACGAGGCCCTGGGTCTCGACGGGACTTGGAAACGCGAACACGTCGAGGGTGGCATACAGCGCCGGGAGTTCCGACCGGTCGACGAAACCAAGGAATCGGACATCGACATCGGCTTCCTCGGCTAAGCGTGCCAGGTCGTCTCTCGCCGGTCCGTCGCCACCGAACACGAGGGTTACGTCCAGTCCATCGGCGGCCCTGATGATATTGTCGAGGTTCTTCTCGTAGCCGTGGCGGCCGGTGTATCCCACCAGTGGTCCGTCCGGCAGGTCATAGCGTTCGCGAAACGCCGCTGTCTCCGTCGGCGCAAAGAAGTCCGTATCGACCCCGTTCGGGAGCACTTCGACTGGTGTCTCGACGCCGACGGCCGATTCGAGGTGTGTGGCCGTCTGCTCGCTGGGAGTGATCACCATGTCGACGTGGTCCAGGAACCACCGTTCGTAACGGGTGGCCGTGTCGCCGATCAGGTCCTCGATAGATCCGTTAACTGAGAGGTAACTGGCGTACTCGCTTGTCGGCGTGTGATACGACGCGACGAGCGGGGCGTCGCGCTTGCGTGCGAATCGCTTCGCGGCGAGACCGAGACTGAACGGTGTGTGGGCGTGGACGATATCGACCGTGCTGATAGCCGACGGGATCCTCGGCACGCCGACACGAAAGCCGTCGTAAAACGGGAACGGGAGACTCGTGACGGGGTGTTCACCGGCCGTCGCCCGGTGGTCGCTACGGGGATAGACGACATCCATCCGGGCGTCCCGCTGTGCCCACTGCTCTCGCCAGGTCTTGACGGTGTAGGTGACGCCGTTGACCGTCGGCAGGTAGGTGTCTGTAAACGCAGCGACCCGGGGCAGTGCCATCGGCGGCGATTGAGCCACCTCGGGTTAAACCGTTGCTATCTGGCTCCGATAGCTAGAGGATCCTCGCCCCCGACGAGCCCTCGGTAGATGTCGGACAGTTGCTCGCCGACGCGGTCCAGTCCGTGTTCGCGGGCCGTCGCTTTCCCGTTTTCGCCGAGGCGCTGGCGGAGGTCGGGGTCGGCTTCGAGGCGTTCCAGTGCGTCGACGAACTCCTGTTCGGAGCCACAGATCAGACAGTCGTGGCCGTCCTCGTAGTACTCCCGAAAGGGCGGAATGTCCGAAATGACACAGGCCGTTCCACAGGCCATCGCTTCCAGCACGACGATTCCCTGGTTTTCGACTCTGGCCGGGAACATGAATACGTCGCCGGCCGCATACGCGCCACGGATGTCGTCGACCCAGCCACTGAAGGTGACGTTGTCCGGCGGGTCGGTGGTCCACTTCCTGACCGTCGCGGATGCACTCGGTCCCGTCTCGTAGGTGCCAAACCAGGTGAAATCGTGCGGTGTCTGCTGGGCGACCTGGCAGAACGTCGACAGCCCCTTGCGCTCGAAGACGTTTCCGACGGCGAACACGCTCAGCCCGTCGATATCGTACTTCTCGCGGTACTCCTCCCGGAACCGCTCGTAGCCCGCGAGTCTGTCGAGATCGATTCCGTTGGTGATCGGTCGGATCGGTGCGTCGATGGGATACGATTCCAGCACCCCCTTGGTGTACTCGCTGGGGCAGAGCACGAGATCTGCCTGCGAGTAGAACCACCTGAGATACTTTCCGAGTGCCGGGGCGACGACGTTAGCACCCCGAAAACTATCTCTGAAGTCTTCTCGCGTGACGTGCGTGTGGAGGATAACGGGCGTATCGGTTCGCTTCGCGTGGTGAACCGTCGCGATAGTTCCCGGTCCGATCATATTGCAGTGGATCAGATCCACGTCCTCGAAAAACCGGCCTCCCGCTAGCTTCGACCGGACCGCACTGACCGGATGGTCGCCATTCCAGGGCGAGGTGACGACTTCGATGTCGGTCGGGTCAAGCGCCGCTCGCTGGTGTTTGACCGATGTGCCGATCCCGCTCCGGTCCAGTAGCCCTGCGATCTCCAAGTAGCTCAGCGCGCGCACAGAACGCTGTCCGACAGTGGCCATCCTAAGACTGTCGGATCCGAGGCGAAACGTATTCCCGTCGGCTGACCGGAGCGTTCTGTAATGACTGCCGGGGAAACAGAGATCGCTCGCGAGCGTATCCAGCGCCTCCACGACCTCGCCCGTGAGGCGGCCGGTGCGGGCCACGACGAACGCGCCAGAGCGTACGTCAGGCGCGCCCGTCGCGTCGCCGAGCGAAATCGTCTCGGACTCCCGCGGCGATTCAAGCGATTCACCTGCGACGAGTGCGATGCCTACCTCCGGCCCGGCGTGAACGCCCGCGTCCGATTACAGGACGGTCACGTCGTCGTTACCTGTGACTGTGCCACGCAGGCACGATATCCGTACGAATGACCGGGAACGGGTCGCGCTGCTCCCTTTTCGTGTTGGATAAGCGTTTAAGTATTCAGAAAGAACACTGGCGTACTACATGAGCAACGACAATCGCCGTCAGCGGATACACAACCTCGATGCGACACTCCGGGTCGGCAAGAACGGGGTCGAACCCGTCGCCGACGAACTCTCGAAGCAACTCGACGACCGTGATTTCGTCAAAGTGAAGTTCCTCCGGTCGGCGCTCGGTGGCACGACAACGGACGACGAGGCCGGACGGCTCGCTGACCTCGCAGGGACTACTCTCGTCGAGACACGAGGGCACACGGCGGTGTTCGAGTGATGGTGCAGGGCGATCTGACACCGCTTGCTGAACTCCTCCAGGGCCTCGGCGTCCCGTACGCCCAGTCTATCGGTGCGGCGCTGACGTTCCTGTTTACGTTCGTCCTGATCTATCTCCTCGGCAGGGTCGTTATCGTCCCGCTGGTCGACCGGACACTCCGCTCGCGGAACCTCGACGAACACGCCCGCAAGCCGCTGAAGAAGCTGGTTAGTATCGTGATCGTCTTCGTCGGTATTGCTGTCGCGTTCGGTGTTGCCCAGTACGGTGACTTCCTCCAGTCGCTCGCGACGATTGCTGCCGCCGCCACGCTCGCCATCGGCCTCGCGATGCAGGACGTATTAGAGAACTTCGTCGCCGGTGTGTTTATCTTCACTGATCGACCCTTCCGCGTCGGCGACTGGATCGAGTGGGACGGCAACGCCGGCGTCGTCGAAGACATTTCCCTGCGCGTTTCCCGGGTTCGGACTTTCGACAACGAACTACTGACGGTCCCGAACTCCCAGTTGACCGACGACGTCATCAAGAACCCGGTCGCCAAAGACCAGCTGCGCCTGAAGTTCGTCTTCGGTATCGGGTACGACGACGACATCGACACGGCCACAGAAATCATCCTCGAAGAAGCAGACAACCACGAGGAGATTCTCGACGATCCCGCCCCGTCGGTTCGCCTCGTCGAACTCGGCGACTCGTCAGTCGGCCTCCAGTCACGAATCTGGATTTCGAACCCCTCTCGCGCTGACTTCGTAAAGACCCGCGGCGAGTACGTCACGGCGGTCAAGCAACGCTTCGACGCCGAGGACATCAACATCCCCTACCCGAACCGCACCGTCGGCGGCGGGCTGGAACTCGGAAACGTCGAGGAACTCGTCGAACCGACCGCTACCGACGACTGAGATACCATCTTTTTGCGCGTCGGGTGTCCTCGCTCGCGGTGCTCGCTGCGGGTACCGCTCGCGCAAAAACATGGGTGAAAAAGACCGGACTCGCTTCGCTCGTCCGGTGAATCGCGCGAACTACCGGGTCCTTCGGACCGCTCGTTCGCGCGAACGTACTACCGGTCAGTACAGGGAACGCACAGAGCACCAGCATCCGCGCGAGCGAAGCGAGCGCGGTTCACCGACGGCGAGACCAGTGGTCGAGCCGTCGGCCTTTTTTCATCCATGTTTTTTGACGGGGGTTGAGGCGCGAGCCTGGCTCGCGCCGATGCCCCCGTGAAAAAAGATGGTTGGATATGAATAGAGTGGACGGCGGGATTGCCCAGCGTTCGGACGCGGGTAGTCCCGTTTGCCTCCTCCACCCCGCGATCCGACGAGCGACAGGTGTACGAAGGTCCGCTGCTCACTTCCGTGCCTGGCGGAATGCCTTCGTCTAACCACAGACGAACGCCCCTGCAGGCGCAGCCGTGTGGACCGCTGTCCCCGCTGGACGAGGCTTCGACGTTGGCTCACGGGGTCCGCGTCCGGCATACCGGACGCCTCCGGGTTCGGTCCCCGCTCAAGACCGTACTGCGGGCGGAGGAGGGGGGCCTAACCCCCCGACCTAGTCCGTTCGAAGATCCGCCGCCGTTACTTATGGGCCTTTCGGAAGCGGGGGACGGCACTGCCGTACGCCTCGTAAGGACTGTTGTCGCTGTGTCACGAGATTTGTGACCCCGGACTCGCAACATGCTTCACGGACGGACAGCCGGCAGTATTACCACAGTTCCTCTCACAGAATCCGGAGGATGCGGGCGTACCAGATCGAGATGATCGGGACCGGCAGCGTGGTAGCCACGAGGGCACCGCGGTGGTACTGCAGTATCGCCGCCGTCGAGAGCTGTGTCACGACGCTCTGGGGGACGGTCAGCGCCCAGACGCCAGCGATCACCGTCATGAAAACGCCGAGCACGAGGGCGGCCCCCGCAACGAGGTCCGGTGACGACCGTCCCTCGCGACCGGCGGCGAAGACGATGACCGTGACCGCGGCGAACAGGCCCACGACGAGTGGGTTGATGCTCCCGGCAGCGAAGTAGGTGCTGACACCACTGCCGCCTTCGACCAGCGCGTACGGCGCGGCCAGAACTGCGATGACGGCCAGCGAGGCGACGATTCCGACGGTCGGCGCGAGCCGCAACTGCTCCATAGCACATTCTCTGATTGCCTGCGGTCTTATACTGTCGATTCGCGGTGAGCCGAAAGGGCCACAAAGGAGAGTCTCTAGCCACCTGGCATGGGACTCGGAAGCACGGCGAAGAGAGTTCAGAAGTTGGCCGACCTGGCCGAGAAGATGTACAAGCGGATCAACCAGATGCTCGAACAATTGCAAGACCTCAAGGGGACTGTCGAAGAGACGGGCGAGCGCGTTGAGCAACTGGAACGCGAACTCGAAGAGCAGCGCACGCTGCTAGAAGCCCTCGCTGAAGAACACGACCTCGATGTCGATAACGTCGTCACCGACGCTGTTATCGAGGACGCCGAAGGGAACAATCTGATCGACGACGCCGAGGACACTGCCTCAGATGACGAGTCAAGCGATTCTGACGACGGGACAGATGGTGCGGACAGTCCGGCCGACAACTGACTCTTGTATAAACGCGGGCACGCGGCTTTCGGCCAAGACGATCCGCTGGTTCGGCCGCGCTGTTACAGTAATCGGCTGTGCTCGACCTTGAGACACCTGTCCTGTACGACTTGCAGTCCGGCGTCTTCGGCCCGCTGGGCCGCCTCGTCGTCGCGGATCCCGAGCTGGGTCCAGAGCACGTTCACGTCGTCGCGTTCGAGCAGTTCGTCGACGATTCCAGCCACCTCTTCACTGGGGCGGAACACATCGACGATATCGATTTCGCCGTCCACATCGGTCACCGAATCGTATGCTGTCTCCCCCAGCACCTCGTCTGCGAAGGGGTTGACCGGATTAATCTCGTAGCCCTGACGCTGCAGGTACGCAGGAATCTCGTGGGCGTCCTTCCCGGCGGTCGTCGAACACCCGACGACCGCAATCGCGTCGTAGTTGAGAATCTCACGGAGTTCGTCGTCGGATTCGACTGGCATATCGGCTCCTATCAGTGGCACTCGCAAAAGTGTAGTGTCGTCTCGTTCACCGGCTGCTTTCCGGCAAGTCAACGGCAGTGATCCCCGATTCGTCGAATTCGACTGTTCCATCGAACAGTTGCTGGATCGTGTGCAGCGTCGCCTCGTCGTGAGCGGTGGATTCGATCACGTGGACGCCGATAGCGTCGACATCATCGACGCGACTCGTAATCGCGTGCATGAACTCGAAGACCGTCTGGAGCGTCGAATACACCAGGAGCGTCGACAGTGAGTCGACCATGACGCGATTGCGCTCGTGCCCCAGTTCCCCGTAGAAGTACTCGATGAAATTCGAGAACCCGATCCCGATTCCGGAGATATCGACCGGCGAGGTTGCGTATTTTACCGTCAGTGTGTCTGTCGTCGAGCGTCCGATGTGTTCGGTCACACAGTCGACGATTCCGAGTGGCTGTTCGTCGGTTGGGTTCTCGATGTCGAACTGCGCGAGAATCCTGTCGGCACTGTCCCGTGTCGTGATGACGATTGCCCCCTCGTCGGTGTCCATCCCGTGACGAAGGATGTTGCTGGCCAACCGCCGCTTACCGGTCAACGGCGGTCCAGTAACGAGGATGTTCGTCCCCGGTGCGACCGTTCGTCCGTCGAGTTGCTCCCCCAGTTCGTACATCAGTTCTCCCTATCGATTATCCGGTGACCTGCAATACGGCTGCGCACTCGTTTCTTTATCAGCATAACTTATTCCCTTTCTGGAACCGGACTGGAAAATGGTACGTCTTGACACGACCAACGCCAGATGAATCGCGGGGTTTAAATCGGGGACCATGCATAGCAACCAACACAGGGCGCTTAGCTCAGCCTGGACAGAGTACGTGGCTTCGGACCACGTTGCCGGGGGTTCAAATCCCTCAGCGCTCGTGAGTTCTACGCGAACGACAGTGAGCGCTGACGAGCAACAGCTCCGGATTCGAACTCTGGCAGCCGCGCGCAACGAAGTGAGTACGTCGCCGAAGTAGTGTCAACCGACATACTGCCGGCTGTCACTGTGTTACGAGATTCCCGACCCCGAACTCGCGACGTTCTTCACGAACTTCCGTCCGACAGTATGAGAACGGAGACAGCAGGGCCAACGGCAACGGAGCGTGGACGATGCGTAAGACATCGACGATTCGGGTTTCGGAAATGGTCACTTGCCTTGATTGCTCGTGATCCCTTGGAAATCGTCGTCCCCGCTTGGGTCCGTCGATCCAGTGAGTGAGAGGGGGCCAGACCGCTTTTCTATTCGCTTGGCGAGGTGGTCGTTTTCAGCTTTGTCTTTCATCATCCCCTGTACGATCAGCAAGGTGCTGATCAGGAAGTTCGTCAGTGTCTGTGCGGTGGCGTTGTCAACGTCTGCGGACCGTAGTGTATTAATGATGTAAACGACCGACGTGATTCCCCCGACCATACCGAGCGAGTACAGGAGAACGATCGGGTTGAAATCCTTGATTAAGTACTTTTCTTTTAACCGCCATACGAAGTTCTCGAAAAGCAGTCGGGAGACGCGTGGAACGTAGGTACGATAATTGATACTACTGGTTTCGTCTTCATATCGAATCGGTGTCGGCACGTCGGCAACCACCATGTTGGCGACGTTGAGTTTGACCAGGAGGTCATTGCAGTAGCCGTAGAACTCGTACATTTCCTCGATATCGACGGTTTCGAGGGCTTCTTTCGAGATTGCCGAGTACCCGTTCTGTGAATCGCCGATGGCCCAGTACCCGCTGGCGATCTTACTCAGGCCGGACAGTAGCAGGTTGCCGAAAGTCCGAAAGGGTGGGACATTGCGACGTGTCTCTTGCCGCAGGAATCTGTTTCCCTTAGCGTAGTCTGCGTATCCCTCGACGACCGGGTCGATGATACCTTTGAGTAGCGCGGGATCCATCTGGCCGTCACCGCCCATGACGGCGACAGTGTCGATATCGTCCTCCAGCGCTTTGAGATATCCCGTTTTGATCGCGCCACCGACGCCCCTGTTCGTTTCGTGCTGTATTGTGACGATCCTCGAATCGTAGACCTCGCTGTTTCCCGATATCGTCTGCTGTTTGATGTGGCTCGCCGCACGCTGGATTTCGGCCCACGTGTCGTCAGTTGAGTGGTCATCGATTACGTACACGCGATCAACAAAAGACGGAACAGTAGAAACAACGTCCGAGATGTGATCCTCTTCGTTGTAGGCTGGTATGACGACACCAACAACATTGTCTTTATACATTATCAGGGCATGTGCCAGTCACGCAATTAGTTATTCATTCGTAATTCGTGCCACTGGCGGTGTATATAATAGAAATTACATATTTAGCTGATGCTATCGACTGCTACCGCTCTCTATACGGATCGTTATAAGTCACCACCGGATCGCGCTGACCCTGGTCTGTGTCTGTCAGTCCACAGTTACGCCGATCCCTATCAAACGGTGGTCTGTTCAACTGTCGCTGAGGACATCGTCGTAGACGCCACGAAGCTCTCGACCCATGTGCCTGAGACTGAACTCCTGGACCCGATCACGGCCTCCGACCATCTCATCTGACTCGAGGATCTGTTGAAGCATTCTGACAAGTTCCCCGTCGGTCTGGCAGACTGCGCAGTTGTCGATATCGGCTAGCAGGTCGGATACGTCACCGACATCCGTCGAGATGACCGGTAGATTGCACGCGAGAGCCTCTTTGACCGTGTTGGGCGAGCCTTCGCGCTTCGAGGTAAGTAACAGCGCGTCTGCGGCGTTCATATAAATCGGCACGCGTTCGTGTGAGACGCCGTACACGGCGTGGAGTTCGACTGGTACGTCGAATCGGTCGTCAACGACGTCGACGACGGACTCGGCACGGGGATAATCCTTTACAGATCGAGATGGGTCGTAGGGAAAGAGGACGTGTTTGGCGTTCCGTTTCCAACCGACTTTCGACCTGGCCCAAGAAGCGGGCTCGTCCGTGAAGCGTTCCGTGTCGATGCCATGTGGGATAACGTGTGCATCACAATCGATCTGATCGGCCATCTCGTCAGTCATGACGATGACTGCATCACAGAGCGACGAGCAGACTTCGCTCACCCGTCCGTAGCGGCCAAGCACGTCCGATCCCCAGAGGGTGAGGACAACAGGACGCAATGGCTGTGTGAGGGCGATCGGTGCCGTTAACCCGTAATTAGCGTGGACGACGTCGAAATCACCGGCGACGGTACGGTGGAGTGCCTGTCCATGAAAGCGAGCGTAATCGAGCACCGAGCGTGTGTCTCCTGACGACTGAGGAACCGGCAATACAGTGCAAGATATGCCGCGACTTTCTAACACCTGGACTTGTTGCTCGAAGAACGGCCGGCGCGTAGTTACGAGCTGGAGCACCTCAATGTCGGAGTCGTCGTCCATCGTCGGAATACGCTATGTCTATTTGATCGGATAGTAGGCGTCTTTGTTACAACGCAGCTATCGAGTGACTGGTATGTCACAGAGAGATAAGGTCGTCTTAATAATCGTCGTAATAAAACATCGAGCTGTGAACGATGACCGTGATTCGACGGCTGCCAGCTCGATCTGTAACGGTGCTGATTCGTTGGTACTGATGACAGCCGAAGTTGGTAGTACCGTCGTCAAACACTGTTACTAACTAAGAATGTAGCTCTTTTACTCTTACAAAACAATGGCCTCGGTGACGTGATCCTAATGGAGTGGTCGCTATGGGATCAGTAGTTCTTTCGATTGACGCAGAACTCGGGTGGGGACACCACGATTTTGATACCCCACCGTCGAACCGTGTTGAGGCGGGACGAACCGGATGGTCTCGCCTCGTTGCCTTGCTCGATGAGTTTGAGGTGCCCGCGACGTGGGCCATCGTCGGACACCTCTTTCTGGAGGAGTGTGACGGACGACACGCCGACCACCCGTCACCATCTGGATGGTTCGACCGGGAACGGAAACAGTGGAGATCTCGGCCGGACCTCCGGTTTGGACAAGAACTCATCGAGGCAGTCAGAGCAGCATCGGTCGACCATGAAATCGGATCACATTCGTTTACACACGTCGTCTTCGACGAACGAGCGACATCACGCAATCTAGCACGGGCCGAAATCGAGGAGAGTCTCGACGCAGCCAAGAATTTCGGACTTGACCTGCAATCGTTCGTGTTTCCGCGGAATGTCGTCGGCCATCGGGATCTGCTCGCCGAATATGGGTTCCAGTGTTATCGCGGCCAGTCGCCTATCAATCGTGACAACTCGTTCATGCCTCGGCGGCTACGACGACTACTTCGAGGCGTCCGGCCGAATGACGAATCACTGCTCGTCGAACCGACGATGGACGGGTACGGGCTTGTTAACGTTCCCGCATCGATGTTTCTCTACTCCTTCGAGGGGCAATTGAGAGATATATTGGCACCGGTTATCGGTGACCTCATGGTCCGACAAGCCAAGCGTGGTATCGACCTGGCCGCCCGCCGAGACGGACTTTTTCACGTGTGGCTCCACCCTAATAATCTCCACCGAGCGTACACTGTCGTGCGTCTCCGTCGCATACTCGCTTACCTCGCCGAACGTCGCGATGCCGGCGACATCACTATCGAGACAATGGACGAAGTCGCCGACCGAGTCCGGTCAGCCGGCACACTGGAGGCCGGTTCGAACACGAGCAACGGCCAGTAGGACTTCGTTCCGGACACGAACCACGCGACTGTTGTATGTCTCCACAGATTCGTCTTACGACAGGAATGTCATTCTCTTCTGAAGGTATCATTACTTCGATCAGCAGTCCCTGTCTACCGATAACAGATATGTAACAAAGGTCTATCCACTCTTTAGCTACGACGTATGAGTGGTCCCGCTTCGTCCTCACTTCGAACACTGCTTGTCGGCATCGATGCCGCCTGTCTTCCGGTGGTTGAGCCGCTGTTCGAAGACGGGGACCTTCCGACGCTCCGAGCATTTTTTACTGACGGAACTGGGGGGTCGTTGAAATCCCAGATTCCCCCGTGGACGGCCAGTGCCTGGCCATCACTGTATACGGGTATGAACCCGGGCAAACACGGTGTCTTCGGATTTCTGGAGTTTGAAGGCTACGACTGGGACGTGGTCAACGCAACCAGCGTTTCGGAGCGTGGGGTGTGGGAACTGCTCGACCGGCACGGACTGACGAGTGTCGTCGTCAACGTCCCAGTAACCGAGCCACCACGACCGTTCGACGGCGCACTCATCCCGGGATACACTGCACATGAGAACCCGGCAACACATCCGGAGGGTATTCTCGATGATGTTCGTGATGCAATCGGTGGTTATCGGATTTACTCTGAAGGGAAACTCGACGACGACGCGGTTGATCAGTGCCAGTCGTTCGTCCGCATGCGCGGGGAGGCATTTCGCTATCTCGCCAACAGCTTCGATCCCGACTTTGGCTTCCTTCAGTTTCAACAGACAGATACTATCTTTCACGAGTCCCCTGGCGATGACGACCTCGTGCGGGCCGTGTACAGGGAGGTTGACCGGCAGATCGCCCAAACGCTCGATGCCTGTGATCCTGCTACCGTCATCGTCGTCAGCGACCACGGTATCGGCCGTTGCGAGGGCCGGGAGTTCCGTGTCAACGAATTACTGCGTGACGAGGGATTCGTTGAGACGACGGTCAACGAATCCGGAATGCCGACCTGGGTTGCGCTACGCGAGCAACAACTCCAAGGCGAAGCATCCGAACAGAGTCGAGCATACTCTGTTCTCGGATCTGCCGTGCGTGTCGCCGCAACGTTTGGGATGACCATCCAGCGAGTCACGAGATTGCTGGAGGCACTTGGGCTCACGGACGTTGTCGCCTCTGTGATCCCGAACGACGTACAGCGATCTGGTACCGAACAGGTCGATTTCGAAGAATCGCGAGCGTACATGCGCGACTCGGTCGAACTTGGCGTCCGCATCAATCTTGAAGGACGCGAACCTGCAGGGACTGTTCCGGAAAGCGATTACGAAGCAGTCCGTCGGAAACTGATCGACGCGCTCGAATCGGTGACGACACCCGGTGGTGAACCGGTTTTCGAGGATGTGGCCCCCCGAGAAGAGTACTTCCAGGGACCGCACACCGCAGACGCAGTCGACATTATCACTGTCCCAGCCGATTTCGACCAGTACCTTTCAGCACAGTTGTATAGAAAGCAGTTCGGGGAACCGACGGAACCATACATCCACAAGCGCCACGGACTCATCGCCGCACGTGGGCCGACCATCGATACTACTGTTGCGTGGAGCGGAGCACACCTGTTCGATGTTGCCCCGACCGTACTTTCGACGCTTGATGTTCCGTGGGACGAGCGAATGGATGGGTCCCCGCTCCCGTTTGTTACCGCGACTGACCCGCGACAGTACCCGTCGGTTGAGCCCCGTGATCGTCTCCGGACCGACGACGAAACTGTCGAGAAGCGGCTTGCCGACCTCGGATATATCGAGAGGCAGTAGCCGTGGCCGAACTCACATCGACGTTCCACGAGAGCATTACCACGGTAAACCGGAACCAGTGGAACAATCTGGTCGAGCAGTCCGACCTCGGATGTGCATTCCACCGGTATGAGTGGCTGCTAGCGGTTGAGGCGGGACTCGGATACACCCCGGCACACGTCGTCGTCCGCAAGGATGGGAACCCGATTGGACTCTTCCCGAACTTCGTCACTGAACTCGATATCCCCTACGAGCATTTGCTGTCCCTCCTTCCAACCGAACAGCTCCCGATGGGGCTCTCTTCGAATCTCGAGGAACTTTCCTTCCAGAATGTGCCGCTGAAGCAGTTAATATCGACCTCTCCGGGCTTTGGCGGCCCAGTTATTGGAAGCAACGAGAGCGGGTGCCTGGACCACATGTTCCAGCAAATATCGGAGAACTGCGGCCGGTCTGTCATCTCACACGGTATCAAAGCGAAGGAGCTTGGATACATGCGATACGGGAAAACACTGGCAAAGCGAGGATACAGCCCGACGTTGCTGGATTGTCGGTTCGAACTTAACCTCGATTACGACTTCGACGAACTCGTCGCGCGGATGGATAGTGGCCGACGGAAAGCGCTCCGGGATGCCCGCAATTCGGGGTACGAGGTCTCTGAACTCGATTTCGAGAACGTCGTTTCGAGCACCTACGACCGGTATGTTACCGATATGGAACGTGTTAGTGGCTCTACGCATTCGCGAGCGTTCTTCGAAGAGCTTGCTGATAGGTTCGCAGACCGCCTGAACGTCTTCAGTGTCGAAGTTGACGGGACTGAGGCCGGTCGATACGTGCACGTTCTCGACACAGAACAGTCGACACTCCACTACTTTTACTCTGCGATCGGCGACGAATCGAACTACGAGTACAATCCCTCGGAACTCCTCCACGCATACGCCATCGAGTGGGGCCAGGAGAACGGGTATCGGTACTACGATTTCGGAAGCTCGGGATCGAGCTTTTTTGATGGAACGTTCCGATACAAGCAACGATACGGTGCTCGGGTGATCCCGACGCTCCGGTGGATGAAAGGGTACGCACCACTGCTCTGGACCGGATACAAACTCGGCCGACGCGCCTATCAGCAACTCGCATACGGAGACCAATGAGCGTCGAAATAAGAGCATTCGAACCAGAAGAGTTTGACCGATGGAACGGTTTGGTCGATCAATCGCCGAACACGAACGTCTTCCATAGAGCCGAGGCCCTCCAGTTGCAGGCTCAACATGCTGGCGCAACGCTACACCCACTTGTCGGATTCAAAGGGCAAGAGCCCGTGGGGATCTGGCCACTCTTCGAATTGAAGAAAGGACCGTTCACAGCCGTCTTCTCTCCGCCACCGCCACTCTGGATCCACCGTCTGGGGCCGGCAATGGTGAACATGGAGAAACTCAAGCAGCGCAAGATGGATCGGCGCACGCGCGATTTCGTCGACGGCTGTTTGCAGTGGCTTACAGATAATTGCGGTCCGAAGTACGTGCGAGTCACGACAGAAGTCAGCTTCCGTGATGTACGCCCGTTCGAATGGAACGATGCCGATGTGACGCCGGCACACACGTACGTTGTCGATCTGACGCCGGAAAAAGAGGAGTTACTCATGACGTTCAGTAGCGACGCCCGCAAGAACGCCCGCACCGCCGACGATGAGTACACCATCGAACTGGGTGACCCTACGGATGTCGACCGCATCATCGAACAGGTCCAGGCCCGATATAGGGCACAAGGCAAGGCGTTTAATTTCCCAACTGGATTTGCACGTGATCTGGCCGCTGAGTTGCCGGAGGGCCGCATACGACCCTACTGTTGCTATTACGAGGGAGAGTACGTCGGCGGTATCCTGACGTACGAAGACGACTGGATCTATCGATGGCACGGTGGGGTCAAGACTGACATCGATTTGCCTGTCAACGATTTACTCGACTGGCACATCATGACAGACGCCATGGAGCGTGGCATCGAGAAGTACGATCTCGTGGGCGCTGACGACCGTCGCATCAGTAGCTACAAGGCCAAGTTCGGCCCGGCACTGCAGACGTTTTACACCATCGAACGAAGCACACTATCGGCGAAGGCACTCCTCGGACTGTACAGGCGTCTTCAAAAATAAGATGGTCTTCCCCGAATAGATGTGTTGTAACGCCCCGGTAACCGCTAAGTAACAGAGATAATCGGTTCCGAAGACCCGACGATGAAAGAGCAGCCATCGTTGATTGGGAGGCTGAGTACGACCCAATCGTCGGCTGGATTCGAGGAATTTCTCGAAGAACACGTAGACAACTACTGGTTCTACGGGTACGGCAAGGGTGCGCTTCGGGATGGACTGGCACCATTCGTTTCTCCTGGCGAGACGGCGTTCCTCCCTGCATATATTCCAGACGCCGTTGCCAAACCGTTCGAGGAACTCGGCCTCGACACGGTGTACTACGCGGTCACTGAAGACCTCGCTCCGAATGTTACAGACCTCGAATCCCGCATTGACGAGGACGCGGGAGTTGTCGTCTCCGTTGACTACTTCGGTTTCCCTGCTCCCGAGTGGTCAGCCGTCGCTGACCTGACCACCGAGTACGATTGTCTTCATCTCGATAATTGCTCGCACTCGCCTTTCTCTCTCGTCGATGGAACACTTCTCGGGACTCGCGGCGATATCGGTTTTACGAGCATGCGGAAGGTCCTCCCGATGCCGGACGGAGCGTGCCTGTACGTCGATGAGACGCTCGCTGGTGAGATAGTCCCGTCTGAGTACGCTGGAAAAAACGAACGGCTCAACGCCGCCGACATCAGTTTTCTCGGCCGGTCAGCGGCAACGGAAATACTGGGTCCCACTGGGACAATCCAGAGCACGATTGCAAACCTCGCCGTCGAAAACGCTTCGAATTGTGCCGGACCGAGCGAACGGTACGAGGCGTCGAAATCTCCCATGTCTCGATTATCGAGTGCTGTCCTGTCGCGGGTCGACCCGGCGAGGATACGAGGGGCACGACGGGCAAACTACGCGGCCTGGGACGCGGGACTGACTGCACGACCCGATGTCCGTCCCGTGCGTGACGAGGTAACGCCGGGGGTCTGCCCACAGGTATATCCAGTCGAAGCGACCGTCCCAGAGCGGTTCCTGGCTGATCTAACGACCTGTGGTGTCGATGCGGCTACCTGGCCGCGACTTCCGAAAGCTGTCAAGGCCGTGTCTGAATACCGGAATGCGCGTCGACTCGCTGACCAGGTGATCACTCTCCCCGTCCACCAGCAGATAGATAGATCCGAGATCGCTGCAATCTGTCGAGAGCTGACGACGCAGCACGACACGGGTGAGTAAGACAATTATACCCATCTTATAGACAGTATAATAATACCACCTCTGCCCAAACAGGTGAGACGAGCCGAGGTAGTCTAGCCTGGCCAAGACGGTTGCTTCGAACGCAACTGTCCGAGAGGACTCGAAAGTTCAAATCTTTCCCTCGGCGTTTTCCGTGGCAGCCTCAAGTGCGTAGTGTCTCGTCTCTGTCAGAGCCATCACTGTCACTATGTACCGGTGGACACCATTGCCACACTTGGATACAATAGCGGTACCGGCCGCGAATCCGATATCCAGTAATATTCACATCATTACTATTCCCGAATGGCTTCTGCGAGCACTATGGTGGTGAAGTAAACGAAGATGCGTTGTTTTGTTATCGGCATTGATGCCGCGTGTCAGCGGGTTCTCGATCCACTATTTGACCAGGAAGTCACGCCGACACTCGAATCGATCTTTCGACGGGGGGTCAGTGACAGTCTCCATTCACAGATACCCCCATGGACTCCGAGCGCATGGCCCTCACTCTGCACCGGGACTAACCCTGGAAAGCACGGCATATTTGATTTCCTCGCGTTCGACGGCTACGACTGGGATGTCGTGGACGCCACTCGACTTCACGAGCCGGCGTTGTGGGAATATCTCTCTGCTGCTGGGTACGAGAGCGTCGTCGTCAACGTCCCCCTGACACACCCGCCGAAACCGTTCGACGGTGCGCTCGTTCCGGGTTATATAGCACCGGAGAGACCGGTGTGTCATCCCGAGGGCCTCCTTGCAGAGATTCGAGACGCCATCGGGGACTACCGTATTTATCCGGACAGTAGCGACGACGGGACGACCGATGACTACGCGGCCCACCGTGAAGTCGTCCACATGCGTGGCGAGGCGTTCGAATACCTTGCAGAGCGGTTCGATCCGGCGTTTGGCTTTCTCCAGTTCCAACAGACTGACACCGTATTCCACAAGTATCCTGACGACTGGGACGCTGTCCGGGCAGTCTACGAAGCGGTCGATGCGGAACTCGACCGGATACTCGACCGATTCGACCCGGAGACGGTGCTGGTCGTCAGTGACCACGGCATGGGAGAGTACGACGACTACGAGTTTCGGGTCAACGAGTTTCTTCGCGAGACGGGCCACGTCGCCACCACACGAGGTGGCACGGGAATGCCGTCCTGGGCGCTGGTGCGAGATTCGAAATTAACCAGCGGTGAGACGGGTGATCCCGACCGGAGTCCCCTCGGCAGTCTAATGCGACAGGCGGCCCGTCTCGGGATCACGACACAGCGCGTCGTCGCTGTCCTCGACGCACTGGGCCTGGCCGATACTGTTGGCCGATTTGTACCCCCATCAGTCGCGAGTTCAGGTGCCGAACAGGTGGATTTTTCCGCATCGACGGCGTTCATGCGGTCCCGGAGTGAGTTGGGTGTCAGAATCAATCTCGAAGGGCGCGAACCGCACGGACAGGTACCGCAAGACGAGTACGAAGACGTTCGGTCCGATCTGATACGTCTGTTCACGGACGTGCGGACGCCGGACGGAGACCGTGTCTTTGCGGATGTCGCGCCTCGGGAGGCGTACTTCGATGGGCCAGTGATCGAGGAGGCTGTCGACATCGTTCTCGTCCCAGCGAACTTCGAACAGTTCCTCTCGGCTCGTCTCGCAGGTGCCACGTTTGGAACGCCTTCGGAACCGTGGAACCACAAACTCGATGGAATCGTCGCTGCCGCTGGAACCGGCGTCGACACGTCGGTATCGCTGGGTGATGCTGATCTCTTCGATATCGCACCGACGGTCCTCGCACTGTTCGGTCTTCCCCGTGGGGCTCGAATGGATGGCACGCCATTGCCAATTGTCGACAGTGCTGGCGTCAGCGAGTACGACAGCATCGACCGGTCGGACTCGAATATCTCGGCGACGAGTGGTGAAGTTCAGGAACGGCTCGAAAATCTCGGCTACATCGAAAATATATGACAATCGACATTACCTGCATCACGAAAGAAGAATTCGACACCTGGGACCGGTGTGTCGACCGGTCACCGGAAGCGACCCTCTTCCATCGGTCAGCCGTTCTCGAGCAACTGGCCGACTACGCCAGCGGGACACTCCACCCGCTCATTGGATATAAAGGACAGGAGCCGGTCGGGATACTGCCGTTGTTCGAACTAAGCAAGGGTCCAGCGCGAGCAGTGTTCTCGCCGCCGCCGGCGACGTGGGTGGAGTATCTCGGACCGGCGACCCTGAACATGTCGAAACTTTCCTGCCGGAAGGCCGAGCGCCGCCATCAGCGGTTCATCGATGCCTGCTTCGAGTACGTCGACGAGGTGATCGATCCCATTGTCACGCGTATCGAAAGTCCGCCCCAATACAACGATGTCCGGCCGTTCCAGTGGGGCGGGTATACGACGATAACTGAGTATACCTACGTCGTCGAGCTGACAGACGAGGACGACATGCTCTCACGGTTCAGCAGTGATGCACGTGGCAACATTCGTGACAGCTACGACACTGACTTCACTATTTCTCGGGAAGATGAGAGCGCACTTCACCTGATCCTTGACCAGGTCGAGCGACGGTATCGGGAACAAAACACTCCAGTAACGCTTCCGTCGGCGTTTTTTAGAGACCTCTACCAATCACTCAGTGACGACGAACTCAGGCCGTACGTCTGTCGCGTCGATGGGGAGTTCGTCGGCGGTATCATCGCTGCTGCCGACGACGACACTGCATACCGCTGGATCGGCGGTGTTCGTCCAGAAAAGGCGGTCGACTTCCCCGTCAATGACTTCTTGGACTGGAGGGTTATGACTGACATGATGGCCGATGGCCGGGAGTATTACGACCTCGTAGGCGCTAGTGCCGAACGTATCAACGAGTACAAGGCGAAGTTTGACCCGACCCTGGAGACGTTCTACAGAATCCAGAGCAACCCGCTCCTGTTCCACGCGTTCAGTTCTGCGTACGAACAGTTCGAATGGTACAGGTTGGCGCTGAGCGGTGATATCAACAACTCCGGTGGCTCCGTACAACAACTTCGCAATACAGTCACTAACCTGTTCGGCGGCAATTGATGGGACCGCCGCAAGCCATTCCGGGATAGCACTACCCCCGAGTCGATGTCTACCGGTATATTACCGGTCATCTCGACCGTATATACTGTAAAGCTTCGAATACAGCGATATCGGCACGGATCGGGCGAGGGTTCGGATCGCGCGTGATCTGTTCGACCGGCCGGCGATGGTGTCGAAATCGGTCGACTGAAGCCACTGACAGAACGCATCACCGCCTTCGACCGGGAGCATCGTATCCGAGTCTACTTTCGTCTGGAGTTCCTGCCAGTAGACGGCGTGGTGTCGATCCGGAAGCCATTCGCCAGCCTCGAAGCGATTGCATGCCTGTTCGAAGGCGGTCGGAGTGAGCACTAACCCGTGCTGGTTTGGATCACAACCGGCGACGGCGAGGCCGAAAGCCGTTCGAAAACAGTTTTCACACTGTTTGCAGTTGCGTTGTCTCGCTGGTTTCTCGCAGGCCCACACTGGCAAGTCCGGGTGGTGGGAGGTGAGGAAATCGGCGACGACTTCGACGCGTTCCTGGCGGGTGAGTTCGAATCCGTCGTGGACGACATCTGTGCCAGCCCACGCGAGCGACTCGTCGATGGCGGGGTGTGATCCCCATGGCATCCCCTGACCATCCCAGTGATCCAGCAGCTCTGGCGTGGGGAACTCATCCCAGTGTCGTGCGCCGACGTAGAGCGTACCGATGTCTGTGGCGACCGTCAGCGGGGCTGCCAGTCCGAGGAGGCCAAGCCCGTCGGCGACCGCGCTGTACCAGCCGCCGTCGTGGTCGTCCGTGAAGTGGATACTTAGCATCGACGAGTTCAGGATGTCGAGCACGTTCGACTGGACGAACTGCGCTTCGACGCCGAAGCGGTCGGCGTACTCGCGGACGTTTGCCTGCCAGTCCCACCAGCGCCGTTCCTCGTCAGGGCCCACGTGCCACGCCTGGATGCTGAGTAGCGTCGACACCTCGTTGCGGTGTCTGGCGTATGGCGACAATGAATTGATCCCGCCAGTGAACAGGAGACCGGTTTCGGCACCGTCACCACGGTGTTCGGTAGTCGGGGCTTCGTCGATAACTACACGGCCGCCCTCGATGAACGTCGGATACATCTCGCGTAACACCGCACCAACTGTTTCGAGCGAATCGAGGAAGCGACGGTCGACTGACGAGGCGTGGACATCGGCTCCGAGTGCCCACGCGACCGGACACAGGTGTGCGAGTACCGGAACCGTCAAGACCGATTCCGGAACGGCCGAGATGTCGACATCGTACGAGGCGGTGAACGTCTGGCTACCGAAGAAGGGCGCGATATCGTCGGTGTACTCGACCTCACACTCGATATCAGTTCCGTCGACAGTGACGTCAGTGACAGCGACTGTTTTAGTACCGGAGTCGTCGTCCAGCATCTGGGCCTCGTCGATGGGGGTGGGCATGCACGACTGGACTGTCGAGACCGTCTAAAGTATAAGTTGGTTATCCTACATGGACTGCAGTCTCGTGGATCACCAGTCAGAGATGATAAGGGGGTGATAACTAATGGTTTCCCGCTGTACCTTCCGGCGATGCACCACACCGATAGAAATCACCGGGAACGGACGTTTGGAGGACAATGAAAGCAGTCATCCTGGCCGCCGGCAAGGGGACGCGGCTTCGGCCACTTACGGAAGAGAAACCGAAGGGGATGGTCGAGGTCGCTGGGAAGCCGATTCTCACTCACTG
>PXRO01000033.1:46652-51314 GCA_003021685.1 Halobacteriales archaeon QS_4_62_28
CAGATCGACAACGACTTCATGCTCATGCTGGGTGACAACGTTTTCCAGGCAAATCTACACGACGTTGTCAATCGTCAGCAGGAAGACCGAGCCGACGCCGCATTTCTGGTCGAAGAAGTTTCCTGGGAGGAAGCGTCACGGTACGGCGTCTGTGATACGAACGAGTACGGTGAGATCGTCGAGGTAGTCGAGAAGCCCGACGATCCTCCCTCGAACCTCGCGATGACTGGCTTCTATACGTTCACGCCGGCTATATTCGAAGCCTGCCGTCTTGTCCAGCCGTCCGACCGTGGCGAATACGAAATAAGCGATGCTATCGACCTTCTGCTCCATTCTGGGCGTACCATCGATGCGATCCAGATGGACGGCTGGCGTATCGATATCGGGTATCCCGAGGACCGGGATCGGGCAGAGGACCTCCTCCAGCAGGAATCGTCAGCCGTCACTAATGATTGAGACCTCGATTTCCGTAATCTCGTCGTTGCTGATTCGATCAGCTGTCCGTCCTCGACTGATGTTGTCACCCAGGGATTGCAGATACCGGTACGTTTGTCAGCCGGCAGCATGAGGCGCAGCTATCCGCTCGTGCTCGAGACGTTGATCGAGAGATGGAGTGACTCATCAGCCGTCTCTCGCGTCGGGTCACTCGGCGACTCCCCTTTGTAGAAAAGATAGGTCAAACGGAGATTGTCACCAGTGAATGTCGGTGAAATGGTGTTTTGCTCCAGTTTGGACTCCCCTTTAGCCAGACGGAAGCTGAACTGATCGAGCTCCGTAGATTCGGTTACTGTCTGGGAGCCGTCCGACGGCGTCGTTCGTTCGAGCAACACGACACCAGTGTACTGTACCGATTCCTTTTCGTGATTACTCACCTGGACATAGAGCGTCACTTCCTCCCCCTCAGTCAGTTCTGTCGGATACTCCGTTGCGGTTAGTTCTCCGGCTTCGTTTTCTGCCAGCAACGCGTACTCGGAGTACTGTTCGCCTGTGGGTTGCTGTTGAACTGCAAATCCGACCCCAGTGAGCGCACCGATCAGTGCAATCACAACTGCGACGTTGAGGACGGTCCCGGCCGTCGTTTCGAGTCGGAATTCGGACTGGAGTGTTTCCAGTGTTCGTGTCGTCGTCCGTCGCAGGTCTGGACAGTCCTCGGACGCAATCGTCAGCCGTCGCACCGTCGCGACAGCGACTAGTACGAGTCCACCCATCGCGAGCCCGACCATCACTGTCCCTGCATTGACGCCCCACGGCCCGAATATCAACACGGTTGTGATTGAAACAACGAACAGAATATTAACAACGAACGACAGAATCAAACGTTCGGTTCCGCTTAGCCCCTGTCCTGATGTATCGGAATCTGTTGGTCTGGTTTGATTCGCAGTCTTTGAGCGCGGGTACACCGCTGTGACAGCGGCGTAGCCAGGTGCGAACAGTAGAATAGCGGCTCCCGCTAACTTCCAAATGACCGAGACGAGTGCTGTCTCCTGTTTAATGAACGCAAATAGTAACGTCGTAATTGCGAGGACTGTAATAATGAGAAAGTCGAGATATGGCTGTTGCATCCTTTTCATGTATCGTACTTTCCAGAATTACGATTCATACTCTGCACATTTGTTATGATTGGCCTATTCGGCGTCAGAATCCATCTCCTCGAAGAACACTGTCGGACGTACCTGTCTGAAGATTCTCGCCACCTCGGGGTAGCGAAATCTGTCACGGACTTCCGTCCGAAATGTACCGGTAGACGCACGCACTGATACATGCGGCCCGAGAACCGTGATGGCTGAGACGTATCAAGCGGTACGCCCATGTACAATATCGCGTAGCCTGTCGGAATCGGTTTTACACCCACATCCGTCACCCCAACGGTGGTGTTTCAAGCCGGTCAAGATCACCCAGTACACCGACGATCTCGTCATCCGTCACCCCAACGGTGGTGTTTCAAGGATGTGGCACGTTAGTACTCTCTTATTCCACTCTACGCTGTCTCGATTACCGAAACGGCGTTATAACAAAGACAGTACGATATAACTCCGCACTATGACGAAACAGAGCATCGGGTATCGCCACTATCTGGTCGGCTCTTGGACGTATCTTGTCGCTGCAGTTCTTCTCGTTGGGTTCGCCGGCATGGTCCTGGCGTATTATATTCCGAATCCATACACCAAGTCGTATCCGCCGCTGCTTATCGGTGCCGGAGTCGTCTCGATGCTCTTATTCAAGCGTCGTAATCAACTTGAAACGACAGTCCCAGAGGCACTGTCAGTTGTTGTGTCGTTTCGAAACGTCGTCGTGATCTTATACCTGCTTTTGATCATGATCGGGACGGTGCTCTCGGTTATGTCGGGCGCATATCTTCGTCCACTTTCCGTACACGTCATATTAGTGCTGCTAAGCGTTCTGACAGTTGCTTTGATATTCGCACTGGACTCGAGCTCTCTTGCACTCGGTGCCGTGATTCTCACCGGTCTGTTCCATCGAACGCTGGCGTACTACGCAAGTGCGATCCAAATCGGACGTGATACGCTGTTCCACAATCGTGTTGCATCAGACATCGCGACAACAGGAACGCTTGAGCCCCTCGCACTCTCGAAATACTGGTACGCCCCGATCTACCATCTCTTTACCGCCGCGACCAAAGCAGGACTGGATATCCCGATTCGTGACGCCGCATTCCTCACAACGACGATCCCGATGACTGTCGTTCCGACGGTAGCGATATTCATCCTCGTCGGGCGCGTCTGGAACTCCAAGACAGCCGTTCTCGGTTCTTTTCTCTACGTGACTGCTGACCACGTCATTTCCACTGCGATTTTACCTGGTCCAACATCTTTCGGACTGGCTCTGTTTCTCGTTATGTTAGTGGGTGTTGACCCGTATCTCGATACGGACCACAGGTATCCGTGGCTGTTCGTCGCGGGACTGCTGACGTTGTTTTTCACACATCAGATCAGCCTCTTTATTGCGTTCGTCGGGATTGGCGCTTATATTTCCGGTCGGATGCTCTGGAATGGGACGGCAGGACTGCGGGAGGGGTTGCTCCTCGTTTTGCTGAGTGGAGGCGTCCTCCTTCAGTCGACGATCACGAGGTACAACGGCCCTCAAGGAGGTGATCAGTCGTTCTTCGCGGTGACATTGGCGAATCTGCTGGACCAACTTCAATTTTCAGGGAGGAGAACGGCAGCATCGCTACCAGAATCAACTGGAGTCGTCGTATCCGGATCTGATGCGTCGTCGTTCCTGCAAGTTCTTGGCAGTGGGATATTACTGTCGCTTGCCGTAGTCGGCGCGATTTACTGGATCAGCGGGAGACAGGACAGACGGCAGGGATCAGCAGTGGGGTTCTCAGCTATGACAACGTTTCTCTGTCTGTTCGTCTTCATTCCTCCCGTCTTCGGCATCAACTTCTTTCTCCCAAGTAGATGGTTCCCTTTCCTCTATGTCCCACTAGTGGTTCTCGGTGCCCCTGGCCTCGTTGTCCTAGTTTCGCTGTTCACCCGGCAAAGGGAGTTCTCGGGACAGTCCGTTACGGTTCAGTTCATTATTGCATTGCTTGTCATTACTGCACCATATGTGGCACTGATGACACTGAACGGCCAGGGTGCAGTTGATGGACCGGTACTCGAGGAGGCTCCCAGTGCATCACGCCAGTCGACAACTGCGGCCGAACAGGCAACGTACGAATTCGTGATTAACAGGGCTGGCGGGACAGCAGTGATTACCGATTTTCAAGCAAAGCAGACCCTCGAACGACGCTACGAACAACCGACGGTTATCTATCGGACCAGGCACAGGGCATCCGGTTCTGTCTACGAGAGCGGTCGTCTATACATCTACCGTGAATACGCTGAAACGGACCACGCATCGTATGAAATCAGATACCAGAGCCGCAACATCCGCGTTTTCGGTTCTCTCCCTCCCGTCGAATCTCCCCGTTCAGTAATATATACAAACGGTGGTGATAGAATCATCTACGGATAAAAACGACAGGGTCGTGTGACCTGCTGCCGGTTCGTGAACAGTCTCACTGTCGCCGGTGTCTATCTTAATTCAGCAAGAGAATCCCGGCCTTCAGGCCGGGCGTGAATCGCGTAAGCCCGGGTATATTTTCAACGAGGACTGCCGGACCGGATATTCCACTTTCACTCCGGTAGGCTACCACTTATTAATCTCGTAGACAACGGGCTATGTATGGCGAATCAGGTCACGCGCACCTACGTTGCGTCCATTCGCAACCACCGACAGGTGCGCGACGACCTCGATTCGCTTGGGTTCGCTTCCTCGAAACTCTGGAACGTTGCCCGGTGGACGTGTGACCGGATTTGGGATGAAACCGGCACGATTCCACACCACGGCACACTCAAAGCGTATCTCAAGAGTCACGAACGCTACGCGGATTTGAACGCTCAATCCAGTCAGGCAATTCTCGAAGAATTGGCTGAAGCGTTTGACTCGTGGTACGCCCACCGTGAGAATGGCACCGAGAACGCGAACCCACCCGGCTACCGCAAGCACGGCGATGACCCCCCGCGCTCCACGGTCACGTTCAAAGAGGATGGATTCAAGCACGACCCCAATCATAACCGGATTCGGCTCTCCAAAGGCCGAAATCTGAAAGACGGGCGGAGCGACTTCATCCTCTGTGAGTACGCCGCCGACCCG
>PXRO01000033.1:51443-52174 GCA_003021685.1 Halobacteriales archaeon QS_4_62_28
GGAATCGACCTCGGCATCTGCAACTTCGCGGCGGTCGCAGTCGGTGACGAGGCGCTGCTGTATCCCGGTGGGGCGCTCAAAGAGGACGACTACTACTTCCAGAAAGAGCGGGCGAAGTGCGGCCATAGCGACTCACAGAAGGCGCGGCGACTGGACCGCAAGCGCAACGAGCGCCGTACCCACTTCTTCCATGCCGTCTCGACGGACATAGTGGCCGAGTGCGCCGCCCGGAATGTCGATACGATTGCCGTAGGCGACCTCACAGGCATCCGCGAAGATATCGATTGGGGCGACCACGGCAATCTGGACTTGCACGGGTGGGCGTTCGACCGCTTCACCGAGATGCTGGACTACAAAGCCACAGAGCGTGGTATCAGCGTCGAGCGTGTTGACGAACGCGACACGTCGAAATCATGTGCAACCTGTGGATTCACCGACGACAGCCAGCGCGTCGAACGTGGCCTGTACGTCTGTGAGGAGTGTGGGCTGGTCGCTAACGCTGACGTGAACGGAGCCGAGAACATCCGACAGAAGGTACTCCCGAGTCTCGCCTGTGATGGGGGAGATAGGGATAACGGCTGGATGGCACAGCCAGCGGTTCGCCTGTTCGACAAATCCACGGGCCGAGTACGCCCACAAGAGCAGGTGCGCCCCAAACCATAATATCCCACCGCTCGGGAAACCCCGGCGTCGTCGGGCTGCGCCCGACTGCTTGCGGGATCTTCGATCCC
>PXRO01000034.1:0-858 GCA_003021685.1 Halobacteriales archaeon QS_4_62_28
GCGTTTCCCGCGTTGATAGTGTAGTTTACGTTCTCCGCATTTGTAGTATCGTTGAATATGTCGACATAGTAGTCCATATACGCATCATAATTCCAATTCCTGTATTCAATCACCTCTTCAGACGGTCCGGACGTTTCGGTCACCGTTGGGGTTGCTGTCGGAGTCGGCGTAACAGTTGACGTCGGTGTAGCACTTGGCGTCAGCGTCGGGGTTGGCGTAGGGAAGGGAGTAGCAGTGGCAGTCGCCGTTTCGTTGTCGGCTTCAGTCGCAGGTGGGAGCGTCGGCGTTGGGGTGGTTGTCGGCTCGGCCGTCGTCGTGACTGGGCTGCCGGTCGTTCCGTCCTGACCGGTCCGATCAGAGCCGATGTCGTTCCCGCTGGCAGCGATCGCGGCCCCGCCGACTACACTGAATAGGACCGCTATATAAAAGAACGCGGCCATACCGCTCAGGATACCGCCGCCTGCCCGAATCCCAGGCAGACCCGCGTACTTGTCAGCGTATCCACACACGTTCTTCCACATCACGACCGGCGCTACAATCGGCAACAACAGCAGTCCGGTCGCCAGTGCGAGCAGGGAGGCTGCTGCCTCTCCGGCTTCGCGTTTCCTTTTCATTATATCGATTTTACTTTATTCGTTGTTGCTTAAAAAATGTTAGATCTCGGCCGATAGGAACCATAAGATAAAAATTACGCTTCATATCTTTCTGATCGCATTGATATACCTGATACGGCTATTCGCTGCTGGTGTCTCTAGTACCGGTCTGGATTGTATCCTTTCGGCCCGTCGTTTCCCCCACTGGAATTGTCACACGTTTGCTCAGGGTGGCCACATGGGACATCATCCGGAGGATCTAAGT
>PXRO01000034.1:1070-53856 GCA_003021685.1 Halobacteriales archaeon QS_4_62_28
TCGTCGCCACGCGTGAGTTCGTTCACTTGTACTGTGGTGGCAACCTGAACGACCTCTCCCTGATCAGCCTTGTACATCCGGATATCGCCGTTCGGTGTGGGTGTGACATACGTTTCATCGTCCACTGGCGACTGGGATATGAGTGAATTGCTCGTACACATGTGATCATCCTGTTCGTACCCCCAGACAGGGTACTCGTCGGGGTCGGGACATTTGGTTTCGGTACCACCGCCACCGGAAGGCGACACTGTCGGGGCATCGACCACGTCAACGGAGGCAGTCGTCGTCGTGACCTGTCCCTGTCGGTCGGTCGCCACCGCTCGCAGGGTGACGGTGCCGTTCGACGGGAAGCTATGGTTGGCTGTGACGGCCGCGTCGTCGCCACTGACTGGGACTTGGTCGATGCGTGTTCCGTCGCGGTAGAGGGCCACTCGCTGCAGTGGTGCCTCGCTGGCGTTCGCCTCGATAGTGACGGGGACGAGTACATTGCGAGTGGCTTTGGCGGGTGCGTCAAGCGACACTGCCGGGCCACGCTGTTCCTCGACGGTGACATACAGCGTGTCCGAGGTCGTCGCCCCGTCGTCGTCGGTGATTCTGGCGGTTACCGCCCATCGACCCGTCGCGTTGGGCGTAAACGTCGGCGTCGTGCACGTCCGGCACGACGGAACGAGTGTCGATCCGTTCGGTGCCGTCATCGTCCACTCGACGCGCTCGATACTGCCGTCCCGATCATAGGATCCGCCTGCGTCCAGATACACTGTTGCACCCCGCTGGACGGTCTGGTCCAGCCCCGCCGCCGCGTGGGGCGATTGATTCTCTGCGGCTGCCGCTGCTGGCACACCGCTTGCTACAACAAGCCCAAACACGGTCACAACTACCCACCACTGTCGCATCTCCGTATCGACTAGTTGCCCCTCCGCATATATAATTTCGCTGGATTTGTCCGTATATTAGCACAGACAATCTGGTATTTATGTCACGAGTTCGAACGGAACGGGAGTAAAGCAGAGGATGCCCAGTCCGAAGGTCATCAGTCCGAGGACGGTCCGTTTCGTGTCCAGTGGCGAGTCTCGGATCGGTGTCGCCGGGCCGGCGTAGGCAAGTCCGATTGCCAGCAGCCCCCACATGACCCAGATGCCGACGGCGTTGGTCACGTCTTGCAGGAAGTAGAGGTAGCCAGCGAGACCGAACAGTGCCGCCGGGACGGCCGCCGCGATCGTTTCCTGACGTTCGCCATAGAGGGCCCGGACGATGTGGCCGCCGTCGAGCTGGCCGACCGGCAGGAGGTTCAGGAAGGTGATGAACATCCCGACCCAGCCACCGAAGACGACAGGGTGGATCGCCCCCGACTGGAGGGTATCGAGTGTGCCAGTCGCGGCGGCGATCAGTTGCAAGAGCAACGGGTTGTGGAAGCGAACGGCTGGCGCATCCGGGCTGGCAGCGACCTCCTGGGTGATGACCGGGTCGAGCTGCAGCCCGATAGCCGATACGACGATTGTCGCGACGAGGCCCGCCAGCGGGCCAGATGCGCCAATATCGAACAGGGCCTTCCGGTCGGGAATCCTGCCTTTCATCCGGATGACGGCCCCCATCGTCCCGATGAGCGTGGGGAAGGGAATGAAGTAGGGAAGGCTCGCATCGACGCCGTGGTAGCGACTCGCCGCGTAGTGACCGAGTTCGTGGACAGCGAGGACACCCAGCACAGCGGCCACGAACGGCCAGGCCTGGAAGATAGCCAGTGGATTCGTACCGACGTCGATATGATACCACTGGACGGCACCCACCAGCAGCGTCGAACTCATCGTCAACAGCGCGAGCAGGATGTTCGTCCACGGGATACCGTCGATGCCGACAGAGTGCGGGCGGGCGACGAGCACCCAGCCGTGTGCCGGCAGTGACGGGCCGGAGGACGGCGAATACTCCCGCTCGATGGAGATTTCGTAGCCACGCTCGTCGAAGACATCCCACAGTTGCTGTTCGACGGCCTCGGGCGAGACGAGTGGATCACCGACATAGAGGAGACAGTCGCCGTCGCTACGGACCTGGTAGACGCGAAAAACTGACGCGAGTTCCTCGACCGACGGCGCTGCCGCCGGCGAGTCGGAGCCTTCCATCGTTCCCTGGTTATTGTCGCGCGAGCTTAAAACCCCGGACGGGGACCAGTCCGCGGGGAGAGTTGTGGAACGACGCGACGTCCACGAGGCGCGTACACCGAGATCAGTATGCGGGTATCACTGTGCCGGTTCGACCCGCCACGTGGTCGCACTCGTGTAGGACCACTTCTCGACCTGCAGGTCGGTCGCGGACTCTTTGAGCTTGACCATCAGCGCACCGATCTCTTTCGGTGACAGTCCGACTTCGTCGGCGATAAATTTGCTCTTGAAATACAGTTCACCGTCGTTGGCCTTCTCGGAAAGGAAGGCTTTCAGACGTTCTTCCTTGCTCAACTCGTCCGTGGAGGGCTGCACAGTTGTGCTCATCGTTGTAACCTCACCTACCCGTATCCCCTGTAAGAGTATATAAAGGGAGGAAGCTTCGCGCTACTTTGACATCTTTCAGGTTGAATTATACAAAAACGGACCTTTTACGACGTGTTCAGATGTTTTTAGACGTTTTACGAAACGTTCTGAGAGAGTGTTCCGGGGATATCTTTTCTCTGTTATTTATGAGGTATTAATACGGCCGAGACTGTTTTTCAGACAGAAAAATAAGAGTTTGTTGCCACAATCCCTAGTAGCGGCTGACGTGCGTCAGACGGGCTGTTGTTGCTGTTTTCCGGATCGGCAGTACGTGTTGTGTGGTCCTGACCGACGACAGTCCGCAGTGGAACAGCGATAGTGGCTTGACAACGCTTATGCCCGCTTCGTGGTTACGGCGATTCAATGAAAGTAGTCGTCTCTGTGGGCGGAAGCGTCCTCACCCCCGATCTGGAGCCGGACCGGATCGAGGCGTATGCAACTGCTATCGAAACACTCGATGAAGCGGGACACAGTCTCGGCGTCGTCGTCGGTGGCGGCCCGACCGCGCGGGAGTACATCACGACAGCCCGGAAACTCGAGGCAAACGAGATCGAACTCGACCAGCTCGGGATCGCCGTGACGCGGCTCAACAGCCGTCTGCTCATCGCAGCCCTCGGAGACAGGGCCGCACCGGCACCAATCGAGACATACGACGGCGGGCGCGAAGCTTGCAAACGGGGCGACATTCCGGTGATGGGTGGGACCGTTGCGGGACAGACGACCGATGCGGTCAGTGCGGCACTGGCCGAACACCTCGACGCTGACCTGCTCGTTTACGCGACGAGCGTCCCCGGCGTCTTCAGCGCCGACCCCAACGAGGACGACAGCGCACAGCGCTACGAAGAGATCAGTGCCGGCGACCTCGTCGATCTGATCGCAGGTATCGAAATGAACGCCGGAAGCAACGCACCGGTCGACCTGCTCGCGGCGAAAATCATCGAGCGGGCCGGTCTCCGGTCGATTGTCCTCGACGGGAGTGACCCCGGTAGTGTCGCGCGTGCGATCAGGACAGGCCGGCACGAGGGAACGGATGTGATCCCCGACGGGGTCGGTGCGGCCCCCGAGGAGTGGGACGAGTCATGAGCGAGAGCGAGCAAGACCGCGCCCGGGACCCGTACACGCTTGGCGAGACCGATGGCGGGGAGGGCGACGAAGATCACGCGGTGTTCTGGGCGGAGGCGGTTGCAGACGACATCGAAGCCCGCGAGCCGACGGACCCTATCGTCATCAAGGGTGGCATCTCGCCGTCCGGTGTCCCGCACCTGGGCAACATCAACGAGATACTGCGGGGGTACTTCGTTGCAGAGGTGCTTCGCGACCGGGATCACGAGGTCAGACAGGTCTTCACTACCGACGACCGCGACCCACTCCGGAAGCTTCCGCGGAAGCTCGCCGATCTGGACGGTAACATCGTCGATCTCGGTGATGTCAACGCTGGTGCACTCGGCCAGAATCTCGGAGCGCCGTACACGGAGATTCCCGACCCCTTCGGTTGCTGTGACTCCTACGGTGATCACTTCTCGAACCTGATCGCCGACTCCGCCGAGTTGCTCGGCGTCGACATCGACATCGTCTCGACGACCGATCTCTACGAGGACGGGGCGTTCGAGGAACTGACTCGCTACGTGCTCGACAACCAGGAGAAAGCCCGAGACGTGCTCGGCCAGTACCAGGACAAGGTCGACGAGGACTACGTCCCGTTCAATCCGATCTGTGGCGAGTGCGGGAAGGTCACCGAAACCGTCACCGCGGTCGATACGGCGACCGGGACCGTCGAGTACCGCTGTACAGGCATGGAGGCTGGTGACCGCGTCATCGAGGGCTGTGGGTACGAGGGGGCCGCGACGCTCCGGGAGGGAAAACTCCCCTGGCGATTCGAGTGGCCCGCCGGCTGGGACGTACTGAATGTCGATTTCGAACCCTTTGGCAAGGACCACGCCGAGGGGTCCTGGCCCTCGGGTGTCGACATCGCCGAGAACGTCTTCGAGATTCAGCCGCCAGTGCCGATGGTCTATGAGTGGTTCACCCTCGATGGGGAACCGTTCTCCTCGTCGGAGGGCCACGTCGTTCTCGTCCACGACGTGCTGGAACTGCTCGAACCCGAAGTCGTCCGGTTTTTCTTCTCGAAAGACCCGAGCAAGGGCCGAGACTTCAGTATCGAACGGCTAGACCTCCTCGTGGACGATTTCGACCGCACGGAACGGCTCTACTACGGTGACGAGAGCGGGACCGAAAGAGAGGAAGCGCTCGCGGCGGAGGCCTACCCGCCGTCGATCAGGCCGACAGTCGCGTCCCGATTTTCCGGAGCGTTCGGGGCGGGGGCCTGGCGGGAGATGGCAAACGACCGGGGTGCGCGCGAGACGGCCGCTGAGCACATCGACAACGTCTTCGGGGACTGCGTCCGGATCCCCTACACGTTCGCCGCGGTGCTCGGTATGTTCGACGACCCGGCCCTGCGGGCCGACGTGGCGCGCACGGAAGGCCACCTCACAGAGGACACGCCCGAATGGGCCGTCGAGACGGCACTTGGTCGGGTCGAACTGGCCAGCGAGTGGGCCCGCCGGACGGACAACGAGTTCAACTACGAGTTGAAGCGCAGCGGAATACCCGAGATGGACTTCGACGACGCGACGGCGGCCGCGCTCGACGAACTCGCCGACTTCGTCGCCGAGGGCCACGACGGCGAGACGATCCAGGGTGAGATTTACGAGACGGCAAAGCGCCACGACGTGCCCATCGGCGACCTGTTCAGTGCCGGCTACCGGCTGCTGTTCGACGAGAGCGAGGGACCACAGCTCGGCCCCTTCGTCGCGAAACTGGACCGGGAGTTCGTCGTCGAGCGGTTCCGGCGAAACCGGTAGACAAAACCCTCTTTGCCGGGAGGTCCTTCTATCAGTTCGAATGGTCAGCACGTTCACGTGGGTTCTCGTCGGCGTCGTCGCGTACACCATTCTCGGGATGGTACTGCGAACGCGCGGCCTGCTTCCGGAGTCGGTGCGACTCTCCGGACCGATCACGACGCTACACACGAAGAAGGGGCGGCAGTTGCTGGAACGGTTAGCACGGCCAAAGCGTTTCTGGCGTGCGTGGGGCAACGTTGGCTTCGGTCTCGGGCTGGTGGTCATGATCGGTTCCTTCCTGGTGGTGTTGCTCGCTGGCTACCAGGCCATCGTCAACCCACAGCCGACACAACTCAACGAACCGCGGAACGTGCTTGCGATCCCCGGCGTCAACGAGTTTCTCCCGCTCGCGGTCGCCCCCGAAATCGTCACCGGACTCGTGCTCGGCCTGATCGTCCACGAAGGGGGCCACGGGCTGTTCTGCCGGGTCGAAGGCATCGATATCGAGTCGATGGGGCTGGCGCTGCTGACGATCATCCCAATCGGTGCCTTCGTCGAACCCGACGAGGACGACATTCAGCGGTCCAGACGCGGGTCACAGGTCCGGATGTTCGCCGCCGGGGTGACCAACAACTTCGCGGTCTCACTGATCGCCTTTCTCCTGTTGTTCGGCCCCGTCATGGGATCGTTTGCCGTCGTCGACGGTGCGAATGTCGGGGGCGTCTTGCCGGGGTCGTCTGCCGATGCAGCGGGCGTCGACCGTGGCACCGTGATCACTGGTGTCGACGGCCGGTCGGTCACGTCGGCCCGTGAACTCGAAGGAATCCTCGCGAACAGCACCAGTCAGTCGGTCGAACTACAGTTACAGGACGGTGAGAGCGTCACTGTCGAACGGTCCGTCCAGGTGACGGGGGCCGTCGCGAGCGCTCCGCTCGGGACCAACGACACGATACAGGCGGTCAACGGTACGTCGATCCACAGGGAAGCCCAGTTCCGACAGGCCGCACGGAATCACACCATGGCGAACCTGACGACGAGGTCGGGCAGCGTGACGATGCCACTCGGCGCGTTCGCGCGCATTAGCCCCGACGGTGCACTCGCAGACGAAGGCGCACCCCCGGAGGGGAGCCTCGTCGTCACGGAAATCGACGGTGAACGAATCGTCGACCAGACTGACCTGCGACGCGCACTGGACGGTCGACGACAGGGCGAGTCCGTGACAGTCGTCGGCTACATCGACGGCGAGCAACAGCGCTACGACGTGACGCTCGGAAGCGGCGGAACCATCGGCGTCGCCGTGTCACCCGGTATCGGCGGACTCGTCGTCGATGACTTCGGCGTCGAGTACTACCCGGCGGCGTCCTTCCTCGAAATACTCGGCGGGAACGCAGAGCAGGCCACCGGGACCGACTCGGTTTCCTTCCCCCAGCGCGTCATCCTGACGCTCGTGTTGCCCTTCGCCGGCGTCACGACGGGACTCGGATACAATTTCCCCGGCTTTACCGGGTTCGTCACGAACTTCTACGAGGTCGGCGGACTCCTCGGAACGTTCGGTGACGGCGTCGGCTTCTTGCTGGCGAACGTGTTGTTCTGGACCGCGTGGATCAACCTCATCATCGGCCAGTTCAACCTGGTGCCGACCTACCCCCTGGATGGTGGTCACATCCTCAGAGCGAGTGTCGAGTCGGTCGTCGCCCGCCTCCCCATCGAGAACAAACACTCGTTGACGACCGTCGTGACCGGCGCAATCACTGTCACGATGATCGCGAGTCTCCTGTTGATGGTGTTTGCACCGCGACTGCTGACGTGACCCACCGGTATTGACCGACCACTCGACGGGCGAGTTCGTCACCCCTATATCGACCGCACCGAAAGCCGCGGGTATGTTCCGCCAGATGCGTACGGAGGTCGAAGCCGCCCTCGAAACCGCACTCGATGGACTCGATCTCCCCAGCGACGATCTCGGTATCGAGGAACCGCCAGAAGACGTGGCGGCCGTGCTGGCTTCGAGCGTGGCCTACCGCCTAGCCAGTGACGTCGGCGCACCACCACCGGCAGTCGCAACGGACCTCGCCGACGAACTCGATAGCGACGATCTGGAGTACGTCGACGCCGTCGAAACGCAAGGTCCGTACGTCAACTTCCTCCCCAGCGAGGCGTACTTCGCCGGCACACTGGAAGCCGCTCAGTCCGAGGACTTCGGGACGCTGGAGGACCGCGAGACGAGCGTCGTCATCGAACACACCTCGGCGAACCCGACCGGCCCGGTCCACGTCGGTCGCGCCCGCAACCCGATCATCGGCGACGCGCTGGCCCGTGTCCTCGAATACGCCGGCTACGACGTGGATCCTCACTACTACGTCAACGACGCCGGCCGCCAGATCGCCGTCTTCACCTGGGCCTACGAAACCTTCGACGAGAGCGACCTGCCGGACCCGGAGCGTGACTCGCCCGAGTACGAGATGGTCCGGTACTATCGCACGGGCAACGACATCCTCGAAGACGCCGATCCCGACCGTGTCGCGGCCGCCGAAGACGAGGTTCAGTCGATCCTCGAAGGGCTGGAAGCCGGCGACGAGGCAACCTATGAACGCGTCAATGAGGTCGTCGACACCGTCCTGAGCGGCATGAGTGCGACGCTCGAACGCCTGCCCGCCGAGTTCGACGAGTTTGTCAAAGAGACGCACTTCATGCGCGATGGCTCGACCGACGACCTCGTCGCGCGTCTCACGGAACTCGACGAGGCCGTCTACGAGGACGATGCCTGGCAACTCGACCTGCCCGACTTCGAAAAGAACCTCGTCTTTTTGCGCTCCGATGGTACCTCCTTGTACACGACCCGGGATCTGGCCCACCACGAGTGGAAATTCGCCAACTACGACCGCGCGGTCACCGTCCTCGGCGAGGACCACAAACTCCAGGCCGAACAGTTGACCGCCACACTCGACCTGCTTGACAACGACACCAGCCAACTGAGCCAGGTGTTTTACTCGTGGGTCGACCTCCCCGAAGGCGGGATGAGTACTCGCGAAGGAACCGGTGTCGACCTCGACGACCTGCTCGACGAGGCCATCGACCGCGCGCGCCAGGAGGTCAAGGACCGTCTGGACGACCGGACCCGCGACGACGATATCACCGACGACGACATCGAACGGATCGCCCACCAGGTCGGGATCGGTGCGGTCCGCTACGACATCGTCTCGAAACAACCGACGAAGGGCATCACCTTCGAATGGGAGCGCGCACTCGACTTCGAGGCACAATCGGCCCCCTACGTCCAGTACGTCCACGCGCGCTGCTGTGGGATCCTCGACGAGGCCAGGGGATCGCCAGCGACCGACGACCTCGACGTGGCGCTGCTGGATACCGACGCCGAGCGAGGCCTGCTTCGTGCGATTGCGCGCTTTCCGGCCGTGATCGAACAGTCGGCCGACGAACTCCGCCCCCACGTCGTCGCGACCTACACGCGCACACTCGCCGAGCGGTTCAACGTCTTCTATCGGGAGTGTCCGGTTCTGGATGCCGATGCCGAGACCCGCCGTGCACGGCTGGCGCTCGTGGACGCAGCCAGACATACGGTCGCAAACGCCCTCGATGCCGTCGGCGTCGCCGCGCCAGCATCGATGTAATCGGGGCTACCCGAACAGGCACCGGAACTACCCGAATAGGCCAAAGACGCCGCCGGAACCGTCGTCTTCGTCCTCTTTCTCCTCGTCTGCGTCGTGTTCGTCCGGGTCGACGAACCACTCCTCTTCGATCACTGTCCCCATGTCTGTCACCGATTCTCCGCGGAAAAACAGCCCTTCGAGCGAGTCAGAGAGTTGCGCGAAGGCGCTCGCGGCACGGCTATCCGGCGCGTTGAGAACCAGTGGTTCCTCCATCGTCGCCTGCTGGTCGTCCGGAACGACCGCGAGCAACTCGAAGCCGAGTCGGTCCGATATGTCGGCGACGTCGGTGTGCTTTGTCACACGGTTGAGAGCGACACCGATCACGGTTCCCTCGATTCGGTCGGCCAGTTGAGCGGTCTTGACCGTATCGCCGACGGCCACGTCGTCCGGCGTCGTCACAAGTAGGATGCCGTCGGCCAACCCCAGCGGGACGGCCACCTCGTGGCTCAACCCCGCGCCGGTGTCGATCAACACCACGTCGTAGGCGTTTCGCAACGTCTTGATCACCTTTCTGAGTTTGGCCGGGTCAGCGTCGGCAAACGCCTCCAGGGACTGCTCGCCCGGAATGATCGTCAGCCCACCCGGCGCGTCGGTCAATGCCTCGCTTACCGCCGCATCTCCCGCGAGGACCTCGTGTAACGTCTCTGCGTGTTCGATGCCCAACATCGAACCGAGATTCGCCATCCCGAGGTCAGCGTCCACCACGACGACATCGTGGCCCGCCTTCTGGAACGCGGCACCGACGTTAACTGCGGTGGTGGTCTTTCCGACCCCGCCCTTGCCGCCTGCGGTTGTACAAACGTACCCGGCCATTGTTGAATGTCTGAGTCCATGGACGGGAGTCACATAAACCCGTCTGTCATACAGACCGTCGATACGGCGGCGGAGAGTGCGGCGGTGCCGCGCGCCTCCCTGCTCACGGGATTTCCCGTTCGCTTTCTGGAGGCCCGCTCACGGAGCGCGCCTCCCTGTCAACACTTACTTACCCACGCTCGGCCAAGTGAGACCTAATGAGCGAGTCCGAGCAAGAACAAACAGACAAACAAAAATACGAGTTCAAAAAAGTCATCGAGAAACTCAAGGGGTACGATGGCTCCGGCACGCAACTCGTCACGATCTACGTTCCAGAGGACAAACAGGTCAGTGATGTCGTTGCCCACGTCACGCAGGAACACTCCGAAGCATCGAACATCAAGTCCAAAGACACGCGAACGAACGTTCAGGACGCGCTGACCAGTATCAAGGATCGACTCCGCTACTACGACACCTACCCGCCGGAAAACGGGATGGTCCTGTTTTCCGGGGCCGTCGACTCCGGCGGTGGCCGGACCGAGATGGTCACCGAAGTGCTGGAGAGTCCACCGGATCCCGTCGAGTCCTTTCGCTACCACTGTGACGCTGACTTCCTGACGGAACCCCTCGCAGAGATGCTGGCCGACAAGGGCCTGTTCGGCCTGATCGTTCTCGACCGGCGCGAGGCAAACGTCGGGTGGCTCAAGGGCAAACGCGTCGAACCGGTCAAGTCAGCGTCCTCGCTGGTCCCGGGCAAGCAGCGAAAAGGTGGCCAGTCCGCACAGCGATTCGCCCGCCTGCGCCTCGAAGCTATCGACAACTTCTACCAGGAGGTCGCCGGGATGGCCAACGACCTGTTCGTCCCGCGCCGACACGAGATGGACGGTGTCCTCGTGGGCGGTCCCTCGCCAACCAAAGACGAGTTCCTCGACGGCGACTACCTCCACCACGAACTGGGCGACAGCGTCCTCGGAAAGTTCGACGTGGCTTACACCGACGAGTCCGGCCTGTACGACCTCGTCGATGCCGCAAGCGAAATCCTCGCCGAACACGAGATTCTCGAGGACAAGGAAGCCATGGAGGAGTTCTTCAAGGAACTCCACGACGGTGATCGAGCGACCTACGGCTTCGGGCCGACACGCGAGAACCTCATCATGGGTTCTGTCGACCGCCTGTTGATCTCGGAAGACCTCCGGAAAGACGTCATCACCTACACGTGTTCGAGCGGCCACGACGAGCGCGAGATGGTCGACCGACAAACGAACACTGGCGACCACGAGTGTTCTCGTTGTGGTGAGACCGTCACCACAGAGGAGGCCGAACGCGAGGACGCCATCGATCACCTCATGGCAATCGCCCAGCAACGGGGAACCGAGACGCTCTTTATTTCGACGGACTTCGAGAAAGGCGAGCAGTTGCTGTCGGCGTTCGGTGGCGTCGCTGGACTGCTACGGTACTCGACTGGCGTTTGAGCGCCGTCGCTTACAGTGTAGCGTGGGAAAGTCAGAGGCACGGTCGCCCGGGACGGGGCGACCGGTTGCGGCACGTCCAAGGTGGCATGGGAAGGATGATGTTGTGTCGTGGTGGGGTGGGGATGGTGAACGGGCACAACACCGCTGTGGCGTCGTGGACTGTAACGTCCACGTCCTGATGCCGCATACAAATATATATCCCCCACATATAAAGAACCGGTACCTTACTAGTTTGGCTCCCCCTCAGAGCAGCTGTTCGAGCTGGTGTCGACGACGGGCCAGATCGACCTCGCTGTCGATTGACGGATCCGTCGCAAGCCGGTCGATGACGAGCAGTGGATCGGTGCCGGCTCGTTCGACGCGCTCAAGCAGGACCGAGATCTCTTCGCGATACAGCGCCAGCGACGAGAGCAATCCGAGCAGGAGCGCCATCGGCACGGCACCGTCGGTCTCCGAGGGAAATCCGTCGCCAAGCGGCGTGAAATCTGGCTGTGCCGACGGCGGATCGGCAACCGGACGGATGCTCAGACAGCGTGGACACAGCGACACGCCGGGTTCAGTACCCGGCAGGGACCCGCGTAACTCCGGGTCGACCTCGAAGACGACGGGCTCGTGACCGCACTCGAGACAGTCCATACACGCCACTGCACGCGCGGGAGTGAAAAGAACGACGACAGAGAGCGAATCGAACGTCAGTCGTCGGCGGCGACGGTTGCCGGCTCTTCGTCCGCTGCTTCTTCGGCCTCGCGGGCGGCCTTCTCTTCTGCTTCCTTCTTGTTTTTGATCTTTTTCATCCGGAAGATCTCTTCGCGCTCTTGCTCTTCGAGTTTCTGCTCGATGTACTCCTTGTTGTCGTAGAGTTCGGGAAGCAGTGTGAACTCGAGTGCGTTGACCCGACGTTTGGTGGTCTCGATCTCTTCGAGCATCTTCTTCATCGCGGTCTCGACCTCTGCCGCGAGGATGATGTACTCGATCAGTTCCTCGTAGGCGTCGGCAGCCTCGTCGATCCGTGCCGACGTTCCCATGACGCCGTAACCCCGCTCGTCGAGTGATTTCCGGACCTTGCTCGATTCGATCTGGGGAACGACGACGCCCATGATGTTTTTCGACTGGGTCGTCAGTTCGGGGTGCTCTTTGAGCGCCGCCGCCGCGCCGCGAACGGCAACGTCGCCGTCCATCGCTCGGGCCATGTTGATCGCGTGCTGGGCACGGTCGTAGGACTCGTCCATCTCCGAGCGGACGTCCTGTGCCTGGTCCAGGATGTCCATGAACTCCATGATGAGTCCGTCACGTTTCTTTTCCAGCGTGTCGTGGCCACGCTCGGAGAGGTCGATGCGATCCTCGATCTGCATCAACTCTTTCCGGGTGGGTTTGACGTCTTTGGCCATTACCGGATCGTTGCGGGCCCAGCCGGATAACCTTTTACAGTCAATCCGGCCAGAACGGCGACAGACGGTCACAGACTCCCGTTGGGCCGCCAGAGTCCCTGTCGCACGTCCAGCCAGGAAACGACGACGACGTGGGGCAGGGTCAGGACCGCCAATAGGACGAGGTAGACACCGCCGATGTCGGGGACGGATCCGACCGATTCAGGAACGGCCAGTGCGAACCCGCCGAACAACAGGACAGCACCGACCGTCGCAGGGAGCGCATCCCTGACAAACCGTCCCACTGTCTGGCGTACCGCACCGCGGTCGAGTGCCGCAAGGGCACGCCTGTCGAGTTCGACCAGCCGAGAGATGTGACGCAGCGAGTGCCAGACCGCAAAGTAAACACCGATGGCAAGCACCGGCGGGACGACGGCGAAGTATACCCACAGCAACAGTGTCTCGCCGGCATCGATCCGCCACGAGTGCCGACTGGTCGCACGCCGGGCACCGAGTACGAGCGCCAGCACCGTCAGGCTCGCGAACCCACAACCGAGCAGGAGTCGAATCTCGCTGGTAACGAGGACCGAAAACCAATCTGCGCCGGGCGCAAACAGGCCAACGACCGCCCGGGCAACAGCACTGTATCGCTCCGGGAAAAAGAGCAGTGGGACCAGCATTGGAAGCCCACCCCGGACGACGATAGACAGCGCCCCGACGAGCGAATCGCGAAGATACGCGCCGTCGGCCAGCGTCGCCATCGAGTACACGTCACCCTGCCCCCAGTGGAACCACGTCAGAGCCAGAAAGAACAGGAAAGCTAGGACAGGGGCGAGAAACCACACGACGGTGTAGGCCCCGGCGAGCAACAGGTACCCCGCGCAGAACCCAAGCAGGAACCGGGGCGTCAGGTCGATGTCCAGTGCACGGACGACAGAGTGGTGGTCCGCAGCGCCGTGTGGGAGGCCAAACAGTACCAGCGTCACCAGCAAGACGCCATATCTGGCTGGAACCGGCAGCGAGACACCGGCCAGATGGGCGAGTGCAACGACGCCGAGGACGACCCACGCCGGAACCAGCGTCCCGCGAACGAGTCGACGGTGGCCGATACGCCAGCGGTTCGTCGCGTCGCCCGCTATGTCGATTGCCATCGGTCGATCACCCACGGGTAGAGGACGAGCCCCTGGACCACGAAGGCGTTGGTCACGAGGAAAAACACCGCCTCCTCGATTGGAAGGCCAAGCAGCATCACGCCGACTGTGAACTCGTCTGCGAGCACCCAGATACCCGAGGCCAGTGCGACCCAGTCGGCGATCCAGAGATACGCCGTCGGTGCGACGATTGCGACGACGACAGTCCGCCAGCGGGCCAGTAGATAGGGCCATCCGACGGCCCACTGTAACGCGAACACGGGACCGCTCCAGGCGAGGATCGCACCCAGGTACAACGTTGATGTTCCCGTCAGCAACGCCCCGCCCAGAACGGTAATCAGGAGACCACCGGCGAGACCGACGATCCGGTCACGACGGGTAACCGTCGCTTCGTCGTCAGAGGGAACCCCCGGCGAGATCTGGTGCAACCACAGCGCGGCGACGAGCGGTTGCAACAGGATAAACAGGTACTCCTCGACAGGGGCGTGCCAGAGTACGGCCACGACGCTCTCGGGGCCGTAGGACCAGACACCTTGCAGTATGAGGTAGTTGTCCCACGGCACCGTATAGGCCATCGCGACGGCGACGATGACGGCGACGGCGACCGGACGGACGTCGCTGCGTGTCGCCCTGGACCGGACGCCCGCAGCACCGGCGAGCACCGCGAGTGCCGGAACCACGAACATTGCGTGGAATTGAACGTACGTGAAAGCGGCCATGATATAGTATCGAATGGGAACCGCTACGATGAGCTATCTCTGCCGCGGACAGCCGAGCGAGTCAGCGGGGACGAAGCCGTCAATCTGCCGTCGTGGTCGCCTCGGGCGAGACGCGTTCGGCCTCGTCGAGGACGGCGTGGCTCTGGAGCAGGATGAACCCGAAGCCGATCTTCGCGGTCAGGTCAAGCACCATGAAACCAGCCGTCTCGATCCCGATTCCGATCAGGCCCAGGCCTTCGGTACCGATGAGCCACCAGACTGGATACACCAGCCAGAGAACCAGGATCATGTTCCGCAATGTCGAGAACGTCGACTGCACGTCGCCGGACAGTTCCGCCGCCCGTGCAGTGAGGTTGCTGAACAGGAAGTACAGCAACACCAGCAGGAAGGCCGTGCTGATGCCCCACCAGAGGAGACGCTCGGCACCCGCCGTCAGCACGCCGCCGGTCGACAGCGTCGCGAGTGCGCCAGTGCCGATCATCAGCACGTCCAGGCCCACGAGCGAGTAGATCGTATTCCGATCAGCGCCCGCGAGTAACGCGAGGTCGTACAACAGCAACGGCGTCGTGAACAACCAGTCCGTGTATCGCGCCCAATAGATCGGGCGCATTTCGCCCGCAAGTTCTATCGACGTCACGCCGAAGCCAAGCGCCATCGACAGGTAGTTGACGAAGGCGATGGCGGCGATCATGATCGTCGCGATGTAGAACTTTTGTCGACGCGCGTTAGTGACACTCCAGCCCCTGGCGATGAAATACAGCATTCCGAGGAACATTCCAGCGGTACCGACCCACAGGAATATGCTTTCGCCAGCAGGCGCGTACGCTTCTCCGAGTACAGCTTGTAACATGGTCCATCGTACCATACGTCACCATCACTTAAAGCGACCATGCCAACAGGGATTGGTATCGATGCGAACACGCCGACGACAGTGGCTAATACCTCTCGTATCTTGATTTGATCGGCCCGGCAAGAAATGAGTGATGCAAAAATCCGAACAGTTCGTCTGATACTGCCGGCTGTCACTGTGTCACAAGATTCGCGACCCCGGGGTCACAACGTCTATGGCAGACGGACAGCCGGCAGCATCACTCTCACAGGAGATTGTACAGCGTCCAGAGAACGCTGATCGCGACGGGAATCGCCACGACGACGAAGGCGTCGCGCTCCGAGATATCCTGCACCTCGCTGACGCCGCTGATCCAGACGAAACCGCTCCACAGCGTGGCCCCGATGGTCGCGACAGTCGACAGCTGGAACACGGGACGAGTCTGTATCGACTGGACGTACTGCTGGATGGCCTGTGGATCCGAGAGATCCGGCGTCACGAGTCCCTGGACGAACACGACATACGAGATGATGACGAGCGAGACGAGCGCTGCGAACACTTTCGGGAGCGACCCCCATCCGGTGATAGCGAGCGTCTCGACGAACGATCCGTCACCGTCGTACACGAACGTCGAGAGAACGTGAAACGCGACTGCAAAGAGAAACCAGACCACGACCGAGACGACCAGTATCCCGATTGCTGTGGTCGCGTACATGATTGTCATAACCTCACCGGGCAGTTCCGATGCCGCCGAGAAAATGCCCCGGAAGAGGAGAACCGTCCCGACAACGTTGATGATCGCCGCAAGCAGGACGATCACACCGGCAGAGACCACCGACAGATCGTTCGCCCGCCGTTCGAAGAACGCCGCGGGATCCGTGACCGCTTTGAGCGGAGACATACGTGCCGATATTTGCTCTCAGTATTTAACACATTATACGCGGAACAGGCGCAATACCACGGTCTTCAGGCTGTGGATACGCGCCGTCACTTGGAGACCACCTTTTGGACGCCTTTCCTGAGTTTCCCATGCGAACGTTTAATTGACAGGCAGACCGACTATGATGGAGGAATCGGTCGGAACGGAGCGGATTCCGAACCATCCTTCGGAGGCGGCTTGTTCGCCCACGCAACGAGGCAGTATCCGAAAGGGCAGGCGGTGAACGCATACACGAGACGTGTATGTCTGTGCCGACTGCTCAAAGTGAAGCGAACCAGAAGGTACCCCCGAGTCTGGAGACGCCTGCCGGTATCCCTGTGGCACAAATAACACCCGGATACCGTAGACGGTTGAGGACAGGGGTAACAGCCACTTGGCATGGCCAGCAGTCCACCGCACCGATGCTGTGGGACTACCCGCGCCCGAAAGGTGTGGTAGTCCGGTGACTGGACTCCAAACCTGAAACTCCCACCGCTCGGGATTCCTCCGCGTTTACGCAGAGGAAGATGTCAAATTCCGAATATATGCGCTTTCACACCGACTTCAGTCGGCGGTGACTTCTGCTTCCTGCTCGTCCCCGCGGTAGTGCTCCTCGATGAACTCCTCGTCGATCCGGTTGAGTTCCGCCGGAGGCAGCATCGAGAGGAGATCCCAGCCGAGTTCGATCGTCTCGTTGATCGAACGGTCGGTGTTGTACCCCTGCTCGACGAACTCCGACTCGAAGCGGTCGGCGAAGTCCAGATACTTGTTGTCGAGTTCGGAGAGTGCTTCACGACCGACGATGTTCACCAGGTCACGCAGGTCCTCGCCTTCCGCGTAGGCGGCGAACATCTGGTCTTTCACATCGGCGTGGTCGCCACGGGTCAGCCCCTCACCGATACCGTCGTCCATCAACCGTGAGAGACTCGGCAGGACGTTGATCGGTGGTTCGATCCCCTGGCTGTTGAGGTCCCGATTCATCATGATCTGGCCCTCCGTAATGTAGCCTGTCAGGTCGGGAATCGGGTGGGTGTCGTCGTCACCCGGCATGGTGAGGATCGGGATCTGGGTAACGGACCCGTCTCGACCCTTGATTCGACCGGCACGCTCGTAGAGTTGTGCCAAGTCAGTGTACATGTAGCCGGGGTACCCACGACGACCCGGGACCTCCTCACGTGCGGCACCGATCTCTCGCAGTGCCTCACAGTAGTTGGTCATGTCCGTGAGGATCACGAGGACGTGATACCCCTTGTCGAAGGCGAGATACTCCGCGGTGGTCAGTGCCAGTCGCGGCGTGATCGTTCGCTCGACTGCCGGGTCGTCCGCGAGATTCGTGAAGACGACTGAACGCTCCAGCGCACCGGTGCGCTCGAAGTCGTCCATGAACTCGTTTGCCTCTTCCTGTGTGATCCCCATCGCACCGAAAATCACTGCGAACTCCGAGCCCTCGTCGTCCTCGCCTTCCTCCTCTTCGGGCACGTTCGCCTGCCGGGCGATCTGGAGTGCGAGATCGTTGTGCGGGAGTCCCGATGCCGAGAAGATCGGGAGCTTCTGGCCACGGACCAGCGTGTTCATCCCGTCGATACCGGAGACACCGGTCTGGATGAACTCTTCGGGGTACTCCCGGGAGTAGGGGTTGATCGCCTTGCCGACGATGTTCCGTCGTTCGTCCGGTTCGATCTCTGGCCCACCGTCAATCGGGTCACCGGACCCGCTGAGAACGCGGCCCAGCAGGTCCTCGGTGAGCTTCATCTTCATCGTCTCGTCGAGGAAACGCACAGAGGAGTTTCGGTCGATCCCCTGCGTGCCCTCGAAGACCTGGATCGCGACGTAATCGCTCGTCGATTCGAGCACCTGGCCACGGCGAACGTCACCGTCACCGGTGTCGATCTCGACGATCTCGTCGTACCCGACAGGCTCGTCGACTTCGGCGAACACCAGCGGACCGCTGATCTCCGTGATCGTCTCGTATTCTTTTTTCATTGTTAGTACAGCTCCTGAATCTCGCTTTCGATATCCGCTTCGAGTTCGTCGATGTACTCGTTGTAGTCTTCTTGAACACCGATCCGGTTGAGCCGCGGGACGGCATCCAGATCGGACAGCTCCTCGACCGGGATACCGGCATCGAGCGCGTCGAAGGCTTCGTCGTTGAACGTCCTGATCGCATCGAGGATTCGGTAGGTCTTTTCGGGCTCACAGTAGGTGTCGGTCGGGTGGAACGCGTTTTGCTGGAGCCACGCCTCGCGCAGGTAGCGTGCGACTTCGAGCGTCAGCTGCTGGTCTTCCGGCAGCGCGTCCTTGCCGACGAGCTGAACGATCTCCTGGAGTTCTGCCTCTTCGTCCAGCGTGTCGATACCCCACTGGCGCTTCTCGGGCCAGTCCTCGCGAACGTTCTCGACGAACCACGGGTCGAGCTGGTCGCGATACAGCGAGTACGACTCGTTCCAGTTGATCGACGGGAAGTGCCGGCGTTCGGCCAGGTCCGCGTCGAGCGCCCAGAACGTCTTGACGATACGGAGCGTGTTCTGGGTCACTGGTTCCGAGAAATCACCACCGGGCGGCGAGACGGCACCGATAACCGAGATCGAGCTGTGCAAACCGTTGATGTTCTCGAAGTAGCCGGCACGTTCGTAGAACTCGCTCAGGCGCGCGGCGAGGTAGGCCGGGTAGCCTTCCTCACCGGGCATCTCCTCCAGCCGGGAGGAGATTTCACGCATGGCCTCGGCCCACCGCGAGGTGGAGTCGGCCATCAGCGCGACGTCATAGCCCATATCACGGAAGTACTCCGCGATGGTGATGCCCGTGTACACACAGGATTCACGGGCGGCGACGGGCATGTTCGAGGTGTTCGCGATGAGGCATGTCCGGTCCATCAGCGCGTTGCCGGTGGTCGGGTCCTCGAGTTCCGGGAAGTCCTCGATCACTTCCGTCATCTCGTTGCCACGCTCGCCACAGCCGACGTAGATGACGATGTCCGCGTCGGCCCACTTGGCGAGCTGGTGCTGGGTGACAGTCTTCCCGGAGCCGAAGGGGCCCGGAATCGCGGCCGTCCCACCTTTCGCGATGGGGAACAGGCCGTCGAGGACGCGCTGGCCGGAGATGAGCGGCGTCGTCGGCGTCTGCTTTTCCTCGGCGGGCCGTTGCTGTCGCACGGGCCACTCCTGGTGCATCGTGATCGCTTCGCCGTTTGCGAGTTCGACGACCGTCTCGTCGGGCGTGAAGTTGCCCGATTCGGTCGCGACGACCTCGCCACCCTCGAAGTCGGGCGGTACCATCACTTTGTGCTCGATACTGGGCGTCTCGGGGACGGTGCCGACGATATCCGTCGGACCGACCTCGTCACCGGCCTCGACGGTCGGCGTGAATTCCCAGGTCTTCTCCAGATCGATCCCGGGGGCGTCGACGCCACGGTCGAGGTACGGCGACCCCATTTTCTCTTCGAGCACGTCGAGCGGGCGCTGGACACCGTCGTAGATCGCGTCCAGCATCCCCGGCCCCAGGTCGACCGACAGTGGGGAGCCGGTCCCCTCGACCGGTTCATCCGGAGACACGTCGGAAGTCTCCTCGTACACCTGGATCGTGGTAATGTCACCCTCGATCTCGATCACTTCGCCCATCAGCCCTTCGTGACCGACGTACACTACGTCGTTCATCCGGGCATCGAGGTCGGTCGCGGTCACGACCGGCCCCGAAACGCTGTCGATGACGCCGTCTTCACGGACGTCGGATTCTGTCGCTTGACTCATATTAATCTTCCTCCATCAGGTCGATTCCGATCGCACGCTTGATTTGGTCCCGCAGCCCGCCACTCCCGGTCCCGCCACCGAGAGACACCATCACGGGTTCGACACTCGTTTCGACTTCCTTGCGCACCCCGCGTGAGAGGTGCGCCAAGTCGTCGTCGTGCATGACGATGATCCCGATCTCGTTGTCGTCGAGCATCTCCTCGACGGCGGCGTCGAGGTCCGTTTCTTTGTCGGGCTCGGGGACGTCTGCGAACTTCCGAACACCGGCCAGTCGGAACCCGGTGGTGAAGTCGGGACTGCCGATAACACCGATCTCCTGGCTCATAGTATCACCAGTTCCTGTTCGATTTCGTCGCTGTCCAGCCCGGCCTCGCGGCCACGGGCAATCGCGCGGATGTTGTCGACCTCGCGCTCCTTGGCGAGGATGTACGACAGCACCGGGCAGACGGACAGCGGATAGCGATTCGACAGCCGGTCAGAGTACTCCAGCAGGGCAGCATCGAGCGCGTGTTCGAACTCGATGAGACTCTCTGCCTCTTCGAGCGTGTCGAGTGCCTCGTCGAGGTCGTCACCGTAGGGACTCTCACGAACGCGCTGGACGAGCTGATCGGTGTTCCCTGCGAGCTGGCGAATCGTCGATTCGTCGAACAGTCGACCGCCCTCGATGTAATACTCCGACGGCTCGATATCGGCACCACTCCGGGCCAGACGGAGCGCGTTCCGGAGGTTCCGGAAGTCGATCTCCGCGGTCAGGAAGGACACGTACAGCCCGGTTGCGGAGTCGGCTGCCCGCTGGTTCGGTAACCCGGCCAGCAGGACCTCGTAGAACGCCCGGTCGACGGCGTTTTCCAGGGGCACCAAAACAGCAGTGTCCTCGTAGTCCTGATATGCCGCCGCCAGATCGTCACCGAAGATGGTGTCCGAGAGCAGGTCGACGACTTCCTCAATCGAACCGGCGTTGACGAGTCGGTCGAGCAATCGCTCGGAGAACTCGCCGGCGCGGATGAGGTCGTCCTCGATCTCGCTGGTGTCGGCGTCGACGTACAACCCCCGGATAACCGTCTTGACGTTCCAGACGTCGAACTTCCGGAGATAGCGGGCGATGTAGTCGTATAGTCGTCCCTCCGACCAGCGCAGCAGGTCCTCGAAGTGCTTCGCCAGGTTCCGGTTCAGTGCGTACTCGACGAGGTTGACACCGGAGTGTCGAGCGCCGAGGGCGTTCATTTCGGTTTCGTACTCGGACTCTTCCATGAACCGAGCGATGCCGCCCGGCTCCATTCGAACCAGCTTCCGGTAATCGTCGTCGTCGAACAGCGCGGCTCGTCGTGACCGAACACGCGCGGTGACGTATTCGTAGTTGCCGCTTTCGCTGCTCTGATCGTCGACTCGTACTGTCATTGCTCCTCGAAGAGACGCGAACTGATGTCTCGAAGGTTGTTCTCCCAGACCTCGTCGAGGACGGAGTCGAAGGTATTGTTCACGCTGATGCGCGAACTATCGCTATCGACGACGACGCCGCCGAGACACTCGTACTCGCCGGCGAGTTCGTAATCGTCGTACTCCTCGAGAATCGATTCGAGGAGGGCAGCGTCCTCGGCGCGGCCGTACACTTCGACCGTAGTGTCGTCGTCGAACTCCCGGGCAGCCGCTTCGAGGAGCGTTCGTGTCAGCTCCTCTCGCTTGTCGCCTTCGATGTTCGAGATCTCTTCTTCTACCTGTTCCCGGACACCCTCGAGAATGTCGCGGCGTGCTTCGAGCCGTTCCTGCTTTGCCTCCAGTTTCGCACTGGAGAGCTTTTGCTCGCGCTCTTGCTCGATCTCTCGCTCGACCGCGGCCTGTCGCTCGGCACGGATCTCCTCGGCGTCAGCCTCGGCCTCGGCGACGATCTCGTCGGCGCGTTCGTCGGCGTCGGAACTGATCTCCTCCGCACGCGCGCGGGCTTCGTCTCGGATGTCCTCTACGACTGTGTCAAGACTCATAAATGATATACGAGGAAGGCGTTTACAGCGTGAGGAACACGACGACCAGGGCCAGAATGACGAGTGTCTCGGGGAGCACCGTCAGAATCAGGCCACGACCGAACATGGCGTCGTCCTCTGCGACGGCACCGACTGCGGCGGCACCGATGCCACGTTCTGCGATGCCGGCTCCCAAGGCGGCCAGCCCGACAGCCAGTGCAGCGCCGGCGAGTGGTGGAATTGCGGGTGCGGCGGCGGTACTACCTTCCTGCAACGCGATAAATGCTTGGAGTGGTGCGAATGCCATTGTTGTAATCCTGTGATTGGTTCCGGACAGGCGCATATGGCCATACCGGAGGCATAAAGCTTCTCAAAACAGTTCGTCACGGGCCTGTTCGGCTGGTTTGGGCTGTCTGGGTGGGGCGCTTGATATGAGAACGCTTGGCATTCATGTATCGACTAGAAATATCTCCGATCCGTCGAACGACGGTGTCGATATTGACGAACGTATTCTCTCTATCGAATATTTCCAATGTTTGATTGTCTAGTGCCCTACCCGGGTGTCCAGATGTCGAGTGTGATAGCACATCAGGAGACAGGCGAACCGATACAAGAGTGTCCCGTTTCCCGAAGTGGTCCACATACAGGGGAGACGCAACACCGCGATCGGACAGCTATCTACTCCTCAGTCGTATGCGTCCGTTCGTGCCCGAACGGATCGTACGCCTTGCCGCCGCCCTCGTAGAACTTACCGAAGAACTCGACGTATTCGAGACGGACGGCCTGCAGGCCTGCCGAGGTGATCCCGAGTACGAGCACGAGCAGGTGTCCGAGCACGAGGATCAGGATGCCGGCGAGGAAGCCAACGACGAGCATCGCGCCGTCGAAGTTGAACAGGCCACCGAAGACGATCTCCTCAGCGGGTGGGGTCTCCTCCATGAACCAGATGAAGTGGAACTCGCCGTCGTGCAGCGCGGCACCGAAAACGAGCAGGTTGACGACCAGTGCCATACCGGCTTTCGCCAACAGGACTGCGGCGATACGGGTGTAGGACACGACGTGACCGAACCCTTGCGTGATGGATTCGATGAGGCCGATCGGCCCCTCCGCGATGAACACGAGTCCGAGGCCGACAAACAGCATCGCGAGTGCGGCTCCGATGACCAGCGAGAACCCGTCAGTGACCGGGATCCGGAACAGTTCAATCACTGGGAACCCAGTGAAGCCAAGCGGGAGCGCGACCCCTTCCTTGATCGTCTCGCCGGTGACGGGATGGGTCATCCCTTTCTCGGCAAACACTGAAAACATGAAGTTCGGTTTGGGACCCGTCGCAGTGACGGTAAACACCCACAGCCAGAGGCCGACGGTGAAGATGATCCAGGAGCCACTTTCCATGAACGCTTCCTTGAAGCCGTGGCTGAGGTTGTTGACGAAGTCGAAGACACGACCCACGACAAGGTGGAGCACGCCGACGATGACACTCACCAGTAGCCACGCATACGCGTAGTAGATGAAGTGTGGCTGGAGACCCTTGTGGATCGGCGGGCCGGCCTCGCCGTACAGGAACTCACCGAGCTGGTGTAATCCGAAGAACTCGCCGTACAGGATCCCAAAGAGCGCGGTGAATCCGCCGGCCAGCAGGCCAACACCACCGAGGCTCTTGATTACGTCACTGTCGAAGGACTTGACCAACCAGTAGCCAAGCCCCATGTACAGGATCCCGTATCCGAGGTCCCCGATCATGAATCCGAAGAAGGCCGGGAACGTCAGGAAGAAGACGAACGTCGGGTCGAGTTCGTCGTACTGTGGTCGGTTGATGATTTCGACGAGTGCCTCGAAGGGTTTGGCAACGCCAGGGTTGTCCTGGATGACTGGCGGCGTGTCGTCACCCATCGTCACCAGACCACCATCAGCAGCGACTTCCTGTTGCTCGCTCTCGTCGGCCGCTGGTGAGTCGACGCTTTCCTCGATAGTCCCACCGCCAGCGCCACCGGAGCCACCCGAGTCCTCGGCGGATTCGGTCGACTCGACGTGGCCGTTCTCGTCGTAGTCGGCGCGTTCGAGTTCGTCGACTTCGATGGCCTCACCGACGGCCGCGGTCAGCGTCTCGACGAAGTCGGGGTACTGTTCGGTCGGGATCCATCCCTCGGCGACGAAGGCGTTCTCCGTCGTCGCGAACGTCAGCGGTGCCTCGCGCTTTTGAACATCGATTGCCAGTGTTTCTTCGGCCGCCAGAAGGAAACCCGCGACATCCAGGCGCAGGTCTCCGAGTTCGTCCTCGACCGTCGTGAGCTTCGATTCGAGTTGCTGGCGACGGTGCTGGAGTTCTTCGCGGTAGGATTCGGGGTCGCCCTCGCCGTCTGGAATGGACAGTTCCGTGAACGACGATCCGACGAGTGCGTCCTGAAGCGTGCCCTCGTCGGCGCGCGCGAAGACGGCGAGCACGTCCTCCTCGTCGAACACCTGGTAGGTGTCGATATCGCTGTCGGTGAGCGTGTGGCGAACGTCCTGTACGTCACCCTCGCCAGCGGCGACAGCGAGCGAGTCGTAGCCGTACAACAGATCGAGGTCGATCCCGAGCGTGACGAACGGATCGATGGTATCGATCTCTTCTTCGACAGAGCGAAGTTCGTCGCTGAGTTCGTCACGCCGGTCGTCGAGTTCGTTGACTTCCGCACGGATCGTTTCGAGTTCCTCGTCGAGTGCCTCCTGGGTCACCAGCCGTGTCGGGCCGGCGTCGTCCTCGTCGACATCTAGAATCGATTTGAGCGCGCGGACGGTGACGAGTTTCTCCGAGGCGCTCTCGGCACCCTCCATCGGGTCGCCCGGGTCGAAGCCGTCCCACGAGCCGTCGTACTCGGTGACGTGCAACAGCCTGAGATCGTGGACGGTTTCGATCACGTCGTCCATAACGCGTTTGGAGCCGGTCACCGAGACACGGCTCATTCGCTCAGGTCTGAGCATCCACCGCCTCCTCGAACAGGCTCGTGACGTATTCGACCACGTCGTCCGTTCGTTCTTCGGCCCGCGCTTCCAGTTGCTCGCGGGCGTTCTCTCCCGATTCGAGCACCTGCGCACGCTCGGTCTCGATCTCGTCGCGGGCCTCTTCGAGGCGCTCCTGAGCAGCCTCCTCGGCCTCGGTCCGAGCGTGCTCGCGGATCTGCTCGGCCTCTTCCTGAGCCTCCTCGAGGCGCTGCTCACGGTCCTGTCCGGCCTCGTCGATGATATCGTCGGCATCCTGTTCGGCCTGTTTGATTCGGTCGAGAACTTCTGGCCGTGGCATTCTCTAATCGTGCTGACGTTGCTGGAGTGGCTATTTGGTAGTTGCGAAGTTGGTGCGGGGCGCGAGGGAAGTGAGCGGCCCGCAAAAGGCGAGCGGTGCCGATCCGGGGCAATTATGTCTGGGAAGCCCGAACTCGCGGTAATGGGAGTCCTCGAGAACAAATCGCGTGCCCGGACGTTCTACAAGTATCTCTCGAAGGTGTATGACCAGGTCAACCCTTTCATCTGGAACGAGGCGATGCGTGACGAGGCCATCGCCAAACTCGACCTGGGACCCGAGGACACGGTGCTCGATGTGGGCTGTGGTACCGGGTTTGCGACAGAGGGCCTGCTCGAACACACCGAACACGTGTACGGACTCGACCAGAGCGCCCACCAGCTAGAGAAGGCGTACGCGAAGTTCGGCAAACGTGGCCCGGTACAGTTCCACCGCGGCGACGCGGAGCGACTTCCGTTCACGGACGACACCTTCGACGTGGTGTGGTCCTCGGGATCAATCGAATACTGGCCCGATCCCGTCGACGCGCTCGAAGAGTGCCGGCGCATCACGAAACCGGGCGGACAGGTGTTGATCGTTGGGCCCGACTACCCGAACAGCACCGTGTTCCAGAAACTCGCCGACGCCATCATGCTGTTCTACGACGAGGCGGAGGCCGACCAAATGTTCGAGGCCGCCGGGTTCACAGACTTCGAACATCTGATACAGCAGAACAAACCAGGAAGCCCACGAGCAATCACGACCGTCGCGCGGGTCCCCGCGTAGCACTCGCGTGAGGAGTGGCGTCCCCTCGATTTTGTCGACACAGCGCTACCCAGCAGTCGCTCGAAGCGTGACGACCCGCATCTCCTGACGGAACACGTCCACAGTGACGCGGTCACCACTGTCGAGACGGGGCGCGTTCGTCGCGGCGATCTCGAATCCGGCGCGTTCGCCGGCCTCCCATCGTGGCGACGCGGCGGTGTTGAACGGGCCGGTCGGACCGCTCTGAAACCCCTTCTGTGCGAAGAAGGGGATCGACGGTTGGTGGTCGAGGCGCTCTCCGTCGACCGTGACGACGAGTCGAAGCGATCTGGTGTCGACCGTCTGGCCACCTCGATGTCTGAACTGAAGCCTGTTCGCGTCGGCATCGGCTGTCAACGAGAGCGATGCGGACGGAGTGGCCGACGGTGCATCGAGCGAGACGGCAACAGTACCGACGGCGGTCGCCACTGTCACTGTCACTGCTAGTAGCAACGCCACACCGACGACTGGGGACGTGGCGCGGGACATACACCCACTTGGGCGGGCCTTCCGTTTTGAATGTCAGGGTGGCAGTCGAAACGCGACCGTGGTACCGCTACTGGTATTGACGGTAATTGGGACGCCCGAACGGGGTTCGACGAGCCAGATCAGTCCGTCACTACCCGTCTGGCCGAGGGGCTGGCCGTTGAGCGAGACAGTCGCATTGAGCGGGCGACCGGTTCCGTTCTCGAACACGGTCACACTCATGGGACCGGTCTCGTAGGTCTTGTTGACTCGGACCCAGACCGTGTCGTTGCGGGCAGTCACCGAGTCACTGGTCGGGACAGCAGCGATAGACTGGCGCTGGAATTCACGGAACACGTTGGTCGTGCCGCCATCGAGATATGCGGTCAACTCGCCGCTCGTGTAATCAGCACGGAAGCGGTAGATGCCAGTTTCACCCAGAGCCTGCCCGGATGGAGACGCGTCGTTGGTTACCCACGGGTACAGTTCGATCCCACGGCGGTTAGCAGCGTTGACCCGGTAGAGGTCACTTTCACGGAACTGGTCGGTCGCATCGGGGCGTCGCTCGTCAGCCAGATACGTCTCGCGAACGTACGACTCGTCTGAGACCATCGCGAGGGTGTAACCCGTATCGGAGCTTTCGGCGTAGACAGCATTGATCGTTTCACCACCGGCCACGGCCCTGCTCGCGCGCTGGGCCACTGGACCGCTGAGGACCTCGGCTTTCCCGCCGAGATTCGCAAGCCTCGCGTCGAGCGAGCGTGGAAGTGAATAGCTCACCGAGCGGGATGCGCGCTTGATTTTGGTGACGGTCAACGCCACTTCCCGGGCCTGTGCGTCGATCAGCGCCATCGACTGGATGAACGTTTCGGTGGAAGTGGACCCGTCTGCGTACGACCGAATCACTGTAGTTCGTTCCGACTGGAGTGTCGCGGTCGCCACTGCCAGGCGGTCGATCTCCGCTCGGATGATTTCGTCCCGCTCCGCAGAGTCCTCGGCACTGTAGAACCGGTTTTCGAACGCGGAACTCCGGTAGTTACTGCGAAGTATCGTTGCATCCGCCGCGACCGTCGTCCCGATGTCGACCGTTGCGGATCCGTATGTTGATTTACTTATATTTCCAGGTGTGATCGACGCGTAGTTCGAGAAGTTATCGACGGGCGTGATCATCAGCGGAGGACTGTCGAACGCCGAGGGTGCCTCGTTCTGGGGCGTCGTGAAGCCCGTAACCGGGACGGCGACTGCAGCGACGACGAGGAGGAGGACGAAGACAGGAACGAAAGCGGGTCGCATCATCCTGGGGTACAGTACCGATCTACAAAAATCCGTCTCTTCTGTGAATCGGCTATCGCGTACCGAGAGCCGTTGAGACGTTTCAACGAGTGCGCTGACGTTTTATTCTGGGATGGAAAGCGTTTTCCTCCCGGGCAGCACAGTCCTCACTGGACGATGTCTTACCGGCTACGTGCCGCCCTTCTCGCTCTCTTCCTAGTGACGCTCGCGTCGCCGGCCGCGGCCACTGTCGGCCCGAATCAGGGGACAGTAGCCCAGCAAGCAACGCCGACAGCAACAGCAATACCGCCAGTCGACCAGACAACGATCCGGATCCAGCTGCAATCCAACGGGGACGCGCGCTGGATCATAACGACACGGTTCAACGTGTCGAACCAGCCAGAGCAGGACAGTTTTAACGACACTGCCAAAGCGTTCGTCGCCGGTGAGACGGAAACGCTCGGTCTGGAGGCGTTCCGACAGGCGAGCGAGGCCGCAAGCCGTTCGACAGGCCGGCAGATGCGCATCGAGAACGTCGAACGGAACAGTAGCCACAACCGGAGTTCGGTGTCGGTTTCGTTCACCTGGACGAACTTCGCTCGCATCGAGGGTGAGACGCTGCACATCGATGACGTGTACGAGACCGACGGTGGATCCTGGTTCAATGGACTCGAAGAAAACCAGGTGCTGATCGTCGAGTTGCCACCGGACGCGGGTGTTCGGAGCGCACCAAAGCAAGTCCAGAACGGACTAATCGTCTGGGAGGGGCCGGCAGAGTTTACCGGCGATGACCTCCATCTCGCCTACAGCCAGCAAGAACCGATAACGACGCAAAGGACGGAATCGTCGAACCGATCCGACACGAGCCCCGGTCGATCACCGGGCGGAGAAGAGAACCGCAATGCGGTTCTCTGGGGGAGCTTTTTCGCCATCGGCCTCAGTGTTGCAGTCGTCAGCGTCTACATGCTCTCCCGTCGGGGTGGTGACGGGTCTGGCGGCGAAGGCACACAGGACGGACCAGACGCCGGGAGTCCGCCAGCGACTGCCAGTCAGGAGCCAGATCAGGCAGGAACGACGGACGATACCAGCGACGAGATCAACGAGAAGTTACTTAGCGACGAGGAACGTGTCGAACGCTTGCTCGAACAGAACGACGGCCGGATGAAGCAGGCCAACATCGTCAAGGAGACCGGCTGGTCGAACGCCAAGGTATCACAGTTGCTCTCCGCGATGGCGGAAGACGACCGGATCGACAAACTCAGGATCGGTCGCGAGAACCTGATTTCGTTCCCCGACGAAGACGTGACAGACATCGAAGACTGAAAAACACGCCACACGTGGTTGCAGGTTCGGAAACGTTTATTCACTGGCCGAACCGACTTCGTGGTATGAAAATACTTGTCACTGTCAAGGAGGTGACGGCTGTCGACGACGAGTTCGAGATCGACGGCCTCACCATCGACGACCGGTATGTCACCGCCGACCTCAACGAGTGGGACGAGTACGCACTCGAAGAGGCAGTCCAGTTGTCGGAAGCGAACGACGACGCGGAGGTCGTGACGGTCACTATCGGTCCGAGTGACACGGCGGAGACGATCCGGCAGGCCCTGGCAAAGGGAGCTGACCGGGCCGTCCGGATCTGGGACGACGCACTCGCCGAGGTAGGCCTGCTCGATCCGGCGACGAAGGCGACGCTGCTTGCAGCAGTTGCCCGTGAGGAGGATCCCGATCTCGTCCTGACGGGCGTCCAGTCGGCCGACGACAGTTTCGGGGCGACCGGTGTGGCACTTGCTGACAAGCTCGGCATGGAGTGGGCGGCCGTCGTGAACGCGCTCGACCTCGACACCGACGACGGCACCGCGCACGTCCATCGCGAACTCGAAGGTGGCGTCGAGGAGTTGACGGATGTCGAACTCCCGGCCGTGCTAACGGTCCAGACCGGGATCAACGATCCCCGATACGCCAGTCTGCGGGGGATTCGCCAGGCTCAGAGCAAAGAACTGGCCGCAAAATCACTCGACGATCTCGGCCTTGATGTGGCGGCCATCGAGAGTCCGCTCGAACAGACATCGCTGTACGAACCCGAGACAGAAAGTGAGACGACGGTGTACGAGGGAAGCGCCGAGGAGACCGCAGGTGAACTCGCCACCGTGTTGCGAGAGGTGGACCAATGACGGTGCTTGCCGTTGCCGAACACCGCCGGGGCGAACTCAGGGACGTGAGTTACGAACTCGTGGCTGCCGGGCGGGACCTCGCGACGGCGACCGGCGGTGACCTCCACGTCGCCGTCGTCAGCGGCCCAGTCTCGGAGTACGCCGAGAAGCTAAACCGTGACGGTGTCGACGCGGTCCACACCGTCGATCACGGCGAGGGGTTCAACCACGACGTGTCCGTTCAGGCCGTCGAACAACTGGTCGACGCTGTCGATCCAGCGGTGTTGCTCGTGCCACACACAGTCAATGGGCTGGATTACGCACCGGCGGTCGCGAACAGACTCGACCGCCCACTCGTCACTGACGCTGTCGATCTGGCCTACGACGACGAACTCACCGTCACGCGGGAACTGTACGGATCGAAAGTCGAGACGACCGTCGACGTTCACGCCGAGCGCGGGGCGGTGACGGTCAGACCCGCCGAGTGGCCGACCGCCGAGGGGACCGGCGATGCCACTATCGAACCGTTCGACGCGACCATCGACGAATCGCAGGTCCGTTCGACCGTCACCGGGTTCCAGGAGGTCGGCGACGGTGATGTCGACATCACCGAGGCAGACGTGCTGGTGTCGGTCGGCCGCGGTATCGAAGAAGAAGAGAACCTCGACCTGATTCGAGACCTCGCGGATGCGCTCGACGCGACGCTCTCGGCGTCGCGCCCGGTCATCGACAACGGCTGGCTCCCAAAGGACCGACAGGTCGGCCAGTCCGGCAAGGTCGTCACGCCGGACGTGTACATCGCCATCGGTATCTCAGGGGCCGTCCAGCACGTCGCCGGTATGAAAGGCACAGACACCATTGTCGCCATCAACAACGATCCCAACGCACCCATCTTCGACATTGCCGACTACGGCATCGTCGACGACCTCTTCGATGTCGTGCCCGCGCTGACCGAAGAGTTCAAGGGATAGATCGGATCTAGAGGATCATAGAACAGTTGGCATACCCGATCTGCGAATCGGTCAGTACAGCGACCTTTTTTATCGTCGGGTGTCCTCGCTCGCTACGCTCGCTCTGAGCACCACTCCTCAAAAAACGTCGATGAAAAAGGCCGAGCGGTCAATCCGCATATGTACTGATCGTCTGTTGTACCCTGAATCTTCGAAATTAATACTTCGTGAAATGTTGTAAGACACCCGCTGATGCACAGCAAGCATCCGCGCCGCAGGCGCGGTTCACCGGCCCGAGCGAAGCGAGGGCCGGCCTTTTCACCCGTATTTTTACGCGAGTGGTGCCCGCAGGGCCGCACAGCGGCCCGAGGACACCCGACGCGTAAAAAAGTGGTTCGTTAGCCTCAAACGGCCACACTTCTAATCGGCGTGTAATGGAGTACTTACAGCGGCGTCGGGACCGCGTCGAGGAGCGTCTGGAGGAAGTTCTCGGCGAAGTCGAACCCGACGAGTTGGCCGGGGAAGTGCGCCACGTCGCACTTGCGGGGGGCAAGCGCGTTCGGCCGACAGTGACGGTGTTGATCTGTGAGGCGCTGGGCGGTGAACCCGAAGATGCTGTCGACTTCGCAGTCGGAATCGAACTCGTCCACAACGCCTCACTCGTGATCGACGACATCATCGACGAGTCCGACGTGCGCCGGGGGACGCCGTCGGCCTGGGCGGCGTTCGGGCACGGACCGGCGATCATCGCTTCTGATGGGTTGCTCGGCGAGGCGTTCGCGCTGTTTTCGAGCAACGAACGGGCGATGCAGGCCGTCACGGAGTCGATGGTCGAACTCGGCGAAGGCGAGGCGACGGAGCTACTCGCCCGGCCGACAAACGAAACCGAGTACATGGAGCTGGCCCGCCGGAAGACCGGAGCACTCTTTCGCGCAGCGGCAGAACTGGGTGCGATTGCGGCTGATGCCGACGCCTACACCGTCAAGGCGTTCGGGCAGTACGCCGAGCGCGTCGGCGTCGCGTTCCAGATGCGCGACGACGTGCTGGACGCGACGGCCGACCCGGAGAAACTCGGCAAGCCGGCGGGTCAGGACGCCGCGATGGAGCGTCCGTCGCTCGTCGAGGTGACCGAGTTGACGCCAGAAGAGGCGAACGCGCGTGCGCGTGCCGAGTCCGACGCCGCACTGGAGGCGCTGTCGACCGTCGAGACGACCGATTCACAGGCTCTCGAGTATCTCAGGGACCTGGCCGAGTTCGTCGTCGTCCGCGAGCGCTAGCCATGGAAACGGTACAGCGACGTGACGTAAGGTAGCCGGTTGAACATCCAGATTGCCACCGGGATGCCGATGATCGTGAGCGAGAGCGCGGCGGCGACGTTTACCCACAGCCACGACAGCCACCAGCCGATCAGGACGAAATACGTCGCGCGGACCGCCAGCGAGGGCTGGCTGGCGCTGCCTGTATCGCCCAGTGATCGGGGTTCGGCAAGTGTCAGCGCCGTCGGAACGAGGTTAATGAGTTTGATTCCGACAGGCAACAGGACGACCGTCGCATTGAGCAACCACGCGACGTTGACCAGGGTGGGCGTGAGCCACCAGCCGATCAGGACGAACCAGAGCGTGCGAACGAGGAGGGATCGCTGTGACATACTGGACGTAGTCCGGGAGCAGGGATATGTTTGCTGTCACGACGCTCGGATCGTGGCCAGTCACAGTCCTTATGCTGTGGCTGGGAGTACCCGAGAGCAATGAGAGTACTCGCAACAGTCGGTCTGCCCGGCAGTGGCAAGGGCGAGGCCGCAACCGTCGCCAGCGAGCTGGACGTGCCGGTCGTGACGATGGGAGACGTGATCCGGGCGGAGTGTCGGGACCGTGGCCTCGATCCAGCAATGGACCACGGCACGGTCGCCAAAGCACTCCGGAAGGAGAACGGACCGGCAGCTGTCGCCGAGCGCTCGCTTCCAGTGATCGAGGCGGAACTCGATGACAGCGACGTGGTGCTGGTCGACGGCGTTCGCTCCGATATCGAGGTCGATGCCTTCGAGGACGCCTTCGGTGCGGATTTCGCGCTCATCAGCATCGAGGCCCCCTTCGACGTGCGCGAGGACCGTCTGGCCGAGCGAGGGCGAGACAAGAGTGCCGACGAAGGCGGCGAATCACTCGAAGAGCGCGACGAGCGCGAACTCGGGTTCGGGATGGACGAGGCGATGGCGCGCGCCGACGTGACAATCGAGAATACAGACACACTCGGGACCTTTCGGTCGAGAGTCCGGACGCTGCTGACCGAGGGCGTCGAGGGGTACAGGACCCAGTACGAGTAATACTGTCGGACGGAAGTCCGATACATTTCGCCACCCCGGGGTGGCGAGAATCTTCAGATAGTTACGTCCGACAGTATAACGAGGGACACGAGCAATGAGCACAATTTACAGCGTCGACGCACGGATCACCGCATCAGTCAACGACACCGAAGTAACCGACCGCGTGGTCGACGCCATCGAGAACGTCTTCCCGGGAGCCGACCCGACCTTCCAGCACGGCGAACTCGTCGCCGAAATCCACGACCTGCGTCACTTCTCGGAGTTGCTCCACCGCGAGGAGATTCTCGATACCGCTCGCGGCGTCTTTTTCGACAACCGGGAGGGAGACACCTTCGCCTTCGACCTGAAAAAGCAGGCCGCTTTCGAGGGGCGGGTCAACTTCGCCGTCGGCGGCCCCTCCGAGCTGGGTGATATTCACGTGCGAGTCAGGGTCACCGAGCCATCGGTCGAGGAGTACGTCGACCACATCGCACCCCCGACTGAGAACGGGACGCCGGTCGATATCGAGTAGCGCACCATCGGTAACGGTTTTGCGCGCGCTGGCCAGGGACGACCATGCACACAGTCATCTGCTTCGACCTCGACGGGACGCTCGTCCAGTACGACCGGTCGTTCGACGCGATTCTCGGTACGACCTTCGAACGCGAACTCGGGGCCACGAGTGACGAGATGGTCGCGGCCTACGACGAGGGCTTTTTTACGGCGTTCGAATCGCTCGACGCCGACCCGTATCACGCCGGAATGGTCGCTGCACTCGAAGCGGGGGGTGTCGAAGACGCCAATGTCGACCGACTCGTTGCGACGCTCCGTGACGAGGAGTTCGCTGCGACGACCGTCCCGCAAGCGACCCGGGACGCCCTGGCGGAACTGGCAGATGACGAGGAGACGACCCTGGTCTGCCTGACCGACGGCGTCGGCGACTGGCAACGCGCGAAACTCGACCACCACGACATCGCCGACGCGCTCGACGAAACGGTCGTCTCTTATGAGGTGGCCGGGCACAAGGCCGGTGGGAAACCATACGACGCCGTCCGCGAGCGGATCGATGCTGACGAGTACGTGATGGTCGGCGACGATTACGACGCAGACGTGAAAGCGGCGCGAGCAGCGGGCTTCGTCCCGGTCCACTACAAGGACGCCGACACCGACCTGTTCGAGATTCTCGGCGCGATGTCATAGCCCGCTGACGAAAATTGCCACGGACTCGCCGACCTCGCGCCGTTTCGTCACGCGGACTTCGACGACCCATTTGACCCACTGGAAGCCGCGCCGACCGGGCGCGACAAGTCGCATCGGCGCGCCGTGGCCGTGCGAGAGGGCCTCGCCGTCGACGCGGGTCGCCAGCAGCGCGCTCTTAGCTTCCTCGATGGGGAGCGACCAGCGGTAGCCGGTGACGGAGCGACACTGGACCCACTGGGCGGAATCGGCTGGTTCGACAGCGTCGAGGAGGTCGGCGACAGCGAGGCCCTGCCAGTCGTGTTCGGAGTACCAGCCACTCGTGCAATCTAGCAGTGCGCGTTGTTGACCGGTCGTGTCCAGGTCCTGGAAGTCAAGCGTCGTCGGATCGGCGACGCGACCGGTGACGGCGAGGTCCCAGTCGTCGATGTCGATGGGATCGGGGTCGTCAGCCATCCAGCTCGTTACGGGAAAGGCGTTGCCGTCGTTGCTTCCCTCGGCACGCGACCCCGTGAACCGTCGGTCGGCCCCGGCGGTGTCGAGCAACTGATTGGCCACACGCTGGCCCCGCCACGCGAGGCCGGCGAGGCCGACGACGCCGGCGTACTGAAGGGCCGTCCGTCGCCCGCGGTTGGGCACGTCCCGCGGATCGTGAAACCGATAGCGCAGGTGGGCGAGGAGGACGACCGGAACGAGCAGACCGAGGCCGATGTGGAGATTCAGGAGTCCCCACGGGCCAAGCGAGAGCGATCCACCGAGCACCCACCACAGGCCGGTCGCGAGCGCGGCGGCGGTCAGGAGCGCGAGTGACAGCGAGAGGACACGGGGAAGCGTCAGGCGGTCGGGCGTGACGCGAGGGGCGACCCGCCGAAGTTTGAACGCCAGCAGAGCGACGAGTGCGATGCCGGCGATGGCGTGCACGTCGAACACCCACGCCCCGGCCGGCCGACCGACGATCAGGCTGTAGAGGCCGGTCCCGAGAATGACGAGAACGCTAACCGCCAGGCTCCAGTCCAGCACTCGCGGCCCCGGTTCGAGTATCTCGATGATGGACGCGGGCCAGTCGGGACGGCGCATACGCTCCGCTTGGGACTGGATCGGCTTGTGCGTGTCGCGGCGATGGACTCGATGCCATCGAGGGGGAAACGCTCCGTATCGAGGCGGGGACCGATACGGCGAGAGTCGTCGTTGTCTCACAGCACTGGCCTCGGACTGTGGCTCGTCCGATGGATCGTCACGGTCGCCGGCGGGCAGATCACGATCCGTGAGAGTGAACTCGGCGGAAGTGCTGTTGTCCGCTCGTTTCCGCGCGACTAGACGACGAGGCGAACGACCCCGAAGAGAACGAGCACCCCGAGCACGTCACAGACGTTCGTGACGACGGGAATCACGACATCGTCGGGATCGAGGCGATATCTATAGGCCGCGTAGGTCGTGATACCAGTGACGACGACCGCGAGGACCGCGAGGACGAGACCACTGAGGAAGGCAACGAGGACGACCGTCGCAAACGGGAGTCCCGTCCTGCCGACCAGTGCCGTGAGTCCCCACGCGCCGGCACCGACCAGCGGAAAGACCGTCATCGACAGCGCAACCGTCGCGAGCGCGTTGCCGGCCAGCCGGTCGTCAGTCGGAGAAAACGAGAGCAGACCGAGGTGAAACGCCGTCGAGAGACGGGCGGCCATGACGCTCCCGAGATTGCCGGCCATCCCGATTGTCACCGGGACCAGCAAGAGCAGCGACGGCGAGGCGAGGAGTGCCTCCTCGAACGTATCGAGAACGAGACCACTGACCAGTTCGATCCCCGTCAGGACACACAGGAGGGGGAGCATCGCCCGGATGATGCCGACAACTGACCACTCCGTCGCTCGTCCCGTCACGCTACCCACCTCCAATAGCGAGGACGATCCGGGCCGCGACCAGCAGTGTCGCCATCCCGATCATGTCACCGGTCGTCGTCACGACGGGCCCCGCGAGCGTGTCCGGGTTCAGGCCGCGCCGGTAGCCCACGAACACGACACTGACGACAGCAATCGTCAGCAGAAGTCCCGAGACGAACCCCGCGAGCAATGCAATCGCCACCAGTGACACGAGACCGGTCGACGGCCGAGCCAGCAACCGCAAGACGACGACAGCAAGGACGGCCGCAAACCCACTGATCAGCACACCGTTTGCCAGTGCCGCCGCCACGGCAGCGTTGAGACGGTCGTCGTCGAGACCGAACTGGGGTTCGATCACACCCTGATGGAGTGCCGAACCCAGGCGTGCGCCGAGCGATCCGTAGACGTTGCCCCGCGTCGCCAGCAGTGCAGGAACCAGGACGAGCAACCCCGGAACGGCCGCCAGTTCCGCTTCCATCCCGACCAGTACCAGGCCAGCGAACAGGCCGCCGACTGCACTGAGCAACAACACAGGCAGCGTCTCCCGGTAGGCCTCGGCGGCGACCTCACGGACCGTCATTGACAGTCGAACGAACGGCTGCGACAAAAACACCACTGATAGCGAGTGCCCGGCGGTCGAAACCGATGCTCATTTTTCGAAAAGAAGCCTACGTTCGCGTATGCCGTCGCCGGTGTTTCACCAGCCGCCGTATCTGTACGTCCTCTTCGGGACGGCCTGTCTGCTCGCGCTCCGGGAGGCCGTCGCGCGGCGACTCTGGCGGTCGGACACGGACACCCCCATAGAGCGTGGCTCGTTCGGTGTCCTCTGGACGGCGACGACAATCGGCACCGTCGTCGCGATTGGAGTGCCGTTCACCGGGATCGGTGCAATTGGCGCGCCCGTTCTCGCGTTCTGGCTCGGCATCGCCGTGATGTTCGCGGGCTTTCTGGTTCGTCTCGCCGCCATGCTGGCACTCGGCGAACAGTTCAGTCACGAAATCGCAATCAAGGACGAACACGCTATCGTCGAAACCGGCCCGTACCGCTGGGTTCGCCATCCCTCCTACACCGGTGCCGTACTCACGTATCTCGGCATCGGCATCGTCACCGGCAACTGGCTCAGTGTCGTCGCGGCACTCGGCGGTGCACTGCTCGGTTTCGGCCACCGAGTCACGGTCGAAGAGCGAGCACTCCGGAAGACACTCGACGAATACGAACGGTACGTCGAACGGACGCCGTATCGCCTCGTTCCGGGCGTCTGGTAATCGGTCCGACTGGATGGTTCAGTCGCCAAAGGGGCCGCCACCGCCGCCCATGCCACCCATGCCGCCACCGGGACCGCCCCCTTGCTGTTGCATCTGCTTCATCATTCGTTCCATGTCGCCGTCGCCCATCCCCTGGAACTGGTTGAGCATCTGGTCCATCTGCTTGTGTTGCTGGAGCAGTTCCCGGATGCGCTGCTCGGGCTTGCCCGATCCACGGGCGATCCGCTCGGTGCGGGACTGGCCGACGACGCGGGGGTTCTCCAGTTCCGCCTCGGTCATCGAGTCCATGATGACCTCGAAATCTCGCATCCGCTCTTGGGTCACGTCCATGGCGTCGTCGGGCAACTGATCCATGAGGCCCCCGCCGAGACCGGGGATCATGTCCATCACCTGGTCGAGGGGACCCATGTTGTTCATCGCCTCCATCTGTTTGCGCATGTCCTTGAGGGTGAACGAGCCCTCCATCATGTTCTCTGGCTCCCAGTCGTCTTCGGCTTCACCGGTTTCCTCCATCGCACGTTCGACGCGCTCGGTGAGTTGCTTCAGGTCGCCCATCCCGAGCAATCGCGAGATGAAGCCGGAGGGTTCGAAGCGCTCGATGTCCTTGACCGTCTCACCGGTCCCGAGGAAGGCAATCGTCGAGTCGGTCTGGTCGACCGCCGCCAGCGCGCCCCCACCTTTCGCCGTCCCGTCGAGTTTGGTGATGGCGACGCCGTCGATGCCGATGGCGTCCTCGAACTCCTGGGCCTGATCCTTGGCAGACTGGCCCATCGCGGCGTCGATGATCAACAGGTTTCGGTCCGGCTCGACCGCCTGCTCGATGCGTTCGATCTGTGCGATCAACTCGTCGTTGAGGCCGTCCCGACCGGCCGTGTCGACGATGCGTACGTCGGCGTCCTGGGTCGCCTCGAGTCCCTCGCGTGCGATTGCGACCGGATCGTCCTCGCCGGGGTCACCGTAGAACTCCACTTCCGCACGTTCTGCCATCTGCTCGGCCTGATCGTACGCGCCGGGCCGATCAGTGTCGGTCTGGATGATAGCCGGGCGAAGCCCTTTCTTCGAGAACCACCACGCCATCTTGGCGGCCGTCGTCGTCTTCCCCGACCCGTACAGGCCGGCCAGCATGATCGTCTGTTCTTCGAGCGGGAGTGTCGTCGACTCGCCGACGAGTTCGACCAGTTCCTCGTAGACGATGCGCAACACCCAGTCACGCGGCGTCGTCCCGGCCGGTGGCTCCTCGTCGAGCGCCCGCGATTCGATGTTGTCCGACAGGTTCTGAACGAGGCCAACGTCGACGTCGGCCTGCAACAGCGACCGCTGGATCTCCCTGACGATATCTTCGATATCCGCCTCGGAGATGCGGGATTTCCCGCGAAGATCGTCGAGTGTTCCCCGTAGGGAACTCCCCAGATCGTCGAGTACCATTTGCCGTCTGCTACGCGACCACGTCGTTAAAGGCTTTGTCTGCGAGCGCGACGCAAGTGATACTGCCGGACGACCACCCGCTCGACCGGTCTGCTGGTCGCCGATAGCTACATGCCCGTGCCCGACCAGTCGCCGGCCATGGGCTACCACCGGATCGATCCCGACGACCTCTCGGCGACCGAGAAGTACCCTTGTGATCGACGGGCCGTCTCCGAGGCCGCCGACCTCTCCGTGCTCCATCTCGCCCGCTACCAGATAGCACCGGGCGAGCAACTCCCCCGCGTGTATCACTCCCATCGCCAGCGCGAGGAAGCCTTCGTCGTGCTGGCTGGCACCCTCCACGTCGAGACACCCGACGGGGAATCTATTATAGACGAGGGGGAGGTGTTCGTCGCCGAACCCGAGAGTCCACACCGGGCGTACAACCCCACCGACGCCGACGGCGGCATAACGGTGATGGGCACCGGTGCGCCCCGGACCGACCCCGCGATTCCCCACGACCCCGAGGGGTGATCGGACGAGGACGGAGCGAGTACACTTTTGTTGTTGCCCTCCGCAGGCGCGCACATGACGAACAAACAGGCCGTCATAGACAGCCTCCTCGACAGTGGCGTGACAGCAGTCATGCGTGGCATCGGAGAAGACGACGTCGTCGACGTGGCCGAGGCAATCCACGACGGGGGTGTCACATCGCTCGAACTGACTGCCGACGCCAAGCGCTGTAGTGAGATGATCGCTGCCGTCGACCGCGCACTCGACGGGACCGACGCCGTCATCGGTGCCGGTACGGTCATGGACGCCGCCGCCGCCCGCAACGTCATCGAGGCCGGCGCGGAGTTCGTCCTCGCGCCCAACGTCAACGAGGACGTCATCGAGGTGTGCAACCGCGCCGGTGTCGTTGCCATCCCGGGCGTGATGACGCCGACAGAGGCCGACCGGGCGATGGCCGCCGGTGCCGACATGTTGAAAATGTTCCCCGCCTCGACCGTCGGCCCGGACCACATCGGCGCGCTCCAGGGCCCACTGGGCGACATCCCGATCATGCCAACCGGCGGCGTGTCCACCGACAACGTCGACCAGTACTTCGATGCCGGTGCAGTCGCGGTCGGCGCTGGATCGGCGCTCGTCAACTACGACGCCATCGAACGGGGCGACATGGACGGCGTCCGGGAGCAGGCCGCCGAGTTCGTCCGAGCCGTCGAAGACGCACGGAACTGATACTATCCGGCCAACATCGAAACCGAGTTGGCGATATTCGGTTGCAGCATTTCTCTATACGGGAGTACACGCCCATCTTCACTGCTAGAGCGAGACCACTTTATATCATGGTTGTACGCCTACAGTAGCGTTTTATATGTTTCGATATCCGCGCGTTTCGACGCCATATTTGTTTGTATAATAGATTTTTATGTATCAAATGATAATTGTTGTACCGCGTAAGAGAATGTATAACCATATTAGCCAGAAATACTATTGTATTTTGTTCAGTAGTTTTATACGCTACGCATCTGTAGTTGAAATATTACAAGTACAGACAACTGTGCCTTTGGAGCGGAACAGAGAACTACAGGAGCGTGAGGATCGCAGCGAAAGTGATGCCGCCCTTGCACTGCTGTCGTGCGATCAGGTGAACATTGAATTTCAATAGCTACTATAGCCGTCGGACGAAGCAGTCTGTCAACTGCGTGAATAACAGGAGTACGATAGTTAGAATCATGGTACGGCACACTGGATCCCACTGACAGTTCCAGTAGTCCGAAAATAGTACTCGACCGTTTTTAACCAGAGTAAAATCCGCTTGTTGTGTGTTACCGAGTCTATCTCGGCCGAAACGGCAGATTCGAGCAGACGAGAGCACAGATGATGGGGATTATCATGTGAATATGTGATTTACATCATGGTCTCTCGGACAGAACTATACAAATGATAACCTTATATATAAGCGCGGTGAACAGCGGTTAGATGGCTACTATTTTGACGAGATCAAAAAAGAGCAGCGTCAGGCTGAACTAGATTTTAATACTGTCAACGAGATAGTGGACCCCAGGAATGGCCGAGACAAAAACGATCAACGCGGTCGAGACAACGCTGGAGATCGTTGAGGCACTCAAAAACAGGCAACCGGCGGGCGTTTCGACGGTCGCCGAAGCAGTGTCGGTCCCGGTCAGTACTGCGTACATGCATCTGAATACGCTCAGACAGCAGGGGTACGTCGTCAAGGAGGCCGGGAACTATCGGCTCTCATTGCGATTCCTAGAACACGGTGGTGCGGTCCGCCAGCAACTTGACTTCTTTACCGTGGTCAAAGACGAGGTCAACCAGTTGACGTATCTGACGGGTGAAATTGCTGGGTTCGCGGTCGAAGAGCAAGGACAGCGCGTCGTACTCTACCGGAGTGAAGGCAGCGGTGCTGTCGGAGACCAGATTCCGATCGGCGAGTACGCCCATCTGCACTGGACATCTCTGGGCAAGGCCATTCTCGCCCACCTACCGACCGAACGGATCGACAAGATCATCGACAGACACGGGTTGCCCGCGAACACGCCACGGACGATTACGGACAAAGAGGAGTTGCTGACGGAACTCGACGCCATCAGAAGAGCCGGCTACGCCGTCGACGACGCCGAACGTCGTCGCGGCATTCGCGGCATTGCCGTACCAGTCCTCGACGCGGATGAAGAGATTATCGGTTCTGTCGGCGTCGCCGGCCCGAAGATGCGCTTTGGCGAGCGTTACATGGCCGAGTTGTTCGATACTCTCTCGGAGAAACGCAACGTCATCGAGGTCCGGAACGAGTTCTATCAGTGAGACGACGCTACGACTGATACCGTCGGATGCGTCCGTATACGATACTTACTGTCAGAGTGACACGTCGTACGTGATGCCCTCGCCCTCGCTGACACGGTGATCTTCGACGGCCGCCTCGGAGACGGAGACACCGAGGCCGGGACCGTCCGGAACGGACATCATCCCGTCGGTTACGGTAAATCGATCCTCGATCACGTCGTTTGCCAGCGCGTAGTTGACTCGGTCCGGCGGTAGATCCATTGTCGGTGAGACGGCCGCGAACTGCAGGACTGCAGCGGTCTTGATACCGAGGTCGAAACTGGAGTGATGCGCGACGGAAATCCCTGCATCGTCGGCCAGCCCCATCGTCTTTTTCAGTGCCAGCAGACCACCGATGGGGATCATATCGACGACGGCCGTATCGATGGCGTCCTCCCGGACGAGTTCGAAGACGTTGTGCTCGTGATACGCGTCCTCGTTGATCGCAATCGCGGTCCGGAGCCGCTGTCGGAGGCGCTTGTAGCCGCCGACGTTGTCGACGCGTAGTGGCTGTTCGAAGTACTGCAAGTACACACCCGCGTCTTCGAGTCGAACACCAGTCGTGACTGCCTCTTCGAAACTCATCGTCTGGTTGCCATCGAGGCGAAAGCGCAACTGGCCGTCGACGGCTTCGTGCATCGCAGTGAGTCGCGCCACGTCCTGGTCGATATCGAGTCCGCCTTTCGTTTTGAGAACCTCGAATCCCTGATCGCGTGCCCAGCGGGCGTATTCGGCTGATTCGTCGGGGTCGAGAATGCCGAGACAGTACGCCACCTGGATCTCGTCAGTTCGCTTGCCACCCAGCAACTGATGGATCGGGACGCCCAGTTGCTTCCCGAAGGCGTCCCACAGCGCCATCTCGACGCCGGCGACGTACGGGGTGATTCGCATGTAGGGATACTCGAACGTCTCGAGCAGATCCTCGATTTCCCAGACCGACCGGCCGACCAGTTCGGGGGCGATGATGTTCTCGACAGCGGCGACACCGAGACTCGGATCGGGACCCCACGTGGTCTCGCCCCACCCGACGATCCCCTCGTCCGTCTCGACGCGGATCACCATGCGGGGCGTCGTTTCCTGCGTCATGTAGCCGGCGACGTACGGCGCGACACCGAACTCCTCGCTCCGTGGCTTGATATCGATCTCGACGGGGATAGCCGTAACGCTCGTAACCTCCATATCGTGTCAGTCTCTGTCATGGGATAAATAATTTGTCAAGGTGAGCTGATCCGGCGCGAGCAGTGGCGAGAGTCGTCTGATCGGGTTAAAGGCCTTTACCGGCCCTATTTTTAATAGCACGGGACGGGACTGTTCACCTGTATGTCTGACCAGCAGTCAGTTGGTTCTCGGATCACCGAGTTCCAGTTATACATCGACGGTGAGTGGGTCGACAGCGTCGGCGGCGACACCCGTCGGGTGCGGTCGCCGGCAAGTGGCGAGCAGATCGCGACGTGCCCCGACGGGACACGTGAGGACGCCCAGCGTGCGATTGACGCGGCGAGAGCGGCGCAATCAGGACTGGAGCAGATGACCGCGTTCGAGCGAGCGGCCCTCTGTGACGACCTCGCGGATGTAGTCGAGCAGCACCACGAGGAACTGACCGAGTGGCTGGCAATGGATCAGGGCAAGCCCCTCCCAGAGGCAGAGGATGAGGTCGATCTCGTCGTCACGACGCTCCGTGACGCCGGCGAGCACGCAAAGCGCGCCGAGACAGACGTGATTCCTTCTCGGCATCCGGACAAGCGCATCCAGACGATCCGCAAACCACACGGCGTCTACGGCGTCATCACGCCGTGGAACTACCCACTCGGGACGGCTATCGAGTATCTCGCCCACGGGCTGGCAATCGGCAACGCGGTCGCGTGGGTGCCTGCCCCGACAACGACGGCGGTGTGTGCGAAGTTCGTCGAGGTCCTCGACGAGACCGACCTGCCAGCGGGTGCGCTGAACCTCGTTGCGGGAGAGGGACCCATCGTCGGTAACGAACTCGTCGTCAACGACGGCACCGACGCCATCGCTTTTACCGGTAGTCCCGAGACGGGCGAGCTGATCGCCGAGGACGCCGGAACGAAGCCGACAGTGCTCGAACTCGGAGGGAACGGTCCGGTCATCGTTCTCGACGATGCGAACCTCGACCTCGCGGTAGAGTGTGTCGGCAACGGTTGCTTCACAAACGCGGGCCAGATCTGTACCGCGAGCGAGCGCATCCTCGTCCACGAAGCTGTCAAAGACGCGTTCGTCGAGCGCATCGCCGCCGACGCCGAGGAGATCCAGTTAGGCGATCCGTTTGACGACGACACCGACATGGGACCGCTGAACAACGCCGACGTGGCCGCGAAGATGGACCGCCACGTTGAGGACGCAGTGGAGAAGGGGGCCACCGTCGTGACCGGCGGGAACCGTGCTCACGACAGACCGACCGACCTCTACTACCAGCCCACAGTGCTCGACGACGTGACGACCGAGATGGTCGTCAACGAGGAGGAGTCGTTTGGTCCCATCGCACCCGTTGTTACCGTCAGCGACCGCGAAGAGGCCCTCAAACTCGCTAATAGTATCGACTACGGGCTCTCGATGGGCGTGTTCACCGACAGTATCAATAACATGGAATACTTTATCCGGCGACTGGAGTCGGGAATGATAAACATCAACGACACGAGCGCCTACTGGGAGCCACACACGCCGGCAGGGGGCTACTCCGGCAAGAAGAGCGGCCACGGCCGCTACGGTGGCACATTCACCATCGAGGAAATGTCACAGGTCATCAACGTCACCATCGGACCGGGAGAACGAGAGAACGTCTAATTACTCGAAACCGACCGGTACTCGCTCGCCCGTTTCGAGCGCGTCGATCATGGCATTGGCAGCTTCGAGCGAGCGGAGACCGTCCTCCCACGTGACCATCGGCGTCTCGCTGCCGAGTACCGAGTCGACGAAGTGATCCAGTTCGAAGCGGTACATGTCTGTCTCGCGGCCGTGGAGTTCGTTTGCGTCGAGCATCTCGAAGCCGCCGTCAGTCGTGAGCGTCGTGCCGTTGTTCTCGATCACCAGTCGCCCGTAGCCATCGGTACCGGTCAGGCGGATCTCGTCGGTGCGGACGGTCGGATACTCGTCGCTCCGGGCCCAGTTCGTTTCGAGGGTCCCCACGGTACCGTCCTCGAACTGGAGCGTCGCGCTGACGACCGCGGGTGTCTCGTGGCCATCGAGGCCGCCACTGGCCGCTGCGAACACTGACGCGATGTCTGCACCGACGTACCAGCGCATCATGTCGATGTCGTGGACTGCGAGGTAGTACATCGGGTGGGTCCACTCGGCCACCATGTCGTAGATCTCTCGGTTTGCGATGCGTGCGGCCGTAATGGCGTGAACGTCACCGATCTCACCGTCGTCGATTCGGGCCTTGAGCGCGGCGTACTGTGGGTGGAACCGACAGCAGTACCCGACCATGAGTTTGCCCGCCGAGGCCTCGGCGGCATCACCAATCGCTCTCGCGTCTTCGACCGTGTCGGCGATCGGTTTCTCCAAGAGGACGGAGACGTTACGTTCCAAGGCTGTCACTGCCGGTTCCCGGTGGTGGGCCTCCGGGGTTGCGACCGTCACAGCGTCCAGATCGTGATTCTTGATCGCCTCGCCGAGGTCCGTCGCAACGTGGGGAACGTCGTAGCTCTCGGCGACATTGTGGGCCCGCTCAGCATCCATATCGACGACGACCTGCAGATTCGTCAGTCGATGCTCACCGTACAGCCGCGTGTGCAACTCGCCGATAAAGCCAACACCGACGACAGCTACATCGAGCTGATCTGTTGGCATACAGTACAAACACGCGAAGCGAACGAACAAAAAGATTCGCTCCACAAGTCTATCAGAACCGTTTCGACGCAGACAGCGGCATACATAGCAAACAATCATTTATATTAGAAAACCTATATAAAGGGTGCACCCTATTGACTATTTATGGCAGCGGATAGTCAAATCGCCATAGACAAACGAGAGCGAGAGGTACTGGTTACCCGGGAGGACACGGGGCTGTCGCGTCGGAAGTACCTCGCCGCAGTCACGGCACTCGCTGGTTCGCCGATGCTGGCCGGTTGTGCAGGCGACGGCGACAGTGGCGCACAGACTGGCGACGGGACCGAGACTGGCGACGGTGATGGCGTAGCGACCGACACGGCGAGTGGCGAGCCACGGCCCGGTGGCCACTTGCGAACGTCGCTCGTCAGCCCGGTCAACCACTTCGACCTTCACATCAATGGTTTGATGGTCGCGTCGATTGTAGGTTACCAGTCGGTCGAGAAGCTGTTCGAACCGAACACGGACCTGGAACTCGTCGAGTTGCTGGCCACGGACGTATCGATTTCCGACGACGGGCTGACCTGGGACATCACGCTTCGTGAAGGAGCCATGTTCCACCCGCCCTACGAGCGCGAACTGGTCGCCGAGGACGTCGTCGCCAACTTCGAGCGGATCCTCGACGAAGACGTCGGATCGTTCCGCTCGCTGGTGCTCTCGGCCGTCGACTCGATGGAGGCGACCGGGGACTACTCGCTCAGACTCGAACTCGCCGAACAACAGGCCAGTCTCCAGGCCGGACTCGGCGGGTACTTCGGGATTCCAATCTTCTCGCCGGAGGCAATCGAAGAGGGGAACATCCGCAAGCAACCAGTCGGGACCGGTCCCTTCGTCTTCGAAGAGTGGACCCCCGAAGACCAGATCACGCTGTCGGCATACGACAACTACTGGACGGAGGACCGCCCGTACGTCGATCAGGTCACCATCAGGCCAATAGCCGAGGCCTCGGTCCTGACGACGGAACTGACCGACGGCAACCTCCACATGCTCCACAAGACGCCGGCAGACTTCAAGAGCCAGCTCGAAAACGACGACTCGGTCACGGTCCACGAGACGGACGGGCTGGGGTACCGTGCGCTCCACGTCAACCCCGGCAGCACGCCGACGGACGGGCGCGCGAACGGACTCCCGACGACGGATCCGCAGGTGCGCCGGGCCGTCCTCGAAGCGGTCAACCGGACCGCGATGGTCGAAATCATCGAGGGCGGCCTCGGGACGCCGACCCAGAACTATTTCCCCGACGACCACCCCTGGCACGTCGACTATACACCCTACACCGTGGAGGCCAATCCAGAGCGTGCCCGGGAACTCATCGGTGAATCCGGATTCAGTGAACCGGTCCCGATCACCATTATTTCGGCGTCGAGCGATCCGGTCCTCCAGCAACTGGGAACGATCACCCGCGACAATCTCTCGCAGGCAGGGTTCGAACCCGACCTCACCGAGTACGACATCGGGACCTGGGTCACCGAAGCGGAAGCGTTCCGATACGACGTAAACGTGAACTACTTCGCGGGCTGGTTCCATCCGGACGGACTCAGGGCGTGGATCGACCCCGACGGGCTCACCCAGATGAACTACGAGACCGAAAACAGGGACCGGATCTTCGAGTTGTTCGACGAACTCAACTCGACGACCGACAAGTCCGAGGCCGATCCGCTCAATGAGGAACTCCAGCAACTCATGATTGACGACGCCGCGTACGTCCCGATGTACCACCCCCGAAAGGTCAGGACCACGCGCAACACCGTCCAGGACTTCACCGTCCATCCATTCCACCTCGCATACCGCCTCGACGAGGTGTGGCTCGACGAATGAGCCATCTGATACCAAACACGACCACATGAGCTGGGCAAGTTACGCGATCAAGCGGGGGCTCGCTAGCCTGGTGATGCTGTTTATCGCGTCGATCGTCGTCTTTGGCATCGTGCGGCTGATCCCGGGCGACCCCGTCAGTATCATCCTCGGCACACAGCAGGGGACGGCGGGGGCAGAGGAGGCACTGCGTCGCCAACTCGGCCTGGACAAGCCCCCGTGGATCCAGTATATAGAGTGGCTCACCGGCCTCCTGACCGGCGACTGGGGGGAGAGTATCATCAGCGGCCAATCGATTGAACGGCTCGTCGCGATTCGGTACCCCCGCTCGCTCCAGCTCGCGTTTCTCGGCATCATCGTCGCGATGGTCATCGCATTCCCGCTGGGGATCGCCGGTGCGGTTCGCAGAAACACGGCGGCTGATTACGCCGCGATCGTGTTCTCGCAGGTCGGCGTCTCGATCCCGAGTTTCTGGCTCGGCATTCTGTTGATTTTCATCTTCGGTGGCGTGCTCGACGCGTTACCCCCCTCTGGATACGTCTCGTTCAACGAGAATGTCGTCGAGAGTCTCAGATACTCAGTTATGCCCGTTGCAGTGCTTGCGGTCATCAACGGTGCGATCGTCACGCGATATCTCCGATCCGAGATGCTCGAGGAGTTGAACAAGGACTACGTCCGGACGGCAAGAGCATACGGCCATCCATCAGAGCGTATCGTCGGCCGATACGTGCTCAAAAACGCGCTGATCCCAACGGTCACCGTCATCGGGATTCAGGTCGGTTGGATGGTCGGTGGCATCGTCATCATCGAGCAGGTGTTTGATTACTCCGGGCTCGGCCAGCTCATCCTCAACGGACTCCTGAGTCGTGACTACCCGGTCGTCCAGATCGGGATTCTCATCCTCGCGGCCACGTTCATCGTGATCAACCTCGTCGTCGACCTGCTGTACGGCTGGCTCGATCCACAGGTGAAATACTGATGCTCGGAACAGTCCTCGATCTGGCGTACCCGTCCCGAATCACGAACCGGCTGCTCGCGGAGAACAGCCAGACGAAACGCGCCCTCGCTCGACTGCGCCAGAACACGATCGGGATGGTCGGGCTCGGGATCCTCGTCGGGTATCTCGCCGTTGCAGTCGTCGGGCCACTGTACGTCACCTCGGATCCGAACGCGATCCAGGCGGCCGACCGTCTCCAAGCACCGAGTCTCGCCCACCCGTTCGGCACCGACCGGTTCGGCCGGGACGTGTTCGCACGGACGATCGTCGCCGCCAGAGCGAACCTGCGGGTCGCGGCCATCGTCGTTGCCTCGTCATCACTCGCCGGTGTGACCCTCGGCTTGCTGGCCGGCTACTACCAGGGGCTCGTCGACGAAGCGATCATGCGCGTCGTAGACGTGCTGTTTGCGTTTCCACATCTCCTGCTTGGCCTCATTGTTATCGCCATTCTCGGCCCGGGACTCGACAAGGCGATCGTCGCACTCTCGGTTGCTTACGTCCCGGTCATGATACGTATCACACGGGGAAGCGCGATCTCGGTTCGCAACGAGGAGTACGTCCTCGCGGCCGAATCCTACGGCGAGAGTTCGATGAACATCATGTTCCGCGATATGTTACCGAACCTCCTGTCGGCAGTACTCGTCCAGGCGACGATCATCTTCGCGTTCTCGACGCTGACAGAGGCTGGCCTCTCGTATCTCGGGCTCAGTGCCCAGCCCCCGACGATCACTTGGGGCGTGATGATCAGCGAGGCACAGGCCACCCTGGAGCTTGCGCCGTGGGCCAGCTTCTTCCCCGGTGTCGCGATCATGATCACAGTACTTGGACTGACGTTTTTCGGCGTTGGGCTGCGGGATGCATTCGATCCTAAGACAAAAATCGACATCGAGGAGGGGCGGTAGCATGACCGGTGATCCCTTACTGGACGTCCGCGATCTCCACGTCGAGTTTCAGACCGAACGAGGCATCGTTCAGGCCGTCGACGGCTTAAGCTACGAGATCTACGAGGGGGAGACCTACGGTGTCGTCGGGGAGAGTGGCGCGGGCAAGAGTGTATCTGCGCTGTCGATCATCCGACTCATCGAGAGTCCAGGCCGGATTACTGACGGAGAGATACGCTACAGGGGACGGGACCTGCTTGCACTCTCAGGGGAGGAACTCAGACAGCTCCGGGGCAACGAGATCGCGATGATCTTCCAAGACCCGATGACGGCGCTCAACCCCGTGTACACGATCGGAACACAGATCATCGAGACGATTCAGGAACACCGGGACGTCTCCGGGACCGAGGCGCGCGAGCGGACGATCCAGTTGCTCGGTGATGTCGGCATTCCCGATCCCGCCAAGCGCATCGACGAGTACCCGCACCAGTTCAGCGGTGGCATGCGCCAGCGTGCACTCATCGCGATGGCACTCTCCTGTGATCCCAACCTGATCATCGCCGACGAGCCGACGACCGCACTCGATGTGACCATCCAGGCCCAGATCCTCGAACTGCTCGACGAACTGCAAGCCGAATACGATCTGTCGGTCCAGTTGATCACTCATGATATGGGCGTTATCGCAGAGATGTGTGATCGGGTGGCGGTCATGTACGCAGGCAAAAAGGTCGAAGAAGGGCCGATTGAAGAACTGTACCACTCGCCACGACACCCCTACACGGTCGGGTTACTGAAAGCGATTCCACGGCTGGACGACCCACGGGAGCGACTGTCGACGATTCCCGGTCGGATGCCGGACCTCGTGACGACACCCAGCGGGTGTTCCTTTCGGGACCGTTGTCCCCACGCGATTGAGGCCTGTGCCGAGGAAGAACCACCGCTCGTTTCCGTCGAAGCCAGCGACGGCGACCATCAGTCAGCCTGCATCCGCATCGACGAGATCGATTTCGAGCGAGAGACGGCACTCGATATGGGGCCCACAGCGACAGAGCACGACGTCTCCGGCGAAGCACTGCTCGGCGTGTCGAACCTCCGGAAATACTTCGATCCCGAGTCACAGAGCTGGTGGGATCGACTTATTGGGGACCGGCAGTACGTCCATGCCGTCGAGGACGTCTCCTTCTCGATACGGAGAGGAGAGACGCTCGGCCTCGTCGGCGAGTCTGGCTGTGGCAAGACGACACTCGGCCAGACAGTCACGCGACTGTACGAACCCGACGAAGGGACGATCCTGTTTGCCGGAGACGACCTTACGGGGATGGGGCGTCGGGAACTCAAAGACGCTCGGGCCGACCTGCAGGTCATTTTTCAGGACCCCTTTTCGAGTCTCAATCCCCGCCGCACAGTCAAAGACATCATTGGCCGTCCCCTGGAAATCCACGACAACGTCGGCTCCGAAGAGGAAAAGCGCGAACGCGTAGCGGCGCTCCTGATGGACGTAGGGTTAGAAGAGAGTCACATGAACCGCTACCCCCACGAGTTCAGTGGTGGGCAAAAACAACGCATTGGCATCGCACGCGCGCTCGCCGTCGAACCTGATTTTATCGTTGCTGACGAACCAGTAAGTGCACTCGACGTGAGCGTCCAGGCAAAGATCATTAATCTCCTCATGGACCTGCAAGCGGAGTACGGCCTGACGTACCTGTTTATCGCCCACGATCTCAACGTCGTCCAGCACATCTCCGACCGGATCGGCGTGATGTATCTCGGAGAAATCGTGGAACTGGGCACTGTCGAACAGGTGTTTTCACCGCCCTATCACCCCTACACCGAGGTGTTGCTGTCGGCGATCACCCAACCCGATCCCAGGAGTGTGACAGACCGCATCGTCCCGGACGGTGAACCACCGAGTCCGATTGATCCCCCCTCCGGCTGTCGGTTTCACACGCGCTGTCCCTACGCCATGCCGGTCTGTGAGTCGACCATCCCCGAGTCCATCGAACAGGAGCACGGACATACAATCGGCTGTCACCTGTTCGACGAAAAAATGGTCGACGGGGAGACGGACGTGGCATCGATACTCGCCGACCAGGGGGCAGTCGTCACTGACCGGACGGCAGGCGAACAGGAGTTTCCGACGGATTCCGACGATTAGCCGGGGCCTACGTGACGTTTTCGTGGATATCCAGCAGGAGCGACTCCATCTCGTCACCGAGCAACTGGTAGATCGCGTCACCCTTTTCGGCGCTGGCTAACTCGGGTGCACCGATTGCGCCAGTCGCCGAGTACTCCTCGAACCCGCGATAGACCGCGAGTGGACCGCCTTCCAGGAGATCCTGGGTCCCGAGTTCGTACGGTTCGTCGAGTGCCGGCGCGTCGAGAGCGTCCTCGTCGACGAAGTCCGGGTGGACCGACAGCATGAGTGACGTTTCGAACTCGCCGCCGTGGGACATTCCGCCGATATCGCTCTCGCGGATCTCGTCGATGAACTGGCTCGCTAGCTCGAAGTAAGTGAGTCCCAGTACCTGCACGTCCTCGTGTGTGTCACCGATCACACTCACTGCCGCCGAAATGAGAGCCTTGTTCCCGCCGTGGCCATTGAGCAAGAGGAGTGCGTCGAAGTCGTTTTCTAGCGCGCTGTCTGCGATGTTGCCCAGGGCCTGTAACATCACGGAGAAATCGAGCGTGATCGTGCCGCCAAACGCCATGTGGTGTGGTGAAAAGCCCGACCAGAACGGTGGCGTCTTCAAGATGGGGACCGAGTCTGCGACCCGATCCGTGCCGAGGTCCGCGATAGCATCGACCAGTATCGTATCGGTGGCCACCGGGAGATGGTGACCGTGTTGCTCAATGCTTCCGACAGGAACGACGAGGATCGAACCGTCTCGCCCGCCGATCGACTGTATCTCTCGGTACGTCATTGCGGCCCACGCACTACCGGCCGCTCCGATGCGTTCTTGGACCATATTCGATATTCGCTGCAGGATGTCTTATAACCAATGCCCTGATCGGTCGGAGTTGACAAGGCGGCGCGTGCCCGGAGATGCAATGTTTCACACCGAGTCGGATAGTAAGTGTCACTATTAGGTTTTTCTTATATAAATAGAATATTAACAATATTTTGTTACGAACGGCCGTCATTGTCGGTCCTCCGATATACTCTACCTGATACGGTCAGATAGAGTATAGAATACCAGCAAAGTATTCGTTCTCTCGAAGGAACCCACTTTTTCGTGGTTCTTAGCATCGCTTCGCCCCTATCAATTGATTTCCTTCGAAGTCAAATGCGGGAACCGGAATCGAGACAGTCATCAGTCGCTCACCCGCCACAGCTCCCGTCCTAAACACGAGCGAAGAGAATACTTGCCATCGTATAGACGTTTCAGACCCAGTACTACGAGATCAGGACAGTCGTGCTGATGACTGCGTTGTGAACGGGTGGTCGCGTCGGAATCGACGCTATCCACAA
>PXRO01000035.1 GCA_003021685.1 Halobacteriales archaeon QS_4_62_28
GAATCGTAGTCTATCGTTTCGGCGGTGAACGTTGGGCGGGAGACGCGCTGTCCCTTTTTCCACCGCTCAACAACGCCTTTGACGGCTTCGACGCCGCGACGTATCGCGGCTTGGACGAGTTGAGAGTGAAGCTCCGTTTCGTCGCGGAGGCCGTCGTAGAGCGCGTCTCGAACCTGCCGTTTGTTGGTCTTGCACTTGGTGAATGACGTGTCCGACCAACAGTAGTCGGCAGTCCGATTCGCGCAGTATAGGTATTGTTTGGCAGTTCGGCGGAGTGCGTCGCGTTGCTCGTCGGAAACATCGAGTTTCACGACGGCGGTCCGACGCACGTCCATACTTCAGAGAGGTACCGACGATACTTATACGTGTGGGAGTCGGCCGGTCGGAGTATGACGGTTGCGTCGCCCCATGTCGGCTTCCTCTCCGGCCTACTCGTTCGGTTCTTCACTCCTTGAGGCCGGAGGCTCCGCCTCGAAACTGCTGATCAGTCGGGACCAGTCTCAGTGATCGAGGACGACCGGAACCTGTCGGCCGGCCACAGCGAGTGCGAACGCGTCGTCGTCGCTGCCCAGCGATTCGAAGGTGTTGTAGTGAATCGGTAACACGAGATCCGGTCCCAGCGCTGCGGCCAGGTCGGCCGCTTCGTGGCGGTTCATGGTGTTGCTTTTGGCAATTGACGGAACGAACACGTCGACATCGAGTTCCTCGTGGCCGGGCAACACGTCTGAGTCCCCCGTCCAGAAGACGTTCGTGCCGTCGATCCGGAGCAGGAAGCCACAGCCCATCCCCTCGGGGTGGATCGGCGTGCCGTCGGAACGGACGTTCCGGCCGTCGGGTTCGTTGTACGCAGGCACAGTCCAGAGGGGACAGCCGGCGGCCAGCAGTTCGTCCTCGGTGGTGACTTCGACGACTTCGTGATCGAGGTCAACCGGGCGGTCCACGTCCCGGTCGGTCTGGTGGACGTCGATCCCCTCGAAGAGGACGACCGTCGCGTCCCCACTGGCGACCCGGCGGATGCTGTCGGGGTCGTAGTGGTGGATGTGGGTAATACAGACGACGTCTGCGTCTTCGGCGCGATAGTCCCGGGCCGGTGGGTGGTGCAGGCCGTCTTCGAACGGCTCCCACTCGCCCGTTAGCACGCCGTAGCGACCGGGATCGAAGTAGACGACCGTGTCCTCGCTCTCGATGCGAAGCGTCGCGTAGCCGAGCCAATCGAGCGTCAGATCGTCGAAGTGGACGGTCATACGACGGGCTACGAGTGAGGCAGGGATAAAATATCCGCGACACGCTCGATGGTGGGTCTCACTGCACAGTCTTTTCGACGGTGACGAACTCGCCCTGGCCCGGTGCGGGATACGGGCGGTCCCGGTCGAACCCGTCGTAGTTCAGCACCTGATCGCCGTCGGTGTCGAGATGGGGGACGGCGACGACGGTCCTGCCGCTCGTGAGCGACCCCGTCACCTCGATTTCGACGTTCTCGTGGGTCCCGGGGCCGAGATACGCCGACCGACCGACGACGTCGCCACCGACACCCTCCTGGTAGATCACGAGGTAGCCACCGCCCGACAGCGAGACGGAATCGACGGTGACGGTCTCCTGGGTCGCGCTGGGACTCTCCATTGTCACCGAGGCGACCGGCGAGGAGAGGAGCAGGAAGGCAATGTAGGCGACACCGAGCATCACGGCGGCGTGTTTGGCCCCGTCACGAAGCGAGCCCTCACCGAGTTGGCCGCCGACGAACCCGGAGAGAATTGCTTGAATGAGTGCCGTATGGAAGAACACGAGCGTGTAGGCTGCCTTGTCGACCTGTCCGAGTCGGGCGAACTGGTCGGCGTTGACACCGAGACGACCCGTGTTCTCCGGGGTCGGCACGCTGGAGGGCAGTGCCGGGACGAGCACTTCCTGGACGGAGGCGATAATCACCAGGAAGACAATAAAGGAGATGTAGATAACGACGAGGTAGGTGAGCATCTGCTGGCGGCGCTGACGCTTCAGGCGGTAGTCCGCCCGCGCCTGATCCGCAGCGATCCGAAGGATCGGCCCCATCTTCCCGCTCGAACGCATCGCGTTGACCAGGAGCGTCACGATCCGTGAGATCGAACTGGTCTTGACCCGCCTGCCGAATCGCGTCAACGCGTCCTCGACGTTCGCCCCCATGGTCACGTCCGCCCAGATGCGCTCGACTTCCCCGCTGAGGTGCCCGATATCAGTCCCACGGACGCGCTCTACGCTCTCGACCACAGTCATCCCTGCCTCGTTGAGGCTCGCCAGTCGTTCGAGCAGTTCCGGGACGGCAGCTTCGATTTTCCGGATACGCCGCGTGTACAGTTCCCTGAAGACGGCGTAGGTAATCAGAACGAACAGGAGCGCCTGAATGAGTACGTCGTCGAGCAGACGGATGTTGACGGTCGTCGTCGTAAACGCTGCCGGCCCTCTCAGTGCGACCGAGAGCACGGCGATGGGCACGGTCACGTACAGTATCCGTTCCGGGTTCCAGAGCAGGGCTTCGAGCGGTGCAGTGACAAACCGCTTTACTCTCGCGATCCGGTCGTAGAAGGCCAGTTGTCGTCGTTGGATGCTCTCGGCGTAGCCACCGTCAGTTACTCTGGCGTCAGTGTCGGCTCTCGGCTTCGCAAACGTCGTCGTCTCACGCTCTTCGAGCACCGTGGTCGTCCTGTTGCCAGCGATGCCCAGTGCCTCCAGTCGCTGGCCGAGATAGAGCATGAAACCGGCGTTCGCGAGCGGGATCATCAGATAGCCGACCATCTGGAGGAACACGAGCGTATCCGTCAGCGTGAGACCGAACACGAGCAAGATCGTGATAAAGAAGAGCACTGCCGCGACGAGGACAGTCACGTAGGCCTCGGCGACGGTCGCGAGGTGTTCGAGGACCTCCTCCTGGCGCTGTGCGGTCTCTTGTTTGTTGCGCTCGTACTGCTCGTGGAGAAAGGTGGAGAGGCTTCGACCGCTCTGGAGGACGCTCGCGAGGTTCTCGGAGAAGGTCTTGAACTCCCCGCTCGGCGTACGACCGGACATGTTCCGGACGGCCGTGATCATATCTTCGCCGAACAGGTCCATCTGTCGGACGGCGACGGAGACTTCCCGTGCACTCTCGCCGTAGATTTCGCGATTGTCGGCGAGCGTGCGCAGTACCTGCGGGAAAGCGACGCCGCCGCGGGACAGCGCGTACGTGAACGCCAGCATCCGCCCGGTCCCCTCGTCGATGGCACGCTGGCGAACAGCGGCCGTACTCCGTGGCATCTCCCAGCGGAGCCAGTAGGTCAGTCCCGCAAGCGTCACGCCCCCGACCAGACCGCCGCCCATCACGACCAGAAGCGTCTGCGTCTCGGTCAGGACGAGTTCGAACCCACGGATTCCGAAGGCGTTGACCATCGTCCGTGGCAACCCCATCAGCAGGTCGACGATAGTCGGAATCAACAGTAGCGTGCCGCCGGACACGTACACCCCGGTGATCGCTCCGCCGACCGCCGCAAGCGCCGTGAACAGCAACGTCCGCGAGGCATAGGTCCGGTACCCGTACTCGATAAAAGCGGATTTGAGGAGTCGGGCACGATCCTCGTTCCCCGGGACGTACCGTCCGAACAATCGGCGACTGAACCGTGTGAGCGCCCGGTCGAGTCGCTCGTTGACCTGGGCGAGCACGACCAGCGACACGATCCCGACGACGAGAACGACCGGGAGAATGCCGAATGGGTTCAGTTGCATGTTAGGTGGACACTTCGAGATCCGTCCCGTCGATCTGTTGCATGATCGCCTCGCTGTCGGCGTAGTACTTGTTGACCATCGCGGTAAACCGCCGATAGTCGGTGATTCCCCGCTCCTGCAGATACCGAAGGAATCGCTTCCGGCTGTCTATCTCGCGGAGCAGTTCCGACTGGCTCCAGCCCCGCTCTGCCCGAATCTCGTTTAGCATGTCGCTGTTGGACTCCTCGAAGTAGTCCTCGGTGGCCTGCCAGGCGTACGTGTTCGAGTAGTCCAGTTCGCCGGTTCGCTGGTCGATCCCCTCTATCTCTGCCAGCGTCTTCGCCCGCCGGACGCGCTCGCCGCCAGAACGGCCAAGCACCTGAATACAGAGCACATCGAGTGACTGAACCATCGGGCGCGGGACGTTGATCGGTTCGTTCTCCAGGCGATTGATGACAGTCTGGACGGAGTCGGCGTGCATCGTCGAGAACGTGGTGTGGCCGGTGTTCATCGCCTGGAACAGCGTGATCGCTTCTTCGCCACGGACCTCGCCGACGATGATGTACTCGGGACGGTGGCGCAGTGCCGACCGCAGGAGGTCGTACATCGTGATGTCGGACTCGTCGAGTCGCTCACGAGTCACCGAGGAGAGCCAGTTGTCGTGATACAGCGAGAGTTCCCGGGTGTCCTCGATGGTCAGGACCTTCGACCGGGGCGGGATAAACATCGAGACGGCGTTCATCGAGGTGGTCTTGCCCGCCGCGGTCCCGCCCGCGAAGATCAGTGACTTGTTGGACTGGATCGCCAGCCAGAGATACGCGAGCATCTCCAGATTGAAAGTGCCGTAGTTGAGCAGGTCAATCGGCGTAAACGGCTCGTCGGCGTACTTTCGGATGGTAAAAGCAGAGCCACGCGGCGTCACTTCCTCGCCGAGCGCCAGTTCGATCCGAGAGCCATCTGGGAGCGTCGTCGAGACGACTGGATCGGAGACGGAGACGTGCCGGCCCGACCGCTGGGCCAGCTGGATGACGAAGTTGTCGAGTTCGCTGTCGTCGTAAACGACGCTCGTCTCGATGTCGGTGTACTCGTCGTGATAGGCGAAGATCGGTAACCCGGCCCCGTCACAGGAGAGGTCTTCGATGTTGGGGTCGTGCATCAGCGGATCGATGCGGCCATACCCCAGAAAGGACCGATAGAGGTAATAGAGGAGCCGGTAGAACGTCTTCGTCTCGACGATGACGCCGTACTCCTCGATGCGCGCACGGAGGGCCGCTTCGAGGGCTGCCTCTGGATCGTCGCTCACGTCGTCCCGGTAAATCAGCGGTCCGCGGATGTCCTCGAACAACCGCTCCAGAAGATCGTGTTCGAACTCGTCGAGCGTCGGTTCGACGACCTGATAGTAGTGTTCGTCCGCTTCGGAGTCGTAGTTGATCGATGCAAAGGCAAACGGTGCGTTGAGCCAGTATCGGTCGATTTCGTCGTACTGCTCCGGAACGGTGTGAGAGACAAGCCGGCCGTGGCGCGCGGGATCGTAGTCCGTCTCGGAGACGGCCGCGCCGCTGAGCATACGCGCGGTCCGTTTGAACCAGTCACGCACACTCGCCAGTCGGGGTGTCGATTCCGTATCGGCTGGGGTTTCGTTGTCGGACATGCTGTCGTAGTCTGGCTGTGGGCTGGAGTCGTCCAACTCTCTTCTCGCCGACACTCCGGCGGGGAGGGCGGCCGGCGCGTGCGGAACTATGCCACGGTTTCGTTGCCATTTACTTAAATGAGCGGCCCCGAATATTGCGAATTGAAACTGCCTGTCACTACTCGCTGTCGGTCCGGTCGACAGTCAGTAGAATGTATCCGAAGGCGACAGCGAAGATGGTTCCGACCGGAAGCGTAAACAGCTGCTTGTCCCAGAACAGTCCAGTCGAGACGGCGAGTACGGCACCTAGCAGTAATAGCAGTACACCCTGGATTCTCACCGGATCGACGGGGAGCAGGCCTTCGAGATCCGATTCTTGACTGTAGTAGGCGACACTCACGGCCAGCGGGAGCAGGGAAACGGCGGCCGCGGCGACCCAGACCCAGCTAGCCGTCACGAGCGCGGCGGTCCCCTCGAATGCGGGCGCGTCGTGTACCCAGAGAAAGGGGCGTTCCTGGTTCCCGAACGAAATCCCGAAAATATACTGGAGGCGAAAGTACAGGAACCGGATGACGATGACTGTCACGGAGCGGTTACCGATCTGGATCGGGAGCACGGCTGTCGACCACGGAAGCAGCGCGACGAGCCAGGTCGACAGCACCGCCAGTTCCGGCGCGTACTCCGATTTGACCCACGTCATGCACGTCACCGCGTTCCACTGACGATAAAAAGCTATCGGCTCACGTTCACAGCGTTGTATACCGGGTGGACGGACGCAGTGATACATTCAGAACCAACAGTATCACGATATACTGTGTGAAGTGGTACCAACCGCCGTTACGTTCTTTGCTACGCGCTCCCTACCGTGAGATACGTAATGCGGCGTGACTACTTCGAAGTCGAATCCAACGCAGTCGAGGAAGGGACAGACGAACGACCCGCTATCGTCATCGAGTACGATGGACCAGACGGGATGCTGGCTGATCGACTCACAGCAGACGACGGAACGCTGGATGCCAGCGAACTCGATGTCACCTATCGGACGACACCAGCAGGTGGTAGCGACGGTCAGTCCGGTGTCCTCTCGATTACGAACCGGATCACCGGCGATTTCGTCCTGGAGGCGAACGTCGATCCGGAGAGTATCGAATCGGTCGTGTCAGCGGCCACCGAGACCGACGACACCAGTTACCGGATACGAATTACCGACAGCGAGGGGAAATCGACTATCTACGGGAAGGAACTACTGCTCGTCTACGACGAAAGCGGCAGTCTCCGGCGCAGCGAGAGTCTCATCCCCGGCGGCGTCGAACTCTAGGGCTCCGCTCGTTCTCTGTGTTTCTCGACTGGCATCGATATGGGGGGATTTAAGCGGGCGCGAGTCCCCGTTTCGGGTGACCCAAAAATGAAACTACACGAGTACCAGGCGAAGGACGTCTTCGCTGATGCGGGCATCCCGACGCCCGCGTCGACACTGGCCGAGACCGTCGACGACGCGGTCGCGGCCGCCGAGGAGATCGGCTACCCGGTCGCGATCAAGGCACAGGTCCAGGTCGGTGGCCGTGGCAAGGCCGGCGGTATCAAACTGGCCGACTCGAAAGCGGAGGCCCGAGAGTACGCAACGGAGATCATCGGCATGGATCTCAAGGGTTACACTGTCGAACGCGTCCTCGTCGAGGCGGCTGTCGACTTCGTCAACGAACTGTACGTCGGTGTCACGATGGACCGTGGCGAAGGCGAACCCGTCGCGATGGTCTCGACCCGCGGTGGCGTCAACATCGAGGCGGTCGCCGAGGAAGACCCCGACGCCATTGCACGCGAGCACATCGATCCGGCCTTCGGTATGCACCCGTACCAGGCCCGGAAGGTGGTTTACGACGCCGGTGTCGACCGCGCTATCGCGAACGACGTGGCGAGCGTCCTCCAGACGCTGTACCGGATCTGGGACGACGAGGACGGCTCTGACGCCGAGATCAACCCGCTGATGGTCACCACCGACGACGATGTCATCGCGGCCGACGCCGTCTTCAACGTCGACGACGACGCGCTCTTCCGCCATCCGAACCTCGAAGCGATGGAAGACGAAGCCGCCAGCGGCGACGAACTCGAACAGAAAGCCGACGAGTACGGTTTCGACTACGTTCGTCTCTCGGGCAACGTCGGCATCATCGGCAACGGTGCCGGTCTCGTGATGACGACGCTCGATCTGGTCGACCACTTCGGCGGCACGCCCGCAAATTTCCTCGACGTGGGCGGCGGCGCAAAAGCCCAGCGCATCGCCAACGCGCTGGACATGGTGTTCTCCGACGACAACGTCGACTCCGTCGTGTTCAACATCTTCGGTGGCATCACCCGGGGCGACGAAGTCGCGAAAGGGATCAACCAGGCACTCGAACAGTTCGACGAAATTCCAAAGCCCGTCGTCGTCCGACTCGCTGGCACCAACGCTGAAGAAGGGATGGAGATCCTCAACGAGGACCTCGTCACTGTCGAACAGACGCTCGAAGATGCCGTCGAACGCGCAGTCATCTACGCCGAGGAGGTGGAAGCATGAGTGTATTGGTCGACGAGAACACTCGCGTCGTCGTCCAGGGGATCACTGGCGGCGAGGGGAAGTTCCACACCGAACAGATGATGGAGTACGGGACCAACGTCGTCGCCGGTGCGGTGCCGGGCCGCGGTGGGCAGGATGTCGCCGGCGTCCCCGTCTACGACACCGTCGATCAGGCCGCGCGTCACGAGGACGCCAACGCCGCCGTCGTGTTCGTCCCGCCGGCTTTTGCCGGTGACGCCATCTTCGAGGCACTCGACGCACCAGTCGACCTCGTGGTCGCCATCACCGAGGGCATCCCGACCCAGGACATGGCGAAGGTCACGCGCAGGCAAGACGAGACCGACACCCACCTCGTCGGACCGAACTGCCCCGGCGTTATCACTCCGGGCGTCGCCAAACTCGGTATCCTGCCGGGCAATATCTTCTCGTCGGGCGATGTCGGTCTGATCTCTCGCTCTGGCACCCTGACCTACCAGGTCGTCGACAATCTCACGAAGCGTGACATCGGCCAGACGACCGCTATCGGCATCGGTGGCGACCCGATTATCGGGACGAGTTTCATCGACGCACTGGAACTCTTCGAGGCCGACCCGGACACGAAAGCGGTCGTCATGTGTGGCGAAATCGGCGGCGAGGACGAGGAGAACGCCGCCCAGTACATCGCCGAGCACACGGACACGCCCGTCGCTGGCTTCATCGCCGGCCGCACGGCCCCGCCGGGCAAGCGCATGGGTCACGCGGGCGCAATCGTCTCCGGGAGCGGGACCGGCACCGCCGAATCGAAGATCAGCGCACTGGAGAACGCAGGTGTGCCAGTCGGTGACACACCCGAGGAAGTCGCCGACCACGTCGAGGACCTCCTGTAGTCGGCCCTGCCGATACCTTTATTAGGGACCGTTCGGCCGAGAGACAATTCTTTCCGGCGTGAGAATCGTGGTAACGGCCTGCACGATAAGTATACTTAAATTGTCAATTCAATAACCGTCCATCGATTTCACGAACGATAGTAAGTCCCAACCGTTGAGAATCACTGGCATAAACATTCCGATGTAATTATAATGGGTGAGTGGGAAGGACCAATTATGCCACATATTTGCCGGGACTGCAAACAGACGTTCAATACGGAACTCGAACTCGAACTGCACAAGGATACGTGCTCGGCCGGCGAACTGTTTTGCGACCGATGCGGAGAGCGGTTTGCGGAGCGGTCTGCCACAGAAGACGGCTGGCACTACCGATGTCCGAGCGAGGACTGTGACGGTGAGGGAATCGGCGAGGACATACACAAGGTATCGAAAGCACGCGTACAGACACCCTGATACTGTTTGTTGTAATACTGCCGGCTGTCACTGTTGCAAGCGATTCGCGACTCCGAGCTCGCGAAACCCCACCCAAACGCATAGCCAGTCGTCTGTCGATCACCCCGTCAGCAGCCGTTCGATACGCCCGAGCGCTCGCTGACACACCGGCGCGTACCCGGCGGCGAGGAGCGGCATTTCGAACACCGCCCGGCAACCGTTTTCGTCACCATCGACGCGATGCCCAGTCGCCGGCATCTCTGCGACGCGCCAGGTCCAGCGATAGTCCGCACAGGACGCGATCTCGAAGGGGACCCGGATGCCGACTGGGGTCTTCACTCGCCCCGTCGTCCCCGTCTCGACGTACCGGTCGCTGCTCTCGACGGCACTGACCGAGGGTCCCCACGCGGGCCATTGCTTGGTGTCGACCAGCAGGTCCCAGGCGTCGTCTCGCGGGGCCCGAATCGACCGATTCACGCAGAGTCGTCGGCCGTCGGGCGTCCGTTCGATGGCCACAGGCACACGTGACGTTCGTTTTCATTGGTAATAAACGGGAGCCAAATATAGGTTAGTCCGGTCACAAGCGGAGAGCAGATGATCGACGCGCGGGACCTTCGAAAGGAGTACGGCGACTTCGTGGCCGTCGAGGGGAGTACGTTCTCGGTCGACCAGGGGGAAGTGTTCGGCGTCATCGGTCCGAACGGTGCTGGCAAGACGACGACCCTGAAGATGCTCTCGGGGTTGCTCGAACCGACAGGGGGCGAGGTCAGCGTCGCCGGGTACGACGTGACCGACACCGAGATGCGCCAGCAACTGGGGTTCCTGCCCGAAGCGTCCCCGCTGTACGAGGAGATGACGCCGAAATCGTATCTCCGCTTTTTCGCAGACCTGTACGACGTGCCCGAATCGGTCGCGACAGAGCGCATGCACGACACGCTCGACGAACTCGAACTGGAACACCGCGACCGCAAACTGGGAGACATGTCGAAGGGGATGAAACGGAAGGTCGCAATCGCTCGCTCGCTGATCAACGACCCCGACGTGTTGCTCTACGACGAACCAGCGAGCGGTCTCGATCCGCTGACGACGAACTACGTCATCGAGTTTACCCAGCAACTCGCCGAAGAGGGCAAGACCATCGTCTTTTCGGCACACAACCTCTATCACGTCGAGACGATCTGTGACCGGGTCGCGATCATGAACGAGGGACGAATCGTCGCCCGCGGTGACCTCGACGAACTCCAGGACGAATACGGCCAGCGCGAGTACCACGTCTACACGACAGTCGAAGTACCCGACGCCGTCCAGGAGAACGGCCACTGGCGGCGGGTCGTCGACAGCATGGACGGCGTCGACTCGGTCCGGGAAGCGGCGACGGAACGCGGCGGGGGTGTCCTCGACATCAGGACCGAGGAGTCCAGTCTCGAAGAGGTGTTTCTCAACGTGGCCGAAAGCGAGACGCCGGGCACCCGCTATGTCGAGGATGCCTGATGAATCTGCGCAAACTGCTCCGTATCGCTCGATGGGAAGTGACGAAAAACGCCGGCGGTGTCGACAAGCGAACGATTGCGATCATGGGTCTCGCTGTCGTCGCGATGGTCGCAGTTGCCGCTGTCGCGGTCGCGGGCGGTGCGTCGGGACTCGATAGCGGCCTGTACAGGGTCGGCATCGAGGAGTCCAGTCCGTACTACGCGCCCGCGGCGGATGATCCGGCGTTTCTCGTTCGGGAACCGAGCACGCTGGCAGTCGCGCGCGGGAACCAGGAACTGCGCTTCGAGGGCACGGAACTCAGGAATCGCCCTGTCACCCAAAAGGAGAAAGCTGCACTCGGCGAGTTTCGGAGCAGTGTCGACAGCTACAACAGCAGGCAGATGGCCAGCGAGGACAACCAGACTGCGGCCTATCCAGTGGCGGTCTCGCTCGTCTATCTCGAACAGCGCGGTGTGACTGATACCGTCCAGACCAGCGATAGGCAATCGAGTAGCGACGGATCGAGCGGGAGCGCCAGCGGCGACGGTAGCACGGATGGATCGGGCAGTAACGGTAGTGATAGAACAGGCGGATCGACCGGCGCGACACCGACCGGGAGCGATGGCGGTACGGCTTCCGGTGGGCTGAGTGGTCTCGGTGCTGGCCTGACCGGCGGAGCAGCCAGCGGCACGCCGTCGGACATCCAGCCACCGTTCCCGTTCGAGTCGCTCGTCCTCGCGTTCCTGTTTATCGTTCCGATGAACTTCGTCATCCAGGCGTACGGAAGTACGATGCTGTCAGAACGCCTCAACCGCCGTGGTGAACTGTTGCTCGTCTCACCAGTGAGTCGGTTCGACATCATCGCCGGGAAGACGGTCCCTTATCTCCTCGGAGCGATGGGGGTCATCACGGCAATTACGCTGGGCCTGCGGTTGTCCGGCCTCACCGCGGGCGGTGGTCCAGTCGCGATACTGGCCGTGATGCCACTCGCCTTGCTCTTCCTATCGGCGACCTTTTGCGGTGCGATGTTCGCCCGGTCGTTCAAGGAACTCACGTTCGTGACGGTGACTGTCACAGTCTCACTGACCAGTTACGCGTTCGTCCCCGCTATCTTCACCGACGTGACGCCAATCGCTCTGATATCGCCACTGACCATCGTCGTGCGCGACCTCCAGGGCCAAGCGATATCGCTGACCGACTTTGCGTTTTCGACGACGCCACCGACGCTGACGGCGCTGGTCCTGTTCGGTCTCGGGGCCGGTCTCTACCGCGAGGAGGACATGTTCACCCAGCGCGCCCTCCCGCTGAAGATGCTCGACGCGCTCTCTGGCCGGATCAAATCGAAGTGGAGCGCACTGAAACTGTCGGCACTCCTGTTGCCGTTTGTCTTCGTCGCAGAACTGGCGGCCGTGGCACTGCTGTTTGCGCTCGGGGAAGTCTCGATACCACTCGTGCTCGTGGCCGTCGTTGTCATCGAGGAAATCGCCAAGAGCATCCACCTCTACGCTGGTTTCGCGAGTGGCCGATACCGTCGCTCGCTCAGGGCAGCAGTGGCGGTCGGCGCACTCAGTGGTCTCGGCTTCTTCCTCGCAGAGAAGTTCGTCGCGATCATCCAGTTAGTTCAGTTAGACGATATCAACACTGGTGAGGCGGCGTTCATCACGGGGACCCCGCCCGACGGCGTGTCGCCCCTGCTTGTGACGCTGCTGTTACTCGCACCGCTTGCCTTGCACGCGGTGACGGCCATGGTGTCCTCGCTCGGTGCACGCCGGAATCGACGGTCGTACGCCGTTGCAGTGTTGCTTGCGATGGGCATTCATTTCGCGTACAACTACACGGTGGTGGTCACTCTTGTCCAGTGATCGCTCCCGGGACCCGCGATTCGTGATCGCTCGCCGCGACCTCTCATCGTTGAGCCGCGAGAAGACCATCGTGCTCGCGCTGGTGATCCAGTTGTTCGTCGCCGCGTTCTCGTCGTTTCTCGTCGTCGGTCTCACGTCGCTGTACGATCCCAGTTCGGTCGAGTCGGACGGTATCGCCATCGGCGTCACTGGCGATGCCTCGCAGGCACTGTTCGAGGCAGTCGCCGAAACCGAGGGCGTCCGGCCTGTGGCATTCGACTCTCCGTCGGACGCTCGACGGGCCTTCGACGCGGGCCGGGTCAACGCGGTCCTCACCGGCCAGTACGCGGCCACACCGAACGGAGACGGCAAGATACTTCAGGTGACAGCGACAGCGCCCGAGGGAAGTATCCGGACCACGCTCGTCGTCGTCCAGCTCCGGACAGTGCTCAAGACCCTGGAGCGCAACGAGCGATTCGAGCGGGCGAACTCCCTGGAGCGCGTCCCGCTCACACTGCCACCCGAGGCAGATGCGAGTCCCTACTTTAGCTTCACGTACACGGTGTTGATCCCACTGCTCCTGTTTTTGCCACCGTTCATCAGTGGCTCCGTCGCAGTCGACACGGTGACCGAGGAGATAGAACGCGGCACTCTGGAACTGCTCCGGGTCGCCCCGGTGAGTTTGCTTGACATCGTCGATGGGAAGTCACTCGCAATGGTCGCACTCGCACCCGCACAGGCGGCGCTTTGGCTACTTCTACTTTCGCTAAACGGGATTTCCGTCGCCAATCCACTCGCCTTGCTGGTCTTCGTCAGCGCAATGGCCGCCATCGTCGTCGTCTTCGGCGTCGTCCTCGGTCTCCAGATGGGACGGCGACGGCCCGCACAGTTGCTCTACTCGGTGCTCACTCTCGTCGTGTTCGGTGCGGCGATTCTCCTGCCCGAGCATCCGGCGACGACGACAGCGAAACTCGCCGTCGATAGCCCGACGCTACTGACCTACGGCCACGTCGGTGGCTACGTCGCACTTGCCGTGGCGCTGTTCGCCATCACGCGCCGGTACGTCGACCGGATCGAGCCCGAATCGCTGTGACGCTTCGAGCGTCGCCGATTCACGGCCCGGGGGTCGCGACAGTGTGAAACAGTTATAGCCGGCAGTATCAGCAGATCCCCTGGTTCCCTGACGTGATAACGACTGGTCTGTCCAGTGGCACTGAAATCACGTCGGGATCGGTGTTACTGCCCGAAAGCACCTGCCACTCGGTGACTTGGCCAGACCCCAGCGGCTCCCGCTCGGCCGCCTCGTTGAACGCGGGTTGAACGACGAGACGGAAGTTCCGGCCCAGTCCACGGAACGCGCCACCATCATTTCGTCCCCCGGCCCCCCAGGCCCAGCTCAGCACACTCTGTGTCCGGTCGATCCTGAAGATGTCGTCGCTCCCCTCGTAACTGTCGTCGAGAACGGCCCATTCACCATCCGGCGGCAGGCCGGCGATTCCGAACGTGGCAGCACCACCGTCCTCGTCCTCGCCACCGCCGTGGATGATGACCAGACTCAGGCCTCCGGGGCCTTCATAGAGGAACAGACGACTCACGCCGGGTCGTTCGAGATTCGTCGGCGTGTTCGACCGACGGGGGTTCTCTGCGTCGAGGTCGGGTTTATAGCCGTAGAACTCCTCGACGGTCTGGTCCTTGTAGCTCAGCGGTGTGATCTCGGCACATTTCTCACGCTTGGGCTTTCCACCGGGCAGTTCGTCGATGTCGACCCGCTGGCCATTGATGAATACCGTGGCGATATCTGCGCCGGCCGTTATTTCGAACGTCGTGATACGACCCGAGTAGAAGTAATTGTCTCTTCCTTGTCCAGCGACCACCCCCTCGACTGCGTTACGCTTGACTGTCTCGTTTTCGCCCGCCTCGTCCCCGGCTTTCAGTTTGCCGTTGACTGCCAGACGGTACTTGACACTGCCTGAACCGTCTCCGACGTTTCTGATTAGTATCTCGTTCGCGTTCTCGTGCGAGTGAACGCCGGTGTCGGGAGTGAGTATCGGGTTGATCGTCGAGACGCCGCTCTGTGTCGAGTGCCCGCTTGCGACGCCACTGAACCCGCCCAGGGCGATGCTGGACGCACCGATCATCTGTAGTATACGACGCCGGCCGATTCGTGAAGGGGATGTGTTCTCCTGCCGATTGTCCATTGTTGATCTATCGACACGAAGCCGATAGCTAACCGTTACTGGTCGGTGGAAATAGCGGTTTCTACAATATAGTTACCATTCCTTACATCTCCGGATACGCATAGACAGTGACTCCTCCATAGTGCGATGTGATTATATACTTCTGGTCACGTCGAGACCCAAATATCAGACAGGAAATGGATACATAGTGTTGTCAAGGCCATCCAGAAATTGATATAATACTAACCGCTGGTTTCCGGTCACTGCCGTCGAAACACCCTGATGACTACTGTCAGTCACTTCGGGCGCGTTGCCAGACGGGGTATAGTAGTATTTTCGACTGGCACCCAAAACTTCCCTGGCGACAGTCACTATTGTGCCCGTCCCATAGCACGGTCATGCGTCGCCTCCTCTCGATGCAGTGGCGGAACGTGCTGTTCTCTCACTGGCCCGTTCCGGTCCAGCGAGTGGCAGAGTCACTGCCGCCGGGGATGACCGTCGACACCTGCGACGGGTCGGCCTGGCTCGGCGTGGTCCCGTTCCGGATGGAGGACATTCGCCCCCGTGGCGCACCGATTGGCCGCCGATTTCACGAACTCAATCTCCGGACCTACGTCACAGTCGACGGCACGCCCGGCGTCTACTTCTACAACCTCGATGCCGACGACCGCCTCGGCGTCTCGATTGCACGGCGCTTCTTTCGACTCCCCTACTACCGGGCGCAGATGACGGTCCAGCGCGACGGTTCACGGACACGCTTCCAGAGCGTTCGGACGCACGACGGCGTCCCTAATGTACAGTTCAGGGCCACCTACGAACCGACCGGACTCTCCGAAACTCCCCGGCCCGGATCGATAGCGGAGTTTCTCACCGAACGGTATCGGTTCTACGTCGCCAGTGACGACGACCGGATTTATTTTGCCGATATCGACCACGACCCGTGGGTCCTCCAGCCAGCCACCGTCGAGTTCGAGCGCAACGACCTCTTCGTGGCTAATGGGTTCGACCAGCCCGATTCGGAGCGACTGGTCCACTTCAGTCCCGGCGTGGACGTGACTGCCGGCCGCCTGCATCGGCACAGATAGCGGGTCGGTTCACTCCCAGCGGAACTCTCACTCGCACATGGCCCCCAGAGAATAGGTTTCATACGTCTTCCTCCCGGTCGTCGTCCTCACACTCAGTCTTTTCGAGTCGGTCGATGCTGGCATTGAGCAAGCGCTCGGCGACCATTCCGAGGCCGTTCCCGCCGCCTGTCGTCCAGATAGCCGTGTCTTCGGACCCGCCGTGGGGAGTTTTGCGGTGGGCACTCACGAGCATACCGTTGCGATCCACGATGAGGATCTGGCCGAGCGTCCACGCCTCGTCGGGTTCTCCGGGCGTCCACAGCCACTCGATCCACGATTCGAACCGCTGCACGTCGGACACCGTAGCGTCGATCCGCTCGGAAATCTCTTCCGAGACTGTCCCGACGTAGATTGAGAGGCCCCGGCCGCTCACAGCTGCCAGCCGGTCGAGGGTATCCTCGACGAGTACCGACATCGTGGTCGCTGCACTAGCAAACCATCGGCGGCGAGCAACCCTCGCCTTCCTCTGGCAGACCCAGTCCGGCATGGCGACTGTCGAGGAACTCGCGTCAGCCATCGTAGAACACGAAGACGAGCAATCCAGTATCCCGCTACATATTGATCGACAGAAGGTTATGATGTCGCTTCATCACGTGCACCTCCCGAAGTTGGCAGACGCCAATCTGATTACATACGACCCGAATCGAGGCCGGGTTAGCGACCAGTCTGACGACTAGGTTGTAGACCTACATGCGACCATCGAAGATGGGTGAGAGTGGCATCGACAAACAGTTACACCAACCACTCTGATAGTGACTGTTGTAACTGATTACCGGGTCGGTCGCACGCAGTCGTGCGATCAATCCCGTAAAGACTTACAACAGTCACTATGAGAGAGTGGTATGTTCGCTTCGGTACGACCACTTTCGGTCACGCTGTCGGACGTGTGTTTCTGTCACTGGCCGGTGTCCCCCTCGGCGGTAGATGCAGTCTTGCCGGACTGGCTCACCCCCGATACCGAGGACAGCTCGGCGTGGGTGTCGGCACTCGCACTGACGATGGACCGCTTCGACGCCTTCGGCCTGCCGGTTCGTGAGGGGATCGAGGGCCTCAACCTTCGGACCTATGTACAGACGCGCGACAGCACTCGCGGGGTCTATTTCCTCTCGCTCGATATCACGGATCAACTGGCCGCCGAGACGGCGAGTACCCTGTTCAGACTCCCCTATCACTACGCGCGGATCAGGCGCTTGCGCCAGGACGGCCGAACGGAGATTACCGCACGGCGACGGGACGGGTCGGGTGCCCGACTGACAGTCACCGTCGAGCCGTCTGGCGAACCCACCACGACCGCACCCGATACGCTCGCCTCGTTCCTGATCGAACGCGACCGATATTTTACAACAGGGCCACTCGGGACGCGTCTCGTCGGATCGGTGGGCCACGAACCCTGGCCGGTCCAGCCGGCATCGGCCACCGTCACGGAGAACACGCTGTGCTCGGCCGCCAGCGTCCCGTCGACCGAAGGCGAGCCACTGGTCCATTACAGCCCCGGCATCGAGATGGGAGTCGGCCCGCTCGAACCACTGTCGTAACACGTTGGCCAACAATTATACCCCTATGATACATTGGAATTAACATGGTCGAATACGAGCGATTGAGTGTGTGGACCGGGGTCGGGGTCCCCGTCTGGACACTCGCGACGATGTTGCTGGCCACGATTCTCTCGCCGTCGTTCTCCTGGACGGCGAACGACCTCTCGAATCTGGGGGCCAGCACTGACGTGGCGACGCCGCTGACGATTGCACTGTTCAACGGTGGGCTGATTTCGGGGGGTCTCGTCGGCGTGGCCTTCGCAGGTGCGCTCTGGATCGGCAGCCAGCATCCGGTGGAACGACTCGGAGCGATGCCGTTCGCGCTGACCGTGCTCACGATGGCCGGTGTCGGCGTCTTCCCGCAGTTCCACCCGCTTCACTTCCCGGTCGCAGTCGGCTTCTTCCTGCTCATCTCGGTCACGCTCTGGGTCTACGGCGCGGGGAACCTGCTCGCTGGCGCGCGAGCGCGGGGCGGGGCCACCATTGCCCTCGGTGTCCTCAATCTGGGCGTCTGGGTCGCCTGGGTGCAGATCGAGTGGCTCTCACAGCCCGGCCTGGCGATCCCCGAAGTCATCGGCGCGTTCATCTTCGCCGCGTGGACGGCCGCGACTGCACGCTGGCATCTCTCCGGAGCGCGGTCGCTCCGCCGTCCCAACAGATAGTACTGCCGGACGTACGTTCGTGGAAGATTTCGTCACCCCTGGGTGTCGACTATCGCCACGCAGTTACGGCCAACAGTATATACTGTTTGTTGTGACTGTTTACTGCTGATTCACTACACCGTGTCGGCGAACCAGCGGTAATGACTCATAACAAACAATATATTACGGTTCAGTCCATAGGACCGACGATGAGTCGCGGTGTCATCGTCGACCTGGATGGAACGGTGTATCACGGGGACAGCCTCCTGCCTGGGGCCGGGGCGGCTCTCGATTCCCTGCGCGCGAGTGGGGCACGACTGCTCTTCTTTTCGAACAACCCGACCCACGACGGCGGGGCCTACGTCGAGCGACTGCGTGAGATGGGACTGGGCGTCGACCCCGGAGAAGCCTGCTCTGCGGCGGATGTCACCGTTGAGTATCTCCAAGCCGACCACGCCGGGGACGCAGTGTTTTTTATCGGTGACGACGGAATTGCCGACATCCTCAGCACGAACGGTGTGACACTCACCGACGACCCTGGGGCCGCCGACGTACTGCTCGCTAGCTGGGAACCGGAGTTTCATTACAGCGACATGGTCGACGCGTTGTGGGCGTACGACGACGACACGACCTTTCTGGGGACCGACCCGGACCGAACGTTCCCGTCCGAGAACGGTGCTGTAGCGCCGGGATCAGGTGCAATCATCAACGCCGTCGCGGGCGTCATAGAGGCCGAACCCGACCGGATCCTCGGCAAGCCGTCGCCTGAGGCGACGAGGATCGCTCTCGACCGCCTCGATGTCCCACCGACCGAGTGTCTCGTGGTCGGCGACCGCCTCTCGACGGACATCGCGATGGGCGAGCGCGCAGGGATGGAGACAGTACTGGTCTTGACGGGTATCACCGACCGTGCGGACCTCGTAGGCAGCCAGATCCAGCCAGACCACGTTATCGACTCGTTGGCGGACCTCGACACTGTCCTCGACGAGTCCTGAGTAATTGTCAGTCGGCCATCTGCTTTATCCGCTTGCAGCCCATGACTTTCACCTGCGCTCGACACGAGCGCGGTGTTTCCGATGGGCAAAGACATCCTCATGATCGTCGGCGACTTCGGTGAAGACTACGAGATAATGGTCCCCTTCCAGGCCCTGCAGATGGTCGGCCACGACGTCGATGCAGTGTGTCCCGACAGGGAGAGCGGCGAGACTATCAAGACGGCCATTCACGACTTCCGGGGCGACCAGACGTACATGGAGTCTCGGGGCCACAACTTCGAACTGAACGCGACGATGGACGACGTAACCCCGGCAGAGTACGATGCGCTCTGTGTCCCCGGCGGGCGCGCCCCGGAGTATCTCCGGACTCACGATGCGGTCACTGATGCAGTGAAGCACTTCTTCGAAGCCGACAAACCGGTCGCATCGCTGTGTCACGGTCCGCAGATTCTCGCCGCCGCGGGCGTCCTCGATGGGTACGAGATGACAGCATATCCCGCCGTTCGTCCCGAATGTGAGGCTGCTGGCTGTACCTGGGTCGACGGCGTCGTCCGAGACCAGAATCTCGTGACTGGCCAGGCCTGGCCAGACCACGACGAGTGGCTCGCGGAGTTCCTCGATATGCTGGGCACGGACATCACGCACGGCGAACCGGTCGCTGCAGACGACTAGTCGGGCCGGCACCGCAGTAGGGCCGGGGATCGGCCGTTATTTTTTAATTGACCCCGGTGTCGGGACAGGACTTATCATACTCGGGAAATAAGCTTCTGATATGAATCCTTCCGGACTCGATAGTGTTTTGAGAATTATCGGAAGCCTCCCACTCTCTCTCGTCGGCGGTGCACTCCTCGCTGTACTGGTCTTTGGATTCGTCGCCTTCGGTGACAGGGTGGCTGATCGACTCGCGTCGGTCGACGACACCACCCAGGAGCTGCTCATCGACGACACCTAACGGTCAGGTGGCGTCCGAGAGCGGCCTCACGTACCGGCAATTCTCATGACATACAGTGACACGTCGGTACCGAAGCGGGGCCGTTATACGCCCTGAGCGGCAACGACGGTACAATGAGCAAGGACCGAACCGACGGTGACCTCCGTGCGACCGGTCTCGCCCTGAAGCACGACCGGGAGTGGGATTACGAACTCGACCGCATCGTCGAGGAGGTCATCGGACGCGACGCTGAGACTGTCGGCCTGCAGTTCCCGGAGGGACTGAAACGCCGTGGCCCCGCCGTCGCCGACGACCTCCGGGAGTTGCTGCCCGACGACACACAGGTGATGATTTCCGGCCAGCCCTGCTACGGTGCCTGCGACCTCGACACCTATCTCATGCGGCGAACAGACGTCTTCGTTCACTTCGGCCACTCTCCGATGAAGGAATCGGAGAAGATCATCTACGTGCCGCTGTTCTCGAACGTCGACGTGTTCCCCATCATGGAGCGGTCCCGCGAGGAGGAACTCCCGGACCCCGAGGAGGACCCCGATGTCGGCCTCGTGACGACGGCCCAGCACATGAACAAGTTCGACGAGATGCGAAGCTGGCTGGAAGAGCGTGGCTACACCGTCCACACGCGAAAGGGCGACGACCGACTCACCCACGAAGGGCAGGTGCTCGGCTGTAACTACGCCAGCGCCCAGGTTGATGCCGACACCGTTCTCTACGTCGGCGGCGGCAAGTTCCACCCACTCGGACTCGCTATGGAGCACCCGGAAAAGAAAGTCGTCATCGCCGACCCCGTCAACAACGCGGTCCACGTCGCAGACACCGAGAAGTTCATGAAGCAACGCTACGCCTCGGTCCACAAGGCCATGGACGCCGAGCGATGGGGCGTCATCTTCTGTACGAAAATCGGCCAGGGTCGCTGGGACCAGGCCACAGAAATCGTCGAGAACAACGACGACGCCTACCTCATCACGATGGACGAGGTGACGCCGGATCGGCTCACCAACTTCGGCATGGACGCCTACGTCAACACCGGGTGTCCCCGGATCACGACCGACGACGGCCCGCAGTTCAAGAAGCCGATGTTGACCCCACAGGAGTACCGAATCGCTGTCGGCGAGGAAGACCTCGAAGCACTCGCGTTCGACACCTTCCACGGCACCTGGTAATTATATCGGTAAACTCCCCGTTTCCTGTCGCCTCCGAGTGGTAGCCGACCTTTTTAACTGGAACTCTCATGGTTGATAATCGGGGGAACAGGAATTTATTACATCAAAGTAATCATTTATGTATGCCGCCGGAATCAGTCGATCAGTCCCTGTACGAGGAAATCTTTCTCTCTTCGCCCGCGTCGATACTCGTCCACGATGGCACGACTGGCACAATCGTGGCCTCGAACCCGGCCGGTGCTGACATCCTCGATGTCGACCGATCTACCGTCGAGGGCATGTCACTCGCCGACGTGAGTCCCGATTCGGGCGCGTTCACTGCGGCCCGTGCCAGAGCAGCAATCGAAGACGCCGCCACGCATGGAGTGGCGACCCTCGGCTGGCGAATCGACGCCGGTGAGGATGTACGCTCGGTCGAGATCACGTTCAAGGACAGTAACGGCCCGTCAGATCGTGTTTTTGCATTCATCGAGGACGTGACCCGATTTCGGAACCGGGAAGCACAGCTCCGCACACGCCGACTCCAGCGGTCGACGGTCTTCGACTCTCCTCAGTTGTTCGTTGGTCTGCTCGATACCGATGGAATGCTCCTGGAAGCCAACGAGACAGCGCTCGAATTTGCTGATCTCGAGCGCGACGAGGTGGTCGGCGAGTACTTCCCGTCGACGCCCTGGTGGCAGGAGGAGGCGACTGACCGGGAACAGCTTGCAGAAGCAATTACTGAGGCAAAAGACGGTGCCGAGACGACGTTCTTCGCGACTCATAGGAACAGCGATGGTGAACGCGCCGAGGCCAGGGTACTAGTCCGGCCGGTGTACGACGAGGCACGAGACGAGGTCGTCAATATAATCGTGGAAGGAATGGACGTAACCGAGCAGGTCCGACGGGAGCAACAGCTTCGCGACCGCAATGAGGAACTCAATACGCTTCTCGATAACGTGCCAGTCGTCCTTTTCAAACTGGATCCGGAGGGCGTCTTTCAGCGGTCGACAGGCCGGGGTCTCCAGTCACTCGGTCTCGAACCGGGCGAACTCGTCGGTGCGTCGATCCACGACGCCTTCGGTGATTACGGTTCTATCACGGACAGCGTGGAGCGGGCGCTCGGTGGCGAAGAGATCAGGTCGACCATCGAAATCGAAGGCACCGTCTACGAGACGTGGTATCGCCCAGTGTTCGAGAGCGACGAGGTGCGAGAGATCATCGGCATCGCGCGTGATGTGACGGAACTGAAGCGGCGCGAGGACCGTTTCAGGAAGTTGAGTCAGGCAACCGCCGATCTATTCACGGCCGAAACGGTCGATGGCGTGGCGGAGACGATACTCGATATCACGGTCGATATCATCGGACAGGATATGGCGGCCTACCGGTGTTACGAGGAGGGGGTACTGACGCCGGTCACGGCGACGGAGGGCGCGATGGCGTTTGCCGATGTCGACACTCCGACCGAACTCTCAACGATGGCTGATGGAACCGACGAGATGGCGGCGTTCAAATCAGGTGAACAGCGGGTCATCCACGAGTCCCAGAGCCACGAGACGATAGGCTTGCCGGACATCCCACTCGGGACGATGCTTTGCGTGCCGATTGGCAGTCACGGCCTCCTCACGGTCGGTTCCAGCGAGGAAGTCGATCACTCTGACATCGACCAGTACCTGTTTAGAATTCTCGAGCAGACGGCGACGGCGGCACTCGACCGAGTCAAACGAGACGCGGAGTTGGCGGTCCACCGCGAAGAACTGGAGCAATCCAACGAGAACCTTCAGCAGTTCGCCTACGTCGCCTCTCATGATCTGCAGGAGCCACTTCGGATGGTGTCGAGTTACATAGACTTGCTCGACAGCGAGTACGGTGACGAACTCGACGAGGAGGCCAGCGAGTACATGGACTTTGCGGTCGACGGTGCTCGCCGGATGCAGGCCATGATCGATTCGCTCCTGCAGTACGCACGTGTCCAGACACGCGCCCAGGGGTTCGAAACTGTCGATCCGAACCCAATCGTCGAGGAGACGCTCGACGCACTGCAGTTGCAGATCGAAGAGACGGACGCGACGGTAACGACAGGGTCGCTGCCGACTATCGAGGCAGATCCGGACCAGATCGGGCAAGTGTTTCAGAACCTGATAAGAAACGCACTGACCTACACGTCGGCAAGTGACGTGTCACCGGACATATCAGTCACTGGATCACGCTCTGACGGGATCGTCACCTTCGCTGTCGTCGACAACGGGCCCGGCGTGCCAGAACGGGCGCGAGAGGATATCTTCGAGATTTTCGAGCGGGGTGGCGAGTACGACTCGCAGGGAACAGGAATCGGTCTCGCCGTGTGTCGGCGCATCGTTCGGCGACACGACGGCGAGATGTGGTTCGAAGAGGCTGACAGCGGCGGTGCAAAATTCGTGTTCACGATTCCAACGACGCAAACGGAGGGGCTGAACGATGACTGACTCTGTCACCGGGGATCCAGTCGAGATACTCCTCGCGGAGGACAACCCTGGCGACGTGAAACTGACAAAAAAAGCACTCGAACAGGGGCAGGTGCTGAACAATCTGCACGTAGTCAACGATGGCGTCGAAGCGATGGCCTACCTGCGCCAGGACAACGGGTACGAGGACGCAAAGCGGCCAGACTTGTTGTTGCTTGACCTCAACATGCCCCGAATGGACGGGCGCGAGGTACTCGAAGCGGTCAAATCCGACGATTCGCTTCGTCGGATTCCGGTCGTCGTCCTGACCAGTTCCGAGGCCGAGGAAGACATCGTCCAGTCATACGACCTGCACGCAAACGCCTACTTGACAAAACCAGTCGACTTCGACGGGTTCCTCGATATCGTCGGCCGGATCGAAGACTTCTGGCTGACAGTGGTCAAGCGGCCTCCGGAGTGACGATGGCGGAGACACACGAGGAACTGTCGGCGCTGTTGATCGAGGACAACCCCGGTGACGCGAAACTCGTCGAGCACCACCTCGACTCCCCAACAGTGACGCGCTTCGTCGACACTGTCTCCCTCACGCACGTCGAGACACTCGATGACGCCACGTCGGTCGCGTCCGGGTCGGAGTTCGATATCGTCTTGCTTGACCTCGGTCTCGACGCGACGACGGGAATCGCGACCCTCGACGTGGCGACCGACCGACTTCCGGATGTCCCGATCATCGTCCTGACCGGGATGAACGACAGCCAGAAGGCAATGGAAGCCATCGAGCGGGGGGCACAGGACTACCTCCCGAAGGATGAACTGGACGGCGACCGACTCGTTCGAGCACTTCGGTATGCAGTGGCACGGGACCGCCAGCAGCAACGACTGGAACGGCGCACCGAGCAGATGGAGTTTTTCAATAGTATTCTCCGCCACGACATCCTCAATGGCATGAACGTCATCCGGAGTCGCGGCGAACTGCTCGAAGCCGAACTGGGGGGTGAACGGGCAGAACACGCCGAGACGGTCGTCACCTGGAGCAAGACGCTCATCGATCTCACCGAGAAGGTCCAGTCGACACTGACGATGGTGACCGACGATGAGGTGCCGGATTTGGAGCGTGTCGATCTTGAAGCGGTCATCGATGCGGAGGTCAAACGCGTTCGCCAGATGGATGGCATCGGTACTGTGACCGCCGAGTGTCCCAAGGACGCAACGGCCATGGCCGACGACCTCTTTGCGGACGTGATCGGTAACCTCCTGACCAACGCTGTCGAGCATTCTGACAACGATACAACCGTCTCCGTCACCGTCAGCACTGACGACGAAACCGTCCAGATCGCGGTCGCTGATGACGGCCCCGGCATCCTGCCGTCGGAACGAGAGCGCATCTTCGGGCGAGGTGAGCAGCACGGAGGATCGAGTGGCGATGGCTTCGGACTGTATTTCGTCGATTCGATGGTGTCATCCTACGGTGGGTCGGTATGGGTCGAGGAGAGTGACACGGGCGGTGCGAGGTTTGTCATCGAACTCTACCGACCCGGTGGTGCCGGCTCGCTCGGTCACAAAGGCTTTTGAGCACATCCCCAGTAGTGGTGTCACATGGCGACGAAGCGGGCGCTGGCTCAACAACTCGGTGTGGTGGCGGGCTTCGACAACCCACGTGCGCCACTCGAACAGTACCGGACACCACCTGAACTGGCCGCGCACCTGGTTCATCTGGCTGACCTGCGGGGCGATATCGCGGATCGAACAATCGTCGACCTGGGCTGTGGGACCGGGATGCTCGCACTGGGGGCCGCCCTTCGTGGCCCCGAACGGACGGTCGGACTCGACATCGACCCGGACCCACTCCAGACTGCCCGGGAGAACGAGCGAAAAGTTGCGTCTTCGACCTCCGTCTCGTGGGTCCGTGGCGACGCCAGCCAGGCCCCGCTCTCCACGGACCGGGCGAAGACGACAGTCGTAATGAACCCGCCTTTCGGCGCGCAGTCGAGAAACGAACACGCCGACAGGGAGTTTCTCGCGACGACTGCGGCGATCGCTGACGTTTCGTACTCGATTCACAACGAAGGCAGCCAGGAGTTCGTCGGTTCTTTCGCCGAAGACAACGGCGGGACGGTCACCGATTCGTACCTGACGGAGTTCGAAATCCCACGGCAGTTCGACCATCACGACGACGATTCTCGGGCGGTCGCCGCCGAAGTGTATCGAATCGAGTGGTGACTATCGGTTGTTTCGCTCCGACCGCGTCGCTATCGTCAGTCGCGTCTCGTTGAGCCGTGCGAGGACGCGAGACTCGTTGCGGACGAACGTAATCCCGCCAGCGGTGACATTGTTCCCGCTCGCGGGCACCGGGGTGCGGCCGATGGCCTGGCCCTGCCGGGAGACGGTAAATTCGAATCCCTCGTCGGTCGGCCGCAGTGTCACGTTTCGACCGCCAATGACGGGTTCGGCACGACGTGGCTCACTGGTGTACCCGAGTGTCGACGCCTCGCCCCGGGGACGGAGATACACCTTGTAGACGCTCTGGTTCCCCGTCGGTTTCCACCCGGTCCGGTTGACGACCACTTGTTTTCGCCAGCCGACGCCGCCGACATCCACGACTGCTCGCCCACGGTTGGCCAGTTCCGCTTCGAGAACGACGGTGTGCCAGACGTGACGGCGGTCGCTCGCGATGATTACCCCACTCGTATTGATGTCAGTCTGCGCTGTAGCGACCGGCAGCTGGACACTTCCGACGTAACCGTCCGGGATGTCCTCGGCGTAGCCCACGGAGTAGTCTCGGACCTCGACGGTCGGTTCTGGCGTTTCAGCCTGATTGACCGGTGCAGCGTTGTACGGAACGGCTACACCGCTCAGCCCGATTGTGAGAACGATGATCGCAAGCAATGCCGTCGTCCGCACCAGTGAATCGAATACTGAATTCATCCCGACCGACGTGTCGGCCAGGAGCTGTCGATGAGCGAACTGGTACTCACCTGTGAGCGCGAGGACGGCGATAGCCGCGAGCAGGAAGACGACAGCCGTTCCGACCCACCGGAACAGGATGTATCGACCGCCACTCCGTGGGAGGTAGAACGCCCACAGCCCCTGGAAAGAGGCGAAGGCGACCAGCCCGAACCAGAGTCTGGGGCCATCGGACCACCGGTCCCGAGAGTACGCGAGTGCGAACCCGAGGAGGCCACCGGCCAGTATTCCGATAGCGTGGCCCTGGATCGCGACGTTGGCCCACCAGGGGGTGATGACGCGTGGTTTCGGGAGCGCGACGGTCTGGGGGTTCTGGATTGCGCTGACGACGAGACTGAGCACTCTGTTGCCAAGCAGCGCCAGCAGACCGAGCAGCGGGCGCTGAACGATTGCAAACCCCGCAATGGCAAAGACGACACCCGAAAAGCCGATGACGGCACCGAGCGCGAAAAACGAACTGAACAGACCGACGACGAACACGACCGCCGGCACGACCAGTATTCGGACGTAGGGATTCCTCAGCGGCGAGGAGAAGGCGTGTGAGCCGCGCTTGCGGGGGTAGTGACCCCAGACGTACTCGGCGACCGGTCCGAACATCGCTGTCGCCACGAGGTTCCCCGTGATATGGCTCAAGCTGCCATGAGAGAATGCGGCGGTAAGCATTCCGAGCGGATAAAAGTACGACCACGAACGAAACGGGAGCACCAGCGGATCCCGCGGATGTTCAAGGCCGCCTTGCAAGAAGAGATATACGCAGACCACGAGGCCTATCGTGAGAACAGTGCCCCACGGGACGCCGACGACGAAACGACGACGGAGTCGTGCCAGCAGCGGGCCGGTTCTGTCACTCGTTCCAAAGACCACAGCGAGCGAGAACACGAGTGCGACGGAGACTGCCATCTCTTCTACTGGCACCCACGATGGTATCGCGGGGATCAGCGACTGGAACATGTCCACACCGATGTACGGCGTTGATTTATAGGCTGGGCAGGCGCAATACCACGTCGTTTATCACCTGGATACGCGCCGTCGCTCGGGGAACCAAACTGCCGTTCACAGACCTGCGGAGATTTAAGTGACAGGCCACTATACTTACAGTGGGAGTTGGTGTGGAACGAAGCGACCCCCGCCAGTCCTACGATGGCGGCCTGCCCGCCCAAAGCAATGAGACAGTAATCGGAACCAGTCCGGTGAACGGTCGGTTCCTATGATGAACCGATGCCGTGCCCGACTGCGTGGAAGCATCACAGAAAGTAACTCCAAGTCCGTTGATGTCTGCCGGACTCCCCGTGGCACAAACAACACGGGGAGTCCGAATACGACAGAGGATAGGAGTACCGGGGGCTTGGCACTCCCATCAGTCCCACCCGCCACAGACCGTGAGCATCCCGCCGATTCGCACGGCGGGTTGTTCGGCGGGACTGCAAACCTGACACTCCCAAATGCGGTGCGGTCGGGATTCCTGCGTTTTCAGGCGCAGGAGGATGTCAACACTGACGCCGCTGTGTGCCATCGATCCGGTATTTGAGGAGATGGATGCGTGGGCCGACGAGTGGGTGGACGACACTCGCGATGACGTCTCAACAGCGCAGGTTTTTCCATGGGCCAGCGAGTTCGTTCATACAATGGGAGTCCGGCCTCCGGCAGACGACACCGACGACGAACCGGATGTCATAGAGTTCGGTATCGCCGCGCTCGACGCAACGTTGAGCGATGCAGGTATCGAGTATCCGACCGACGTGGAGACATTGCGCTCCGAAATCGGACACAGGCAGGTCCCGTTCAACGCAGCAGGCCAGACGATCACTGTCGAGGAAGCCCTAGAGCAGGTCCCGCGCCAGCGATTCGAGACCGAGCAGGAACTGCTGAACACGCTGCATCCAGTGTTCGAAGCCCGACGAGAAGCGACGAGTAACAGTCTTCTCTCGCAGTTGCGGGCGCTCGTCCCGTTTTAGGGGGTCCGTGAACTGGCTGGTTCGCTTTCTTCTGTTCCCGTCTCGCTCGCGTTCGAGGAGTGGTCCCCCTCCACGGTGACGCCAGCATCGTCGGCCTCCTGATCGCCGAGACGGCGGGCTATCTCGCTCAACTGTCGTGTCTGTTCCCTGTTGAGCGCGACGATCATGTCCGAAAGAACGCCGAATATCAGCAACTGGACGCCAAAGAGGATACCAGAGGCCGCGACGACAGCGATCACTTCATGCGAGATGCCCGCGACGAACCACTCGTACCCGACGTAGGCCGCCAGGACGATACCGACGAGTGAACTCGCCACGCCGACGCTTCCGAAATAAAAGAGCGGGTTGTTCGTCTTCGCCATCTGGTACAGCGTCAGGATGATGACGCTACCGTCCCGGAACGGACGGAGATTCGTCTCAGAGTCGTTGGGCCGGGCCTGGTAGGTGACCGGAACGATCTCCGTCGGCACGCCGTGTTTAACACATTCGACCGACAGTTCGGTCTCGATACCGAAGCCGTCGGCGTCGAGATTGAACTGCTGGACTGATTTCAGGGAGAAGGCGCGATACCCCGAGAGGATATCTGTCAGGTATCGCCCGTGGATCACCGAGAAGGCTCTGTTGATGATCCCGTTGCCGATCCGGTTGAGCCGTGTCATCGCGCCCGATTCCATATCGGCAAATCGGTTACCGATGACGTGGTCTGCGTGGCCACGCAGGAGCGGGTCGAGGAGCCTGTCTGCTTCGCCGGGCCGGTATGTCGCGTCGCCGTCGAGCATCAGGACGTAGGGTTGCCCGACGTGGCGGTCGAGTGCCTCACGGACCGCCTGGCCCTTCCCGGACCCGTTTCCCTCACCAGTCTGCTCGACGACGCGAGCACCGGCGTCGGCGGCGACCTCTCTGGTCCCGTCGTCCGAGCCGCCATCGATCACCAGTACGTGCTCGAACCCCTCATCGACGAAGCCGCTCACGACAGTTCCGATCGTCGCCGCCTCGTTGTAGGTCGGGATGAGGACACACACGTCGTCACGATCCGCCATTGTTCACCTTTCGACAGTGCGGCCTCAAATATATATTGGTGAGGGCGGGAACGGGACTGTCACTCCCTTCGAATCACAGTTTGGGCTGCGTCGATGACGTTGTCGACGACCGGTGTCTTCTCGATGGGTTCGCAGGTGATACTGACGCACCTATCTGAAGAGTCTCGCCACTCCGGGGTGGCGAAACGCTTCACAGACGGACAGCCGGCAGTATCAGGCATCCAGTGTCGAGACGGTGACGTGGCGGAAGGTCGCCTCGGCGAGAGCGCCCGGGACGATACTGCTTACGGCCAGGCCGACATAGACGGGATCGTCGATCTCGATACGGCGCTCGTCGACCGGTTCCCAGGTCTGACCGTCGGTCGAGAGCCACGCCGTCAGGCGGTCGCCGACGCGGTCAACGCGATACCAGTCCACTGCGAAGGGATCGACTTCGAGTGTCTGACTCGTTCCGTCTGTGCCTCGGTGGGTCCGCCACAGCAACTCCGTTCCTCGCCTCGGCGTTGCACCGGCGTACGCGTATGTCGCGTCTTCGTCGAGGCTGTCCCGGATCATGAATCCCGACTTGGAGTAGTCGGCGACGTGGTCGATATTGACGACGCGGCCCTCGATGCGGGTTGGTCTCTCGACAGTCGTGTAAACAAACTTGAAGTCGTTGTCCTGCCCCCGGATACCCGCGCCGTCGCCCGCGACGACCCACTCGTTACTGACAGAGTCGTGTTCGACGTAGCCCTCTTTTTCCAGGGTGCCGACGGTGCCGACATCAGTGAGGTCCTGGTCCACTCGCGGTTCGGGCGCTGGTTGCTCGCAGACGCCCAGGCAGTTGTCGACCTCGAATCGGATACCGTCCTCACTCTCGGTGATCGACACGAACCAGTCGTTCCGTGCGGCGATGTCGTCGATGATACCCAGGCCTGCACTGGCCCAGTCCGGCGTCTCGGCGTCGGCGTTGTCGAGGACAATCGAACGGTCCGAGTCCGGTGTCCCGCCGTCGCCGTCGGTGACGTACACGCCGCCTTCGGGAGTCAGACCGACCGTGACCGTGACGCCATCTTCGCCCAGGTCGCCGTCATCGTCCTTGCGAGTCCGTGCCAATGGGGCAGTGGGATCGTGTTCGACGGCGTTTTGCAGGAGGGTTTCGAACAGAGGCCGCAGTTCGACCTTCTCTGCGTGGACGAGATACTCGTCGGGAATAGCCAGTTCGAGTTCCGCATCACCCGTCGAGAGCGGTTTCCAGGTGCTCTCGAGGAAGTCTGCCAGATAGAACGTGGTGCTGTCAGTGCCGCCGAGACCGCGATGACTCGCGACCGTGCTCATATCGTCGATCATCTCTTCCATCCGTTCGAGTGCGGCCTCGGTCTTTTCGAGCGCAGTCTCCTCACCCGTTTCCCGTGCGATATCGAGATAGCCACTCGCGACCTGAAGCGGATTCTGAAGGTCGTGAGACAGATGGTCCGCGAACTGATCGAATCGCTCCCTGACCTCCCTGAGTCGCTTCTCCTTTTCCTTGAGCTCCGTCGAGTTCTGCGAGATACCGACGAGTCCTTTCAACCTGCCGTCCTCGCCGTACCACGGTGCTTTGGTCGTCCGCGACCAGTACTCGTCGCCGTCAGGCGCGTAACTTTCCTCACGCCTGAACACACGGGATTCTGATTCGACGACTGACATGTCGTCTTCGTAGGCGTCTTTTGCCAGCTCTGGTGTCTCGTCACTGTACAGTTCGATGTCGGTCTTTCCGAGGGCCTCGTCCGGGTCGGGCGCTCCGCGCAGGTCAGATAGTTTGAGGTGTCGTCCCTCAGTGTCTTTGGCGTACAGTGGGACCGCTAACTGGGTCAACATCGCGTCGAGAATCGAACTCTCCTCTGTGGCCTGTCGGCTGGCAACGTAATCGTCGACTGCGCGCTCGACGACGGTCTGGAGGGTGTCGTCGTCGGGAGAAAACAGGCAGGTGGCGGCCCCAGCGAGGGTGACCGCGTTGGTGAACGACGCGTCGACTTCGCTGGCGAGGACGGCTATCGGGAGTGTGTCGTCTATCGACCTGACCGCCTCGCACAACTCGACTGTCTCCGCTCGGTCCATCGTCGGCCCGACGACGAGACAACCGATATCCCTGCGGTCGGATAGCAGTGCCTCGACGGCCGCGGCCGATTCACGGTGAACGACCTCGTCAACGGCGCTCTCGGCGAGAGCTGACAGTCGCTCCTTCGTCGATGCCGGTTGTTGGCCGACGCAGGCGACAGAGCGAGGCGGATCGAGGAGGACGTTCATCTGGAACGAGAGAGTGTTATGACCACTACTACGTGTGATAATATAAGCCTGTCCTGACGTGTAAACCGATTGACCTGGACAGCCACAGTCGTGTCCTTCGGGGCCACGTCATTCGTGCGATGGCGTTCCCCGTGCATGCGTGATGGTGGATGGGAGATACCCCCGGCGCTTCCCACCCTCACTCCCTGTGCTCGACATGGCACCGTCTATGTGAGATGACTACCTGAAAGTTGCGGGCAAGTGTAAAGGAGTGAATATATGTCGACCTTGGATTTATTCGCTTCCCACGAGTACGTGTTGTATGGACAATCGGCTGTCACGCCGTGCGATGCTCGGAACTCTCGCGACTGCTGTCGGCGGTGCCGCCGGCTGTCAGGCACCAGTCGGCAATCCGATCCAGGCAGATCCGGATGACGGATCGAGTCAGGCGACGGAGTCGACGGGATCAGCGAATCAGATCAACGAAAACAGTCCGTACGGCGCAGTGTACGACGACGTCGCGGACTCCGTTGCGGCGGTGCAGGTCTACACCAGCAACGGCCGTGGTGGACAGGGGAGCGCGTTCGTCTACAGCGACGACTATCTCGTCACGAACCAGCACGTCGTGGGCAGAGCCGAGAAAGTATACGTCCAGTACCGCGATTCGGGCTGGATCGAAGCCCCCGTTGTCGAGACGGACGTCTACAGTGACCTCGCTGTCCTCGAAGTCAATCGAAAGCCCGACAGTGCGTCGACACTCCCGTTCGTCGAGGAGGAGCCAGGTATCGGGACCGAGGTCGTCGCCATCGGCAACCCCTTCGGCCTCTCGGGTTCTGTCTCGGCGGGCATCATCAGCGGCGTCGACAGAACGCTCCCGGCGGCAAACGGGTTCTCGATTCCCGACGCAGTCCAGACCGACTCGGCCGCCAATCCGGGCAACAGCGGCGGCCCGCTGGTCGACCTCGACGGCCGGATTGTCGGGGTGATCAACTCCGGTGGTGGCGACAACATCGCCTTTGGCATCTCGGCGGCACTGACAAAGCGCGTCGTTCCAGCACTGATCGAGGAGGGCGACTACCAGCACTCCTATATGGGCGTCCGCCTGACGGACGTCACACCGCAGATCATTCAGGCGAACGATCTCCCGGTGTCGAGAGGCGTCTACATCGATGAGGTGATCTCCGGCGGCCCCTCCGATGGCGTCCTCCAGGGGTCGATGGGCGAACGGGAAATCAACGGGGTGACTGCTCCAGTCGATGGTGATGTCGTCGTCCGGATGAACGACACGTCGACGCCGACGCGTCAGGAACTCTCGACGTTCCTCGCGCTGGAAACCTCGCCCGGCGACACTATCGACGTGCGAGTCATTCGCGACGGCGAGCGCCAGACCGTCGAACTGGAACTGGGTAACCGGCCGCCCGTGGAACAGTAGGCGAACTGCTAGTCGAGCGGTTCCGCAGCGTCGCGCTCGACCAGCGGGGCCGCATTCTGCTCTGGTAGCGTCACTACGTCGTCTCTCGACAGGTCGTACTCCCGCTGGTCGATACCGAAAATCTCGCCCACGTCGTCCGTGATCCGAACTGTCGTCCGGTCGACAGTGTCGGACGCATCGCCCGATCCACTATCACCCGACGGTAAGTCTGTCGGTGCTGTCGTCTCGGGTGCTGGGGCCGTTCCACCGTCCGAGGCCGGCGACTGGTCGTCGCCCGCACTTGGCGGGTCGCCCGATACTGGCCCGCTTTCGGGTGGTAACTCGTCATCGGCGGTGCCCATCACGTCTGCCGCATCGACCGCCGCTCGACCGTCGGTTGTACTGCCCTGCTCGTCCCGCTCGTCCCGGGACGCGAGGGGGGCAGTCCCGTCCGCTGACGCTAGTTCTGGGGGCCCACTGGCCGCCCCCGATTGTGCCTGCCCTTCCGGTGGGGCCGTATCGTCGGGGCTGGCTGATCCGCCCGCGACAGCGCCCGGTGACGCCTCGCCCGCGAGTACGTCGAGAACGTGATCCCGGTTGTTCTCGATTGCGCCGACGAGTGTCTCGAAGAGGTCCCGCTCTTCGCGCGTCAGGCCTTCCTCTTCGGCTGGCATATCTGCCGCGGCCAGCGAAGCCATCTTGACGATCTTGCCGACGCGGCGCTCGTAGATCGCCTCGACGGTCTGTTCTGCGGTGTTGATGTCGTCGGTGAGTCGATTGACCTCCGGTGCGTCGAAGGGGTCGTCCGCGCGGTCTGCTGCGGTGTCGCGTTCCTCGCGGAGTTGTTGGATGAACTTGCCGGCGTCCGCGTAGAACGATTCTCGCAGTTGCTGGAGGCTGTCGGTCTGGCGCTCCCGGGACTGGACAGACTGGAGTTCGTCGAGATTCATTCTGGCCCTTTCTCGGCACGGCCGCGGGCCATCGCGAAGATGCCCACGTGCTCTGGGTAGGATCCAACGCCCGATTCCAATGTAAAACTATCGCCACCGAGTTCGACAACTCCGGGATCTCTCACGTCGAGCGTGATATCGTGGCCCCGAAACGTCGTCGGAACGGCATCGACAAGCGGGTCGAACTCGTCGATAGCGGATCGCTCGATGCGCCTGACTGCCAGCCCGCTTCCACCGTGGAGGCTACCGGGCAGTCGGATCAACCGATTCGTATCTGTCGTCACGGGTTCGTCGATGGGCGCGTTGTCCGTCGCGACCACTTCCGTCATCAGGATCTTTGCGATCTGGTAGAACGCCGGATGGACGTCGATATTGCCCGTGGCGAGTTGCTCGTAGTTTTCCCGGGCCGCGTTGAGCGCGGCCGACGCCGTTCGGTCACCGATGCCCTCGTGCTCTTGCAGCCGTTCGATGGCTTTGTCGTCGTCGAGTTCTAGCAGGTCGTCGACACCCGTCATAATGTGCCGGTGTGCGCGCCCGCTCCAGCCGCCTTCGGTGGCGAGCGTTCGCTTCTGTGCCGGACTGGACCGCCCGGCCGTTCCCGCCACTGCCTGTTCGTCGACGAGTTGCTCGAACTCCAGGCCGATGCCGCGCACGTAGTCGACGACTTCGCGCCGGGCGTCGCGTTCGAGCTGCTGGATGCCAGCGTCCCGAACGTGGACGTGGTACCCGCGTCCGCCCGAGAACACGACTGTCAGATCTTCGAAACCGAAGTCGTTCTCCAGGAAGTCCAGTAGCCGGAGCAGCGCGTCCTTGCACTTTGCGAGCATCTGAGCGTAACTGTCCTCGCCGAGTACGACGGAGGGCAGGTGGTCGGCGTCGAGGTCGAACACCAGGTCCGACGACCGCCACTCTTTCTCGCTCATCGAGGATGCACTCGGGTCGCGGTACCGTCCGGCAGAGAAGTAGACGTGTTTTGGACGCTTGCGCCGGAGAAAGTCCCCAATTTCGCCGAGGTCCAGCAGCGACCGGTGGCGGACCATCGTCTCGCCGGGCCCGTCGGTCCAGGGAACGAAGCCCCACTCGCGCTCGTTGGCGTCCGTCGGCGGCGTCAACTCGGCCCGTCGGTAGTGGTCGCCGAACCGTCCCCGCAGATACGCTCGGGTCCGCTCTTCCATCTACACCCCTCTTTGCGGAGTGTCATCAAAGGAGTTGTGCCTCTCGGTCCGGCCGTCAGTGCGACGACAGTATCGGCGTCGCCGGTCGGTCAGCCGCGCAGGATCTTCGACAGTTTGTCCCGAATCGTATTGTCGCCAAGTTTGAGATAGCGGGCGTCGCCACCGTCCTCGTAGTAGTTCTCGATTTTGCGGCGGCACTCGAACCCGAGGTGTTCGTAGAACTCGATTGCCTCCCGGTTCGTCGCCCGCGCGTGACAGGTGACGCTGCCGTAGTCCTCCGAGACCCGCGCGACGAGTCGCTTGCCAAAGCCGTGGCCCCGGTACTGGGAGTCCACCGCGAGGAAGAGAACGTACCCGTCACTCCGGACCGCCGCAAAGCCGATCAGGCGGTCCCGGGACCCGTCGATGTAGAGGTAGACGCGTGACCGCCTGTACGCATTTGTAAAAAAGCCACGTCGCTGTCGCAAGACGCCGTCGTCCTCGCGGATGCGCTCTTTCAACTCCCAGGCCGTATCCGCGTACTCATCGCTTCCGCGGTCGACGACCCGCGACTCGACGTTGACGCTCACTACCAGACATTGCCAGTACGAGATTATAATTTTACCGGCCCGGTCCGTCCAGAGACATGCCCGCTGTCGACACTACCGGATCGCCGTGACGAACGTGTCAGGAAGGATCAACAGAGTTAGGCACGCGACCCGCCTAGTCAGTGTATGAACGGACGGACGCCGTATCACCACCTGCTGATGCTTGCCGGAATCGTCGTACTCGCTCGTCCGGCAGCCGCACATGTCGACTACGTTACTGATCAGGCCGGAGATACTGTCGATGCGATCACCCTCATCCGGGAGACGTTGTCGGACCCGCTCAACGCGGCGCTGGTCGGTGGTGCCATCGCGGCCGCGATGGTGGGTCTCACGCTGTACCTGCGCTCTCGACCACAGGTCAAGGACATCGAGATCCTCCGGGAAACGCTGTCGAGTTACGCCGACCTGATACCGTGGATGCTCCGTCTCAGTCTCGGCCTCCCCCTCGTCGGGGCCGGATTCCAGGGCTACCTGTTCGCGCCGACAGTCACGTTCGACCCGTCAGTGAACCCGCTCTTGCGATTGCTTTTCGTCGGCCTGGGCTTCTTTATCCTCTTTGGCCTGGGGACGCGAATCGCGACGAGTATCGGGACGGTGCTGTACCTGTATTCGCTGACTGTCAGTCCCGACGTATTGCTCGCCCTGGAGTATCTTCCGGGGTTTATTGCCCTGTTCTTGCTGGGCGGCGGCCGTCCGAGTGCAGACGAAATCTTGCTGGACATCTCCTCGACTGAGGGTACGATTTACGGGCAGATCGACCCCGTTCACCGGCTGAAGCTGGCACTCGACGAACTCACCGGGCCATACCGTCGGTACGTCCCGACCGTCCTCCGGGTCGGTCTCGGCGTCTCCTTCGTCTTTCTGGGCATCACCCAGAAGCTGGGCGATCCCGCACGCTCACTTGCTGTCGTCGAGAAGTACAACCTCACTGCTGTCGTGCCCGTCGACCCGGGCCTCTGGGTGCTCGGTGCCGGCCTCACCGAGGCGGCCGTCGGGGTCGCACTCATCGTGGGGCTACTCACGCGGGCCAGTGCCGGCATTGCCTTCCTGCTTTTCACGACCACACTCTTCGGTCTGCCCGACGACCCGGTGCTGGCTCACGTCACCCTTTTCGGGATGGCATCGGCGCTCTTTACCCTTGGTTCGGGTCCTCTGTCGCTGGACCGATACCTGTTGACAGACCAGTCGACTGACACCGACGTGATTCCGGCGGCCGACTAACTCCGCTGGTGCGGTCCCTATCGCGACACGATGCTCCCCGAGATAGCATTCCGGTGGGGGAAAGCACAAGGTGGCGCGGGTCAGAGGCAGTGGTATGATCGACGAGACTGTCGAGGAAATCTCCGAGATGCAAACCCACAGTTCCTCTATCGTGGCAATCAAGGCTGCACGGGCACTGTCGGCTCTGGGCAACCGTGAGTTCCCGACTGTCGAAGAGTACCTGCGCGCGCTCGACCGGAACAGCGGTGCTCTTCGGCGCGCGAACCCGTCTCACGCGTCACTACACACCACTCAGCGACGGATCGTCCAGCGTGTGCGAGACAGCGACCCCGACAGCGTCTCGGCGGCCAAGGAACTGACCGAAGTAGCCATTACGGATGTCGTCGAACGCGTCCAGACGGGGAAAGCGCGCGCGGCGAAACGGTGTGGAGCGTTCTTGGACGACTCAGCGACGATACTGACCCACGACTACTCCTCGACAGTCCTCGAAGCAATCGAACATCGAGTCAGGACGGTCGAAGATCCGGACCTCGAAGTGTACGCGACCGAAGCGCGCCCGCGCTATCTCGGTCGAAAGCTCGTTCGTCGGCTCGCGACGGTCGAGGGCGTCGAAGCACACCTGATCATCGACGGCGCAGCGGGTCACTTCCTGTCAGACTGTGACCGGGTCGTCGTCGGCATCGACTGTATCGTCGACCAGACGCTGTACAATCGGATCGGGACGTATCCAATCGCCGCCACGGCGGCCCACCGCGACGTACCGGTGACGGCAGTCGGGTCTGGGTCGAAACTCATCGACAGCGGATTCAAATTTGAAAACGAGATCCGGTCCCCCACAGAGGTGATGCGCGAACCCGCTGAAGGGTTCACCGTCGAGAATCCGGCCTACGACGCGACGCCGACGCGCCTGCTCGATACGGTGGTCACCGACAAGTCGATCATCGAGTTCTGATACTATACCGGTGGACGTACCGTTTGATGCCTCTCAGTCGTCACGGTCCCCGGGCTGAATGTATCATTGCGTACGTCCACCGGTATACCGGCTGTCGATCATACCGTTCCAGCTAAAAAGAGCCGATCAGTGAGACGCGATTTCGGTCTCGCACTGTGGGCAGACGTAGGTCCGTGTTTCGCTGTCCCGGCGAACGACCCATTCGCCATCGATTCCGCTTTCGTAGCCACAACCGGGGCAAAACAGGACGGATTTCCGCCTGCTTCGTTCCAGCGGTGAGGTTTCGGCACTGGCTGTGGTGCAGTGAGTGTCGATACTGGTCATCAACTGTCCGTAGGCTGCGCGTGCGGAAATACCTGTTGCGTATCTGTTTAATTGTTTCCCAACAATCGGATATTTACCCCGTAAACGACCGTTAGGAAGAATATTAAATCGTTACATAAACATTCGATCCTCGATACCTTGCGTCTCGCTTGCACGCTCTACCCACTCCGGGAGTTTCGAGTATCGTGGCATTTGCAACTGGTCGCTCGTGCTATCAAGAAATCAGAGTGCCAGACTCAGTCGGCGTTTCCATGCGCTGACAGCTAGTTTTTATTACGAGCTATTAATAAGAACCAGTGTGAGCAGCTCTCGTCTCGTAAAACGCTATCTCGTGGTTCTCCTGGCTGCGATACTGACGTTCACGCTGCTGTATTCCTACGGAATGGCAACGCTGGAGGGGCGACCGCGACCTTTCCTCAGGTCGCTGGAAGTCGTGATGCAGACGTTCACAACCGTCGGCTACGGTCAGGACGCACCGTGGCAGCATCCATTGATGCAGATGCTGGTCGTGTCGATGCAAATGGCCAGTCTGTTGCTCATCTTCAGCGCGTTCCCGGCGGTGATCGTGCCCCTCATCGAGGACTCGCTGGCGACGGCCCCGCCAGCCACGCGCACGGACCTCTCGGACCACGTCGTGGTCTGTAACGCTACCGCACACACGGAATCGCTGATCGAGGAACTCGTCGACAGGGACGTGCCCTACGTGTTCGTCGAGGAGGACCGCGAGGTCGCGATAGACCTGTTCGAGCAAGACCATGCCGTCGTCCACGGTGATCCCAAGTCAATCAAGACCCTGGAGGGAGTCAATCTGGACAGCGCCCGCGCCGTCGTGTCTGACGCCGACGACATGGAGGACATGAACATCATCACATCGGTCAAAGAGGTAACGACGGACGTTCCAATCTACAGCATCGCCACGGACGAGGACCTGGCAGCGTACCACGGACTCGCGGGCGCAGACCAGGCGTTTCTGCCCCGCCGACTGCTCGGCAACGGCATCGCGAACAAGGTCCGTAACACGGTCCATACGGAAATAGACGGGGTGGCGACGGTCGGCGAGCACTTCGAGATCGCCGAGATTCAGATCAGTTCAGGTAGTGAACTGGACGGCAAGCGCCTCACCGAGACGGGCATCCGGGCCCCGGGAGCGTCGAGTGACGGCCGCCGGGATCGGACGGTTACGAACATTATCGGCGTGTGGTCCCGCGGCCACTTCCACGTCCCACCGTTCGAAACGGTGCCACTCGACGACCAGACCGTGCTGCTTACCGCCGGACGGCGGGCGGCACTTAGATCTATCTCGAACTCCGCCAGGTCGTCACTGAACACCTACGGTCGCGGACGGGTGATCGTCGCCGGGGCCGGCGTCGTCGGATCTATCGTGAGTGACGCCGTTGTCCGTGACGACATCGACCAGACGGTGATCGACACGGAAGACAAACCCACCGTCGACATCGCGGGTGACGTGACCGACGAGGAGGTGCTCGAACGCGCGAACGTTTCCGGGGCCCGGACGGTCGTTCTCGCGCTGGACGATGACACGACCACACTGGTTGCCGCGTTCGTCGTCAGGAACCTCGCGCCCGACGTCGAAATCGTCGCGCGGGCAAACGAGAGCGAGAGCGTGGCGAAACTCTACCGGGCGGGGGTCGATTACGTCCTCGCGCTGTCGACCGTCGCTGGTCGGTTGCTCGCACAGGCAATACTCGAAGCCGACGAGTCGGTGGATCTGGACAGACATATCAAGCTAGTTCGGCAATCACCGGGTGCACTTGCGGGACAGACGCTCGAACAAGCGGCCATCCGAGAGCAGACTGGCTGTACGGTGGTCGCAATCGAGCGCCGCGACGGTCGCGTGAGTGCGGATCTGAGCGACTGGACTGAAATCGGGGAAAACGGCCACTTGCTCGTCGCCGGCACGGACGCGGCTCTCGACCGGCTCTCGGACCTGGCCGACGCTGGTGGCGACACGTAGCGGTCGAACCGTGAGAACGAGAAACGCGGTGTTTTCTGGGAGCGGTTGGCGTGGAGGACAACGGCTATACGAGCCGCGGTACCACGCTTGTGCATGGAACGCAGAGACGGTCCGGACGACCGACCCCTGTTCGTGAACAGAGACGAAACCGAGACTGGTTCCAAGGGACCGTTCTATCTCGTCTACACGGACGATGCTGGCGCGACTCGCTGGGGGTACTTTTGCTCGAACTGCGAGACGTTCGACAACGCGATGGACGCGATGGGGCGGGTCCAGTGTAACGAGTGTAGCAACGTCCGCAAACCGGACGAGTGGGACGCGGCCCACGAGTGAGCGAGACGAAAATCGACCCAATTCGAGTGCTGTCTGTCGATTATCATCAACGTCTGGTACGGTGCAAATGCTTAAGAGGACTGCCGTGGTACTCCTTGACAGATGGCGGCCGTTACCACACCTCTGGCCGAGCACGCCTCGTCGATTTTCGCAGACCTCGGATACACTGTGTCGCGCACCGATGACGAACTTCGCGCTGAACGTAAGTGGCGAGTCGTACACGTAACACTGTCCGAACCAGCAACGATACCGACAGAGGGACAACTTCGGTGTTTCGTCACGGATTCCGAGTCAGCGACCACGACGTATCGACGGGTCGCTATGGAAGATCCGGAGTACGATTGGGCAGTTATCGCCGTCGAAGACGATGACGACTACGAAGTGTATCGCCCGTCCTCGGAACCGACCGCCGAACAGTAACACTGGGAGCGCTTGACCAGTCACGAGCGTCACCCCTCGCAGGTGGTGAACGTCTTTCTCTACATCAGCCCGATAGTCCCGACAGCTTTCTGGCTTACTCTCACGCCGACCGCTGTGCCGGTATCTGGATGGTCCGTGATCAGTGCTAACGCTTGCGAGAGAACGGTTATACGCATTGACGACGAATAAAACGTATGTTCGTGGGTCACGGGCTAGCAGCGTTTGCGCTCGTGGGGTTTCTCGCACGGTGGCGAGGACGCACCGCCGAACACGCACTGCAGTTGGCAGTCGTGGCTGCACTGTTCGCGACAGTCCCCGATATCGACATCCTCTATGGTCCGCTCGGACTCCTGAACGGTATCTCCGGCGTGTTCGACGCCGCCGACTCGTTCTGGTCGACGGGGAACGTCGTCCACCGTGGCCCGACCCACGGGATGGTACTTGGCGCTGTCGCAGCCGCTGCCTTCGCGCTCTGGTATCGCCAGGGCACTGTGAGCAGCGCGCTCGGTCTGTGTGGGTTCGTCCTCATCGTCGCGATTGCGACGGTCACGAGTGGCTCGCTGGCCGGTGCTGTCGTGGCTGCGATGACGCTTTCGGGACTCCTGATCCTCGTGCTCGCCCGCCGATTTGGTCTCTCGGCTGCGGGGGTGTTCGCGACGGCCTCGGTCGGGTTGCTGAGTCATCCGCTGGGCGACCTGTTCACCGGCGAACCGCCCCAACTGCTGTACCCCTTCGACGTGACGCTCGTCGGCGAACGGATCGCACTGTCAGCAGATCCGACCTTGCACCTGCTCGGGGCCTTTGTGATCGAACTATCGATCATCTGGCTCGCGCTGATCGTCTACTGTCGACTCACCGACCGGCGGGTACGCTCATCGATTGATCGGAAGGCTGCACTCGGTGTCGGGTACGCCGCCGCGGCAGTGACGTTGCCGGCCCCGACGCTCGATGTCTCGTATTACTTCGTGTTTAGTATTCTCGTGTTCGGAATCATCGGGGCGACCCAGCGCGGTCTCTTGCGACGGCGCGGTCGCGGATTCGCCTGGCTCCGGGCGTTTGCAACTGGCCTGACGGCCATCACAGTCGCTGCAACCGCCTATCTCGTCACGTACGTCGTTCTATAAGACCCCAGCGGGCGGTAGTATCGACATGCAAGCGATTCGCGACCTCGGGTTCGCGAAATTCTTCACGAACGGACAGCCGGCAATGTCAGGTCCGGACCTGATTCGTCGTGCTCGTGTGCCAGCGGATGTTGTGTGACTCTGACTGGTCGCTACTCGCCGTCGACGACGGACACGACTTCGGGGTTTGACATCCGACCGCCCCGAGATGTGTAATATCGCCCGAAACACTAACGACCGACATCATCCGGGGCGGCGTGCCCTGTCAGCCGGGAAACCCTCGTGCCGGGCGGGCGACGCCGTCAGGCATCGCCAGATGCCAAAGCGGCGATAGCCGCTGTGGCGGGTGCCAAGACGGCGGGTGCCCTCTCGGCGAGTGCACGTGTGCAGTTACCACGCGTGCAAATCGCACTATCGCGTGCCCGGGTTCGCCGCGCTGTCATCGTCCCGACGGACGGGCCTCGGGCGGGGACAGAAGGCACGCATGGAGAGGTAGTCGGTCCCGAGAGTAAGGGGTTGCGATCCTATACGATGTACTCGTCTTCGGCCAGCTGGACGTAACCGCCGTCTCGATAGCCGTACTTGATCCACTTGTACTTCCCGACGGCCTTGACTCCGAGTGTGCCGGCCGCGAGAGCCTGTCGCCACTGGGAGCCGCTGACAGACTGCATCTTGCTGACCGTCGCGAACGTGCGGTCCCAGTCGTCGGGACCGAAGTCCCTGACGAGGTCGGCGAAGGCGACGTTGCGAAGCATCTCCGACTCCAGGGCGTCTTTCCAGGCGTCGTTGTAGCGGTCGAGTCGATCCGCCGCAGCGAGTCGCCCGGCGATTGTTCCGGTCCTGACGGCGACGTGGTCGCCCCCTTCGTGGAAGGCCGAGGTCGCACCCATCGCGCCGCCGACGACGGCGACGCTGGCTCCGGTCGGCGAATCGATTGGCCGTGTCGAGGAGATCGGATACGTTTCCGTGCCGCCGGTCTTGCCGCGGTCTTCGACCAGCGGGAAGTCTTCGAGGTCGTGTTCGGGGTACTCGCGTTCGATGAGTCGCTCGATGTAGGTAGACCCTTGCGGGATCTGCTCGTCGTCCTCGCGGAGGAGGGCCCACTCGCTGGCATCGTAGTCGTCGATATCCAGGCCGATTGGCATCGTGAGGCCGATTCGTGCGACGTTGTTGTCGTTCGGGAACACCCACGGGTAGGCGGTGTGGCCGGGCATGACGCCCCACCAGAACTGGATGCGATCCTCGGGGAACAGTTCTTCTGGCATCCGGCGGTGTTCCTGATAGGCGATGTGGTTCGCCGCTGTCGACGGCAACCGTTCCGAGAACGACTGCCCGTCGGGCAGGAACTGATCGAGGACCCGGCCTGTCACGGTTCGCTGGGGACCGTCAGCCAGCACGAGCGTGTCTGTCACGATGTCCTCGCCGTCAGACAGTGCGAGCGTGTGCTCGACGCCGCCCAACTGATCAGTTTCGACGGCGGTGACACTCGTTCCAACGCGATACTCGGCCCCGACCGATTCGGCTCGCTCTCGCAACCAGTCGTCGAACTTCGCCCGCTGGAAGGTAAAGCCGAAGTTCGGGTACGAGGACGCTATCGAGGTCTCGTCGATCCGGGCTGCCTCGTTGGGACCGATGAAATCCGCACCACTGAGTTCGGCGAGTTTCACGCCCTCGGGAAACTCGTCGGGTTCGAACCCGGCTATTTCCATCCAGTAATCGAGAAAGCCGGCCGCGTCCGTCGAGTCGGGTCCGAGTCCATCCCTGTCTGCTCGTGGGACCCCTTTCTCCAAAACGACGGCATCAGCGCCCTGCTCGGCCGCGGCGTGGGCCGCCGCTGTCCCGGCCGGACCCCCGCCGACGATAGCGACATCTACGCGCTCCATACGCTCCACCTGTCCGGCGGGGGCTTAAACTCCTTGTTCGCCGACGATCACCGATCATTCGTGCTATCGATTCTGGGCCGGTGACACCAGCGTTTTATGCTCGCTTCCTGCAATCGCTGATATGATCGTTCCAACCAGCAGGGTGACAGTCGATGACTGACATCGCGCTCTTGCGTCAGAAACCCCACGGAATTCCGGTCGAAACGTACGCGGCGGCGATTCGCGAACGACTCCCGGACGCGACGATCACTGTCGCTCGGACGCCCGACGAAGAGCGCGCGGCAGTCGAAACGGCGACCGTGATCTCGGCGGGCCCCTTCGACGACGAGTTACTGGCCCGCGCCGAAGAACTCGAACTGTTCGCCAGTGTCTATGCTGGCTACGACCACCTCCCCCTGGAGCGGTTCGCCGAACGCGACATCGCACTGACGACGGCCTCGGGCGTGCACGCCCCCAACATTGCCGAACACGTCGTCGGATCGTTCCTCGCGTTCGCTCGTCGGTTCTTCGAAGCACGTCGCCGTCAGGCACAAAAGCAGTGGCACGCACTGCAATCGACCGAGTTGACCGGTTCGACGGTGGCCGTCGTTGGCCTCGGCGCAATCGGCCAGACCATCGTGGATCGACTCTCGGGGTTCGACGTGGACACCGTTGGCGTCCGTTACACGCCCGAGAAGGGCGGCCCAACCGACGAGGTGTACGGTTTCGATGGTATCCACGAAGCGGTGGTGGACGCCGAATACATCGCAATTGCGTGTCCACTCACAGACCGGACCGACGGACTGTTCGACGGACAGGTCTTCCGGACGATGCGGTCCGATGCTGTCCTCGTGAACGTAGCTCGCGGCCCAGTCGTCGAGACGGACGCGCTGACGAGTGCGCTCCAGAGCAACCACATCGGGGCTGCCCAGCTGGACGTGACTGATCCGGAGCCGCTCCCACGGGATCACCCGTTGTGGGACTTCGACGACGTGTTCATCACGCCTCATGCGTCGGGGCACACGCCGGAGTACTACGAGCGGACGGCCGGTATTCTCGCGGAGAACGTTCGCCGTGCTCGCGAAACTGGCGAGTGGGACGGCCTGGAAAACCAGGTCGACCTCTAGAGGTAGCCGTCTTCGAGCAGCAGTTCCCCGTTGAGTACGCTCGCGCCCGCGGCACCGCGCATCGTGTTGTGTGCGAGACAGTTGAACTGAACACCGTCAGTCGTCTCACGGAAGCCACCGACCGCGACGCCCATCCCGTTCTCGATGTTCCGGTCGAGACGTGGCTGGGGGCGGTCCGGTTCCTCGAAGACCCTGATGAGTCGTTCGGGCGAGGACGGGAGGTCGATACCGGTCGCGGCTTCCATCGCGTCTTCGGCGGCCGCGACGGTCACGTCGTCTGCGGTGTCTGCCCAGACGTTTTCGAGGTGGCCGTCGAGGGTCGCGATGCGGTTACACGAGGCGGCCACGTCCATCCCGTGGCGGTCGACTTCGGCACCGTCGAACGTACCCAGCAGTTTGCGGGATTCGGTCTCCATCTTCTGTTCTTCGCCACCGATATGTGGGATGGCGTTGTCGATGATCTCCATCGACGTGACTCCCGAGTAGCCAGCCCCCGAGACGGCCTGCAGCGTCGAGACGCGCACGTCCGTCAGGCCGAACGCGTCGTCGAGGGCCGCAAGCGGTGGCACCATCGTGATGGTCGAGCAGTTGGGGTTCTTCAGGAGTGCGCCGTCCCAGCCACGCTCGTCGCGCTGGATCTCGATCAGATCGAGGTGGTCGGCGTTGACTTCCGGAATGGTCAGGGGGATGTCGGGGTCCAATCGACCGTTCGAGGAGTTCGAAGAGACAATGTAGCCCGCTCTACAGAACGCCGGTTCGACCTCAGCACCGACACTCGACGGGAGCGAGGAGAACACGAGATCGACATCTTCGGGCACTGCCTCGGGCGTCGTCGCATCGACCGTCATCTCCGCGACATCGTCCGGAATCGGCGCTTCGACGCGCCACTTCGCGGCCTCGCGGTAGGACTTGCCGGCGCTCGATTCACTTGCCGTTACCGCTGTGAGTTCGAAGTCTGGGTGGGGATCGATCAACTGGATAAGTCGTTGGCCGACCGCACCAGTCGCTCCGAGAACACCGACGCGTACAGTCATCGGTTGACACACGGCTGGGAGTGGTCAAAACAGTTTGGATCCGGAGTGCTCGCCGACGATCAGTCCTGCCCGTCCGGACAGGCAGCATCTACGCTACTTCGCTGCGCTCTCCCAGGTCTTCGAGCGCCCAGGCGACGATTCGGGCCTCGATAACGTCACGCTCCTCGACGTGGTCGTCCGTCCCGAACGCATCGATGGTCTGGCGGGCGTCGGCCAGCATCTCGTCTTCCAGTGGCTGCTGATCCGGTTCGTCGCGGATGTCGTTGAGCAGCGCCTCGAAGTCCTCACGAAGGTCGAACGACGCGTGGGCGACGTTACATCGCGAGAGGGGACTCATCGCGGTGTCGAGGACGAGTGACCTGACGGTCTCCCAGTCACTTCCACAGAAGTAGACTGTCACCGTGCTCTCGATGTCCTGCCAGGCGATTGGATCGCTGTTGTCCATCAACTGGACCGCGCGTGGCGGGATGTCGATCCGGGTTTCCGTCTGCTCGCTGCCACACAGGCAACAGGGTTTCTCCGTCGTCCCGGTGTACATGTTCGTCCGTTGGACTGTATCGGTTTGACCCTGACGGACACGATACACTTTGCGAACGTTTTAATCACCGGCGTCGGGTAGCGAGGGTATGGACACCGCCGACCGCCTCGAGTTGACGACCCGGCACACGCAGGAGGCCGTCACCGAGGACGAACTGGAAGCACTGCTCGCCGAGGACGACCCGTCGGCGTACATCGGTCTCGCACCGACTGGAGAGATGCACATCGGCCACCTCACGACGATACGCAAACTGGCCGACCTCCTGAAGGCCGACATCGGCGTGACCGTACTGGTCGCTGACCTCCACGCCCACCTCGACGACGAGAAGAGTCCCTTCGACCTGCTCGACGCTCGCTCGGCCTACTACGAGGAGACGATCAGAGGCATGATCGAAGCCGCTGGCGAGGACCCCGACGACGTGTCGTTCGTCCGCGGAACGGAGTTCCAGCTAAACGAGGAATACACCCTCGAGATGTACCGGATGGCCGCCGAGACGACGCTTGCCCGTGCCCGCCGGGCCGGAAGCGAGGTCGTGCGCGAATCTGACAGTCCCAACCTCGGTGGGCTTCTCTACCCGCTGATGCAGTCGCTGGACGTTGACGCACTGGACGCTGACATTGCCTACGGCGGTGTCGACCAGCGTGGTATCTACATGCTCGCACGCGAAATCCTGCCAGACCACGGCGGCGAGTCGCCGATCTGTCTCTTCGCACCGCTGCTCTCGGGACTCAGTGGCGGCAAGATAAGCGCATCCGACGACGCTTCGAAGGTGAACCTCAACGATAGTCCCGACGAAGTCATAGCGAAAATATCCGACGCGTACTGTACGATGGGCGACGTCGAGGACAACGGTGTTCTGGAGTACCTTCAGTACCTCGTCTTCCCGATTCTCGACGAACACGGCGAGGACTTCGTCGTCGAACGGCCCGAGGAGTACGGCGGCAACCTCGTCTACGAGGACTACGGGTCCCTCGAAGCGGACTTCGTCAGCGAGGAACTCCACCCGGCCGACCTGAAACCGGCCGTCGGCATCGCCATCTCGGAGATTATCGACCCGATTCGAAAGCGTCTCGATGACCAGCCAGAGCTGCTCGCGGCGGCCTATCCCGAGAAGTACGGCGACAGGTGACGGTCGCTCCAGCCCGCGTCGTCGATGACCGGACGAGAGCGAAGCCACTTTCCTCCCCAGCAGCGAGGATTCGTAGGGACCGGTGTAAACCATGACCGAGGACCCGTCGCGGGCCGACGTTCGAGCGACGTACGAACGGATCGGTAGTCACTTCTCGAAGACCCGCGAGTACGCCTGGCCGGAGGTCGAGTCGTTCGTCGACGAGTACGGGACGGATGGCGTCGCACTCGACGTTGGCTGTGGCAATGGCCGCCACAGCGAATTGCTGGCCGACACTGCCGACCGGGTCGTCGCACTCGACGCGAGCCGTGAGCTACTGCTGGCGGCCCGGGACCGCCTTTCGGGCACCCAGGTAGCGATCCTGCAAGGTGACGCCACAACACTCCCGATGAGGTCGGAGAGCGTCGACGTGGCTGTCTACGTCGCGACACTCCATCACCTGCCGACGACCGAGGCGCGACGCGCGAGTCTCGACGAACTGGCCCGCGTGCTCACGCCCGACGGGCGCGCTCTCGTGAGCGCCTGGTCGACGGCCCACGACCGCTTCGACGCCTCTGCCGACGCCGACACTGGCTTCGATACGACTGTCGACTGGACGCTCCCTGGGGGTGAGGTGGTCGATCGCTTCTATCACATTCACGCACCAGCGGAGTTCAAACGCACCATCACAGACAGCGCTCTCGCTCTCCATTCGTTCGAGCTATCTAGTGGGAACTGCTATGCTGTCGTGCGTCCCGAAGGGAAACGCCCTTAATAGATGGTTGGCTATGGACGAGTGAGTGACGTCGGGACCTACGTAAAGATGTGCCGGAGTCGCCATACGAGCAGCGGTGTTGAGACGGACGAAGTCCGTCGATGCTTGCCGCGACTGCAAGGAGCGGCGGTGGTGGGCAGTTCCGACGGAACTGCGAACCTCGGCGCGAGTGTAACGAGCGGCGGTGGTCTAGTGGTAGGACCTGAGCCTTCCAAGCTCATGGCCCGGGTTCAAATCCCGGTCGCCGCATTTCTGCGACGAGCGAATGCGAGGAGCGAAATCAGTAAACGGGATGTGAATCACGCGCGACGAATGCGGTAAGTCTCGCCATTATCGCTCGATCGGAACAGTCACGTCTGACGTGATCGTCGCATCGGGGTTCTCCGGAACAGAGAGGCGAACGCCGTCGGTCGTTTCGATAGCGACGACATCAGTCGGATTGATATCAGAGAGGTCCCGGCCCGGATGCGTGAGCGGATGTGCTCGCTTCGGAAAACTATCGAACTCGGTGCAGTTCATCATTTCTGTCGGCGTCTCGGAGCGGCTGGGCTTCGTGTCTGTCGTCTGGGTAGGTCGTACGACGGATCGTAACCGCTCTCGAAGCGCATCAAGTGCCGTTTTCACTCGGTTAGCAACTGTCTTAGTGCTGGCGGCCCGCTCGTCGTCCTCCGGGGACCCATTGTGTTCGCGTGACGACACGCCGCTCATGAAAATATGATGGGAATGCAATCATAAATTCATACACTGGATACAAACGGTAAGATGGTCGTGACGGTTCAGGTACGCCGAACGAATGACGACGAATGGCGAAGTTAACGGGGAACTTACAATTCGATGCGCTCGACAATCTGATCCTCGTCCTCGCGGATGTTGATCGCGACGATCCGGACGTGGTCTTCGAGTCCCGAGCGACGAAGCTTCGCCTTCAGGAGGTTGTCGACCTGATAGACGCCTGCAGCGTTGAACATCTCGATTTCGACGAGGACGGGGTTGTCCTCGCCGGGCTGGAGAAAGACTCGCTTAATCGCCTGACTGGACACCGTGTTGATGCCACGGCCGCCACGGTGGTAGGGAATACGCGACCGGCCGCTCTCCATGTCCAGCGCGTCGGCGACGCGGACGACGCCGGCCTCCAGCGTCAGTGGATCCTCGGCGGTGTGGTGACACAGAATCGCGTGCAGAACTTCGCCTTTCATCATGACTGCCTCGTCGATGTCGTAAAACTCCGAGAGCAGGTCATCGAGCAGGTCCGCAGCCAGCGGGATCGAGTAGTAGGGGTGGTCGTCGCGGTGGACGATGTGTCCGATGTCGTGCAATGTCGCCGCAAGCGCGATGATGACGGGTTCGTCCGCTTCATCCAGTCCCTGCTCGCTGGCACCGTTGAACGCCACACCGCCCCGCTTGAGCAGGTCGTACAGACACAGCGCCCTGTTGCGGACGATTGAGATGTGCTTTACTCCGTGGTCGTTGTACTGCTTGCGAGTGACGGGATTGACGTTCTGGGCAGACAGGTACGCCTGGATTTCGGCATCGGATTCGACGTATTCGAGCATGGCATTAACGCGCTCGTCGGGAAAACCGTGGTCCACGGTCGGATCGTACTGTCGGCCGTTGTCGCCAACGCTATCGTCGTCACGCATACCCGCCACTTGACCAGCGAGTGAGAAAAAGTCTCCTCTGTCATAGTGGTTGATCAGACCGTTCGGACTGCGTCGAGTATCTCGTCGTAGTTCGGTTCCACGCCCGGATCGTCACTGACCCACGCGTACGTCACCGTGCCGTCGCCATCGATGACGAACACCGACCGCTTTGCGACGTGTGGAACGCCGAGTTCGGCGAAATCCATGGATATACCCCATTCTTCGACAATCGAACGGTCGGAATCACTGAGCAGGCCAAAGTCCAGTCCGTGCTTCTCACGGAACTCGTTGAGCGCGAACGGCGTATCGATACTGACACCGTATATCGTTGCGCCAGCGTCTGTAAACTCCCCAAGCCGGTCCTGGAACGTGCCCATCTCGCTGGTGCAAACGCGGGTAAATGCGCCGGGAAAAAACGCCAGAACGATCGGTGCCTCGCCGTGGCGGGCCGAGAGCGTAAACGACTCGATATCGCCGTTTGCAAGCGGTGCAGTAAAGTCGGGTGCTTTGTCGCCGGACGCGATCATTACGGACGCTTGTCGGTGCCAAATCAAATCCCTTGTGCTCCAGACATCCCCTGTTCAACGCCCTGGACGGTTCGGTCTAGCAAAAAGCCTATAATAGACCTCACGCTAAGTCTTGCTACAATGGTAGCAACTGTGCTTCAGATAGGCCTGCCGGGGACCCAGGAGATGATGATCATCCTCCTGATCGCGGTCCTGCTGTTCGGCGCAAACAAGATCCCGAAGCTCGCCCGTTCGACAGGCGAGGCGATGGGGGAGTTCCAGAAGGGGCGCGAGGAAGTCGAGCAGGAACTCGAAGAGATCAAGCAGGGTCCGTCGTCCAGCAGCGACAGTCCCGCCAGCGAGCCTGCACCCGAGTCCGAGCCAGAGCCCGAATCCGAGTTCGTCGAAACGACTGGCGGCGAAACTGGCGAGACGAGCAATCAGTAATTTTCTGCTTCTCTCTGTATCTTCCCACCGGCAGCACAACGGAAAGCGTTTTTTCGTCCCTGCAACTATCCTCATGCTGTCGGACGTACCTATCTGAAGGGTCTCGCCACCCCGGGGTGGCGAAATGTATTGGACTTCCGTCCGACAGTATCAGCAGGGCGTGTGGCCTAGTGGACCAGGGTGAGGGGTTCCTAACCCCTAGATCGCGGGTTCGAATCCCGCCGCGCCCGTGAGACGGTGAGCGAAGCGAACCGTCGAACGAACCGGAACGGGATTCGAGCTCTGCCAGTCGCGCACAGCGAACGTAGTGAGCGAGCACGTCTGGCTCCGGTTCGAATCCCGTCACGCCCGTCTCGCTTACTTCGCTCGCTCGACGCACGTAACGTAGTTCGAAAACGCGAAGCGTTTTCTCACTCCCGCCACGCCCGTCTCGCTCATTCGCTCGACGCGAGATACACTGAACCTTTAATTCCTTCACGATCATTTATGTGGGTGAGGATGAAGAAACTCATCAACGATCCGGACGACATCGTCGACGAGATGCTCGACGGCATAGTCGCGACGCACCCAGACCGATTTCGACGCCTGCCGGACACACAGGTACTCGTGCGGGACGATGCACCGCTCGATGGCAAGGTCGGTGTCGTCAGCGGCGGCGGTAGCGGACACGAGCCAGCACACGCCGGGTACGTTGGGGACGGTATGCTCGATGGCGCGGCCGCGGGAGACGTATTCTCCTCGCCGACAGCCGACGAGTTCGAGGAACTGATCGAGGCCTGTGACAGCGGCGAGGGCGTCCTCGCGGTCGTGAAAAACTACGAGGGCGACGTGATGAACTTCGAGACTGCAATCGAACTGGTCGAGATGGAGGGGACAGATGTGGAAACGGTCGTCGTCAACGACGACGTTGCAGTCGAGGACTCCCTGTACACGTCCGGTCGGCGTGGCGTCTGCGGGACGATTCTGGTCCACAAGGCCGCCGGTGCCAAGGCGGCCGAAGGCGCTGATCTCAAGGAGGTCCAGCGAGTCGGCCAGAAGGTCATCGACAACGTCGGAACGATGGGGATGGCATTGACCTCCTGTGTCACCCCCGAGAAGGGAGAACCGACCTTCGACCTAGGCGAAGACGAGATCGAACTCGGCATCGGGATCCACGGCGAACCGGGGACCGAACGTACCGATATCATGCGTGCCGACGAAATTACCGAGGAGCTGACCACGGCGGTCCTCGACGACCTCGACCTGGACGAGGGTCAGGAGGTCGTGACCATCGTCAACGGAATGGGCGGCACACCCCAGATGGAACTGTTCGTCGTCAATCGACGGCTGCAGGAACTGCTGGACGATCACGGCCTCGAAACCTGGGACGCCTGGGTCGGTGATTACATGACCTCGCTGGACATGGCTGGCTGTTCGGTCACGATCTGTGCCGTCGACGAGGAACTGAAGGAACTCCTGAGTGCACCGGTCAATACGCCCGCACTGACAGCGCCATGAGCACGGACGGGCAGGCGGTCGTCGCTGCGGTCCGTCGCGTCGCCGACCGTATCGAGTCCGAGCGGGATCACCTGACTGATCTCGACTCCGCTATCGGGGATGCCGACCACGGCGGCAACATGGCCCGCGGCTGGGCCAGGGCTGTCGAGGCTGTCGAGGACCTCGACGACCCCGACCCGGCGACGGTCGTCAAGACGGCCGGCAAGACACTTATGTCGGAGGTCGGTGGCGCGTCAGGCCCTCTCTACGGCGGGTCCCTCGTGTTCGCGAGTACGGAACTCGACGAGGGGATCACGCCGGAGAGCGCTATCGCCTTCGCCGAAACGTATCTAGAGAAAGTGACAGATCGGGGTGACGCCACGGTCGGCGACCAGACGATGGTCGACGCGCTGGTGCCGGCGGTCCACACGTTCAAGAAATCCATCGAAACCGACGAGTTGCCCCCGCTCGAAGCGCTGGCGAAGGCCGTCGACGCAGCCCAGCGCGGCGTCGAGTTCACTGTCCCCATCCGTGCGAGCAAGGGGCGAGCGTCGTATCTCGGTTGGCGATCCGTCGGCCACCAGGATCCCGGTGCGACGAGTACGCTGTTCATCATGGAGGCGTTACTAGCGGTGGCACAGGAGTCTCTCGACGGTGACGACTTCGAGTCAGTGGACGCCACGTCACCGACGATACCCGACGAGGAGGCCACAGGAGAGTAATGGTCGGACTGCTCGTCGTCTCACACAGCGAGACGGCCGCTGAAGGTATCGTCGAGGTAGCCGCCGAGATGGGTAGCGAGACACAGATCGAAGCGGTCGGCGGCGACGGTGAGGGTGGTATCGGGACGGTGCCAGACGACATCGAGGACGGACTCGTGGCGGCCGACGACGGCGACGGTGTCGTCCTGCTGGTCGACCTCGGGAGCGCAGTAATGAACGCAGAGGTCGCGATGGAGACGAGCGATGTCGAGACCGTAATCGCCGACAGCCCGATCCTCGAAGGCGCTGTCAACGCCGCCGTTGCCGCGACGGCCCCGAACGCGACGCTCGAGTCGGTCAGAGAGCAAGCAGAGGCCGCACGTGGCGTCGACAAACTGTCGTAATCAAGTGTGCATCGGTTTTCGACGGCGACGACGGATCATTCGTCGAGTTCCTCAACTGGCGTCGTCACGACTGCTTCCAGAGCGTCGAGCGCTTTAGCCGCATCCGGCCCGTTCGCGACGATCCGGATCGACTCGCCGTGGCCGACGTTCAGGCCGGTCACGGCCAGCATGCTGTTGGCGCTGACGAGGTCTGCGTTACTGTCGTCGGCTCGTCCAACCGACAGGTCTGCTTCGTACTCGTTTGCCGTCTGGACGAATTTCGAGGCCGGACGAGCGTGCAATCCCGCTTCCGGAACGATGCTGACGGTGCGTTCCATATCGAATCGTCGGGTGTGCGCCGTATTATCGTATCGCCTGGATCGTCGTGACGTTTTACGTGACCTGCACAATGCTTGAATCGATTGTTGAATTACGTACGGTACCCGGGTGGATGTAAATGACTGTTAGCGTGCTCGTGATAGATGGCAAGGGTGGTGCTATCGAGTGGGTCACGCGGTCGATAGAGCGGACCGACGACAGTGTGAGCGTTGTAACTGAATCGAGCCCAGCAGCGGCTATCAAGCGCGTCGAGGTCCACGACTGGACAGTGTTCGAACTGGCGACGAGTGCGCTGACTGTCGACGGCCGAACGTATCACGTCGTCACCGCGACGGATCAAAGCGAGCAGTTCCGACACCGACAGAACAGTAACATACTTGAAGCCATCTTCGAGAGCGTCCCTGTCAATCTCTGCGTCAAGGACCTCGAAGGACGCCACGTTCGGGTCAGCGAACGGTTACGGCGCGATGACGCGGGCGAAGACGACATCATCGGCAAGACGGACTTCGAAGTGTACGAGATGCCGGATGCAAAACAGTTCTACGAGGACGACATGCGAGTACTGGAAGATGGGGAGATGGTCTCGATCCAGCGGGCCGCGCGACGGGCGTGGGACGAGGTCGGGACCGACACGGCCACCCTGGAAGTCGATCCGGAACTGGTCCCCATCAAGGCAGACGAAGACCGATTGCAGGTCATGCTCGAAGAGCTATTCGCGAACGCAATCGAACACGGTGGATCTGACCTAACTGTCCGAATGGGACATTTCGACTTCTGGGACGGCATCTTCATCGAGGATGACGGTGCGGGTATCCCGGCCGACGAGCGAGACGCTGTCTTCGATGCCGGCTACACGACTGTCCCGAGTCATGCCGGACTCGGCGCGACGACTGTCGAAGTCATCGGCGAGTCCCATGGCTGGGATATCGACCTCGTGGAAGGCGAGGACGGCGGTGCCCGAATCGAACTCATCGGCATCGAGTTTTCTTCGGACCGTATCCCGGTCGAAACGACTGCAAAGCACGCACGGGAGGCAGTCGATGCAGACGAGGTGACTCTGCGGTTCGATCCCGAAGTCGACTCGGTCGACGCCGGTGAGGACCTCTTCCAGGGTCTCTTCGAGCGGCTCGTGACAAACGCCAGCCAGCGCGGCGCTGACACGATACGTGTCGGGTCCCTCGATTTCGAGACCGGTCTGTACGTCGAAGACGACGGTGTGAGCGTCCCACCCGACGAGCGAGACGAGGTGCTCGAAGCGGAGTGTCGACAAACGGATACGCCCGATGGTGTCGAAGCCATGAGCATCAGGGCAGTCAGCCAGGCCCACGACTGGAACGTGGAACTGACCGACAGCGAAATGGGCGGTGCTCACTTCGAGTTCAGCGGGATTACGTTCTATTAACAGCGAATTGTGCTATTCGACGACGATTGCACCCTTCATCCCGAGCGTTTCGTGTGGTGTACAGTAGTAGAGGTACGTCCCTGCCTCCTCGAACGTGTACTCGTAGTTGACGCCTTCCTCGCCGACGGCCTCACCAGAGTCGAGGGGGCCGTCGCCGTCGGAGACGACGTTGTGGTTACCGCCTTCGCCGGTCCACTCGAACTGGACTGTCGTCCCGGTCGAAACGTTGATCGCAGCGGGATCGAACCCGAACGCGCCGCCGTTTGCCTCCGCACCGACCGTAACAGTAACCGTGTCCTGATCGGTCATCGTCGAGACCGACCCGTCGAAGTTGGACGTTTCGCTCAGATACTCTGAGACCTCCTGGCTGGCTCCCGCCGTCTCGCCACCCTCAGTTTCGGTCGACATCTCGGTTTCTGTCGGAGTATCCGTCTCGGTATCGGTCGTGCCTCCGTCCTCGCCACCGCCGCCGTCGTCGTCGCCGCTCCCGTCTTCACCGCCATCGCCACCACAGCCAGCGAGGAGGCCCGCAGTCACGACTGCACCCGTGCTACGCAGTACTGTCCGTCGGTCCAGTGAATCAGTCATGGTCATCTATTGATCAGTGGAGAGGAGGTATAAAGTGGCCGAACGCGGGGATTTCCGCCGGGTGGTACTGAGACACATCCGAAGCTGTTTCTGATTGTCTCGCTGTCTCATACGCCACATTCGTCTCCGAACCCAACGTGCGTTGGGATAGCGTTGATGGGTGGAGAAACCATTGAGCATACGATGACAGACGGTGGTCCAGAATGACAGTGCTAGTGCTGGGTGACCAGTTGACGAGGCGGAATGGCCCACTCTCGGCACAGCCCGACGAGTCGGCTCTGCTGATCGAAGCGACCGATTTTGCCCGCCGACATCCCTACCACCCGCACAAACTGACGCTGCTGTTCAGTGCAATGCGACACTTCAGGGACACACTCCGGGATGCGGGGCGAACGGTCCACTACTACGAAGAGTCGACGTTCGAGCGCGCGTTCGACGACCACTTCGAGCGCCGTCCGGGTGACGAACTGGTCCTGATGGCACCAGCCAGTCACGGGACCGTCGACCGACTCCGGTCGATGGTCGAGCGTCGCGGTGGGAGTCTGACAGTCGTCGAAAACACGAAGTTTCTCTGTGCACCGGAGACCTTCGACGAGTGGGCCGACGGACCGCCGTACCGCCACGAGCAGTTTTACCGGTTCCTGCGCCGGCAGACGGGCTACCTGATGGACGGTGACCAGCCAGTCGGCGGCGAGTGGAACTACGACGACCAGAACCGCGAGACTCCGCCGGACGACTGGACGCCGTCCGACCCGCCGGTCTTCGAACCCGACGAGACGACTCGTCGCATCCAGTCCTGGGTCGAATCGGCGTTCCACGGTGGCTACGACGGTCCACCGTATGGCGGTGACTGGGCCGACCCGGGTCCGTTCCGGTGGCCGGTGACACGCCGGCAGGCGGTGCAGGCACTCGACGACTTCGTCACGCACAGGCTTGCCGACTTTGGCCCCTACCAGGATGCGATGGTCGAAGACGAGTGGGCGATGTCACATAGCCTCCTGTCGACATCGCTCAACATCGGGTTGCTGGGGCCGGGCGAAGTCATCGAGCGTGCCATCTCGGCTCACGAAGACGGGGACGCACCGCTCAACAGCGTCGAAGGGTTCGTCCGACAGGTGCTTGGCTGGCGGGAGTTCGTCCGACACGTCTACCGCCGTGAGATGCCCGGTCTCGCGACGGCGAACCAGCTGGATGCAGGCGAGGACCTGCCGGACTTCTACTGGACGGGCGACACCGAGATGGCCTGCCTCTCGGATGTCGTCGACGGCGTGCGGAAACGGGGCTACTCACATCATATCGAACGGCTGATGATCCTGTCGAACTTCGCGCTCCTGTACGGCGTCGAACCGGCCCAACTCAACCGCTGGTTCCACGCTGGCTACGTCGATGCGTTCCACTGGGTAACGACGCCGAACGTCGTCGAGATGGGGTCGTACGGTGCCGGCGCGTTCGCAACGAAGCCCTACGCTGCCTCGGCAAACTACGTCGACAAGATGAGCGACTACTGTTCGGCGTGTCCCTACTACAAGACGAAGACGACCGGCGACGGTGCCTGTCCGTTCAACACGCTGTACTGGGACTTTCTCGACAGGAACGAGGAGTTGCTACGGTCGAACCACCGGATGGGACTGGTGTACAACCACCTCGATAACAAGGGCGACGAGGAACTGGCAGCGATCCGCGACCGGGCCACAGACCTCCGGAGGCGCGCGTCTGACGGTAAGCTGTAGGGTCTCTCGACTTCAGGGGGCATCCTCGCGCTCTCGCTGGCGCTTCAGTTCCTGACGGGTGAACTGCGGCGTCGCCCCGAATCCTGGCCTGCGCTTGCGGCGGAACGACCAGTAGATGAGCGCACCGACTAGCGTCGTCACCGATGCAGCAAGGAGCATACCATCGACTGCCCCGACGGAGTACAAATACGCCGTCAGTGGGAATCCGGCACTGAAGACGATACCAGCGACGAGACGCCGACCCATCCGAGCGAAGGCACCGCGGTCGTCTGCGACGACGGCCGACAGCGTGAGGTCACCGCGGTTGACTCGATTCAGCGCGCTGTCGAGGCGAGGCGGGACGGCGACCGTCGCACGGGTCCCCTCCCTGATCTGGTCGGTAATATCGGCTGTGATCGCGTCACGAACACCGCCGTCCTCGCTGTCTAGTCCCCGCTCCATGACGTACTCCGTGACGACCTGAATGAAGTCGAAATCCGACGCGAGGTTACGAGTAACGCCATCGAGCACCGTCGTGACACGGACAACGTGAGCAAGGTCCTGTGGGATACGCATCGGGAACTCGTACATCGCGCCCTCGAACTCGGTGATGATCCCCTCCACGTCGAACTCCTCTAAGTCCGCGCCACGGAACTGGTCGAACGCTACCTCGAACAGTTGCCGGACCATCTCACGGTTCGCTGTCGGATCGAGCGCTTCCATGGCGACGAACGAGTCGATCACCTGATCGATGTCGTCGGTCGCGATGCCGACGTAGAAATCGCGCAGGTGGTCACGAGTGCGAGCGCCGAGTGTCCCGGTCATCCCGAAGTCATAGCAGACGATTGTTCCGTCGGCCTGGACAGCGAGGTTGCCGGGATGTGGGTCAGCGTGAAAGATGCCGTCCTCGACGATCATCTTGATATACATCTCCGTGAGTCGGGTGACGACGCGTTCGCGGTCGACGCCCATCGCATCGATTCCCCGTATATCGTCGATCTTGACGCCGTCGACGTAGGTCATCGTCAGCACGCGGTCGGTCGAGAACTCGGGCAGCGACCGTGGAACCGCGACATCCTCGACAGTCCTGAAGTTGTCGCGAATGGTTTCGAGACGCGCCGCCTCGTGTTCGTAATCCATCTCCTCACGGATCGTCACGGTAAACTCCTCGGCGAGGTTCCCGAGCGTGAACGCCTGGCCCGGTGGGGACGCCCACGTCAGTACTGGAATCAGCGTCGAGAGGACGCGAAGGTCGGATTCAACGCGAGTCCGGACGTTCGACCGCAACACCTTCACCGCGACCTGCTGGCCGTCGATTTCGGCGACGTACACCTGTCCGAGACTCGCCCCGCTGATCGGATCGGTATCGAACTCGTCGAACACGTCCTCGACCGGCCCTAGTTCGCGCTCGACGACCGGCCTGCTCTCGTCCCACGGATCCGGCGGCACTTTGTCCTGGAGTTCCGAGAGCACCTCGATGTACTCTCCCGGAAGTGCGTCCGGTCGCGTCGAGAGCATCTGACCGAGTTTGACGAAGGCCGGACCGAGGTCGACGAATGTCGTTTTCAGGAACCGGGCACGGCGATAGCGGTCGACGCTGCTCACGTCACGTGCTGATCCAAACAGGAGGAACCGGCGGCGATCACGACGGAGCGCAATCGCAAGCGGGACGAACTGCCACATAACAACGATGGCGCGCCAGACGGCCCGCAGTCGGACACGGAGTCCGGTGGGCTGGCTGTCGTCGGCCTTGCCATTCGACTGTTCCAGACCGTCCCGGTTTCGTCGGTCAGTTCCTGCCACGACTCACTCTACTGCGTGTTCAGGCCGCTATCGGTTTTAGACCGTCGGTCTGCTGTCGCTGTCGGAACGGAACGGTACGAATTGCGCGCTCGTGGGACGGTAGAAGGGTTCCCCGTCGTCAAGATGCCCTAAATGTACTCCGCGCCAGCGTTGAATGCAAGTGGATACGCGTCGTTCATCGAGAGCCGTCGGAACTCTTCAGACAGTATCTCTAAGCCCCATGGGCCATCGAATCCGGCGTCCCGGACTGAACTCACCCAGTCAGCGATCGGGAATTCCCCTTCTCCGGGGACCTTTCGAAGGTTGATCGTTTCCTGGAGGAAATCCATCTCTGTGTCGATATATCCGTCCTGGAACTCGACGGCGACAATGTCGTCTGCTGAGAGCGCGCTGATGTTGTCGAAATTGACATCCATCTTCATGAGATGCCAGAGATCAAGATAGAGTCCACCAGTCCCCTCTCCGCGTGCCAGACTCGTGAGTTCCATGGCATCGGCGATATTATCGACGTTAGGATCGACCGGGAAGAATTCCATTCCGACTAGCGTGTCGACTTTCGCAAATTGAGCACTGAGGTCAGCGAAACGCTGCTGGACATCTTCCGTTGCTCGTGGATAGCCATTGATGTTCCCGACTTTGATATGATTTGCATCAAGGACGTCGGCGGCTTCCAAGAGTAGATCACGGTTATCGCTGTTATCCTGGTATCGGTAATCGTCCTCAGGGAGTATCCACTCGGTCAGGAACTCCACTTCGACGAAATCGATTCCGTTACTCTGCAGGACGCTGTTCATCTGCTCGAGTCTCGCTGTCCTGTCCCCTTCGGTAAATTCGTTTTCTACTCGGTATCTGATATCGTCGTGGAAGAGACCGATAGCGTTGAATCCGATCTCGCCCAGTTTCTCGGCACGACGTTCGAGACTCCACGGACTCCAGTGTCGATGTCCGTGCGCGCCCCGGAACGGTGTGGTTCCGCCACCGTGCATCCAGCAGTTGGCCAGGAGATTTGCGTCTTGATTCCCGTCTCCTTGTTCAGTTTCCGTGGGTTCTTCAGTTTCAGTGGGCGTCCCGGTCTCGCCATCATCTTCTTGTGCATTCGCCTGTCCGATGCCGGCAGCAGTACCAGTCAGTGCACCACCTGTCGCTTTGAGTATATCTCGTCGATTGCTTTCCATTGTTTTGTCGTGTTTGTATTCACATCTTTTTGCTTGCCTACCATGTACTACAGTCGTGTATCATACGACAAACACATCACTAACCGCCGTCATCCGGCGATATGACACATCTAATACGACAGATGGAAGTGTGTAATATCTATCTTATCTTTGCTTACACATGAGCCACAAATATTGGTTTCCCAGGTCACTGAATATTAATGAAGTGACTGCATATTACAGAATGATTACACTCGTAGCGTATCTGGGGGAGGAGAGGAATGGACATTTCGTTTGTTAGACTGTAATGAGCGACAACGGCCTTTTGATTTTCATGTGGGAATTATAAGGAACAGGGCCGTTCACTCTTTTGCCGTCGTCTTCGCGGCGAGGGTCTGTGCGACAATTTCGCCGTCTTGAACGACGAAGGTGTCCGACGCGAACTCGTACTCGTTTTCGGGTGTTTCGGCGTGCCAGACGATGTACGCGTAGTCGTCGACGACAGTCTGGTCGTCGAGCGAGAACGTCACCGATTCGTCGTCGAACTCCGGGAGTAACTCCTCGTACATCGCACTTATTTCGCCGTGTCCCTCAACCGTACCATTCTGTGTGATTAGTACAGCGTCGTCTGCATAATCCGCCATCAATCCCTCTAGATCACCGTCACCGAACATTTCGAGGTGGTGATTCAGTACGTCTTTAGTCGTACTCATGTCATATACATAACCACCTTTTCGTAAAGTTCTAACGACAATGAAAGTTACCAATCAACATTCTTCAAGGCCATGATTACGATAGTTAGACAGATTTTATTGGCCAGTTGACAACAGTAACGAAAATCGGCAAAATCCTTAATTATAATATCAATCAAACCGACATTCTCTATATGGCGAATATTAGCACGAGACAATTGAAGTCCATGTACGACGACATGGTGACGGCCCGGTACTACGAGGAGCGCCTGCAGGAAGAGTACATGGAAGGGAAACAACCAGCGTTCGACATTTCGGCGGGACCACTACCCGGGGAATTACACCTCGCGGCCGGTCACGAGGCGTCTGGGGCCGGTGTCTGTGAGCACTTGCGGGACGACGACACAGTGACGGCACCCCATCGACCGCATCACATCGCCATCGCCAAGGGCGTCGACCTCAAGCGGATGACCGCCGAGATTTTCGGCCGCGAGACTGGTCTCAGTCGGGGCAAAGGCGGCCACATGCATCTGTTCGACACGGACGTAAACTTCGCCTGCAGCGGCATCATCGCCGAAGGATGTCCGCCCGCCGCGGGTGCCGGTCTGGCCGCAAAGAAGCGCAACGACGACAGCGTGGCCGTTGCCTACCTCGGCGAGGGGGCTATCGACCAGGGGGCGTTCCTGGAATCGCTAAATTTCGCCGCCGTCAGGGACCTCCCGGTCGTGTTCGTCATCGAGGATAACGACTGGGCGATCAGCATGCCCAAGGACCGGGTGACAGATGTCGAGAACGGCTCGCAGCGGGCGAGTGGCTTCGACATGCCGGGCGTCCGCGTCAACCACGACGACGCAGTTGCTATCCACGAGGCCGCTGGTAAGGCTATCGGCCGTGCTCGCGACCGGAATGGGCCGACGCTTATTGAAGTACAGGTCCACCGTCGGATGGGTCACTTTATGGGCGATCCGGAGACCTATCGCCCGGAGGAAGATCAGGAGGCTGCGACCCAGCGTGACTCGATAGAGCGTCTGGCCGAGGACCTACGCGCACGCGGGGTCGACAGTGCAACCCTCGACGACATCGAATCCGAAGCCCACGACCGCGTCGACGAGGCCATCGAGTGGGCCAAAGACCAGCCACAACCAGATCCAGCACAGGCACACGAGGACGTGTTCGTCAACCCACCCTCTGGCGTGACAGACAGCGAACCACAGTACGAACTCAAACGAGGTGACGACTAATGTCTCAGGAACGACAGCGACCGGCGGTCGAGCGCGAACTGACGATGAGCAGAGCGGTGGTCGAGGCCATCGCCGAGGAGATGCGGGACAACGAGGAGGTCTTCTACATGGGCGAAGACGTGGCTGACTACGGCGGCATTTTCGACAGCACCGAGGGCCTCTTAGACGAGTTCGGCCACGACCGAGTGATGGATGTCCCGATCAGTGAGACTGCGTATCTCGGGGCTGCCGTCGGTGCCGCCCAGGAAGGCATGCGCCCGATTGCCGAGTTGATGTTCGTCGACTTCTTCGGCGTCGCCATGGATCAAATCTACAACCAGATGGCGAAAAACACCTACATGAGCGGCGGCGCTGTCAACGTCCCGATGGTCCTCACCGCCGCCGTTGGCGGGACTTACAACGACGCTGCCCAGCACTCCCAGACTCTCTATGGGACCTTCGCCCACATGCCCGGCATGAAGGTCGTCGTCCCGTCGACGGCCTACGAGGCCAAGGGACTGATGCACAACGCCATCCGCGACGACGACCCCGTCGTCTACATGTTCCACAAGCGCCTGATGGGTATCGGCTGGATGCCAGCCCCACAGGGACCGAAGACTCCTGTGCCCGAAGAGGACTACACGATCCCCTTCGGGAGTGCCGATATCAAGCGTGAAGGGTCGGACGTGACTGTCGTCACGCTCGGTCTCCACGTCCACCGGGCACTCGACGCGGCCGCGGAACTCGAAGACGACGGCCACGATGTCGAGGTGATCGACCTGCGCTCGCTCGTCCCACTGGACACCGAGACGATCATCGAGTCGGTTGAAAAGACGGGATCGCTGGTCGTTGTTGACGAGGACTACCGGTCCTACGGTGTCACCGGCGAAATCGTCGCCAGCGTCGCCGAGGAGTCACTCGCTGACCTCGACGCCGTCGAACGCGTCGCCGTACCCGACGTTCCTATCCCCTACTCGCGACCCATGGAGAACGAAGTGATCCCGGACAGCAAGGACATCGAAGACGCCGTCAAAGCGCTAGAATAGATGAGCGGTGCTGACCGGATCGCGGTTACCGCCGACGGCGACTGGACGGGCGACGTTGACGAAGACGAGGGTGTCGTAGTCAACTGGTTCGCCGGCGAGGGAGGTGCTGTCGATGTCGGCGACGCCCTCTGTGAGATCCAGGTCGAAAAAGTCGGCGTCGACATCGAAGCCCCGGCCGACGGAACGGTAGTTGAAATCGTGTTCAGTGAAGACGACGAGTTCACCATCGGCGACACGCTCGCGTGGATCGAACCGGAATAAAACAGATCCGGGCACTCGCCTTTCACCGGAACCGGGAGAGCAAACGGTAGTCCTCGTCCGGCGTATACCCCCGGAACAGCAGGCTGTTGGCCAGCACGGAGACGCTGGAGGCAGCCATCGCGACGGCCGCGAGCACTGGCTGGAGGAGGCCAAGCGAGGCCAGCGGAACCATGACGGTGTTGTAGCCAAGCGCCCAGACGAGATTCTGCTTGATCTTCGACAGGGTCGCCTCGGAGATGCGAATGGCCTTGAGCACGTCGGCCGGGTCGTCGCGCATCAGCGTCACGTCGGCGGCCTCGATGGCCACGTCCGTGCCGGAACCGATTGCACAGCCAACGTCGGCCGTCGCGAGTGCGGGCGCGTCGTTGACGCCGTCGCCGACCATCATGGCCTCGCGACTCTCCGACTGGAGTCGCTCGACGGCATCGGCCTTGTCCTCGGGGAGCACCCCGGCCATCACGTTATCGGGGTCGATACCGACCGCTTTAGCGACCGCTCGGGCGGTCCGCTCGTTATCGCCGGTGATCAGCCACACGTCGGGACCCCGCTCCCGGAGGTCACCGACGGCCGTCTGTGCAGAGTCTTTGATCGTATCGGCGTCGGCGACGACACCGACGACGCGGCCGCTTCCATTGGCGGCGTTCCGCGGTCGGAGTCCGACGAGCATCGCGGTTTTGCCGTCGGATTCGAGCCGTTCCCGGGCCTGGCGCGCGGGTTCGGGGTCGATGCCGTGCTCGTCGAGCAACGTCGGGGTCCCGACGAGCACCTCGCCGCGACTCGTCGTCGCCCTGACACCCTTGCCGGGGAGGTTCTCGAAGGACTCGGGCGTCTCGATGTCGAGGCCTCGTTCGCGGGCACCCTCGACGATGGCTTCGGCCAGCGGGTGTTCGCTCTGGCGCTCGGCACTGGCCGCGAGTGCCAGTACGTCGTCCTCGCCGAAACCGCCGGGTTCGGCCAGTTCGGTCGCTCCATTCGGAACGCCGCCGTCCGGTGCAGTCCGGTTGATGACGACAACGTCGGTCAACTCCATCTCGCCGCGGGTGAGCGTTCCGGTCTTGTCGAAGACCACAGTGTCCACGTCCCGGACCCGTTCGAGGATGTCGCCGCCCTCGAAGAGGACGCCGTTTCTCGCGCCGATGGTGGTTCCGACCATCGTCGCTGCCGGCGTCGCGAGACCGAGTGCACAGGGACAGGCGATCAGGACAGCGCTGGCGAACACGACGACGGCAAACTCACTGGCTCCGAGCGATCCACCGACGACGGCCGGGCCGCCACCGATGAGTCCCCACAGTGGCAGGGCGTCGACGAGTCCAGCGAGCACCGCCGGGAACTGCCACCAGAGCAGGCCCCAGAGGAGTGCGTTGGCAATCACCGCGGGGACGAAGTACGCCGAGATGCGGTCTGCGACGCGCTGAATGTCTGGCTGGCGCGACTGGGCGTCCTTGACGCGCTGGACGATCTGCTGGATCGCGGTCTCCTCGCCGACCCTGGTTGCTTCGACGACGAGTACGCCGTTCTGGTTGACCGTCGATCCGATCACTTCGTCGCCCTCGCTCTTGTCGACCGGGACGGATTCGCCGGTCACCATCGATTCGTCGACGGCCGACTCGCCGTCCACGACGACGCCGTCCGTGGGGACTTTCTCGCCGGGCCGAACCTTCAGTCGGTCACCGACCTCGACATCTTCGAGTGGAATCTCCGCCTCGCTCCCGTCTTCCCGTAGCACCGTCGCGGTCTCGGCTTCCAGTTCCAACAGCGAGCGGATCGCTTCGCCGGCCTGCCCCTTCGAGCGGGCTTCGAGGTAGTTCCCGAGCGTGATGAACACGAGGATCAGCGCCGCCGTATCGAAGTACAGGCCCGTCGCCGGGAGCAGGTCGATCAGCGCCGCGACGCTGTAGAGATACGCCGTCGAGGAGCCAAGCGCGATCAGTACGTCCATGTTGGCCCGGCCGTTCGTCACCAGCGCACGGTAGGAGTTGACGTAGAAGGGCTTGCCGAGGGTAATCTGGACTGGCGTCGCCAGTGCGAAGGCATACCAGCCAAGTGGGATTCCGAGCGGTGCCTCCGGAAGCACGCCCAGCCCAAAGATGTGATCGACTAGCATGACCAGCAGCGGCGCAGACAGGACCGCACCGAACAGCGTCAATCGCAGTTGGTGCCGAATTGCTTCCTGCTGTGCGAGGTCGCGTCGCTCCTGGTCGCTCTGCTGGCTCGTCCCCTTCTCGCTAACGTCCTGCACCGGCGTGTAGCCAGCTTGCTCGATAGCGTCGTACAGCGCCGACACGTTCGTATCGGCAGGGTTGTACGTGACCTGTGCCTCGTCGGTCGCGTAGTTCACCTCCGCGTCGATGACGCCGGGCACGTCCTGTAGTGCCGTCTCGTTCGTTTCGGCACAGTTGGCACACGTCATGTCCGTGATACCGATGGTCAGCGTCTCGCGGGCTGCTCCGTAGCCGGCGCGGTCGATGACATCGTAAATGTCGCCGAGCGACGTTCTCTCGGGATCGTATTCCACGCTTCCTTCGTCAGTGGCTGCGTTGACGTCGGCCGACGAGACGCCATCGAGGTCGCCGACGGCATCCTCAATCGTCGCTGCGCAGTTCGCACAGCTCATCCCGGTCAGTTCCAGCCGGACTGTCCTCGTACTCATGGTACTCTAGTGTACGCCCTCCTCTTTCATGCAGTTTGTCCCTCGGAAAGAGTGGCTCTGGACGTGTTCGAACTTTCGAATGCATAGTTCTGGCCGACACTGCCAACGCATTCCAAAGGAAAGGGCGGCAATCCGTCTTACACGCCTTCGCGAATCTCGTCGTAGGTTTCGCGGAACGTGGCTTCACAGGACTCACAGCAGAAGTAATACTCCGTCCCGTCGAGGACAGCGCTCGTTCCCTGTTCGTCGACGGTGTTCCCGCATTCGACGCAGGTCGGTGCGAGTTCCGCGCTGCCGATGCCGGGCGACCACTCCGAATTTGCGAGGATGCGAGCGTCGAACGTCTCGACGTACTGGAGCAGGTCCCACTCTTCGAGGAGTGCGGTCACGTCCCCCTCCGGAATCGTCGCGGTGAAGACGATCCGGGCATCGACGGTCCGGAGGACGTGTTCGACGGCGTCGACTGTGGTCAACCGCGTGGCGACTTCCTGCGTAATGTCCGGATCGACTGTCAGGTCGACGACGACAGAGACCCCGTCTCTGAGCATCGACCGGTCGAGTTCGACGGTGAATCGCCGGAGTAACCCGCGCTCCTGGAGTCGTTCGATGCGGTCAGACACTGCTGGCCCCGAGAGGTCGACCTCGTCGCCGATGTCACTGTACGGTCTGCGTGCGTCTTCCAGCAAGAGTTCGAGTATCTTCCGGTCAGTATCGTCGAGGGTATCCATGATCAGGCAGTCCCGGTGTTTTCCTGTTGGTTGACTGGCCGCACGTGGATCAGTTCGGCGACGCGGTCCGGCAAGGAGACCTCCTGTCCGTCGACTGCGACCGTCACCATTCCGATTGGGGCGACATCGACGACTCCGAGGCGACTGTCCGGCGTGATCCCGCGTTCCGAGAGGTACGACAGTTCCTCCGGATCGCGGTCGCTGACGCGTTCGACGACGACGATATCGCCCGTCGACTGCTCTCCCAGCGTCGCACCGGGATCCTCGTCCGGCGCTTCGAGCGCCTCACTCGGGATCGGGTCGCCGTGCGGGTCGAACTCTGGATCGTCGAGTGCAGCGGCGACGCGGCGTTCGAACTCCTCGCTGATGTGGTGTTCCAGACGGTCTGCCTCGTCGTGGACCTCCGACCAGTCGTAGCCCAGGTGTCGGGTGAGATAGGTCTCCAGCAGGCGATGGTGGCGAACGACTTCGAGCGCGACTGTCTCACCCTCTGGCGTGAGACGAGCCCCCTTGTACTTCTCACGCTCGACGAATCCGCGCGCTTCGAGTTTGTCGAGCATACTCGACGCTGTCGGGGGCGTCACGTCGAGTGCTTCAGCGAGTCCAGATGTCGAAATCGGGCCGTCATCGTCTCGCTGAAGCCGATAGAGGGCTTTGAGATAATCCTCCATTTTCGCGCTCAGCATCACCCCGTAGTAGTACCATCGGAAGGAAATAAGTATCGTTGCTGACGGGGTGCCCGACTCACCGCTCGTCCGACGACGAGTCCTCGCGCTCGTGGGTTGCTGCCCATTTGTCCCTTCGACCGGTCAGTACCCACAGCATCGCGTAGCCAGCGACGCCGACGACGAACAGTGTTGCGGGGATGAGAAACGGGCCAAACGTCTGAACGATATCGGCGACGACCTGCATGGACAGGGGTTACGCCACCACAGACATAAGTGCCAGCATCTGACACGCTGTTCTGACCGTGTGTCTTGCAACGGTTTTTGTCGGTTGACGCACAACGCGGTGGTGTGTACAGCAATGGCCACTACGGGGCGTCCCTGCTCTGCTATGCACCGGTCGGGTTTGCACTCCTCTCGGCCGGTTTCGAGGCAATTGCCGTCGTCGGTGGTGTCATCTCACTCTCGCTGGCGCGCCTCCCGGATATTGACATGCGGCTTCCGTTTGTTACCCACCGCGGCATCACCCACACGCTCTGGTTCGTGCTGCTGGTGGCCGCTCTCTGCGGGAGTGCGGGATGGCTTCTCGCCCAGCCACTCGGACTCGGTCCACCGGTGCGGACTGCCGTCTTTGCCGGCGGAATTGCGGGACTCTCAGTCACCTCACACCTCCTGGCAGACGTGATTACGCCCTCCGGTATTACGCCGCTGTGGCCACTCTCGGGCAGACATTACACCTCCAACATCGTCCGGGCGGACAACTGGGTGGCGAATCAGATGCTATTTGCACTGGGTGTATTCTCCGTCGTGATGGTGGTCGTCGTAACCACTCCGAAATTGCTTTCGGCCTGACTGTCAGTAACAAAAAGAGTAGATCTAGAGCAGGTTCTGGTCGTCGAGTTGCTCCATTACGTCGTTGACGAAGTCATCGACGCTCTCGTAGGGGAACTCCCCACCGAGTTTGGTATTGAGTTCCATGGCTGTCATCGAGAAGTCGCCCGACTCGAACTTCGTCGATGGCCCGTTGGGTAGGGCCGGCACGAGATCCATTGGACTCGAGATCGGGTAGTCGGCCTCCTGGAACGCCTCAGTGAACTGCTCTCGAAGGTCGTCTTTGTCTACCATACCATGCCATTTGACGACGGGCTTCAAAAATGGTTCGACAGTCACACACAGTACCATTGTTTCGAGTTTATTGTAGATTTTCGGTTTGCACAACAATTACACGGCCTGCGGCCCCAATGCGCCTATGAGCGACCCGCCGCTGACACGACGCCGACTTTTACGATGTGGAACGCCGGCAATTGCCGCTCTCGCGGGCTGTACCAGCCCAGCCCGGTCCGGACAGTCGACCCAGACTGGCGGGAGCGACGCCACGACAGCCGGGACCGACCAGACGACCGCCACACAAGACCTCTCGGAGCTGGAACTCAGCGGCGAGCCACTGGCGACCGGTCTGCGGTCGCCGGTTGGGGTCACGGCGACGAGCGCCGGGCGGTTGTACATCGTCGACCAGGTCGGCGTCATCAGGCGTTACGACGACGGCGGGTTGGCCGAGACGCCAGTCGTGGACTTTCGCGACCGGATGGTCGATTTCAGCGGACGGTCGGAGATGGGCTTGCTCGGGATGGCGCTTCACCCCCAATTCGAGGACAACGGGCGAGTGTTCGTCCGGTACAGCGCGCCGCCCGACGACAAAACGCCCTCGGGATACTCACACCGGTTCGTCCTCTCGGAGTTGCAAGCCAGCGAGGACGGGACGACGTTCGATCCGGCGTCCGAACAGGTGTTGCTGACGATTCCAGAACCGCAGGGCAATCACAATGCTGGTTCGGTCACATTCGGCCCTGATAGCTTTCTCTACGTCGGTGTCGGGGACGGCGGTGCCGGCGGCGACCAGGGCCAGGGCCACGTCGATGACTGGTACGATGCAGTCGACGGCGGCAACGGTCAGGACGTGACCGAGAACTTGCTGGGCAGCATCCTGCGAATCGATGTCGACGGCGGCGATCCCTACGCCATTCCGCCGGACAATCCGCTCGTCGACAGCGACGGACTCGACGAACAGTACGCGTGGGGCTTTCGAAACCCGTGGCGATTCTCCTTCGGTCCGGACGGGCGCTTTTTCGTCGCAGATGTCGGCCAGTCCCGCTGGGAGGAGGTGAACGTCGTCGAACGCGGCGGTAACTACGGCTGGAACGTCAGGGAAGGTCCCGAGTGCTTCCGGGCCGATACTTGCCCGGAAACCGAGGGAGAGGGTCAGCCACTCCGCGATCCGATTCTCTCGTATCCCCACGACGACGCCGAGGTGTCCGGTATCTCTGTCATCGGGGGCTACATCTACGAGGGGGTAGCGATCCCAGCACTCACCGGCCGGTACGTGTTCGCTGACTTCCGGGCAAGCGGTCGACTGTTCGTGGCGACCGAGCGCGAGGACTCCACGGAAACGGGCGTGACACCACCCGGCGACTGGTCGGTGACGGCCGTTCCAATCGACGGGATCGCCCCCCTGGTCCAGTCGTTCGGTCGTGACGCAAACGGCGAGTTGCTGGTCTGTACGACCAGAAGCGGCGGCGTCGACGAGGCTGGTGGCGTGGTTGCACGGATACGAGCAGCGTAGACACCGGTCGCTTTCACACAGCAACTGTCGTCCGGCAGTCCTATACGCGACGAGTCCGTACCGATCAGTGATGAGCATCGAGACAGAGAGCGCGGATCTGGCCCCCGACGGTCGCGTCGAGAAACTCGCCACCGAGTTCGGCGAGGCGATCACTGCACTGCCCGTCTACCAGCGGTTCGAAGAGGCAAAGACGGCTGTCGAGAGCGACGACGAGGCACAGGCGGCCATCGAGGAGTTCGAATCGATCCGCGAGGAGTATATGCTTGCACGCCAGACTGGCCAGGCCGACCAGGAAGCCCTGCGGGAACTCCAGGCAGCCCAGGAAGAACTCCACGACCTCCCGGTCATGAGTGAGTATCTCGAAGTCCAGAGCGAACTCGAACTGCGACTGCAGGAACTCAACGAGATCGTTTCCGAGGAACTCGTCGTCGACTTCGGCGAGAAGGCCGGCGGTTGCTGCGAAGACTGATACTATCGGCCAGTATGGCTACCGCCACGCGAATCGTGCTCTCGTACCCGGCCGACCTCAGTGACTGGGGCCGGGACCGTATCGAGCGGTCTGCGTTCCGGGCGTACCTGCGACGAGTCCACGACAGCGCGAGTGCTGGCGACGGCTGGGCGGAGTTCGTCGGCGTCGGCTGCTGTGGCGATACGCTGGATGTCCCGCTTCGCGTCGAACGCGTCGAGGGTGGCGACCGGATCGACGAGACGACCACCATCGCGTTCGTCGAGCGCGAGGCCTGTGACATCGCCGGCGGGTGGCAGGTCCAGAGTGCGGCCGGTCCGACCGAGTGATAGGGACAGCAATCACTATAAACGCCGGAGAGGTACGCGCCGGGGACAATCGGAATGCCGCATCCACAAGGGTTTACCAGTCACTCGCCGGAGTGAGTTACATGAGCGTCGATTCCGACTGGGACGATTGGCTCGTGCGCGCGGTCGAAGATGCAGATCCCGATGGACTGGCAATCTGGTATCTGGGTTGTAACGGCTTCATCGTCAAATCCAGCGGCGGGTCGATTGTCTACATCGACCCGTATCTGGGAATCGGGGACCCGCCCCGGACGGTCCGGATGATCCCGGTGCCGTTCGACCCAGACGACGTACGAGAAGCCGACGCCGTCCTCGGGACTCACGAGCACACTGACCACGTTGACGGTCCGAGCCAGGCGCCGATCCTCGCCGGGACCGGGGCCGATTACTATACGACCGACTCCGGCCACGAGGTGATTCACGACGAGGCGTGGCTCGACGGGTGGGCCGTTACCGACGACCAGTTGCACGAAGTCGAAGCAGGCGACACGATCACTGTCGGCGACATCACGATCCACGTCGAACCGGCCAACGACCCCGACGCCGACCATCCCGTCTCGTACGTCTTCGAACACGACGCCGGGACCTTCTTCCACGGCGGCGACGCCCGCCCCGGTGAGTTCGAGGCGGTCGGCCAGGCGTACGACATCGACGTCGGCGTCCTCGCGTTCGGCTCTGTCGGTCTGATCCCCGACAAGGAGACTGGCGAGCCACAGCGAACGAAGTGGTACAGCGACGAGAACATGATCGTCGAGGCAGCGAACGAACTGCAACTCGACACCCTCGTTCCCAGCCACTGGGACATGTGGAAAGGAATGACTACCGATCCGACAGTCTTACACAATCACGCTCACAGTTTCCCGTACCCCGAATCCCTGGAAATTGTCGAGATCGGTGACCGGGTCAATTTGGAGTAGATGGTTTCTGTATCTCTCACATAGGTAAAAAGATAGTAAGTATCTTTAATATTGTCGATCAATGCTATCAGATACATGAGTGACTCTCAGGCGTACGAAGAAATTACCGTGGCCTCTGATGGGGTGACCGTAGTAAAACGGTTCGAGGCCGACGAGTTCCCCGTGCCTGCCATCGCGTTTAATTTCGAGTCGGATCGGACCGAACCAGTGACGGTGACGTTGACGGACGTGGTTCCCGAGGACGTGGCCGTCGAGGACCTCGGATTTCATCCGGAGTACGGCAGCGAGCACTGGACCATCGACGACGACCGGATCACGTTCGACCGCGAAATAGAACCGGAGTCAGAGTACACGACCGTCTATGGAATCCGTGCGACGGGGACCGACAACGTCGAACAGTTCCTGACCGAGCCAGCGATTTCGTCGGTCGACCCGCCGCTCGAAGAAGACGAGAGCAATATCGTCGGTGAAGGCTCCGACGCGGTCAAAGACGTCATCTCCGGCGACGCAGACAGCGTCCCCGGTCTCGAAGACGCCGAGGACGAGGATATCGAAACCCTCGATCTCAAAGATCCGAACAACGAAGGCGAGGTCCGGCAGGCGAGCCGGGCAGACGCCACCGGCGAAGACGGCGACACTGATACCAGTACGAACGGCACGGCGTCGAATGCAAACGTCGAAGTCGCCGGAGACAACCTCATCAGCGCGATGGCGAACGAACTCCGGAACAACGAGGTCACGAAAGAGGACGTCCAGATCCTTCGGAAAGCCTTCGATCTAGCCAGCGACAACGACGGGAGCGTTGCGGCGCGCGTCGACAAACTACAGCAAGACGTGAACAACGTCGTCGCGTACACTGACGCGCTCGAGTCGTTCCTCGACGAGAACGGAACGGGCGAGCAACTCATCGAGGGGTTCCGTGACGATGTGGAGTCGCTTCGGACAGATTTCGACGCGTTCGAGTCGGACATCGAGTCGGTGCAGTCGACGGCGTCGGCAAACAACGAACAGGTCGAATCGCTGTCTGCAGACGTACAGGCTGTCGAAAGCTCGGTCGAATCCGTCGAGTCCCAGGTCGGCAACGTGGAATCAGAGATCGGTGACCTCGAATCGCAACTCGAGGACGTGACCGGGGAACTCGAAACGATCCGCGAGGAGATGGGCGACGGCAACGTGGAGTCCCAGATCGAAGCGATCGACGAGGAGATCGAGGAACTCAAGAAGTGGCGCGAACAGCTCTCCTCGGTCATCGGCGGCGGCGACTGATACTGCCGGCTGTCACTGTTTTATCCTGACAGTCATCGTGGCAACAGCGCCGTTTATCAGTCTCGACCGTCTAGATCCAGTCAGTCAATGCTGTCGGACGAGTTCGGTCGTGAGGTTTCGGGCGTTCGTGTCTCGCTGACCGACCGGTGTAACTTCGATTGTGTCTACTGCCACAACGAGGGGCTGGGAGACACTCGCGGGCCACTGGAGGCTCAGGACGACGAACTCTCAACGGATCGGGTCATTCGCTTCCTGGAGGTCGCCGCCGATTTTGGCGTCGAGTCGGTAAAATTCACTGGCGGTGAACCGATGCTCCGGGACGACCTGGCGGAAATCGTCGCCCACACACCCGACGAGATGGCTGTCTCGATGACGACTAACGGAACGTATCTCCCCGGACGGGCGTCCGACCTGGTCGATGCTGGACTGGAACGTGTCAACATTTCACAGGACGCGCTGGACCGGGAATCCTTCGCCGAACTCACCCAGAGCGGTGCCTACGACCGCGTTCTCGAAGGGGTGCAGGCGGCCGTCGATGCGGGACTGGCCCCCGTCAAACTCAACATGGTCGTGTTCGAGCCAACGGCGGGGTACGTCCCGGAGATGGTCGACCACGTCGTGGCAAACGAGGGACTGCGCCTGCAACTGATCGAGTACATGCCCGAACTGGCTGGCAATCCCGAATGGGCCATCGACATCGAGCGTGTCCACGACTGGCTCGGGGATCAGGCCGACCGGATCGAAAACCGCGAGATGCACGACCGACGGCGCTACTTCATCGAGCGCGAGGAGGGCGCTGGCGAAGGAATGATCGAAATCGTCGATCCGGTTGGCAACGAGACGTTCTGTGCGAACTGCCATCGCGTGCGACTCACCCACGACGGCTATCTGAAGGGGTGTCTGAACAGGAACGACGACCTCCGGGCCATCGGCAAGACAGCGGCGGAGATGCGCGCCGCGTTCCGCGATACGGTGGCCGACCGCGTCCCGTACTACGGCGAGTACATGATCGAAACCGAGGACGGGTGGGAGGTCAACGAGGAGTACCTCGACAGCGAGGGTGACCGCGCCCCCTACACCTACTCCAAGTAGAACTCTGCTGGTCAGCCCGACACAACGGTTTTGCTGACGGCACTGCGAGTGAACGTATGGACGCCAGTGTGGACGCACAGTTGCGGGCCGAGAGCGTCTCGTTCACTGCTCGGGATGGGGAACTGCTCCGTGCGATTGGTGAACACGGGTCTGTCAGCGGAGCAGCGGCCACACTGGGACGGTCGCGTGCGCGTGCGCTTGCCCGCGTCGACACGCTGGAGTCTGCCTTCGGACCACTGGTCGAGCGCCACCGGGGTGGTGCAAGCGGCGGCGGTAGCGAATTGACACCGGCGGCCCGGTCGCTGCTGACCCGCTTCGAGCGACTCCGGACCGCCCTTGCGGGCACAGCCAACGTCGAGGAGTGGGTCCTCCCGGGGACGGTGACCGAACGGACGGGCGAACTCGGGGTCGTCGAGACCGAAGCCGGACCGATTCGCGCGCTGCTGGCACGCCGTGACAGTGACGCACTCTCCGAAGTCGGCGCGACAGTGCAAGTGAGCGTTCGCTCGGACTCGGTAACGCTTCACTCCCCGACTGACGCGCCGGCGACCGACGGGACCAGCGCGCGAAACCAGTTCGAAGGGACAGTTTCGGGGATCGAGTCCGGTGCTGCAATCACACAGGTGCGCGTCGATGTCGGAAGCGAAACGACCGCCGTTGCCCTCCTGACTCGGGAGAGCCTCGACACCCTCGCACTTGACGAGGGCGCTGCTGTCATCGTCTCGTTCAAAGCGACTGCCACGCGGGCGATTCCGGTCACGGCATAGGCCCGCTGGATCCTTCGATGTCGTGGGTTTTTGCCTCCGCCAGTCTTTCCTGTAGCTATGACAGACGATCCCAGGGGATCCGGGTTCAAAGACCGGACGCGTCTCCCCGCCGCCCGAGAGCGACTGGCGGAGTCGCTCACGCGGATTGATCGCACCGAATCGATCCCGATTACGGAGGGTGACGGGCGAGCACTGGCTGAGACGGTCGAATCGCCCCGTCCAGTGCCCCACTACGCCCGGGCGGCAATGGACGGGTTCGCCGTACGCGCGCCCGACACCTTCGAAGCGACCGACCGGTCGCCAGTCACGCTCGCGCTCGGAGACACCGTCGGCCCGCGACGGGCCTGCCGGGTCCACACCGGCAGTGAACTTCCCGAGGGTGCCGACGCAGTGGTGAAAGTCGAGCAGACCAGGGTCGACGGCGAGACGATGGAAGTGTCCGACGCCGTAGCCAGCGGCGAGAACGTCGCACCGGTCGGTGAAGACGTGAGCGAAGGCGAACACCTCTACGACCCGGGCCACCGACTTCGCCCCTCGGACCTGGCGCTGCTGAAATCCGTCGGCAAGACGACCATCGATGTCGTCGAGCGGCCACGGGTCGCCGTCGTCCCGACGGGTGAGGAACTGGTCCAGTCGGATCCACAACCGGGTGAAGTCATCGAGACGAACGGCCAGACGGTCACCCAGTACGTGCGCCGCTGGGGTGGGGAGCCGACCTATCGCGACGTGGTCACCGACGACGAGGCGGCGCTACGCGAAGCGATCCGTCGGGACCTGGATCGGGACCTGATCGTCACGACCGGCGGATCCTCGGTCGGGGAACGTGATTTGCTGCCCGAAGTGGTCGGCAACATGGGCGAGGTGTTCGTCCACGGCGTTGCCCTCAAGCCCGGTCATCCAGTCGCGCTCGGACAGGTCGCGGGGACGCCGGTGCTCATGCTGCCCGGCTATCCAGTCGCCACCATCGTCAACGCCGTCCAGTTCCTGCGGCCGGCGGTCAAGCGGACCGGTCGCCTGCCGGTGACCGATCTGCCAACGACGATCGCTCGCCTCACACGGAAGATAGTGAGTGACATCGGAACGCGGTCGTTCGTCCGTGTTCGCCTCGACAGCGACGACGATGGTCCGACAGCGATACCGACGCGGGCCAGCGGTGCCGGTGTGCTTTCGAGCGTCGCGCTGGCCGACGGATGGGTGATCGTGCCCGATAACTCGGAGGGGATCGAAGCGGGACGGACTGTCACCGTCGAGAACTGGGAGTGGTCGCCGTGAGCGACCGCCGCGAGTTCCGGGACCTGGCCGCCCCCGAGACGGCGACTGCCGTCATCGAAGACTTGGATATCGACCCGGGCACGGAGACCGTTTCGCTCTCGGAGGCCCGCGGCCGCGTCCTCGCCGAGCGAATCGACGCGGGCATCGACGTACCCGGGTTCGACCGTGCGAGCATGGATGGCTACGCGGTCCAGGCCGAGGACACGTTCGAAGCTGACGAGGCTGATCCGGTAACCCTATCGCTCGCTGGCGAGGTCCACGCCGGCGAGAAACCGGAGATCACCGTCGAATTTGGGACTGCAGTCGAGATTTCGACAGGGGCAGTGATACCGGCAGGCGCGGACGCCGTCGTCATGGTCGAGCGAACGACCGCGACAGGTGAGCAGGTCGAGATCAGGACATCGGTCACGCCGGGCGAGAACGTCATGCTTGCGGGTGCCGACATCGGTGCTGGCACCCGGGCACTGGGTCCGGGAACGACGATCACACCCCGTGAGATCGGTCTGCTCTCGGCGCTGGGCGTCGATTCTGTCCCGGTTCGGGCCAGGCCGACCGTCGGGATTCTCTCGACGGGGGACGAACTGGTCCGGCCCGGCGAGGACCTCGACAGCGAGGCCGGACAGATTTACGACGTCAACAGCGACACTATCGCGGCCGGCGTCGAGGAGGCCGGTGGTGTGGCGAAACTCTATCCCCACGTCGCAGACGACTATGACGAGATGGAGCGCTTGCTGTTGCAGGCCGCCGAGGAGTGTGATCTCGTCCTCTCGTCTGGATCGACCAGTGCGAGCGCCGTCGACGTGATCTACCGTGTCATCGAAGAACGGGGAGCGCTCCACCTGCACGGCGTGGCGGTCAAGCCCGGCAAGCCGATGCTGATCGGCGAAATCGGTGCGTCGGCCTACGTCGGACTCCCGGGCTATCCAGTGTCGGCGCTGACCATCTTCCGGGCTTTCGTCGCGCCCCGAATCCGTAGCGCCGCTGGAAAACGGGACCCCGAGACCGCAGTGGTCACCGGCCGCATGGCCGTCGAAGAGCGCTACGAGGAAGGTCGCCGGCGACTGATGCCCGCCGGTCTGGTCAGAGACGGTGCAGGCGAGTTGCTCGTCTATCCGGTCGACAAGGGAAGTGGCGCGACGACGAGTCTCGTGGACGCCGACGGCACCGTCACGGTTCCGGCCGATACGGCCTTCCTCGACGCGGGCGAGACCGTCGACGTGACACTGTTTTCTCCGGACGTGCGGCCGCCACGCCTCCTCGTCGTCGGCGAAGAGGACCCGCTCGTTTCGTCGCTACTCGACGAGAGGGATCGTCCGCGATATCTCCCGACGGGAACAAGGGATGGATTGCGGTCGCTGCGCGACGGGCTACCGGACGTTGCTGTCGCTGCCGGACCACTGGACTCGACGCCCGAGGCTGTCGAACTCGGTGCCTGGTCCCGTGAGTGGGGACTCGTCGTCGGAGAGGACACAGTGATCGACGATCTGGACTCGCTACTCTCTGGCAACCACACCTTCGTCAACTGCGAGCGCGGGACCGGTCTCCGAGCGAGTCTCGACGAACAGCTAAAGCGGCTGGCCGACGAACGCGGCGCAGCCTTGCCGGACCTGGCTGCCGAGGTTCCGGGTTACGACCGGACGACCAACTCTCTGGAAGGACCCGCTCGCAACGTCAGGACCGGCGATGCCGACACTGGCGTTGCCCTCAGGGCGACGGCAACGAATCTCGACCTCGACTTCGTTTCGCTCGGATCCCAGCCAGTTCGATTGCTGGCGAATCCGGACCGTACCGAGAAGGCGGGCGTACGAGCGTACGGTGAGGCTCTCGACGACTTCGATATCGCGTCGTTCGATGGATTCGAACGGGAGTGATCAGTCGTCTACGATCACAGTGTGGTCGATATTCACCGGAAAGTCAACAGAGTTGAGGATGAAACAATGCTCACGTGTCATCTTCAGAATGCTCTCCGCCTTATTAGTCGCTGAATCAACGTACAGTTCGACAGCAAGGTCGAACGATTCGACAACGGTGGTTCCGTCATCCGGGCGTAGTTTCAACGTTCCGTCGCCAGTGACCCTGTTGTAGCGCAGGTCCGAATTGTCTGAAATGACTTTCAACGTCGCAATGAAACAGTTCGTGAGTGTCACTGCGTAGTAATTTTCTGGAGCAGGACCGTCAAAATCACCGCCAAACTCCGGTGTGATGCCGATCTCAAAC
>PXRO01000036.1:0-8087 GCA_003021685.1 Halobacteriales archaeon QS_4_62_28
GTGTTTCGTCGGGCTGTCGCGCCTCTCGTCGGGGACGGCCAAACAGCTCAGCGAGATCACTGACGTGCCCCGCACTCGCGTCTACGACGCGATCCGGCTACTGGAAGCACAGGGACTGGTCGAGGTTCACCATTCGAGTCCACAGCGGTTTCGGGCCGTGCCGCTCGAAGAGGCCACGGAGACGCTTCGCGACCAGTACGAGGCCCGCGTCGACCGCCTTGCGAACGCCCTCGATGACGCCGACCCGGTCGACCCGGTGAACGAGGACCCGGTCCAGGAGGTCTGGTCGATGTCCGGGCGGGATGCGATTGCGAACCGAGCAACCCAGCTCATCGACGATGGAACGGAAGAAGTCGTGTTGGTCCTCGGCGACGACTCGCTGTTGACGAGCGAGTTGATCGACACACTGAACGCACTCCCGTCCGAGGTCGACCTGCTAATCGGTGCCGTGACCGAGTCACTCGAAGCACAGATCCACGACGCCGTGCCGACTGCCACGACGTTCCTGTCGGGGCTGGAGTGGCTGCGAGGCGGGGGCGACCCCGACGAGAACTTGGTTATGGGACGTCTCCTGCTCGTCGACCGGTCGGCCATCCTCGTGAGTACGATGGTTCCCGACACCCACGAAGAGAAGGCTATCTTTGGCGGAGGGTTCCGGAACGGCCTCATCGTGATGGCGCGTCGGCTGCTGGCACAGGGGTTGCTCCCGAAACGCGACCCCCACGCAGAATAGGACCGACCGCACAGTTACCACGCATCTGACACCCGAATCAGTTACGAGGGATATTCGGACGAGCTGTCGCTTCGGCCGTTCCGCTCGTCTACGTCAAGTCAGGGGGAAGCCGGTCCCGGTGTGTATCGAGGAGTTCGAGGAGAGGTTTAATCTCCTCGAAACGCGGGCCTGTCGTGACGGCGTGGTGGTCCGGATCTGCGTCGATAAATCCCAGTTCCTCGAGTTTCGGGAGATGAATGTGCTGGAACGAGAGCAGTACGTCGCTCTCAGCGGCCTCGTACTCTAGCTGGTCGAGTTCAATCGGGAGGGCGGCCTCCTCCGCGTTCAGGAGTGCCAGGAGCAGCCGTCGTCGGTCAACGCGCCCCAGCGCATCAAGGTGTGTATCGAATGAGGTTACAGCTTCCGTGCTCATAGGGTATACTACGGCGCCACGACGCTTGTACCCCGCACATCTTGAGTGATAGTTTTTTTTTTGATTATCTGAGTGAGCTTGTCGTGATTAATTCACGAAGTGTATAGCCGTCGTCCAGTAGGCATTACGGGGAAGACAGCAAACCATGCAGCAAAATTGCGACAGTGTCCGGTCGGACTCCGTCCAACCTATCGACATTCGTTTGTAGCTCTCCATCCCGGAAACGCGGTTGCTGTGAGAAGGATATTCGATATAGCACATATTGGTTTATTTTTGACCGGGCGACGAGTACTCACTTCGAGACAAAGCACCAGCAGGCTGGCCAGAAACGCCGTTTTGCCCGGTGAACCGACAGACAAGCCGGAATATAATACCAGCACACCGGTAACGACTCCGAGGGTAGAACTGGTCTTTCGTGACTCGCGTCCGTCGTCACTGGTATGTCGACCGAGGAGACGGTTGCTGTCGACGGCGAGCGGGGTCACTACCTCACTGCCGGCGATTCGGAGGTTTCGACCGCGCTCTTGCTTCACGGCGGTATCATCGACGCGGCCCACGTGTCGTGTGGCAGTGGTATCGAACCGCTGGCCTCTCACTGGGGGGCCCAGTGGGTCTCGAACTGGCGCGTCGCCGACCCGAACTGGTCGACGATCCGGTCCTGCTCGATAGCCACGGCCTCGGGCAAAAGCTACCGAACGGACTTCCAGGTGCCGACCAGACTGCTGCACGGAGCGAGGTCGTTCCGCTGTCGTGAGCAGAGCGCGCCGCCGACCGGATTCCAGAGAGCGAATTGGTCGTACCGGAGTCGCGTGGTCGCTGGCCGCCACGCGAGCGACCCGGCACCGTCGTCGAACACGTTCAGACGGTTGCACACCGATAAATTACTATCCGCGATATAGAATGTCGGTCGGGCGGTGGCGAAATCCAGACTCCACTCGCCGTCGGTCGTGTCCGAACCATCGATAATTCCTCCAATCGTCACGTCTGCGACGACCGCCTGGTGCAGCCCGTCCGGATCGTCGATCCAGCTACTCGTCGATGACGGCCCGGTCACGGCGAACAGCCCATCAGGACAGATGTGACTGGATCGTCTCGGCAGTCGATTCGCCGACACCCTCGACGGCCAGCAATTCCTCGGTCGAGGCCGACCGGACGTTGTCGACGCTACCAAAACGTCCCAGGAGTCGCTTGCGCGTCGCTGGCCCGATACCGGGCACCTCGTCCAGCGCGGTCCCAACCTCGTCACGAACAGTCTGGTGGTACTGGACAGCAAAGCGATGGGCTTCGTCACGGACCCGCTGGAGCAGGTGGAGTCTGTCGTCGTCGCTGTCCCAGTCGTGAGTCCCGGTGGGCGCGACGACGAGTTCCTCGTCCTTGGCCAGTGAGATGGCTGGCACATTCCACCCGGTTTCTGCTAGCGCCTCCCGTGTCGCGCCCAGTTGTCCCTCGCCGCCGTCGATTACCAGCAGGTCCGGATCAGGCCGGTCGTCGCGGCCTTCGAGAGCGCGCTCTGCGCGCCAGTGGACCAGCGCCCGCATATTCGCGTAGTCGTCGTTCCGCTCGGGGAGTTTCTTGCGCCGGTAATCGCCCTTCGCGGCGTCGCCATCGACGAAGGTGACGTTCGACCCGACGACGGCCCGGCCCTGGGCGTGGCTCACGTCGAACCCCTCGATACGGTCGGCCGCGTCGAGTCCGAGCGCGTCGGCCAGTGCGGCCGCCTCGTCGCGGGCCGCGCCACCGCGGCGCGCGTTCTTGAGCGCGAGGTCGACCAGTGTCGCCTCGCGACCGACACCGGGAACCCGGAGCGCGACGCCCTCGCTGTCGAGCCACGTCGCGAGTTCGTCGTCGCCCGGCCGTTCCGAGCAGAGGATCGCATCCGGCAGCGGGCGTTCGGCGTAATACTGGGGGATGAAGGCGGCGTACACGTCACCGACGTCGCCCTCCGGCGCGTCGAGCGGGTAGCGCTCGCGGTCGACGAGTTGGCCGCCCTCGGCGCGGAGGCGAGCAACCGTCGCCTGCTCACCCTCCCTGACCGCGCCAAGCACCGCAATCGTCCGCTCGTCGCCGGTCGAGGTAACTGCGTCGTCGGCGTCGCGGTGGAACGCCTCGATAGCATCGAGTTTGTCCCGGAGGTTCGCGGCGCGTTCGAACGCCTGTTCTTCGGCGGCGGCCGCCATCTCGCGTCGCAAGGGATCGGCGAGCACGCCCGTCTCGCCGCCGAAAAAGCGACGGACACTCTCGACGTCCCCGGCGTAGTCGGTCTGACTGATCTCGCCGGTGCAGGGGGCCGTACAGATGCCCATTTCATAATCCAGACACGGTCGGTCGCGGTTGCTGTACTTGTGATCGGAACAGCCACGCAGGCCGTATGTCTCCCGCAGCGCTTTGACGACGGTGTCGACCCGGCCCTTGTCGGTGAACGGACCGTAGACGGTCGCGCCCTCGTTGGGGTCCCGTGTCACCTCGATCCGCGGGACGGAGTGATCGGTCAACTGGACCAGCGGGTAGGACTTGTCGTCTTTCAGGCGAACGTTGTACGGTGGCTGGTGGCGCTTGATCAGATTGGCTTCGAGCAAGAGCGCCTGTGTCTCCGTGTCGGTGACGCTGAAATCGATGGTCTCGGCGCGTTCGACCATCTGTGCGATCCGTGCTGACCGCGGATCCGCGTACGAGCGAACGCGGTCACGCAGGTCGACGGCTTTGCCGACGTACAGCACCCGGTCGGCGACGAAGTGGTAGACGCCGGGGTCGCGCGGCAGGTCACCGGCGGCGTCACGGACCGCTGTCGCGTCCATCGCCGACCCGTTAGTGCCGAACGGGTTTGAACATCACGCAACGGGTTTCGACGGTCGGCTGGGTACGTATCGGGCGCAATCGCCAGTTCGAGACGACGAGTTCGGGCGGTCGACATCCCGGAAGTTCGCCCCCTCGCTATCGGAGAGAGACCCACAGAAGCTAAACGCTCGGGGTCGAACGCCCGTCAATGACCGAGACCGTGCAATGCTGGCTCGTCGAACGGGACTACGGACAGAAAAATCTCGTGACACTCGTGTACGCGACGCCGGACGGCGAGCGCGCCCAGACGAGTCAACGCTCGACGACGATGTTGCGCCAGCGACCGGCGACAGCAGCGATGGACGTGCCGGTCGACGAACTCCAACAGGTCGAGGACAGCGAGGAACGTGAGCAGTACCGTCGCGAGGTCGAACGGGTGCGCTCGAATTTTGATCCCGACGACGAGATCTAGCCGCACCTGCCGTGGGTGTCATCACGCTCGCTCCGGTGCAGTGGACGCTCGGACGGTTCCACGAAGGATTATACGTCGTCGGGAAAAAACGGCGCATATGGCTGCGATAGAGTTAGACGGGGTAACAAAGCGGTTTGGTACCGTAACCGCACTGGCGGAGGTGGATCTCACGGTCGAAGAAGGGGAGATTTTCGGCTTCCTCGGGCCGAACGGCGCGGGAAAGTCGACGTGTATCAACATCCTCCTGGATTTCGTCCGACCGACCGAGGGGGGTGCCGAGGTGCTCGGACGCGATGTCCGCGAGCAATCGACGGCGATCCGCGAACGGACGGGCGTCCTGCCGGAGGGGTACGACGTGTACGACCGCTTGACCGGCTACCAACACCTCGAGTTCGCAATCGAGACGAAAGACGCCGATTCGGATCCGAGCGAACTGCTGGAACGGGTCGGCCTGAGCGAGGACGAGGGCAAACGGAAAGCCGGTGGCTACTCCAAGGGGATGGCCCAGCGGCTGGTGCTGGCGATGGCACTGGTCGGCGAACCAGAACTGCTGATCCTCGACGAACCGACCTCCGGACTCGACCCGAACGGCGCGCGACTGATGCGTGACATCGTCCGCGAAGAAAACGAACGTGGTGCAACCGTCTTCTTTTCGAGCCACATTCTCAGTCAGGTCGAGGCCGTCTGTGACACCGTCGGTATCCTGCAGGACGGCGAACTCATCGCCAAGGACACCGTCGACGGGTTGCGCGAGGCCGCGACCGGCGACACGAAGTTGCTCGTTACCCTGGACGCGGACGGTCAGTCCGTCGACGACGCGGTCGATGTCGTCACTGCACTCGACAACGTCAGCGGCGTCCGGCCCGACGACGGTCGCCTCACAATCGACTGTCAGGGCGACGCGAAGATGGACGTTCTCAACGCCATCGAGGACGCCGGCTTCGCCGTCGAGGACTTCGAAGCACAGGAAAGCTCGCTAGAGGATCTCTTTGCGACCTACACTGAAACCGAACCTGCGGAGGTGACCCCCGAACAATGAGTACCCGGGACAACCCCTTCGAGGGATTGAACGGGGCGTTGAACGCCGCAGACAACCAGTTGCGGGACACCTTCGGCTGGTACACAGTCGCGAAAAAGGAGTTCCGGGACGCGAGTCGCTCGAAGGGCCTCTGGTTGCTCACGGTCGTTTTCGTCTCCGTGTTCATCCTGCCGGTCGTGCTCGCGCTGTATTTCAGCATCAACCTCGTCTCGCGGGGTGGCGCAGACATCGGGATGCAACTGTTGATCTCGACGTACTATCTAAACGTCGTCACGATCCTGTTGCCGATCATCGCCATCTTCATCGGCTACGCGGCAATCTCGAAGGAGCGAACGTCGGGATCACTGAAACTCCTGCTTTCACTTCCCAACTCCCGGCGTGACGTCGTTCTCGGGAAGGTGTTCGGCCGCTGTGCCGTCATCGCAGTGCCCCTGGCAGTCGCACTCGGTCTCGGAGCGCTGTTTTTCGCAGCCTCGAATATCGCACTGAAACCCGGAATATACGCGCAGTTCAGTCTCTTTACGCTCGCACTCACCGTCGTTTTCGTCGCCATCGCTGTCAGTATCTCCGGCGCTGTCTCGACGAACACCCGGTCTGCCATCGTGAACTTCATCACCTACTTCTACTTCGCGTTCGGGTGGAACGGTATCGTCAACGGTATCGGGAGCTTCCTGTCTGACTATCTCGGTATCCAGGGGTCTGCCCGCTGGCACATCGTCCTGTTTGCGAAACTGCTCAATCCCACCCAGGCCTACAAGACGCTGACGAACTCGATGCTCGGACAGGGGTCACTTAGTGCCCGGTTCGGGATGTTCAGTCAAGGCGGGCTGCTCTCCAGTGGTCTCTCGAACGAGGCACTGACGACTGTTTGTGGCTCCGTCCTCGGTGGGTCACCGGCGACACAGGAGACGCAGTTCGGGACAACCCGCGTCATCTGTGAGGGCAGCACGCCGGCACCGTACTTCTCGGACGTAGCCGTCTTCCTCTATATGTTCGTCTGGGTCGGTATCGCTGCGGTCATCAGCTACAAGACGTTCAACCTCGCCGATCTGTAGTCACCCCACGCGTCGCTCAGCGCTCGACGCCGCGTTCGTCGAGCAAGGCCTCGAACTCGTCTTCGGAAAGCGTCGGCACGCCTTCTTGCTCGGCGTCGTCCTGCTTCGACTGGCCAGGATTGTCCCCGAGGACGAGATACTCCGTGTTGCCCGAGACGCTACTGGTCGCCGACCCGCCGTGGCGCTCGACCAGTTCCTGTGCCTCGCTGCGGGTGTAGCCGTCGAGTGAGCCGGTGAAGACGAACGTCTCGCCGGCCAGCTCGTCGCCGCCGCCGATTTCGGCTGGCTGGGGGTCGACGTGGTCGAGGAGTTCGTCGAGAACGGCCCGTGTCGACTCGCTCTGGAAGAAATCACAGATGCTCTCGGCGACGGTGAGGCCGACATCCTCGACGGTCTCGAAGGCCGCTGTGTCGCTTGCTTCGCCGGCCTCGCGGGTCGCCTCGAACGTCTCGAACTCGCGGGCCAGGTTGCGTGCCGTCACGGTGCCCACGTCGTGAACGCCGAGTGCGACCAGGAACTCCGACAGCGGTGGCTCGCGTGTGGCGTCGAGTTCCGCTACCAGGTTGCGGGCGCTCTGGGATCCCCACCCTTCCAGTTCGGACAGTTCCGCAACGGTCAGTTCATAGAGGTCTGCTGGCGACTCGATCAGGCCCGCATCGAGTAACTGCTCGACGGCTTTCTCACCCAGTCCCTCGATGTCGAGTGCGTCGCGACTCGCGTAATGCTGGATGGCGCGCTCGCGCTGAGCGGGACAGGCGAGGCCGCCGGTACAAAAGGCCATCGGGCCGTCACGCTCGACCGGACTCGAACAGACCGGACAGGTGTCTGGGAACTCGAAGGTGCCGTCGGCGTGTTTCTCGACGACCTCGACGACGTCCGGGATCACGTCGCCGGCCCGCTTGATACGGACTTCGTCGCCGACATCGACGCCGAGGTCCTCGATCTGTGCGGGGTTGTGCAGCGAGGCCCGCGAGACCGTGACACCGCCGACCTCGACCGGGTCGAGCAGGGCAACGGGGGTGAGCCGACCAGTGCGGCCCACCTGGACGGCGATGTTGCGCAGCGTCGTCTGCTCCTTTCGAGCGGGAAACTTGTACGCAAAGGCCCAGCGCGGCGCGCGACTCGTCGACCCGAGCAGGTCACAGGCCGCCCGGTCGTCGACCTTGAGCACGACGCCGTCGATTTCGTAATCCAGGTGGTCGCGGGCGTCGAGGTGGCGGTCACGGTAGTCGATAGCGGCGTCGATATCGTCGACCACGGTCGTCCGGTCACAGACTCGAAGACCCCACTCGGGGAATCGCTCGTGCAATCTGCTGTGGCTGTCGAAGGAGACCGAGGCATCGAGGACGCCAAAGAAAAAAATCGACAGCGGACGCTCGGCGGTGACTGACGGATCGAGTTGCCGGAGGGTACCGGCAGCAGCGTTGCGGGGGTTGGCAAAGAGGTCCTCGCCGGCCTCGACGCGCTCGCGGTTGTATGCCGCGAACGCCTCGCGTGGCATGTACACCTCGCCCCGGACCGCGAGGAAGTCGGGGTAGTCCCCGCGCAGGCGCTGTGGGACGCTGGCGATAGTCCGGACGTTCTCGGTCACGTCCTCGCCG
>PXRO01000036.1:8140-38899 GCA_003021685.1 Halobacteriales archaeon QS_4_62_28
GGTCGAACTCGTGCACGTCCTCGGCCTCGCCACCCTGGTCGATCGATTTCATCGGTGCGACGTGTTCGACGGATTCGAGTTCGTCCAGCGGTTCGCCGCCGACGCGCTGAGTGGGGCTTCCCTCGCAGTCGAGGGTGAACTCGTCTTCGAGGGTTTCGAGGCGGGCAAAGAGGGCGTCGTAGATGCGGTCACCGATCACTGGATCGGCCAGTACGTAATAGCGGTGGTCGTGATACCGGATCGCCTCCCGGAGCGCCTCGGCCTGCTCGCGGGCCTCGCCCTCGCGCAGGGACTCGACTGGATCGAACGCTGTTGGTGGGTCCTCGACGTAAGGGTTCTCCGACGGCATGGCCACGTCTGTGCTCATACACGGAGGTGACGAGCGTTAGTGGTTAAAAAGCGCGATTCGCGTTGCCGGCCATCCCAGCGTGGCGATATTCGAATCCCCCCAGGGTGTCGAAATCGGTCACACCGGGACAGCAGTCGTGTCGTACGGACAGCTGTAGCGATGGAGCACTGGGGTGAGAGAGCCCCAGCGTGGAGTGCCAAGCGCCAGCGGATGCAGACCAGTGCCAGTATATCGGTGGACGTAACGTTTGATACATCTCAGCCGTACGGTCCCCGAGCTGAATGTATCATTGCTTACGTCCACCGGTACGGTTCCCAGATCCCTTCCGGTTGCCAGGTGTGTGCAGAGTGCGTTCCGAGTGCCAGATACGTTCTGAGTGTCAGTCACATGCCAGCAGCGAGAGCGGCTGGCAGTACAGCGAAAGCGTAATGACAGCTGCTGGAGGTATCCCGCGGTCCCCGTCCCATTGGGGTAGCGCTGGCCATCAGCCGACAGCACTGCGAACGGTAAACTGGGTGCCCTCATACGACCATCCCCGGTCCCACGAGTAACATCAGGCCAACGAGTTCGAGACGGCGACGACGACTGACAGGGAGTGTCGTCGACGTCTCGTCGGTTTTAGTCTCATCATTACGCTTCCGCATACACGGTACAGTGTACCTACTGGTAAAGTATATTTTTGCGTATTCGAAGCCCGATAGCTACACGAGCGTACCAGTACAGTTCGTTGAGTAACGTACAGATACCAGATAGATGCCGGAGAGGTCTCGCAGGCGGCCCGCGAGGAACGAGTATCATACCGGCCGCTCCGTACCAGTAAGGTGTAATTACGGCAGTGTGAGCGGGATCTGAGCAGTCGGGGACCGTTCCAGCGCGCGCAGAACCGTTGCGACCGGTCGGAGAAAGAACCCCTTATAGCCCCGCGACGTCTTCGATTGCGTCGGTCAGCGCCTCGATTGTTTCGACAGTGTGTTCACCCATATGGCCGATACGGAACGTCTCCTCGGCGATGTCGCCGTAGCCGTTCGAAAAGACCCTGTCGTAGCGCTCGGAGACAGTCTCGATGGTCTCGGCGACATCGATGCCGCGTGTGTTCTCGATACAGGTCACCGTCTGGGACTCGTACCCGTTCTCGGCGAAGAGGTCGAAGTGCTCGCGGGCCCAATCGCGCGTGTACTCGGCCATCTCCCTGTGGCGCTGGTCGCGCGCGCTGTGGGTTTCGTCGAGCATGTGTTTCATCTGCTTGCGGTACGCGAGCATGAGCGGAATGGCCGGCGTCGAGTGCGTTTGACCTTTCCGCTCGTAGTAGTCGAGGGTCCGCTGGAACCCGCCGTACCACGACGCAGACTCCGTCTCCAGTTCGCGCTCGTAGGCGTCGTCGTTGACGACACAGACGGACAGGCCCGGCGGCATTGCGAAGGCCTTCTGGACCGAAGTGAAGATCACGTCGATGTTGTGGGCCTCGATATCGACGTAGTCGCCGCCCAGTGCCGAGATGGCGTCGACGACGAAGAAGGTGTCGGGATACTCCGCGACGACATCGCCGATCTCCTCGATGGGATTACGGACGCCAGTGGACGTCTCGTTCATCACGGCAGTAACGGCATCGTAGTCGGTATCACTGCCGTCCAGAGCTGCACGCACGTCATCCGGCTTGACTGCCTTGCCCCACTCGTACTCGATCCGGTCGACGGTTTTGCCGAGACGCTCGGCGACGTTGGCCTGGCGCTCACTGAAACTGCCAGCGGTCGTACAGAGAACGTTGTCTTCGACCAGATTGAGCGTCGATGCCTCCCAGAACTCGGTCCCGGAGGCCGACAGGACGATCACGTCGTTGTCAGTACCGAGGAACTCCTTGGTGTCCTCGACGATAGTCGTGTAGAGATCGGTCATCCGGTCCATTCGATGACCGAACATCGGTTGGGCCATCGCTTCAATGACGTCCTCACGCACCTCTGTCGGACCAGGGAGATACAGCGTCTTATCAGGGTAGTCGTCTTCGTATTCTCGTTTCTTCGTCACGGAAATCGCCTCTAATCGGTCGTACGGTTATTGCGAAGTGGTATGGTAGTTGTGGTACTGATTCGAGCCGCAAGACGGGGCTACTTGGGCCAAATTCATCATAAATAATCGTTTCAATCCCCGTGAAAAGGTCGAATTACCACTGTCACGTTCGGTACTCACAGGAGATAATTCGATCTTTGTCAAGACGAGAGAGCATCGCCGAGATAGCGGCAAACGAGTGCTACCAGCGCTGTCGAGGAACAACGATGATCTTACCGATACCGACGTAGTCTAGGTCCTTGCATTCGGTTCTCTACCTGTTGAATTGCTCTCGCATAACAAAGGGAGATACACTGGAACAGTGGAGTTGCATGCCAGACAGTTCAATTAGAAACGTACTCGTACTGCTGCTCACAGTGGCACTCGTCGGGAGTGTCGCAGTGGCCGGCGTCGGCCTCGGACAGGAAACCGGGGATCAAGGCGACGCCGCTGAAGAAGAGATAGCGACACAATCGACATCGTATCTACGGATCGCCCACGCGGCACCCGGTGCCGGTGCGGTTGATGTCTACGTCGACAACGAAAGCGCCGCGACGAACGTGCCGTTCGGAGCGGTGAGCGACTACATGGAATTGGAAGCTGGCACTCATACAGTGACAGTGACAGTCGTCGGCGTCCGTGACGCAGTCGTCTTCAACGAGACCGTCGACCTCGAAGCGGGGTCGGCGAACACTATTGCGGCGGCACCCGATTCGGAGGGTGGCGACGAAGTCACGGCAGTGCCGTTCACTGACGACGCACTCACACCGGCCGATAACGAATCGGCCGTTCGCGTCACCCACCTCTCGTCCGATGCACCCGCAGTCGACGTAGTGGTCGTCGACGGTCCCGAGGGGGTAGCCAGCGAAGGAGCCGAGAATGCGACTGCAGAAGCAGAAAACGCTACTGAGGGAGCCGAGAACGCTACTCAGGAAGCGGCAAACGCTACTGAAGGAGCCGAAAACGCCACTGAGGGAGCCGAGAACGCTACTCAGGAAGCGGCAAACGCTACTGAAGGAGCCGAGAACGCTACTCAGGAAGCGGCAAACGCCACTGAGGGAGCTGGAAACGCGACTGGAGCAGCGCAAGAAGGAACCGGAGCCCAGGCCGATAGCGAAGACGGCGAAACCGTCCTCGCAGAAAACGTCGAATACACGGAAGCATCGAACTACACGACGGTCCCACCGGGAGAGTACACGCTCCGAGTGCAAACGACTGAGGGTGGCGAGACGGTCGCAACGGTGAACGTGACAGTCGAAGCTGGCACCGCTTACTCCGCGCTCGCAATCGGGAACGCGTCGGAAGCAGCGGACTCCCCAGTCGCGTTCAGCGTCGAACCGGTCCAGGACGCGACGACGACAATAGAGATTCCGGAGACCGAAGAGGCAGCGAACGAAACTGAAACCGAAGAGGCAGCGAACGAAACTGAAACCGAAGAGGCAGCGAACGCGACTGAAACAGAAGAAGCAGCGAACGCGACTGAAACAGAAGAAGCAGCGAACGCAACCGAGGAAGAAGCAACTGAAGCAGGCGCAACCGAAGAAGAAGCAGGCGCAACTGAAGAAGAGGCAGGCGCAACCGAAGAAGAAGCAACTGAAGCAGGCGCAACCGAAGAGGAAACCGCAACTGCGACCGAAAGCGGATAGTAGCGATCTGTCCTGCGATTCCGCAGCACCTTTTTATGTGAACCGCTCACCGATAGCGGTCAGACTTATTTGTACGGTCACCAACCAAGCGTGTATGGATCACGAGACAGCCGGCCAGGCGTGTGCCGAGATTCTCGACGCCGTTGGGAGTGCGGTAATCGCCGACGACGCGTTTCTCGAAGCCGTGTTGACGGGAATCCTCGCACGGGGCCACGTTCTGCTGGAGGACGTGCCGGGGACGGGAAAGACGCTGACGGCCCGTAGCTTCGCGACCGCTCTGGACCTGTCCTTCCAGCGGATTCAGTTCACGCCGGACCTGCTCCCGGCCGATATCACGGGATCGAACGTGTACAACGAGGGCGACGGCGTTTTCGAGTTCGCGCCCGGTCCGATCTTCGCCAACGTCGTGCTGGCCGACGAGATCAACCGCGCACCACCGAAGACACAGGCCGCGCTTCTGGAGGCAATGGGCGAGGGGCAGGTCACTGTCGACGGCGAGACCCACACGCTTCCGGAGCCGTTTTTCGTCATCGCGACCCAGAACCCGGTCGAGCAGGAGGGGACCTTCGGTCTCCCGGAGGCCCAGCGGGACCGGTTCGTCGTCAAGACGGCGATGGGCTACCCCGACTTCGACGGTGAGCGCGAGTTGATCGACCGGCGTGCCGACCGGACCGCACAGGCACCGAGCGTCGCCACCATCGTCGACGCAGACCGCATCCCGGATCTCCAGCAGGTGGCAGAGTCAGTCACCGTCGACGGGAAACTCAGGGACTACGTCGTCGAACTCGGGCGGGCGAGTCGCGCCGACGAGCGCGTCGACGTGGGCGTGTCCCCGCGCGGGATCCAGCGCCTGTTCGAGGCCGCCCGTGCGCGAGCGGTCATCGAGGGCAGAGAGTACGTCGTCCCGGACGACGTCCAGACGGTCGTCGGTGACGTGTTCGCCCACCGCCTGGTGTTGACGGCTGACGCCAGCGTCCGAAGCATCGACCCGGCCGACATCGTCCCGGATGTTCTCGACCAGGTCAGGGTCCCGGCAGTTTCACCGACGTAGGCCCGGTCATCGGAGCGCAACGACGAGCGCGAGTAGTCCCGCAAGCACCACCACGAGACCGACGACGACGGTGCCGTCGGCGACGGTGATCAGCCCGACGCTCCCGTCCGTGATAGCCAGTGCAGCGCCGGCACCGACCCCACCGACCGCCAGCGACCCGCTGGCATGTACCAGTTCCGCCCGGCGAGTCGCCGCGTCTCGACCGACTTCCTGCCCGAGTGTCGTTCCGAACTCACCGGCATCCCAGACCAGCACGGCAGCGATCAGGCTGCCAAACAGGACCGGCAGCGAAACCCCGACGACGCCGGCGAAGGCGGCCGTCTGGAACAGCGACCCGCTGGCGATACCGATGCCGGCGGTCCGGCCGTCGAGATACTTCGTGAGCATGAGGAGCCACAGGCCGACGGTTGCGCCCGTCGCGAGCAACAGCAGTACGCCGACAGCCGCCATCACGAGCGCCAGCGAACCGAGGGAGTCGACGACGAGGGCGGCTATCTCCCGGAACTGGTCGCCAATAGAGCCCGGCAGCGTACTGGCGACCCACTCGATACCACGGGTCAACACCGGCTTGGCGATGGCGGTGGTGACGACGGCGATTGCGCCGCCGACAACGTAGGGAGCGAGTGCGCTGCCGATCCGGTCGGCCGAACTCTGGACGAGATGGCGAAGCAGTCCCACGACGAGGATAGTCGCCGTCCCGACAAGAATCGTCCACCAGGCCAGCGAACGGATGGATGGTGCGGTCGTCAGTGCCGTGAGCTGGTCGAATACCGGCGGCGTCAGCAGTGCCCGGAGCGCTCGCGCCGAGAGGGTGAAATCGGTGAACAGTCCGATGGCAGCGCTGATACCGGCGACTATCGTCGCACGGGTGAGCAGTCGATGAATGCGCTCGATGGCCCGTGTGCCGGTGGCCTCGGTCGTGAGTTCGGCCACCGGTAGCGTTGCGAGCGTCCGGTTACAGACGAAGAGAGCGACCGCGATCAGCAGAAAGAAAGTGGCCAGGTTGGGACGGACCGGCGGTGGCTGGAAGAAGATGGCCGTCATCTGTCGGAGCACGTCACCGACGGCGGCACCGACTCCGGGGGCGTCGTTCGTCGATTCGAGGTGCGACAGCATCTCACCGGTGAGAAGCACCAGTCCGGCCCCAAGCGGAAACAGTGTCGTCTTGAGTGAGATGCTGGCAGCCCGCTGTGCCGTTTCGCGATTCAGGACGTTCCCGATAGCGACGAGACCGCCAAACACGGCGCTGACGGCACCCACGACGACCATCGCGCGCGCAGCCACGTCGATCACGGCGTCGGGCAGTTGCTCGACGGTCGGGACCGGAAAGAGAACGCCGACGAGAACGAGGATGGTCCCGCCCGTCGCCGCGAGGAGACCGATGCCGACCAGTAGCGAGAGGAGACTCGTCAACGCGGTGCCGAGCGCACGGTGGCGCTCCCACCCGGCAGTCCAGACTGCGAGCGCCAGCGCGGCCGCTCCCAGTGCGCCGAGTACCACGGGGAGCGAGACGCCAATCGAGCGGACGAGCACTGCCGCCGTGAGCAGGGAGACGAGGACGACCAGCGCCGTGCTCGCGTACGTCGGTCGCCAGTGCGAACGGTCGTCGAAGTCAGTGTGTTCGGACATGGTCAGTTGAACAGTTCCGCGAGCGAGGCCCGCATCGCGATATCGATCGGTTCGGCCAGATCCCAGTCGATCAGCGTCGCTCCGGCCAACTCGATGGTATCGAGTCGGAGCCGTCGTTCGAGACCGACGACGGTCTGGGCGAGGTCGTCGCCCCGGGTCACGTCGGGACTGACGACGGTCGTCGGGTAGTTGCGCGCCCGAAGGCCGGTGATCAGACGCGTCGGCCAGTCGTCGAGCAGCGGCGAGAAGACGACGACCTGTGCGGTCGGCGGCAGTCGTGCCAGCAGTTGCTGGACGTGGCGTTCCGTACGCTCGCCACCGTCAGGGGCCACGCTGTCCCTGGTTGCCGCCGACTGGACGCCGTCGAACAACTGGTTTGCGCGTGGACTGGCGGCCCCGCCGTCGGGATCGACCCACGCGAGGCCATCGGGATCGAGACCGCCGACGAGGTCCTCGTCAGTGAGGCCGACGGCGGTGAGACTGGTCACGACGCTCGACCGGGCAAGCGTATCGAGCAGGCGCTCGGCTGCGTAGGCCGACAGTTCCGCCCCGGTCGGATAGCCGGCCTCGGGCGTGACCCGCGTCACGGGCCGAGCGTCGACCACGAGGACGGTCCTGACGGCCTGTTCCTCGCGGTACTCGACGGTCGTGAGTTCGTTGGTCTTTGCGAAGCGTCGCCAGTCGATCCGGGAGACGGGATCGCCGGGCTGGTAGTCCCGCGTGGCGTGAAATTCGAGGCCACTGCCGCCGCTGTCGGTCGGGAGCGTGCCGGCGCGGGGCAGCGTCGCGTCGGCCAGTGGCACCTCCGAAACGACGTTCGCACAGGTCAGAGACGTATCGCCCGTCGGGGCGAGCGTGATCGTCGCGACCGTCGTGGCCGCCAGCGGGCGGATGCGAGCGACCGGGTCGTCGAAGGCGTAAGTCCCGCGCTTGGACCGGACAGCGTACTCGACGGTCGTCGATTCGCCGGGCCGGAGCGACCGGCAAGCGCGTGGCGACCCCGAAACGACGGTCAGTTCGGAGGGGACGCCGTCGACGACCCGAACGTCGGTCAGTGACGTCTCGCCCGTGTTGGTGATTGTCAGTGTCACGTCGACGGGTTCGCCCGGCGTCGGGGCGGTGGCCGCGACGGATCGCTCAGCGGCGAGAGATGCGCTAGACGGAACCCGAGCGACCGCACCGAAGAGGACGTACGCCAGGGGAATCGCCGCGCCGGCAAACAGCGCGGGTTCGGCGGCCAGCAGGCCGACACTCAGCAGCGTCACCGTCCCGGCCAGTGCGACCCGCCAGCGTCGGACCCGCTCGGTCATCGCCACCGCTCCGTGAGATCGTTCGCGCTCTCGACGGTGCGACGCAGGCGACGCGCTCGTTCGCGGTCCGGATCGAGCCACAGGCGCAGGCGTGCCCACAGCGACTGGTCCGGCCCGCTCTCGTCTGCCAGAAACGCGGCTGCCGTGCGGTCGTCCGTCCAGTCACCGCGTGCAACGGCCCGTCTGGCGTCCTCGGTCGAACAGCCAGTCGTGTGTGCGTACGCTCTCGTCGCGGCCCCGCGGAGGCGCTCGCACACACTGTCCCGTGCAGACACGTCGCCGTCGATGGCGGCCTCGAACTGGTCGTCGAGGGACGCCGCAGTCTGGCGCTTTCGAGCGGTTGTCACCAGTTCCGGCGGTTCCGCGGTGGCGTCCTCGAAGGCGTCGTCCGCTGTCGCCTCGCCGCCCGTCTGGGTCGCCGACCGGGCGGCGACGAGCAGGGACAGTCCGGCGACCAGGCTTCCGCCCAGCAGTAACTGCCGCCTGTCGGTTTCTTCGGCGACAGTGAGGGCGGCGTCGACCGGTGGGAACCCCAGGAAAACGTCGGGAGCAAAGAGCAGGCCGGCAGCCAGTCCCGTCGCGAGCGTCCCGAGGAGGCCGAACACGACGACTCGGAGTCGCATCAGTCGGCCACCCCCGCCCCACTGCCAGTCGGGTCCTCGTCGTCAGGTGCGGTTGTCTCGTCGAGTGCACGCTCGATATCGGCCACTGCCTCGTCGACGGCCGGTGCTTGCTCGCTGGGGTCGCGTTGGCCGTACTCGACGGCCCGGAAGGCATCGATAAGCGTCCAGACCGCCGCTGCAGGGAGATCGTCGTCCTCGATAGCGTGGGCCCCAATCGCCGCGGGCGTCCGGGTTTCGGGCCGGGAAAGCGAGACGTGCCCGAGGAACTGCGACCAGCCGTCGCGGACCGTCGTGTGGGCGTCGGCGGGCGTCTCCCCGCCAGTGCCAGTGGCTGCAGAGACAGTGTCTGCGACAGCGGTGGCCGACGACGTCGTGGCGTCGAGTCGCACGCGAAGCCAGGCCTGCAAGGCCGCGACCAGTTCCACCGGCGAGCGCCTGCCCGTGACGAGTGCACGGAGGTGTGTGAGGGTGCGAGTGGCCCGTGCACGCAGTCTCGCGAGAGCAGTGTCGAGCACGCCACCGAGGCCGATCAGACCGCTGACGAGAAGCCGACCGGTCTGCAGGAACCAGTGGCCGATCCGGCGCGGCGTCACACCGTGCCGGCGAGCCAGTGCCACGACACCGCCGAGGACGAGGAGTGCAATGGCATCGAGGAGCAGCGCGTTCCGGTACAGGCCGGTCAGGGTGGTCGTCGCGCGCTGGTCGTACTTCGAGACGGTGATCGTGGCGCTGTTAGCCACGGGCAGTGACACCGTCGCCGTTCCGTCGACACCGGTCGTCGCGACGGTCTCACCGTCGAGTGCGACGACTGCACCGGCCGCTGGCTGGCCGGCAATCGTCGCGTTGACTGTCACGTCCCCGAAGGGGATGGAAAGCGGCGTCGTCGGTTCGACGGTCGCGGTCAGTTCGCCGAGCGTGATCGTCCGGTTGCCACGCACGGCTCCCCGTTCGACAGACAGCAGTATCGAACCGGGTTCGTCGGGCAACGTGATCGTTGCCTGGCCTTGGTCGTCGGTCGTGGCGACCTGCTCGCCGTCGAGCGAGAGAGTCCCCTGGCGAACTGGCTGGTCGTCGACCAGTGCCGTCACCGCCACCTCACCCCCGGTGTGGACCGGCCCCGAGAGGACGAGTCGCGCCGTCGTGTTCAGGTCGTAGGTGTCGGACGCGTTGAGCGATGGCCGGGCGATACGGAACAGGCGGCCGTTCTGGCGGGTCGGCGCACCGTGGCTGACGACACGTTCTTCGGCTGCCCCGTCGACACTGATCGAAAGCGTCTCGGCGTAGGGGACCAGTGCCGTCACGTTGCCCTCGGTGTCTGTCACCCCGACGAACGCTCCGTTGAACAGCACGCGGGCGTCGGCGACCGGCACGTCACCGTCAGTCACGGTCACCGTCACGTTGGCACCCGGAACAGCCGTCCGGTTGAGCGAGATGGCGTATCCGTCGTCGCTCGTCTCGCTCGGCGTCGTAGTCTGTGTGTCCGTCGGCGTCGCCGTCTGTGTCGCCGTCGCCGACTGCGTCTGTGGCGGAGTGGCTGTCTCTTCACCGAGCGACTGGGACTCCTGCTGACGGCGTTCGTCGCCCGGCGTCGGGTCGAACCGGACCCAGCCAACGTCCGGGAAGTACACTTCGACCCACGCGTGGGCGTTCATGCCGCGCACGACGTACTCGTTGTCGCCGACCTGCTCGCCCGACGAGTAGCCGACGACGTAGCGCGCCGGGATGTCCTGTGTCCGTAACATCGCGACCATCGAGGTGGCGAAGTACTCGCAGTACCCCGTCTCCATGTCGAAGACGAACTGGGTGGCAACGCCGGCCTCCCGGTCCGGGTTGTGACTCGCGTTCAACGAGTACTCCTTGTTCGATTCGAGCCACCGTTCGATCCGTTTGGCCTTCTCGTATGAACTGGACGCGTTGGCCGTCAGGTCGTCGGTGAACGGCTTCAATCGGTTCTCGCTGTTGCTCGGCAATCGCGTGTAGCGGCGTTCGATGTCGTCGGGATAGGCCTGCCCTGCCTGCCGGAGCGCGGCGGGGTCGTCGGGTGGCTGGTAGCTGACGCCGGTGTAGGTCGTTCCCTCGGGAACGGACTGACCGGCGTGGATGGCCCCGTTTGCGGTCACTTCGATCCCCTCGCGGGAGATGCTGGCCGGTTGCCAGACGGTCGGTAACGCCGTTGCTCCGTTGTCGAGTGTTACCTCGTAGGTGACTTCACGCCCGCGCTGACCGGGGACCGGAATCCGGCCGTCGACGGGAGTGGTGTCGGACCGGTGGCTCCAGCCCTCGCCGTCGTACTCACTGTAGGCCCCGGTTCGCCAGTAGCTCTCTTCGGTGGCCTGGACCCGGAAGTGGACCTCGTCGCTCTGTGATCGCAGGGCGGACTCGCCACCCAGGGACCCACCGACACCGGTTTGTTCGCCCGGGCTCAATGCGCCGAGACCGCCTGCACTGCCCGAACCGCCGGATCCGCCGGATCCGCCTTTCATCTGTTCGGGGATGGGAACGGCCGAAGAGATGGGACTATCGGCACCCGCAGGTGACAGCGCCGGGACGGCCGTCGTCGCCAGGACGATGGCCAGCAACGCAACGGCGACGAGCGCGACCCGCGGGTAGTCACGTCTCCCGTCCAGGTCGTTGAGAGAGTCGTCCTCTGACATAGCTCAGGGGGCAGGACGGTCAACAGCGACCAGTCCGTACGCAATCGCTTCCAAGATGCAAGCAACTCAGAGACGAGGCGTCATAAGTTTTGATCCGAGCAGTGACGACGCGAAGTCGTGCTAGAGAACGACTCGCGCAGTGATTTTTGCCGTAACTCGTAGTTATAGAAGTTTGGAGCAATATGAGTGGTGTACATGACCACCGACGAACACGGGTTCGGAACGCGGTGCGTCCACGCCGGTCAGGAAGAGCCAGATCCGGCGACGGGCGCACGCGCACCCCCCATCTACCAGACGACATCGTACGTGTTCGAGGACGCCGACACCGCGGCGGACCTGTACGCACTCGACGAACCGGGCAACGTCTACTCCCGTTTCGATAACCCGACGGTGTCGATGCTGGAACGTCGCCTCGCCTCCCTGGAGAACGGGACGGCAGCGGTCGCGACGGGGTCGGGGATGGCCGCGCTTGACGCCGGCACGTCGATCCTCGCGAGCGCGGGCGACAACGTCGTTACCGCGTCCTCGATTTACGGTGGCACCCACTCCTATCTCGCGAACATGGGCAGTCGTCGCGGAATCGAGACGCGCTTCGTCGACACGCTCGACCCACAGGCCTACGCCGACGCAATCGACGAAGACACGGCCTACGTCCACTACGAGACCATCGGGAACCCCTCGCTTGTGACCCCGCCGATGGAGGCGATTGCCGATGTCGCCCACGAGCGAGGCGTTCCGGTGTTCGTCGACAACACCTTCGGAACGCCGTACCTGTGCAACCCGCTGGACCACGGCGCAGACAGTGTCTGGGAGTCGACGACGAAGTGGATCCACGGGTCGGGGACGACCGTCGGGGGCGTTCTCCTCGACGGCGGCACGTTCCCGTGGCAGGAGTATCCCGAGAAATTCCCCGAGTTGGGCGCGCCAAATCCCGCCTTCGACGGCGTCACCTTCGCCGAGCGGTTCGGCGACGAAGCCTTCGCGACCGGGGCCCGCCAGCGCGCGGTCCGCTCGCTGGGTGACGGGCAAAAGCCCTTCGACGCCTGGGCCACCCTCCAGGGGTGTGAAACCCTGAAGCTCCGGATGGAACAGCACTGCGAGAACGCGATGGCCGTCGCCGAGCACCTCGACGACCACCCCAGAGTATCGTGGGTCACCTACCCCGGTCTCGACAGCCACGAGACCCACGACCTGGCCAGTGAGTACCTGGACAACGGCTACGGCGGCATCGTCGCTTTCGGACTCGATGGCGGCTACGACGCCGGCCAAGAACTGTGTGAACGGACCGACCTCGCGCAGTTCCTGGCCAACATCGGCGACGCCAAGACGTTAGTGATCCACCCCGCCAGCACGACCCACGCGCAACTCAGCGAGGACGAACAGCGAGCGAGCGGCGTCACACCCGACCTCGTGCGCTGTAGCGTCGGCATCGAGGACACGGACGACGTGATCGCCGACCTCGACCGGGCAATCGAGGAGGCGACATAGATGGGTGGGGTGAGACGAAACAACTGTGAATGGGGCAACGGAGACACCGAAAGCCCTCGCTTTGCGCGGCGGCAGTTGCCGCCGCGGAGAAGGCGGTCGGTGAACCGACCGCCCACTCGACCGCTCCGGGGCTCGCTGCGCGCGCTCTCTTCGCTCGCGTGCTTGTGTCGCCCGGGAGGGGCCGACCGCCGCTCGCCCCTTCATCCGCCAGGAGGTAGTCTGTTGGACCCTCCACGAGCCTGGCGGATGAAAGGGCGAGTCCAGTTCCGGGAACCCGGACCCCACAAGCACGCGACGCGAGCGCAGTGTGGGTCCCGGGACTGGAACTGCACGAGGGCTTTCGGTGTGGCGACGACGACAGCGTCCACGTGTCGCCCGACAACGTCACGAGGGGGAGTATGGACGTAGACCACCAGACGATCTCACTGAGCGAGTTCGAGTTCGCCTGTGGCGAGACCATCCCGGACCTGGAAGTCGCCTACGAGACCTACGGGGAGTTCGAGGGCGACAACGCCGTCCTCGTCTGTCACGCACTGACTGGAAGCGCCCACGTCGCCGGCCGCGGTCGCTTCGAAGACTCCGACCAGGCCTTCGCCTGGTGGGACAACATCGTCGGCCCGGGGAAAGCCATCGACACCACGGAGTACTTCGTCGTCTGCGTGAACAGTCCCGGGTCGTGCTACGGCACGTCTGGTCCGTCCTCGACGAACCCCGAGACGGGCGAACCCTACGCGACCGAGTTCCCGCCGGTGACCGTCGGCGACTGGACCGAAGCCCAGCGAGCGGTCCTCGACGAACTCGGCGTCCCGCATCTACACGCAGTCGTCGGCGGCAGCGTCGGCGGCATGAACGCGCTCGACTGGGTGAAACGTCACCCCGACCACGTCGAGCGCGTCATCTCGATTGCCGCCGCGGCCCGACTCGACCCGCAGTGTCTCGCACTCGACGGCATCGCCCGCCGTGCCATCACGACCGACGACGACTGGAACGGCGGCTACTACTACGGTGAGAGCACGCCCGATCCCGACGAGGGACTGGCACTGGCCCGCCAGCTGGGCCACGTGATGTACCTCTCGAAGGCCACGATGGAGCAACGCTTCGGCCGCCGCGCCGCGACCCGGGAGTACGAGCGCGCGTTCCCGACCGATCCCGCCGGGCGTTTTTTCCCCTACCGCGACGTGGAGTCGTACCTGGATCACAACGCCACGAAGTTCGTCGACCGCTTCGACGCCAACAGCTATCTCTACCTGACGCGAGCGATGGACAACTACGATCTCTCGTCTGGATTCGAATCCGACGCAGACGCCGTCGCCGCGTTCGACGGCCAGGCGCTGATGATGTCTTTCACCGGCGACTGGCACTTCACGACCGAGCAATCCGAAACGCTGGCGGATACCTTCCGCGAGACAGAGACGACCACGGCCCACCACGTCGTCGACTCGGAGTATGGTCACGACGCCTTCCTCGTCGAACCTGAGAAGGTCGGCCCGCCGGTCTCGGCCTTCCTCGCCGACGGCGTCGACGGATCGGCCGTCTCGGATACGAAAGACGACGGCGACGACGGCCCCGACCACGCACCGGTCCACACCAGCCTCTTTTCGTGACGTGATCCGGCGTAACTGTGAGTTCACTGACCTTTATTGCCCGCCGACTCGAACCGTGAGACACAATGTCAGACACACCAGACGCCGCCAGCGAACTGGGACTTGGCTTCGGTGAGACCGTCTACGACGAGGACGGCCAAGAACTCGGGACGATCCGTGGTTTCGACGAACACGGCTTCTACGTCACCACAGAAGAGGGCATCGAAGCGATGTCAATCGAACACATCCGCGCTGGCGACTCCGGGGAAGCCACGCTGATGTGGCGCTGCTGGGAGTGTGGCGCGATGGGTGATATCGAAAACATTCCAGAGGGGTGTCCCGACTGTGGCGCACCGAAAGAAGATATTTACTGGTGGAAAGAAGACTGATTCGCCCGGTGAGCGCGCCTGCGCGTGAACAGTGAAACACGGCCCGCGGCGTTTTTGCCTGTCGGGGCCGACCATCCGACAATGGACATCGTCGTCTTCGGAGCGGGGAGTCTGGGGAGTGTGATCGGTGGGCTACTCGCACGTCGCCACGACGTGACCCTCGTCGGGCGAGAGCCACACGTCAGCGCCGTTGCGGAGTCGGGACTGGAGATCCACGGCGAGATAGCCGAACGGGGACGGCCCGACGCCCGGACTGACCCGCCAGCCAGCGCCGACCTCGCTGTGGTGACGGTCAAGGCCGGTGATACGGCGGCCGCCGCCGACGCGCTCGCGACGTGTGACCTCGACAGCTGTCTCTCACTGCAAAACGGGATGGGCAACGAGGCGACACTCGCCGAAGGCGTCGACTGCCCGGTCCTCGCGGGGACCTGCACCTACGGTGCACGACTCGCTGGCCCCGGCGTGGTCGAGTGTACCGGCGTCGGGGAGATCGTCCTCGGACCACGCGAGGGCGGTGAGTCGACGGCGGCCGACCGCGTCGGCGAGGCCGTCGCCGACAGCGACATCGAGACCACCGTTGCCGACGACATGCCGACGCGACTCTGGGCGAAACTGGCCGTCAACGCCGGGATCAACGCCACCACCGCACTCGCTCGTGTCCCCAACGGCGCGCTGGTCGACGGGCCCGCCGAGCGTGTCGCCGCCCGCGCTGCACGTGAAACGGCGGCCGTTGCCCGCCGGGAGGGGATCGACCTCACCGACGAGCGTGCGACAGACCTCGCCAGAACCGTGGCCAGTGACACCGCCGCCAACACCGCCTCGATGCGCCAGGACGTGCAGGCGGGCCGACGGACCGAAATCGACGCGATCAACGGCTACGTCGTCGACCACGCCGGCGACCTGTCAGTGCCGGTCAACGAGACGCTTGCGGCACTGGTACGGGCGTGGGAAAGCGAGCACACGGGCGATAAATAATGTCGTTCCGGTCAGTCGATGTAACCGAGGTCTTGCAGGCGGTCTTTCGTGTCGTCGTCCATATCATCGAGGACATCGCCGTCGGTACCGTCGGCCTCGTCGGGCCAGGCGGCGTCGATGCGGTCGATGAAGTCGTTGAGTTGGGCTTCGAGGTCGGTGATGACCTCGTCGTCGGTGCCGGCGACGTCGTCGCGTTCGTCCGGATCGGTGTCGATGCGGTAGGCCTCGTCGGGGATGCGCGTACAGTGGATGTACTTGCCCTCGGGACTGCGGGCGGCCCCCATCCGGGAGTAAAAACGCGAGTCGGCGTCGAGCGTGATACCCGCGGCGCTGGCCTTGCTCTCTAGCTGGCGCAGTTCGACGACTGGCTGGTGGTACTCGACGAAGCCGACGTCGCCCCGGTCGCCGTGGTTGCCGGCCGCGCTGCTGAATTGGCGGTAGTCGGCCGAGAGCAGCGAACGGGTACTGTCGAGGGCCACGCCGTCGCTTTCGACGCCCATGCCGTCGCTCTCGACGCCCGTCGCGTCCAGCACGGAGTGATAGAGGTCGACGAGTTCGACGACCGTCTCGTCGTCCCGACGGGCGTCGATATCCGGGTGTTTGACCATGCACGGGACGTTGACCAGCGGGTCGTAGATGGCGAACTCGTGGCCATAGAGGTCGTGTTCGCCGTGGAGTTCGCCGTGGTCGGCACATACGATGACCATCGTGTCGTCCCACTGGCCAGTGTCCTTGAGGTGGGTGAAGAGGCGATCGAGTTGATCGTCGATGTGACGGATTTCGGCGTCGTAGAGGCCACGAATAGCGTCCCACTCGTCGTCGTTGATGTCACGAGCGCCACTGTTGTACTCCTTGGAGTTCTGACAGACCGCCGTCGAGTCGACGCCGGGGGCGAACTGCTTGGCGTACTCCTCGGGTGGGTGATACGGGAGGTGGGCGTCCATCAGGTTGATAAAGGTAAAAAACTGGTCCGACTCGTCGATGAAGTCCATCGTTTTGTCGATGACAGCGGGGGTCTTGGTGTCGCCGCCACCCTCCTCGGCGAAGTACTCGTGGACGGTGTTGCCCAGCTGGACGAGGCGGTCAGCGACCCCGCGCAAGGTGTCGTTGTCGTTCATCGTCTGCCAGATGCGGGCAAGCGGTCCGGAGAGGAACTCGCTCGGCATGATCTGGAAGAAGTTGTCGTGGTCGTCGAACCCGGCGGTCAGGTTCGTGTAGGAGGTGATCCAGGCGTTCGAAGAGTAACAGGCGGTGTCGTAGCCGGCCGCCGACAGAGACTCGGCAAGCGTCGTCACGCCGTCGAGATAGGGGGCTTCCTGTGTCGCCTCGTGTTCGGACGGGTAGAGGCCGGTAAACAGCGATGCGTGTACCGGTAGCGTCCACGGGGCCGGTGCGACAGCCTGTTCGAACACGGCCGCCTCCTCGGCGACGCGTTCGAGTGTGGGGGTCGTCGGTTCGTCGTAGCCATAGACCGACAGATGATCCTTCCGGACCGTATCCAGCACGACGAAGAGAACGTTGGTCCCGGCGTCAGTCATACCCCAACAGGCACTGTCCACGAGCAAAAAGTCCGTGATTTCGTCGCCGGCCGGCTGGTCGTTCGACCGGGGCTGTGGCTGTCCGACACTCGAAACGGACGGTGAGAGCGTTAGAACGGTGCTTCAGGACCTTCGTCGTCGTCGCCAATCGAGCCGCCGCGGGAGTCACCCGGCATCGATGGGCTCGCACCGCCGGCCATCCCTTCGCTGCCCTCCGTTCCGGTGTTGGCGTGGACGGTGTCGATTTCCGGGATCTCCTTGGTCATGCGGGTCTTGATCGCCTGGATCGTCATCGGGGAGATGCCACAGCCAGAACAGGCACCGCCGAGTTGGATCGACACCGATCCTTCCTCGCGGTCGATGTTCTGGATCGCTGCGCTCCCGCCGTGCATCTGAATCTGGGGGAAGTTCCGGCGCAGGAAGTTCGTGATGCGCTCTTCGAGGTCGTCGCCGCCCTCTGTCTCCGTACTCATAGTGACACTAACTCGGGTCCCCGTGGGCTTAGACCTTTGGACTGAACCCGAGGCGTTGCACATCTCGTCCGATACGTCACGAGCAATGAGCGGGCCTGAGTCGCATCGCGGTGCCGCCGCCGGCGGCCATCGAGATATTCAACGTGTCACCGGACGAGATGACGAAGTCGTTGATCTCGACGGCCGTCGGATTGGTGTCCACGTCCGTCCCGTCGGCGTCCGTGTACTCCGTGACCACCCAGCCGTCGGACCGGCTGGCGAGGAACTCGAAAGAGACGCTGATATCGCGGCTCGTGTCGTCGGTCATCGCCCCGAGATACCACTCGTCGCCGCTCCGCCGTGCGATGACGATGTATCGTCCGATCTCCGAATCGAGGACGCGGGTCTCGTCCCAGTCGGTCGGGACGTGCTCGACGAAGTCGAACTCCCTGACGGTGTCGTGATTCTCCGTGCCCGGGTCGATGTCGCCGAAGTCGGCGGGCACCGGCGAGTCGGCCCCGGCCTCGCTGACCCCGACCGTGTTGAGATTGAAGCCACCCACGTCGTCGTCGGCGAGCTTGATCGTGACCGTGTTGTCGCCTGCCTCCAGATCGATAGAGACGGTGTGGATCGACCACGCGTCCCAGTACGCCGTGTACTCGGGCGAAATCGTCCGTTCAGCGCCGTTGACGACCAGTGTCGCCTCCGGCCCGCCGTTGTCGATGACGGCCGGGGTGTTGTCCACACTGTCGCTTGCATAGCGCAGGTGGAGATCGTAGGTCCCCGCAGTGTCGACGTTCTTGACAGTAAAGGACACCGTCGCGCCCTCGGGTTCGCGATTGGTGTCGACGGCGACGTAGTGGCCGCCATAGCAGTTGCGCCACCTGTCTGCCGTGATCATGCCGTCGAGGGCACCGGCCTGTGCCTGGACGAATTCGCCGACTTCGAGGGTGGAGTCGATGTAGGCCTCGATGCGGTCGGCCGCCATCTGGAGACCGCCGAGGTAGGTGGGGTACATCGCTAACTGTTTGGCCCGGGTCGTCTGTATCTGGTCGGCACTGTTGTCGTTGAACGTGATGTCGAAGATGCCGGGCTGGTAGCTGATCGGTCCGGCGAGCATACGCGTAAAGGGCAGGAGAACGTGGTGGTCGCGGCCCACGTCCGAGCCGAGTGTGTCGAAGCCGTCGAACTCCTGGGCCTTCAGCACTTCGCGGGCCGCCACGTTCGGGTAGGTGCGGATCTCTCCGGTAGATTTGACTCCCTCGTGGATTTCGAGCATCTGTCGGTTGCTCGCGGCCGCCCGGATCGCGAAGCGGTGGTGGTTGACCGCCGTCTGGCAGTGCTGGTTGTGCGTCGCCATCGATCCGTCGCCCTCGAAACCGAGGCCGGGATCCGAGACGTAGCCGTTCTTGATCGAGCGGATCCCCGCGGCCTCGTAGTCCTGGAAGATGTCGTTGTGCCGGATCTCGTTTTCGTAGTTGACGACGTTGCCGGCCGTTTCGTTGTGTATCGTCATCTCGACCGGGTTCGAGAGACCGTGCCCGTAGCTCGTCACCGCAGACAGGTCGAAGTCGGGAGCGGCGTCGGCCACGCCCATTTTCAGTTCGGTGCCGTTGCCGGGATACGTCCCCCAGCCTTCGTTCCAGCCCTCGACGAGGACGCTGTCGATGTCGTGCTGGCTGGCGAACTGCATGTACCGCTTCACTCGCTCGGTGCGGGCCCCGTGGATGTACGCCGCAGGGTCCATGCCCTCCGCTTGGATGTCGAGGTCGTTCCTGTACGCCCAGTGTGCGCTCCCGGCGATCATCAGCCACCAGATGCCGACGTATTTCCGGCCGGAGATCCAGCTCGTGTCGACGCCGCCATCGCCGTCGTCGGGCAACACCGCGTCGTCGCGCTCGTCGGCCAGGAGCGGGACGAGTTCGGATTCGATGAGGTCGCCGGGCCGGTCACCGACCTGCACCGTTCGCCACGGAGTCGTATGGGGGGCCGTCGCTGTCACCTTGTCCCCGTTCGGGAGCGGCGCGAGTTCGACGGCCATCTTTTCGCTCCCGTAATCGGATTTGGAGGCCAGCGACATCGTCGCGTAATCGTCGAGGTTCGATTCGTGGACGCTCAGGTACGTGCCGTCACTGGCTCGCATCGTCAGTGGCGTATGCGCCCCCGTCCGGACGCTGTTGCCGTTGGGACCGGTCCATCGCGAACTCGCGGGAATCTCGCTGAGCGGCGTTTCACGGTACTCCTGTTCGAACCGCGGGTTGACGAACTCGTTGACGATCCACCAGGCGGTGTAGTCCTCGCTGAAATCGAATTCCGTGTTCTCCGAACTGATGACGAAATCACCGAACGTCTCGTCGAACACGACTCTGAATCCCAGGCCGTCGTCGAACACTCTGACCTGTAGATTGGCACTACGGGCCGGATCAGTCGTCTCCGAGAGCCCAATCGTCATGGCGTTGTACTTCGCCTCGACGCGGTCGTAGCTGCCCCACTCCGGGGTCCACGTCTCGATCCCGGTGGTGGTTTCGCTCCCGGAAACTGTGACCGTCGGCCCAGCGTCACTGATACCGGTGCCAAAGGGTTCCTGTTGAGCAAAGGTGAACCCGATTGGCGAGGGATCGATATAGGTCGTGCCGTGGTACGCGACACTGTAGTGTGGGACACCGGAGGAGACATCAACTGTCACTTCTATCGAATTGTTTGGAGAGAGAACACTATGGATATCTGCATCGTCACCTGACGAAACCAGTGTTGCGACTGGTTCGGGAACGTCGGCAGAATAGGCCGCTACTGTGAGGGTATCGGAAAGATCTCCGAGAAAGTTCTGACATCTGGTCCCATTATCAGATTCATGTGAGGTCTCATCAGCCATCTATTGTCCAAGGCTTCGTCCGGTTTATAATAAACGTTTATGTCCGGTTTATCATCAGGTTATTACATCCACGTAACAGGTTCACACGAGAGATCGCCAGAGTCGGACGGGCTGTTCGACAGACGAACGCTTAACTGCACGGACCCAGTAGCACGGAGTATAGTATGCAACACGTGAAGATTCCGCAGGATCGGATTGGCGCACTTATCGGTGAGGGAGGTGAAACGATGCGCGAGATCGAAGAGCGAGCCGAGGTCCGTCTGGACATCGACTCCGAGTCCGGTTCGGTCAAGATCGAATCCGTCGGCGACCCAATCACGGGACTGAAAGGGCCGGATATCGTGAAAGCGATCGGCCGTGGGTTCCACCCCGACGACGCACTCGCGCTGCTGGACGACGAGATGATGATGTTCGACGTGATCGATATCGACGCTGCCTCTCGTAACCAGAACGACTTTACCCGCCAGAAGGGGCGTCTCATCGGTGAAGGCGGTCGCACGCGCGAACTAATGGAAGAACTGACCGGTGCATCGGTCGTTATCTACGGATCGACGCTTGGCACCATCGGCGGTCCCGAGCAGGTCGACGCCGTCCGTGAAGCCGCAGAGATGCTACTCGACGGCGCACCACACGGCTCTGTCTACTCGTTCCTCGAACGCAAGCACAACGAGATGAAACAGAAGGGCCTGAACTACCACCAGTTCCACGGCTAGTTCCAGGGCGTATTTTTCGACGACGCTACGAGTGTACCGACTCGACAGCCGACAGTACGTGCCCGCTACGTGCGGCTCACGAGATGGTATTTAAAATATCTGTGACAATCCTTATCAAATGCTGGAGGGGGCCGCTTTCCTGCCATCTCGCAACGTCCACCGGAGGTTTTATATAGAAGGACATTCAATCAATCGAGTGACTATGAGTCAGCGGCAAATGCAGGGTCAGCCGATGATCGTTCTGGGAGAGGACTCCCAGCGGACCTCAGGCAAAGACGCACAGTCGATGAATATCACGGCCGCAAAGGCCGTCGCCGAGGCCGTACGGACGACGCTCGGCCCCAAGGGCATGGACAAGATGCTCGTCGACGATGCCGGCAGTGTCGTCGTCACCAACGACGGTGTCACCATCCTCGACGAGATGGACATCGAGCACCCGGCCGCCAACATGATCGTCGAAGTCGCCCAGACACAGGAAGAAGAGGTCGGCGACGGCACGACGACAGCGGTCGTCATCGCCGGTGAACTCCTCTCGAAGGCCGAGGAACTCATCGATCAGGACATCCACGCCTCCATCCTGGCACAGGGATACCGCCAGGCCGCAGAAGAGGCAAAGGAAATCCTCGAAGAGATGGCCATCGAGGTCACGCCCGAGGACACGGACGAACTCGAAAAGGTCGCCGCGACGGCAATGACCGGCAAAGGCGCGGAGTCCTCGAAAGAGGTACTTTCGGAACTCGTCGTCAAGGCCATCCAGTCCGTCGCCGAGAACGGCGATGTCGACACCGACGACGTGCAGCTCGAAGTCGCCGTCGGCGGCGCGACCGACGAGTCCGAACTCGTCGAAGGCGTCATCATCGACAAGGAGCGTGTCCACGACAACATGCCCTTCGCCGTCGAGGACGCCAGCGTCGCACTGCTGGACACCGCAATCGAAGTCCCCGAGACGGAACTGGACACCGAGGTCAACGTCACCGACCCCGACCAGCTCCAGCAGTTCCTCGACCAGGAAGAAAAGCAGCTCGAAGAAATGGTCGAGGAACTCGACGAGGCCGGTGCCGACGTCGTCGTCTCCCAGAAGGGCATCGACGACATGGCCCAGCACTACCTCGCACAGAAGGGTATCCTCGCTGTCCGCCGCGCGAAGAAGTCCACGCTGGGCGCGCTCGCGCGCTCGACCGGCGGCCGCATCGTCTCCAACATCGACGACGTGTCCGAGGACGACCTCGGCTTCGCTGGCTCCGTTGCCCAGAAGAGTGTCGCCGGTGGCGAACGTATTTTCGTCGAGGACGTCGAGGACGCAAAGGCCGTCACGCTCATCCTCCGCGGTGGCACCGAGCACGTCGCCGACGAGGTCGAGCGCGCCATCCAGGACTCGCTGGGCGTCGTCGCCGCCACGCTGGAGGACGGCAAAGTCCTCCCCGGCGGCGGTGCACCCGAGACCCAGCTCGCACTCGGTCTGCGCGACCACGCCGACTCCGTCGGCGGCCGAGAGCAACTCGCCGTCGAGGCCTTCGCCGACGCCATCGACATCATTCCGCGCACCCTCGCAGAGAACGCCGGTCTCGACCCCATCGACTCGCTGGTCGACCTGCGTAGCAAGCACGACGGCGGCGACACGAACGCCGGTCTCGACGCCTACACCGGCGAAGTCGTCGAGATGAACGAGGACGGCGTCGTCGAACCACTGCGCGTCAAGACCCAGGCCATCGAGTCTGCCACCGAGGCAGCCGTCATGATCCTGCGCATCGACGACGTGATCGCTGCTGGCGACCTCAAAGGCGGCGGCGACGATGCCGGCGAGGACGAAGGCCCAGGCGGTCCTGGCGGCGCACCCGGCGGCGGTATGGGCGGCGGCATGGGCGGTATGGGCGGTATGGGCGGCGGCATGATGTAGGGTCGGCCCGAACGAATGAGGGGCGACCGGTATGCCGAGCGGGGAACGAAGTAACCCGCGAGGCGGCGGTGCTCCCGGCTCGTTCGCTCCATCACCACGCCCGTCGACCCGTCCGTTGTATCGTGTTCGACCGATTTTCTGCTGTTTCTATCCCGTTAGCTCCTGCAAACGATGGACGCCATTGCGGCGCGTCGGCCAGATCAGTCGTCGGCGACGGTCGCCGTCGGATCGTCGGTCAGGTCGCCGTCGCGCCAGGTGCCCCGGGCGAACCACGCGTAGGCAAGCCCCGCTGCGAGGAGGTTCGAGACGGCGAACCCGAGCCAGATCCCCCGCGAGCCGAGCGAGAACGCGAAGAGATCGGCCACGACAGTGCCGGCGAAGGCGGTGGTCGTGACCGTCCCGAGGCCGGGCAGGGACAGCGAGACGGTCGAAACGCCGATCACGCGCGAAGCGACCCAGGAGACGGGCAGGCGGATGACCGCGAGCATCACGATGGCGAGGGCGGCCGCGACCAGCGTCTTGCCAGCGCCACGGAAGCCCCCGGAGTACGCCCGGACGACACCGATAAAGCCGAAGGTCGGGGCGACCCACCGGAGGAACTGTGCGCCGACTTCGACGACGCGGGGGTCGTCGCTGAACACGCTCACGACCGCCGGCGCGGTGAAGAAGACGACGACGCCGACAGCCGCCAAAATGGCGAAGGAGGCCTTGGCGGCGAAGTGGTTGGCCGTGTTCGCGCGGTCTGGCTTGCCAGCGCCGATGTTCTGGCCCGTCATCGTCTCGACACCGCGGTCGACGGCGATAGCCGGCATGAAGATCAGCGAGAAGATCCGGACACCGACGCCGAAGGCCGCGACGACTGGTGTCGAGAACGTGCCGACGACGATCAGCATTGCGTTGACCGAAATCGACCGGCCGGTCCCCTCGATGGAGGCGGGCACGCCGATCCGGAGGAGTCGGCGGGCGTAAGCCGGATCGGGGAACATCTCCCGGGGAGCGATCCTGACGCCACGGGTCCCAGAGAACATGATCCCGAAGCCGACGACCATCGCCAGTCCGCGGGAGACGATGGTCGCGATGGCGGCCCCCTGAACGCCCAGTTCAGGAGCGGCAATCGTTCCGACGAGTGGCGCACCCTCGACGACCGTCCACCCGAAGATGAGAAACGGGTCGATGACGACGTTCAACAGGACCGTTCCGAGCATCACGAGCATCGGGGTGACGGTGTCACCGGCCCCCCGCATCAGCGAGATGAAGACGATAAAGCCGAACACGAACGCAAGTCCCAGCGACATCACCCGAAGATAGGCCGTCGCACCGGGCAACACGTCGGCAGAGGCACCGACCAGACGAAGGAAGTCCTCGACGAAGAAGTAGCCGGTGACACCAAAGAGGACTGACGCGAGGACGGCGAAGGTCACCGTCTGTGAGGCGGCGTACTGGGCCTGTGCTGGCTCCTCTGCTCCGGTGTGCTGGGCAACGAGTACGCTGCCCGCGACCGAGATGCCCATCCCGAGAGAGATGAGGAAAAACACCATCGGGAACGCAAAGGAGATGGCCGCCAGTGCTCCGGTGCTGTACTGGCCGAGCCAGAAGGTGTCGGCGAGGTTGTACGCGACCTGCAGGAGGTTCGTGACGATGATCGGCAGCGAGAGAAAAAAGAGCGGCTTACCGATAGACCCACTCGTCAGGTCCAGTTCGTCCGGTCCGCGAAAGACGGTGCTGAACCGCTGTTTGAGGCGGTCAAGTCGCGTCACGCCTGACGGACCTCCCGGCGCGCTGTGGCGGGGTGTCGCGACGGAGGGACCGGCGGCTGGGCGGCGAGTGTCATCGTTCGGATTAACTGACCAGTCAGTCAAGAATCTTTGGATACGGACTGCCGCGTGCGGTCAACGAAACGACGACATTGCAAAAACAGCTACTGCGAGAGGTCGAGGTCGAACTGCTCGTGTTCGCTGGCCGCGTTGAGAACGACGCTGGTGTTCGACTCTTTGATCTCTGGGTCGATCAGGAGTTCCTTGATCTGGCTGTTCATTCCGTCGGTGTCGGTGAACTTCCCGACGGCGATGATGTCGTAGTCCCCAGTGACCTCGTAGACGGAGATCATCTGCTTGTGCTCGCTCAGCGTCTCAGTCACTTCTGGAAGCGCGGATCCTTCGACTTTGAGCTGGATGATCGCTGTCACGTCGTACCCCAGTTCGTCGTAGTCGACCTTTGGGGTGTACCCCTGGATGATGCCCTCCTCTTCGAGTGTCGAGAGATGGTTCGAAACCGTCGTTACAGAGACATCGAGATCCTCTGCGAGGCTTCTGAGACTCGCACGGCCGTCGCCAAGGAGTTCATTCACTAACTTACGGTCGAGATTTTCGTACGTCATTACGTTGCTAAAGGACCTGGGGGGTTTAGAATTTTACGAATATACAATTCCCCGGCGAAGGTCCCGAAGCTTTGCGTAAAACGGTAGGATTTTAGTGGTGGCCATGTTCCTTCCCGGTGTCCAAAGATGACAAGCCAACTCTCACCCGAAGCGGAAGACGTACTGGAGGAAATCGAAGAGAAGAACGTCGACTTCCTTCGGCTTCAGTTCACCGATATCCTCGGCACAGTCAAGAACGTCTCTATCACGGCCGATCAGGCCGAAAAAGCGTTCACAGAAGGCATCTACTTCGACGGGTCCTCGATCAACGGCTTCGTCCGGATTCAGGAATCGGACATGCGCCTGGACCCCGACCCGTCGACCTTTGCCGTACTCCCGTGGCGAGAGAACGTCGAGGGCGGTTCCAGCGCTCGACTCATCTGTGATGTCATCGACACTTCGACCGGTCAGCCGTTCTCGGGCGACCCGCGTGGCGTCCTGAAGCGAGCCATCGAGCGCGCAAGCGAGATGGGCTATACGGTCAACGCCGCACCCGAACCCGAGTTCTTCCTGTTCGAGGAAGACGAGGACGGTCGCGCGACGACCAAGACCAACGACGCCGGTGGCTACTTCGACCTCGCGCCGAAAGACCTCGCAAGCGACGTGCGCCGTGACATCATTTACGGCCTCGAATCCATGGACTTCGACATCGAGGCCTCCCACCACGAGGTCGCACAGGGCCAACACGAGATCAACTTCACCTACGACGACGCCCTGACCACGGCCGACAACGTCGGCACCTTCCGCTCGGTCGTCCGCGCCATCGCGGCCCAGCACGACCTGCACGCGACGTTCATGCCCAAACCAATCGCCCGTATCAACGGGTCGGGCATGCACACCCACATGTCGCTGTTCACCGAGGACGGCGAGAACGCGTTCCACGACGAGGACGACGAGTTCGACCTCAGCGACACGGCAAAGAGCTTCGTCGCCGGTATCCTCGAACACGCACCGGCGATCACGGCCGTCACCAACCCGACCGTGAACTCCTACAAGCGCCTGGTCCCGGGCTACGAGGCACCCGTCTACGTCGCCTGGTCCGACCGCAACCGCTCGGCGCTCATCCGCAAGCCCGCGGCCCGCACGCCGGCCGCAAGCCGTATCGAGGCGCGTTTCCCCGATCCGTCGTGTAACCCGTATCTCGCCTTCGCGGCGCTCATCCACGCCGGTCTCGACGGCATCGAGCGCGACCTCGAATGCGACGATCCGGTCCGTGAGAACATCTACGAGTTCGACGAGCAAAAGCGCGAGGAGTACGGCATCGACACGCTGCCGACGAACCTCGGCGAAGCCGTCGACGCACTGCAGGAAGACGAGGTCATCCAGGACGCCCTGGGCGAACACGTCTACACCAACCTGGTCGACGCCAAGACCCAGGAGTTCGACGAGTACCGCGTCGACGTCTCCGACTGGGAACTCGACCGCTACCTCGAAACGTTCTAAACGGACATCATCGGCGTTTTTTCCCGACGGCATCGCCCAGCAGCGGCAGTGCCACGACCAGCACGCCGCCGACGAGACCACCCAGCACTGCCAGCACGGGAGCGAGGTGGACTGTACTGACGACTGCGAGCATCGGCGCGGCCGTCACCAGTCCGACCAGCGCCGTCGCGTACGACTGGCGGCGTGAGTGGCCAGCGTCGAGACGGTCACCCACTGCCAGCCAGGCCGCCGTCCCGCCGACACAGAGGCCCGTCGTCGGGACGACTTCGGGGAGGGGGCCGACGACCAGTAGGCCGGCGAGTGCAACGGCCGTCGCGAGACCGAACGCTCGTTTCGGGGTTCCGAGGCCCCGGATGACGACGGCGAGGTAGGCCAGGCCGATGCCCGCGCCGGCCACCACGTCGACGAGAGTGTGCAGGCCGAGCACGAGTCGCGAGAGTGAGACGAGCGCAACCAGCGCCGCCACGACGGCGATTCGCTGGCGGCGACTCCCGACCCGGACGGCCCACGCGAGGCCTCCGAAGACGACCGTCGAACCGAGGGCGTGACCACTCGGAAAGCCAAAGCCCTCGCCGGTCGAGAGCCAGGCGTAGATCCCGTCCAGCAGTTCCGGGACGAGGCCGGGACGCGGGGGAACGCCCGCGTCAGGCGGTCGCGCTAGCCCGAACAGCGGCTTGAGCGTTACGAGGAGGGCGATCGCACCAAGTAGGATCGCGACGACCATCGCGATCCGCCTGCGGTCGATGGCGGGACCGACCCGCGGTGTCGCCGAACCGAGCCAGTAGGGCAGCACCGTCGCGAGCGAGAGAAACCAGATGTCACCGAGTTGCGTAACCAATGCGAAGACGACGACTGCCGGCCCGAGCAGGTCGCCGAGAAGGGTGGGGAGACCAACGGAGCGCATACTCAGTTTCGAAAGCGGTCGAGAAGCCGTCGTGGTAGTCCGGCGGCACCGATGCCGATCCCGGCGACGATCATCACGACGTAGAGGCCGAGTGTCGAGAGCCAGACGACGAGCATCGCGAGGATCGCCCAGCCAGCAGAGAGATAGTAGAACGCGCCAAGCGTCATGATCGTGCCGTACAGCAAGACGACGTACGGTCCCCAGCCGCGGGCGTGGCCGCGACGGAGGCGACGGCGCACGTAGCGACGCAGGTCGCCCTCGATTTCCTCGCGGTGAAGCGTCCGGTCCTCGATGTCGTCCCGGAACTCGTCGAGTTCCGCCCGGAGGGCGTCGAGTTCTTCCTGTGTCGGGTTGTCCCGCGCCGTCGGATCGTCTGGCGGTGGCGTCTCGCCGTCAGCGCCGTCCTCGGCTGTCATCGTTGGGATGGTGCGAACGGCGGCTTGTTGTACCTGCCGGTCCGGCGCGCTCGTAGCCAGTACGGCATCGACCACCGCACCCAGCAACAGGATCGTGCTGGTGAAGGAGAGCCACGTCACCAGGAGGATGACACCGAGGGTGTCATACAACAGTTCACATGGCTTATTCCCTGCTCTCATATATCGCTCAGTACAGAGGGTGAAGACAGCGCGACGACCATTTCGACCGAGCTGGATACTCCGTATCGGTAGTTGTAATACAGTTTCTTTATTCAGAGTTAGCTTAGTATCAAAGTGAGGTCGTCTCACTCATGCTCGTGTTAGGCGAGCTCGTCTCGGAACCGTTCAATCAAGTGCTTGAACCCCTCTTTCTCTTCGAAGTCATTATAATCATCGTCAGCGCCGACGAGGAGTGTCACGTCGTTCCCGTTGTTGTCTTCCTCCTTGGTAGCGGCGACGGCGTACGCATCCCCGAGTGACGGACTGTACGTTGTTTTCAAGTCCGAGGCGAGTTCCCACAAGTCGTCAATCTTGTATTCGGTTACACCCATCTGCTTGAGGTCTTCGATATGGGCGTCCGCCCGCTCTGGCGAACTCAAACGGGCCGCTATGTACCGAAATTCTGCAAGATTGATGGTCGTGACGTACCCGTCGATTTCACCGTCGTACACGTCGCCAAGGTAGTCTTCAACATCTCCTGCTCCGGGTTCATCGAACGCAAAAGCGATGAGGGGCTCGGCATCGAATACGACCTTCATTCGTCAGTTCCCGACTGTTTGTGCTTTTGCTCCAGCTTCTCCTTATCCCGCTCCCGCTCTTCTCTGAGCATCTCGGTGGCCGTCTGTTCACCTCCCTCGGTCTCGGACGTAGCGAGAGCCCCTCGAATCTCAGACGGACGTTTTACTGGCCGTATCACGATTTCTCCCGCTTCATTCTCAACGAATCGCACTCGCCCCGGCGTGTCGATGTGGAGCTTGTCTCGAAATTCTTTGGGAATCGTTGCCTGCCCCTTACTCGTAACGGTGACGGTGGTTCCGTCTTCTGCGTCGCTCATACGTAATGGGTATCATTTAGTAATACTTTATTCTTTGTAATACTTTTCTGAAATGCCGCTCAGCGGTTCCGGTTCTTCCACTCCCAAAAATGAATAAAGAAACCGCGCTACCAACTACTGGTATGTCAAATCCGTAAACACTGATCCCAACTCAGGCGAACGCTTTTTTATGTGAACAAACATCATGATACGTGAGCGCGCCGCCAGAATCGTTGCCCGACTTTATCGATGAGGTTCCAACATCTGAGAAGACGCTCCTGTTGCTCAACCGGACGGGACCAGAACCGCTTGCTACCCTCCTGAAAAACGCGTTCGCCACGCAGGATGTTACGGTCGCCGAGCGGCAAGTTCCGAATGGAACTGACGATTTGATCTGCCTAATCGACGAAGGGAGGGTTGTCACAACCTCACCGTTCGAAGCGCTCGAAGCGTCGTTCCTGCTGGTCAACGTCGATCGATATCGGACGGCGGCACGGCCCATCGATCCGGAGCGATTCCCCGACGTGTTGACGGGGTTGAACGACGTTGAATTCACCGTCAGGGGCTTTCCCGCCTCGAACAAAGAGAAGCTCCTGTTGACTCTTATCTCCCGGTTTATCGAACATCTGGCGCTTTCGACGGGAACGGGCCAGCTCCACACCGCCTTCCAGCGGCTGTCGCTCCTCGACGACGAGTACGGAACCAAAACGCTGTACGAGTGGCTCGGTAAGAGCGATGTCGAGACGCACGTCTACGGCGTCGCGGACGATCCGACTGTCGTGTCGGATTTGAATCTGTCCGTCCACAGTGATAATACCGCACCGTACCGCCGCTCGTGGGTACTCGCGTTCCGCGCGGCCGAGGGGACCACTGTAGGCGACCGTCTCCCCACCCACGTCGCCATGGTCGCCATCCAAACAGGATCAAACGTCTACCGCGGCCTCTGGACGTACGACTCTGTTCGGGTGAACCGGGTTCTCGCGTACATCGACGAGGCGTTCTGAACCGGGTACTGCGACCGACACCCGGTAATCTGTTACATGACCGAGACGCGCCCTCCATCTTGCACGGGACTCTGAACATCATCTGAAACTGGTAGGAACCTTAGTGATCAATTCGCACATCTACTGAACATATTAATCTGTCTCGGCGGCTCTGAAATTAACCAACTTACGAGTTCTTCTATGACATCCTATGACACCAGTGAACTACCTCACCCTACCGCTCACCTGACGGCTCGCGCTTGAGGGTGGGGCTTCCTACTTCCACGACGCACTTTGCAGACACCGAGGTATCCACAGGGAGTGCAGTCTCCACAGGCGTTAATTCGGAGTG
>PXRO01000037.1:0-43516 GCA_003021685.1 Halobacteriales archaeon QS_4_62_28
GGCTCCGGGAGGTGAGCGAGAATCGCTTTTCCCGTTGCGATATCGTGCATCGTCGTCCGTCGTCCGACCCGCCCCCGAGTCTGGACTGCCTTCTCGCCGCTGTTCCGCATCAGGTACACCGCTCGACCGTGTTCCTCGACGACGATCCACGCGACCTCACCGGTGTCCTTCGAGAGCGCTTCGATCACTGGCCGTGCTGCACTGGACAGTGGTAGTTCGTCGCGCGCGCGGATCCCGTGGTCCAGAAACTTCAGGCTCAGTCGGTACGTGGTCCCGTCTTTGACCACGTATTCCTGGTCCTGCAGGGTGGCCAGATGACTGTGAACGGTGCTCTCTGCCATTTCCCGGCTCTCCGCGATTTCTTTGACGCCCGACCCACCGTTCTCCAGAAGAAATTCGACGATTCCGAATATCGTTTCCGCCGTTTTGACCGTGCGTTTCGGAGGCTCGTCCAGTCCCATACTCCACGTAGATGCTGGAACGACTAATACGTTTATTCAGTCTTTCTGACCGCTCCCCGAGTGAATTCGGTATTCGTAGAATTAAACGTATAATTATAATTTCGGGACCGCTGCCGAGAGCCCGCCAGACGGATCGTCTACCGGGTCTGCAACGCCTACACGACACGTTCCCAGTAGTCGAGGAAGTTCTCGCCGAGGACCCCCTCCACCGCTGGCGGGGAGAAGCGTTCCCGGAGCTTGCTCCGGATGACTGGCCAGTCTTCGTACGTTTCGAACGCTCCGATCCCGTCGGCGATCGATCGGCGTTCGACCTTCTCCCGGTCGAACCCGAGTTCGATGATGTGCTCTTTGTAGTATGCGAGCAGTTCCTCCGGGAATCGCGTATCGGCGGGGAAGAAATCAGTTCCGAGACCGATCCTGTCAGTGCCAAGGATGGACGCGGCGTGTTCGAGATGATCGAGCAATATGTCAAGCGTCGGTGCAGGTTCGCCCGGCGCGATGAACCACGGGAGCGAGACGATACCCATATACCCGTCGGCCTCGGCCAGCGCTTCGATTTCCTCGTCGGACTTCCCACGGTAGTGGTCTGCGACGGCCTGGCAACTGGCGTGGGTGACGGCGACGGGGTCGTCGGAGTACTCGATCGTATCGAGTGTCGTCCGTTTGCCGCAGTGTGAGACGTCTACGATGCCGCCGAGTTCGTTGATCCGATCGACGACGTCCCGACCGAACGCCGAGAGACCGCCCGCTGATGGGTCGTTACAGCCGGTCCCGACCAGATTCTGGTAATTGTACGTGAGTTGGAAAATCCTGACGCCTTCGTTGTACAGAATATCGATGGTATCGACGGAACCGTCGATTGCTCCACCGACGTTCTGTGTATTCAGGATCACTCCCACCGCGTCGCTCCCCGCCACGCGTCGGGCCTCTTCCGGTGACGTTACTTTGTCCAGCCACTCGGCGGCGTCGAACCGGACTTGCCATCTGGCGAGGTCACGCCGCTGACCGAGGTGCTCTGACGTTCCCGTCTCGTGGACCCACGGCGTCACGCTGACGAGGTCTACCCCCGCCGTCTGGTAGATGTCCCGGACGGCGGTGCGAACCGACGGGTCGGTTTCGAACTGGCGGACCTCGTGGTCCCAGATCCGTTCCCAGCACTCGTCTTTCGAGGCCCCCTCGTCGACCATCCGTCTGATGTGGTGGTTGATCTCGTCGATACCGCCGTGCGCGGTGATCGCCTGCTCCCATGGAGCAGACGCTGCGTAATCGAAGACGGCCCTCTCGTCGGTCATACTTCGATCAAATGGCCGACGGTATTAATAATTGATTGTCGACGACATCAGACCCATCGACGGGATGCGAGCTGATCGATCAGTCGTCGACGGACGCGACGCTTTCTTCTTCAGTACTGACTTCACGTTCGGACCGGTCGAACGCTTCGACGCCCGATTCGAACACGATCGCTTCGTGATCCCGCCCGATCCTGATGAGGAAGTATGCGAACGACACGAGACACACGATGGCGAACGGCGCGCCGGTGATGATCACCGATGTCCGGAGCGCACTCGCACCGCCGAGGACGATGAGGATGGACGCGATGACACCCTGAAGCACGCCCCAGAACACACGGTTGAGGCTGGACGGGTCCTCTTTGCCACCTGTGGTCAGGAACGCGACTGCCAGGGTCGAGGAGTCTGCAGACGTCGCAAAGAAGGTGATGACCAGAATGAGGAAGATCGTTCCCCACAGGTCACCGAGCGGGAACGACTCGAAGAGAACGTAACCGGCAACGCCGTTGCCGAAGTTGCCGACAGCACCGAGAATGTCGACGGCGCCGGAGTTCTGGAGCCACATCGAAGTGCCGCCGACGACGGTAAACCAGACGAACGACACGCCGGTCATCGTAATCAGTGCGGTAAAGAGCACTTCCCGGACCGTTCGCCCTTTCGAGATCCGAGCCAGGAAGAGTCCGACGAACGGGGCCCACGCGATCCACCACGACCAATAAAAGACCGTCCAAAACGAGGTCCAGGTCGCTCCGCCATCAGCGCTCATGCCAGTGAAGAAGCTCATCTGGCCGATGTTCTGGACGTACGTTCCGAGGGCTGCAACACCGGTGTTCAACACGCTCAGCGTCGGGCCGAGAACGAGGGCGACGATCAGCAGGACCACCATCATCACGATGTTGAAATCCGAGAGCCGCTTGATACCTCGATCGATCCCGACGACCAGAGAGAGGGTGAAAATGACCGTGATGCCGACTACGGCGGCGATCGTCTCTATGTCGCCGAACTGAATGCCGGTTCGGTACGTGACCCCTGACAGCAACTGCTGGGAGATGAATCCGAGTCCAGTCGCGATACCGCCGAGGGTCGCGACGACCGCGAGCGTGTCGATGATCTGGCCGACGATGCCGTCGAGGTTCTCCTCGCCGAGCAGCGGGGCGATGGCCGTCGAGGTTCGCATCGGCATCCCGTAATTGTACGCGTAGTACGCGACTGGAATGCCGATCGCGAGGTAGCCGCCCCACGCGTGCACCCCGTAGTGGAAGATGCTGTAGGCGAGTGCTGGTACCATTGCTCCCTGTGTCCCTGCTTCGGCACCGCTGGCGAACAGCGGCGGTAGGCTACTGTAGTGCGTGAGTGCTTCGACCGGGCCAAAAAAGACGATGCCGGCCGATAAGCCCGCAGAAAAGAACATCGCGACGTAGGAGAAGTACCCGTATTCGGGCTCCCCGTCGCCCAGTTTGATTCGCCCGTACTTGCTCAACATCAGGTACACTCCGATGACCAGCAGGGCGGTCATCGATCCGAGATACATCCACGCGAGGCCCTGACCGAATACCTGAAACGCCGTGTTCAACTGTTGGCTCATCCAGTCGGTTCTGAAACCGGCAACGAGCACGAACGCTACCGTCACCGACGCACCGACCACGAACGGAATCGGGTCGATCTCGTCGATGAATTCACTGACAATTCCCGTATCTGATGATCCGGACATACGATTTCTACTCCTATTTGTCATCGATAATCACTTATAATTTTGGTCAGGGGTATGTCACTTCCGAACGACGTACCTAAACGAATTATGATCGAAGATTTTAACAGTGGACCGGCGGAACTCGTACTTAAATGTCGTCGAACAGAGAAACGTATCGGTACGATCCGGGATCGCTCCGTGATCCGTCAGACCTGATGCAGCCGGAGCGGCTCGCCGCACTCAAACAGACCCGCCTGAGCTTCGCACGCCTGATGATGGACAAGATGACCGAGGAGCAGTGGGACATCAGTCGATCTCGAGGCGGATACGACGAAAACGGGGTCGGACGGGCCGTCTACGCGATTGAAACGCCGTCTCACCGGTTCTCCTTCGGCGTGTTTTCCCACGAGTCCCAGGAGGGTGCACACACTGGCCGGATCGTCGCGGAGGACTGGGATATGTGGGGATTCCTCTGTGACGGCGACCCCGCACCCGAATTGATGGACATCCAGTACGAGGAACTCCCGAAAGTCCGGGAAGGCCGTGCGACCTCCGATATCCTGATCTGGACGCGCGGAAACAGGAGTTCCGTCTTCGATCACGTGGTAGACTCACTCGCCGCGGACCACCAGCCCGATATCGAACGGCTGGCGAGGGGCGGCTATCTCACCCGCTCGTCCGGGTACTACGGGAACGGTCTTAACGGGACGAAAGAATTCAAGGCAATGAACAACGACCATCCGCTGAGCGGGCCATACATGGCCCAGATGCTCACTATCTGGCTGCTGAGGATCTACGGTTTCGACGTCGCCGAAGAGATGGCCGCCGAGAGAAGCGCGAACGCCGCTACGCTGGATTACGACATCAAACGGTATCTCGGCACGGGAAACTCCTCGGGAATCGGCATCATCCACTACGTGATCAATCACCCCCAACTGATGCACACCTGGCTCCGCGCTCGGGAAGTCGCGCTGGGACGGGTGAAGACGATTTCGCCCACGAGTGACGAGATCGATCAGTTCCAGTCGCTGCTTACGAGGGCAACGGCGTGGTTCCGCGAGGACGAGAGCGACACGAAGGAGTACTTCGTTGCGAAAGACCGGATCGCCGACGAACTGGAGCGGATCGCCCGGAAACTTCCGACACACTGTAGCGAGAACACGCCGTCGACCTCCTGGGCGGAGCTTTGCCAGTGGACTGAAGACAACCTGACGACGGGGACCCAGGAGGTACTCCATTCCCTGGTACTCGATGTCCATCCCGAGGTCACTGACGGGCTCGAGAACACGCTTACTGTCACCGAAAAGAGCGATATCGTGCCCGGAATGACTCTCGAACAGCTGCAGTCGCTGCTTTCGGAACGCTACCGGTGGGCCCTCGACATCGATATGACCGAACCAGGATCTCAACGATACTTCTGGTATCGCTCTATCGACAGCGAAGAACCCCGACTCGGAATCAGAGGCGAGCACGATTACGAAGAGTACGAGTTCCCCATCGATATTGCGCGGCAAGTACAGCGACTCGAACTTGACCTCCAGCAACACCGTCCGAGCGAGACCGTCGGGGAGTTCCTGCTCCAGCACCCGGACCACCGGGGCATCGTCGAACGGATACAGACCGTGCACGCGTTGCCGTACGCGGAGATCCGGACGAACCCGTTGGACGCGGAATTCGTCCCCCTGTCGTTGATCTCGTGTCTCAAGGCGATCTGGGGGATCCAGAAGGCACACCCGAAGTCGAAGGGATGGGTGCGAGGCACGTTTTTCCAGGGCGCACCGCTCCCGGTCGACGTCCGACGCGGTGACGACTCCTACTGGCTGTATCCCGAGAAGCCCGAGCGGGCAGACCACTGGAGGGGGCGCTAATGCATCTGAGCGTCCGCGAGGTACTCGACCTCACCGAACGATGCTTCATAGCCGCCGGATTCGACGCGGGTCCCGCACGAGCGAACGCCGAGACGCTCTGGTGGCAGGAGGCGTACCGCGGAACGGGGTTTACTACGCTCTTCGATCTGCTGGACGAACTCGAAACGTTCGACCGGAGCCGACTCTCCCTCGACCGTTGTGACGAGATTGCCGTCATCGACAGCGGTTCCCAGCCGGGAATCGTCTCGGTCAATCCCGCGGTCGATCTGTGCTGTTCGCTGGCGAGTCAGAACGGACTCGGCGTCGTCTACGCGCCGCTCCGGGACGAGGACTCGACGCTGTCCTCGCTCGGCCATCAGTCGTTCCGGGCCGGCGAACGGGGATACATCTCGCTGACATTGTACGCCGATCAGACGAGTTCCGGCACCGTCGTGGGCGTTCCCGACGACCCGTATCCCCACATCGTCGAGGCGGAACTCACGTCCAGATCGGAGAGTTATGCCCGACTCGTGGACTTCGTGTCGAGCACGCACAGCGGAGCCGGCCACAGTTCGCTCGTCCGGGCGCTGTGCAAGGGGTCGACGGGTGACCGTCTCCCGGCCGAAAAGCACGTGATCGCGAGACTCCTAGAGGGGGCAGTCACGCCGGTCGAGCCAGAACACGAGGTCACGGGACTCGTGACAATCTGTGTCGACCCGACACACCAGCGGTACGCCGACGGCTGTCGTGGTGTCGTCGAGTCGGCCGTCGAAGGCACTGATCGTGGATTCACGAGACGGTTCCATCCCGAAGACATTCGAGACCGGGTCGAAACGCTGCTCGAAAACGGTATCGAGGTCGAAGCGTCGGTCTGGCGAGACGTGTTCGACTACAGTAGTGGCGTACTGGCACCAGAATTCGAAGGCTCGTATCAGGGTGCGGGATTCGATATCAACGAGTAGTCGCCACACCGGAATTTTTTTATAATTTTCTTCTGTTAGTTCTGGTAGGACCGGTTCGAGACGAGAGCCAGCGGATGCTGTTACCGGATCGGCACCGATCCAGCAGTCTCGTCTCAACCACCGAGACATCACGATGACCGGTACACAATATCAGTATATCGACGGTGAATGGCAGACAGGTCAAAGCGACGAGCAGCTGGCGGTACGGAACCCGGCGGACCCCGAAGAACCGATCCGCACCATCTCCCAGGCGGATCGAGCGCAGGCCGCGAGCGCTGTCGAAGCCGCCGACGCCGCATCGAAGGGCTGGGCGGCGGCGACTCCCGACGAGCGCGACGCGGTCCTGTACGACGCGGCAGACCGCATCGAGGACAACGTAGATGACCTCGCCGAAACCCTCACGCACGAGGAAGGCAAGCCGCTCTCTTCGAGTCGTGCAGAGGTGTCCAGAGCCGCCGAGATTTTCCGCTTTTTCGCGAGTTATGCCCGAACGGCAACGGGGGACACGGTGCCATCGAACGATCCCGGGACGTTCACCTACACGTTCCGGGAGCCCCTGGGCGTCGTTGCGCTCGTCACGCCGTGGAACTTTCCGATAGCAACCCCGTCCTGGAAACTTGCGACAGCACTCGTGACGGGGAACGCGGTGGTGTTCAAACCCTCTTCGGAGACGCCGACGATCGCCAAGCGCCTCGTCGAACTCCTCGAAGCGGCGGGGATCCCGGACGGTGTGGTCAATCTCGTCATCGGGCCCGGCTCGACTGTTGGCGACGAGGTGACGACGCACGAACGCATCGACGGCATCTCCTTTACCGGATCGACTGGAACCGGACGACACATCGCTGCAGCCATGGCCGAACGTGGCATCCCCGTCCAGACGGAGATGGGCGGGAAAAATCCCCTCGTCGTCCTTCCCGATGCCGACCTCGACGCAGCTGCCGACGCTGTGATTGCCGGCGCGTTTGGGCTGACAGGACAAGCGTGTACGGCGACGAGTCGTTTGATCGTCCACGAGGATGTCGCCGAGGACGTAACCGACGCTGTCGTCGACCGCGCCGAGGCGCTCAGTATCGGTCCGGGGATGGACGATCCCGATATGGGGCCGGCAGTATCGGCCGGCGAAGACGAGACGAACTTCGATTACGTGCGGATCGCAAAAGACGAGGGTGCGAAGCTCCTCACGGGCGGCGGTCGACCGGACGGCCTCGATTCGGGGTACTTTATCGAGCCGACCGTTTTCGGGGATGTCGATCCCGGGATGCGGATCGCCCAGGAAGAGGTGTTCGGGCCGGTACTCGCTATACTCGAAGTGTCTGACTTCGACGAGGCAGTCGATGTGGCCAGCGGCGTCGACTTCGGGCTGTCGGCCAGTATCTACACCGCCGACATGGCGCTGTCCCGGAGGTTCACCGAAGATATCGAAGCGGGCGTCGTCAAAGTGAACGGCACGACGACGGGTTCGCAGATTCAACTGCCGTTCGGGGGCATGAAGGCCTCTTCCTCGGAGCAAAAGAAAGAGATGGGACAGCGGGCCTACGAGTTTTACACGCACGAAAAGGTCGTCTATCGAACCGATCCATAGGCTACAACGATCGAAACGACTTACACACTGATCGCAGTACCGTCGTGCGATCAGATGTGTATCGACGTTCGATGGCTACCGTACTCCATCAGCACTCGATTGTAACACCTCGGACCGAAACTCTCCACGTACCACGATACGTCAGCAAATATAAAAATGACGACAAAATTGTACTCCAGGGACGATGTCGAACAGCAGTTAGATCTCGACGAGTCGCTGGCAACCGTCGAGAAAACGTACGCCGAGTTCGCTTCCGGTCGGGTGTTGAACCCACCGAAAATGACCATGCATCTGGGCGATGACGGCGAGTGGCCACACATGGATGCCTTCTCGATCGATATGCCCGCGTACGTCGGTTGGTTGGAAACCGTCGGGCTGAAATGGGCGGTCGCGACCTGGAACGTCGACTCCGATGTCCCGATTAGTTCCCAAATCCTGCTGTTCGATCCGACTGATAGCCGGTTCAAAGCCGTAATGGAGGGGATGTACCTTACCGGTGTCCGAACAGCGCTCCAGTCCGTCGTCGGCCTCAAACACCTCTGTCCGGGTACTCCCTCGGCGATCGGTGTTTTCGGTGCAGGCTTTCAGGCCGAGTTTCAAATATCAGTCATCGATCATTTCCATTCTGTCGATGACTTTTACGTGTTCGACATCGACGGCGATCGTGCACGTCAGTTTGCTTCCGAACTGACACCACAGACGGATGCCGACATTACCGTCGCGACGACCGCTACGGAAGCCGCCGAACAGGATGTAGTGATCACAGCCACCGACTCCAAATCGCCCGTACTGGAAGCGGCGTGGCTCGACGACGCCGCATTCGTCATCGCGCTCGGATCGTATCAGGAGCTTCCGGACGAAGCCATCTTCGGTGCCGACCACGTCGTGGTAGACCAGACGGAGCAGTGCCTGCAACGGGGCGCGCTCTCCGATGCGGTCGGTCGAGGCGAACTGACGGCGACAGACATCGATGCGACGATCGGGGATATCTTGATCGACCAGTACCACCGGTCCCTGTCGCGTGACGACCACATCCTGTTCGTTCCGATCGGATTGGGCGCTCTCGATATTTCGCTCGCCGAGCGGCTCCATCAGTCGCGCCGAGAGAGCGATACGACCGCCGAGTTCAGTTTCGTTTGATACAGGACTGCGAACTGACATCCGGCTTGTTTGTTCGCTGAACGTGTCTTCACTCGCCGTCGTACGAGATCTATCTGTGGTGATCTCTGAACACGATTTTTGCATACATTTGTTTCGCCGTGACCCGGGCACATATTCAAAAATACAGAGTTAAAACGCACGATAAAAACAACGTAGAGAGGAATTATAGAAACGGATAATCCAAATTCGGAAATATAAGCAGAGATATAGTACCTATAGCGGCAGTTTCAGGATGTATGTGCTACGGCAGATGGTTATTTTGTCACTCAAGGGCTGCGGCAGCGCTTTTATGAAGAAGCAACCCAGCACCTGTGACTATCGTGGACGAACGCCCCGGATCACGATCCAGTGCGACCACCGCTTGGGCTCAGAGATCGCCCACATGATCAATTCTCAGGGAGTGAGCACGACCTTCTGTGTCTCGTGGTTGTCGAAGCGTTAGAAGGCCTCCCGAACGGCCGTTTCCTGGAGTGGATACTGATCGGAGATGGCCTTCTCGGCCCGGTCGTTGCCGACGTTCTCGACGATGCACTCAGCGGCCGCCGGCCACTCGTCCCTCGCGAAGTGCCAGGAGCCGAGATACGTCGCCTTCTCGCGTCGCTCGTCGACGAGTTCGAAGGCCGCGACTGTCGTGCCCGAGTGACTGCCACGGCCATCACCCGGACTTATAACAGTGGGCGGCGACGTTGGGGACATGGATGTACTGATCACCGGCTCGTACGGTCGCGTCGGCACGGCGATCATCGATCACCTGCACGACGATCCGGCTTACGAGTTCACGTATCTGAACCGCTCTGACCGCGACGAGGACCATTCCTACGGCGAGTACGATACACACGTCGCCGACGTGGGCGACTTCGAGGCGATCAGGCCCGCGTTCGACGGGATGGACGCCGTTGTCCATCTCGCAGCATACCCCTTCACCGACGGGACCTGGGACGAGGTTCTCGAATCCAACATCGTCGGGACGCAAAACGTCCTCAGGGCCGCCCGGGAGGCAGGTGTCGAGTCCGTCGTGTTCGGTTCGACAAACCACGTCATGGGCATGTACGAGGAGGAGTTCGCGCCGGAGCTGTACGACCTGGGTTTCGACCTGAAACTCACGCACGAGGACCCGGTTCGTCCGGACTCCTACTACGGGTCGAGCAAGGCCTTCGGCGAGGCACTGGGACGCCAGTACATCGAGACGCACGACTATCCCACGCAGTGCTATGCGTTGCGCATCTGTTCTGTGAGAGATCCGGAGTACGACCACCCCTACGGCGATGCGGAGAAGGCTGTCGAAGACGGCGAGATCGAGCGCGACAGTCCGGAGTACGACCGGGCGGTGCGCCGGATGAAGGCGATGTGGCAGTCTCGTCGGGATTTCGCCCACCAGGTCGACTGCTGTCTGCAGGACGACGCTGTCGAGTACGGCGTCTTCAATGGCGTCAGTGACAACGACCGCCGGTGGTTCTCTATCGACTACGCCCGCGAGCGACTCGGGTACGACCCACGGGACAACGGCGAGGAGTGGGACGCACCGCCGAACTCTCACCAGATCGGTTTGTTCGGAAGCCACTCCTCGGTCGAGGCGTCGGCCATCGCGGCCATACTCACGCCGAGATGGGAGTTCGAGTGCATCCCGACGCCGAGGTCGAGCGTGTCCGCGACCCTGTCGAGTTCCAGGTTCCCGGAGAGCCCACCCCAGTAATGGTGGTCGCTCAGGATGATATCGACCGATGGGGGGTCCATGGCGGGCGCAACGTCGTCGAACCCGGTGACGAACATGTTGGTCGCAATCGGATAGTCGACGTGGCGCTTCAGTTTGAGCACGTCGAACCCGTGCGTGTCGACGAACTCGCCGGCCTCCTCGACCATCGCCTCGGGCGAGCGGACTTCCTGTGGCGTGATCGCCGCGGTCGATGGTTCTGAATCGGCGTACTTGTAGAAGAGATACGCCGAGTACTCGACGCTGTCCCGGACTTTGCCGCCCAGCAGCGCGTGTACGGGCTGGCCGGTTGCTTTCCCCAGCAGGTCATAGATCGCCGTACGTTTCGGCGATGCCGGTCGTTCCGTCGGCCGCAGTCACTCGAACGATAGTCCGTGCGGCGAGTTCGCTGTGGGCACCCCACGAGTTCCGGAGCGGTGGCTCACGGTGTGCGACGGGCACTACTTCGAGGTCGGTGATGCGCATACGTTCCGTGTTCGCTGAGAGGCACATGCATATTGTGGTGAACAGCACGGTGATGGACGCGTCCCCCCGAAAATTATTTGCATCGTGTGGCTGTAGCCGGCGTATGCACGTTGCATCCCTCGAGGCGATACCCCTCGAACACCCGCTGGGTGATGGCCGTGGCCTGGGCGGAACGCGGGGCGTGACCGACACCCGGACAGCGACACTGGTCAAACTCACAGCCGAGGACGGGACCGTCGGGTGGGGGGAAGCCTTCGCACCCCCGCGGACGGTCGCGACGCTGGTCGAGGAGGTGTTTGCCGATGCCGTCGTCGGACTCACCCCGTGGGACGCCGAGTCCCTGGCAGACGACGTCTACACCGGCAAGATCGGCGGATACCACTTCGGCCGGCAGGCGTTCGTACAGGCGGCGCTGACGGGCGTCGAGGTCGCACTCTGGGACCTTCGCGGGAAAGCCCTCGACAGGCCGGTTCGGGAACTGCTGGCCGGCCGGTCACGCGAGACGGTGACGCCCTACGCGTCGACGATGTACATCACCGAATGGGGACAGGATCCCGCCGAACCAATAGAGACCGCACGCGAAGACGGCTTTACCGCTGCCAAGATCAAGATCGGTCGCTCGGTCGAGGACGACGTGTACCGGGTTCGGACGGCCCGCGAGAGCCTGGGCGACGACGCGCACCTGATGGTCGACTACAACGGCAACTACACGGCGACGGCGGCGCTCGATTCGATCCGTGCTATCGAGGAGTTCGACCTGACCTGGATCGAGGAGCCAGTCCCGCCGGAAGACTTCGGCGGCTATCGACGACTCCGGGACGCTGTCGATATCCCGCTGGCTGCCGGCGAGGCCCACCATGGCCGGTTCGAGTTTTCGGATCTCGTCCGGGAGAACGTCGTCGATATCGTCCAGCCGAATCTGGGACGCTGTGGGGGCTTCGCCGAGGCTCGGTATCTCTCGCGACTCGCCACGACGAACAATGTCCAGGTCAGACCCCACGTCTGGAACAGCGCCGTGGGCGTCGCCGCCGCGCTCCAGTACATCGCTACGGTGCCGGCCTACCCGATGCGTTCGGATCGGTCGACACAGACTGTCCTGTTCGAGTTCGACCGGAGTGAGAACCCGCTCCGTCACGACCTGCTGACAGAACCGCTCGATCCGACGGGCGGCGAACTCGCCGTCCCCGATGGCCCCGGACTCGGTATTGACATCGACGAAGGTGCAGTCGAACAGTACCGGGCCGACTGAACTGTTTGTTGTCAGTCATCACCGCTGGTTCGCCGACACGGTGTGGCGAATCAGCGGTAAACAGTTACAACAAACAGTCTGACAGAGACGTGTTGCCTCGTTGTGCTGGTCGAACAGGTTGACGTGTTTCTTCGGGAGGTGCATGCCGATAACAAAGCACTTATGATATTTTGTGGGCGTTGTAACTACCATGCCTCTGAATGAGCAAGCGGTCCAATCGAAACTGCGCGGCGTTTCGGCTGGCCTTCTGACGCCCTTCGACGACGACACAAACATCGAACACGGAAAGTTGGCGTCGAACGCCCGGTCGCTCTCCGACCGAGGCGTCGATTCGTTTCTGGCGGTCGCAAACATCAGTGAATACCACTCGCTGTCACAGCCCGAACGAATCGAAATTGCCGAAACGAGTGTTTCGGCGCTGCCAGCGGACGCGTCTGTTCTCGCCGGTGTCGGCGGCAGTACGGGTGATGCCATCGAACTGATCGAGGCGTACGACGACATCGGTGTCGACGCGATGATGATCATGCCACCGGATCACACGTATCTCCACGAACGCGGGCTACTCGAATACTATTCGACACTGGGCGAGGCCACGGACCGCCCGCTCGTTCCCTACGTACGTGGCTTCGATCCCGCTGCCCAGTATCTCGCTGATCTGACAACCATCGACGACATCGTTGCGATCAAATATGCCATCTCGGACACGACGAAACTCGGGGCCGCGGTCGAGGCCGGTGCTGACGACGTGGTCTGGGTCAACGGCCTCGCAGAACCGATGGCCCCCTCCATGTGGATCGAAGGTTGCGAGGGGTTTTCGGCCGGCGTCAGCAACTTCCGACCGGAAGTCGGGTTCGCACTGTTCGATGCGCTCACGAACAAGAACTGGTCTCGGGCCAGGCGTCTCCGGAACATCTGCCTGCCCTACCAGCAGTTCCGGGACTCGCGTGGCACGGACAACGATATCCCCGGCGCACTGAGCGTTCCCGCGGTCAAAAAGGGACTCGAACTCGCCGGGCTACACGGTGGCTCCGTCCGAGCACCGATCCGGGAACTGACGCCGTCGGAGGAACGTCGCGCTGAGACGCTGTACCAGCAACTCGACGAGGATATCGCTGCGCTCGTCGACGAACCGTCGACCGCCTGATACGGTTTATTGTAGTTGCTTACCGGTGATCGTCTACCCCGTGGCGACGATCACCGGTAAATCGCTACAATAATCCGTACGACAGGGGTGTCGTCACCGTGTTTTGCTGTTCGTCGAACTGGGTTGACGAGCGACCGAACCGACTCTTTCGACCGGCATTCCCGTGCGACTGCACGCCCTCGCGTACGCGTGTGTACTGCCGGGAAAGAAATTCGCGATCCTGGTCTCTTCATGAGAACAAACCTGCTGAGACCTGTGTCTTCACAAAAATAACAGCTGTACTCGTGTTACTGACGGCCGCCCCCGGTCTGGCACCTGTGTGTCATTGACACCTCTCGAACGCTTTCGACCGCGACGGCGATGAGACTGTGGAATGTCCCACCACCGTGCAACTGGTCGTCGAACCTGCACGACATTCGTCAACGAGCACCCGCAAATCGCTCACCGTGAGTGCGAAACGACAACTATGCGGTGAAAAATAGAGTAGGAAATATAGAAGGGGGATTTTAGATTCGTAACATGGAAATATAGTAGTAGAACTGGCAAAAAGATATTAGAAGCTCGAAGAGAGGATAAAGACGGTGTACTTCTCTCTCAAAATTATATGACGATACCGTATACTCCTTTATTTTATCCCCTGGCTTGCACGTCGTCTCCGTAAACCGTCGGCCACGGCCGACAGTATCTGCCACCAGTGTGGTACCGCGCTGACCGTTGACCACACGCAGTCGCGCGGTCAGGTGAGTGAAGACGTGCAAATGCCGCTGTAGCTCTATCTTGATTCAGCGAGAGAATCCCGCCCTTCCCGTGAGTGGCGAGTGTTCGGACGATCTGTCGGAACCGAGGAGCGGACAGGGCGTTGACGAGACGCGAAGCGTCTCGTTCGCGCATCAGAACGCTTCGCGTTCTGAGGACGGGAGTGAATCGCGTAAGCTCTGTGCGACAAACCACTCGGTTTCTCCTTACTGAATACCCGATGTCACGAGAGTTATTTGGCTTGGGTGCTCATTTTTCGTGAGGCCAAATGGAGTATCATCTGCAAACCGAGTCGCACACAGTGTACGCGCTCCAGTATCACTTCGTGACCGTCACGAAGTACCGTGCCGACATTCTCACCGATGAGCGGCTTGAGCGTGTCGTTGAAATCGCTTACGATATTGCAGATGACTTTGAGGCCGACATCAAGAATGTGGACGGCGGTACCGACCACGTTCACATCCTGTTTCAGACCAAACCAACCACAGACCTCACGAAGTTCATCAACTCGCTCAAAGGCGTCACCTCTCGCCGCGTTCGCAAGGAGTTCCCTGAAGTGACACAGACGCTCAAAGATGCGTTCTGGCAACCGGGATACTTCCTCGCCACGACCGGCCAAGTGAGTATTGACGTGCTGATGGACTACGTGGACGACCAGTAACATGACGGCAACAACCACGAAAACGCTGGAAGCGACATTCGCCCCACCGACAGCACACAAGGAGCGGAAACTGTGTGACTTGCTCGACACCTACCGTGAGGGGCTACACGAGGCGTTTGACGCCGGGTGTGACACGATGGACGCAACCAGCGACGTGGTGACGCCTTACGACCTGCCGTATCAGGCGAAAGCGGCACTGTGCAACTACGTCCCGCAACTCCACGACACCTACAACGCACAGGAGCTAGACGACGACCACCCGGTTCGGCTCACAAACCAAGCCGCCGAGTTCGACCACTCGGCGGAGCGAGACTACGAGTTTACGTGGTGGGCACCCCAACCCGGCCACGGGACGAATTTCTGGATACCGCTTCGCATCAATCCCGCGCAAGAAGGCCTGTGGCACGACCTCGTACACGGTGACGCTTCAGGGGGCAACTCCGACTGCAACAACACCGCACGTCGTGGACGCTCCACGTCACCGTCAAGTTTCCCGTCGAAGAAGCGGACTACGAACCAACCGACGACGACGTAACACCAGTCGGATTCGATATTGGTGAAGCCCACCTGCTCGCGGGCTGTGCCTGCGAGCAGGGTACTCCGACCGACCCACTACTCATCAACGGTGGTCACGCTCGGCACCTTCGCAAAGAGATGTTCACGACGCTGAAACGGCTCCAAGAGCGTGACGCCGCCGAGTGGCGGATTGACGAGCGATTCGACCACTACCAGAACGCACTTACTGACATCATCGAGAAGGCGTCTCGACGTGCCGTCGAGTACGCCCATCAGTTCGAGAAGCCGGTCCTCGTGCTGGAAGACCTCTCGTACATCCGCGAAGACCTCGATTACGGCGAGTGGATGAACCGGCGACTCCACGCATGGGCGTTCGCTCGGCTCCAACAGCGTATCAAGCACAAAGCGCGAGAGGCTGGACTTCCGGTTAGCTACATTCGACCGGAGTACACGAGTCAGACGTGTCACGAGTGCAGTCACATCGGGTACCGGAACGGCGACGAGTTCCGATGTACGAATGACGAGTGTTGGGTGTCGGAGTATCACGCAGACATCAACGCGGCGGTCAACATCGCTGACCGCCACGACCCGTGGGGTGAGAGCCTGCTGCTGAAACCGGCGGGCAATGACATCTCACGGGATGGGAGCGCCTGTGACAGCGCCAGGACCCACCGAGAGACGAGCGAGGAACCCTCGCAGATGACCCTCTCGACCTTCCACGGGTCGGAACCCTCTACCAGCAACAGCCGTACTTAGCTGGTATTCCCATGCCGGGAAGCCGCGCCATTAACGGCGCGGAGGATGTCACCCCACTACGTCCTCGTCAGTCGGTCCCTGCCCGTCGTATCTCGCCACGAACTCGTCGAGTCTGTCCGGATCGTCTGCACCCGGTAACTGCCGGCTTGCCGTCTCGCAGCCCGCGTCGACGCCGAGTTTCTCACACACCTGGTCGGTCGCCGCTTCTGCCATCTGTCGGTAGGTGGTCAGTTTGCCGCCGACGACGCTGGTGATGTTCCCGACGCCGTCCTCGGTGTGGTCGAGACAGAAGAACCCGCGTGAGATGCCCCTGCGGTCGCCTTTGCCTTCGTCGGGGGCGTACAGTGGCCGAACCCCCCACCATTTCCGGACGACCGGGGCGTCGCCGACTGGGGGAAGCATCGCTGCACACTCCTCGATGGATCGTTCGACCTCCCAGTCGGCCGTTTCGTAGTTGTCGGGGTCCGACACGGGCACGCTGGTAGTTCCCAGCACCGCCTCGGACTCGTGGGGGACGACGATGTCGCCGTCGTCGGGATCCCGACAGCGGTTCAAGACTGGTCCTGCCCTGTCGTAATCCACCGACACCATCACGCCGCGTGACGGTGCCATCGACACGTCGAGGCCGGCCAGTGACGCGACTTCGCCGGCCCATGCACCGGCAGCGTTGACGACGTACGTCGGTTCTATCGTCTCGTCGACTGTCCCACCGAGGTGTGCGTTCACGATGCCGGCGTCCCGGACTATGAGGTCCGTCAGGGGCGCGTGGGGGTGGATGGTCGCACCGTGGTTCTCGGCGTCGGCCGCGTTCGCAGCGACGAGACGCGATGGGTATATAACGGCGTCCGGAACCCACATCGCACGCTCGATTCTCTCCGAGAGGTCCGGGACTTCTCTGCGGGCGGCCTCGGCGTCGAGTCGTTCCGTTTCGATGCCGATTTTCTCGCAGGCAGCCCGCTTCTCCTCGAAGTACTCCGGGTCGTCCTCGGACAGTTGGACGAACAGGCCACCAGTGTCACGGACACACGCGCCGCCAATCGAACGCAGGACCTCGTTTTCCTCGATACACTCTTCAGCGCCGACAGCGTCGGCCTCTGCGTAGCGCGCACCGCTGTGCAACAGTCCGTGTGAGCGACCCGACGTGCCGCTGCCGAGTCCGCCGCGCTCGGCCAGGGTCACGTCCACGCCGCGCAGGGTCAAGTCTCGGGCGATACCGACGCCTGTTGCACCGCCTCCGACAACCAGTACCGTGGTACCGTCTGTCATCTCTATCGTGTTGGTCTAGTCACATATCACTCTATCGTTCGCGGAAATCCCGATAGTGACCGCTATGTCGTATCGACCGCCCTCGTGAGCGGTGGCTCCATTTCCAGGAGGTCGGCGCTTCGCTCCCAGAGTGCCCGCTGTGCATCGGGGTCGCGTGCATCCATCGACGGGGTCTGCGGGCATTGTCCTGAGACGTACCGGCCGGACACGCCCGCAAGGTCCGACGATACCGCCAGCGTGAGCAGTGCCGCGGCCCCGTCTGCGACGCTCGTCACGAACGGGGCACTGTTCAGTAGCTTCATTCCCTGGGGAATCGGCGCGGGCAGGAACCGTGAGAACGCTGAGCCGGGAATCGCGCCGGGGTGGACGGCGTTCGACGTGACGTTGCTGCCCGTCGCCGCCAGTCGCCGTGCGAGCGCGAGCGCGAACTGGACGTTCGCCAGTTTCGAGCGTCCGTATGCTTCGAAGGGTGAGTAGCGCTCGATGGACGTGACTTCGTCCAGGTCGAGGCTCACACCGCGATGTGCCTCGGACGCCGTCGTGACAATGCGCCCCGCTTTGGCCATGTGGTCCAGTAACTCTGCGGTGAGCAGGTACGGCGCGAGGTGGTTCACGTGGAACGTGTACTCGACACCGACATCGGTTAGCTCTCCGGTTCGAAACAGTCCACCGGCGTTGTTCAGGAGAAGATCGAGCGTCTCAGTCGACTCTCTGACAGTAGACGCGACCGAACGGACATCCCCTACGTCGGCGAAATCCCCCCGGACGAACTGTGAATGGACGCCGTATCCAGTCAGTTCGTCGACAACCGCCCCGCCGGCGTCCCGGTCCCTGCCGTGAACGAAGACATCTGCGCCGAGTCGACCGAGTGCGAGGGCGGTTGCCCGTCCGATACCGCTTGTCGACCCCGTCACGAGTGCCGTCTGGCCAGACAGGTCCCTGTCTGCGACACCGGCCCGCTGTTCTGGTTGCCGTGTCATCACCCGGACCTTCGACTGCAGGCATAAAAACCGTCGCCGGATACCAGTCAGGTCGACTGGTCTTCGGCCTGTGTTCCGACCGCGACTTAGGCTGCCCGTTCGGTCTGTGGCAGTGCCCAGTCATAGCGACTGTTGTACGCCTTCACTCACCCGATCGCGCGACCGCGTGCAATCGGATGAGCAATCAGTTGCAAATGCTACTATATTACACCAGTGGACGTACCGTTTGATACGTCTCAGCCGTTACGGTCCCCGGGCTGACTGTATCACTGCGTACGTCCACCGGTATAATTACAACGATCCCTATCAGTCGATGCTCGCGGGTTGAACCCTTTTGTGGGAGGATATGAGAATATTTGTCGAGATGCAAAAGTGCAATTGCATTATTAGACACCCGTTCCTATTTTGTTTTCAAATGAGCTATTACATTTCCATATTTATATACCATGATTTTGATATCGACAAAACGGTGTGAGATAGTTCGGGAATCATTGACAATCTGTACAGTTTCCGCCGACCGACGACTCGACGCACACACTGGCGGCGCTCTCTCTGCTCGGTTGTCAGGGAGTAAACAATACCTTCTGGGTTTCGTGGTTGTCGAACCGCCGGAACGCCTCTTGTACTGCCGCGTCTTCTAACGGATAGCGATGCGAGAGTATCTGTTCGGCCCGGTCGTTCCCGATGTCATCAACGATGAACGACGCGATGGCGGGCCACTCGTCTCTCGTGAAGTACCAGGAGCCGAGGTACGTCGCCTTCTTGCGGATGAGTTGTTCGCTGGGCCGGATCGATACGTCGGTGCCGTGGACTTCACCGATCTGAACGACGGTGCCGTGTTTCCTGACGAGGTCGAGCGACATCTGGATGCCGGCCGGCGACCCGGAACACTCCACGACGGTGTCGAGACCGTCGCCGTCGGTGATGGCATCGACTTCGGCCTCTGGATCCGTCTCAACGGGGTCGATCCCGAAGTCCGCACCGAGTTCAAGTCCCTTTTCGCGTCGCTCGTCGACGAGTTCGAAGGCCAAGACCGTCGCGCCAAAGGCGTCGGCGTTCAGCACCCCGCTGAGTCCCATCGGTCCAAGACCGACGATGCCGACGGTGTCGGTGGCGTCGACGTTCGCGTCTCGCATGGTACTGAACAGGTTCCCGAGTGCGTCAGTCGAGACTGCACCGGTCGCCATGCTCATCTCGTCGGGCATCAGGTGACACGTCACTGCAGGGGTGACGAGTTGCTCTGCATCGCCACCGTGGCGATCGAACCCGAGAATCTCGACATCGGGGCAGAGCATCGGATCCCCGCGCAGGCAGTGTTCGCAGTGCTCACAGCCGATAAAGCAGTTCACAGCGACGCGGTCATCGAGTTCGAGCCAGTCGACGTTTGACCCGGTTTCCGTGATCGTACCAGCGGGTTCGTGGCCGGGGATGTACTGCTCGTCCTCGCCACTGCCGACCAGCGGATCGCCGTCGTAGAGGCTCATATCACTTCGACAGAGTGCTGCGGCCTCGATATCGATCTGGACATCGTTTGGCCCGAGGTCTGGTTCCAATTCCCAGTCCCGGACGTGTGCTTTCTGGTTGCCGGGGAGAACAATTCCTCTCATAACCTGTGTTGGAAACTCCTCACTGGATCTACATAGTAGTTTCCCGACGCGTGATTCGACATCGACTACGAGAAGGTCAGGTTGAGTTGAATAATATTTGCGCTGTCTGTGAGCATCTTTGGTAGTCGCGTCCGGAATCGCTCTCGCTGCATGCGACTGACGGGGGCAGAGATGCTAATCGCCGCGACCACCTCTCCCTGGCGTCTGATCGGCGTTCCGACGCAGCGCACGCCTTCGATGCGTTCCTGATCGTCGAAGAAGATGTCCGACTCCCGGATCGCTTCAAGTTCCTCGAACAGTTCTTCGGGGTCGGTAATGGTGTTGTCCGTCGCTGCCGGTAGTCCGTGCTGTTCGATGATGGCCTCAATCTCCTCTCGTGACTTCGCGGCGAGGATCGCTTTTCCGAGTGCCGTCTGGTGGAGCGCCACGCGGTACCCCGGATACATGTCCATCTTGACTGCATCCGCGCCCCGTCGCACGTCGATGTAGACGCCCTCGCCGTCCTCTTCGATCATAAGACTGACAACTTCACCGGTCTCACGCACCAGTTTCTTCATCTCTTCGCGGGCCATGTCGTACACCTGTTCTTTCTGCTGGACGTATCCGCCGAGTTCGAGAAACCGAAACGTTAGGTGGTATTCCCTGTCTTCCTGCTTTATGTACTCTTCTGCCTGCAACGTGCTGAGATAGTTGTGGATGCTCCCTTTCGATCGATCGAGGTCTTCGGCCAGTTCCTTGAGCGTCGCGCCATCGTTCTCGCGTAAAAAGTCGATAATCCTAACGGTGACGATGGCCGACTGGATATGGTGTCGTGACCCCGGATCGTCAGACATGGCTAGAAAAGGTATTGAGAACGGTATAAATGTTGCTACAGGTGAATATATCCCTGGCGTGGTCGACCGCAGTGTGGCGGCACACTCCTCGCACAGTTCGACTAGCGCGTTATACATCCGGAAGTGATTGCGCATACTGCCGGCCGTACGTCCGTGAACGATTTCGCTCTCCCGAGGTAGCGAATATCTTCACGAGGTTACAGCCAGCAGTATCAAGCCGTGCCGTCACAAGACCAGAGGGACGAGCCGAACTCGCTGATTTAGTGTCGTGGCACGTCAGGGAGTCACGTCCGGGTGTATAACGCGCTAGTCGATCAGACGTATATCTCAGTAACTCTCTAGCAGAGGTGAAAGCTCATATTGCCGTGCAATCTATTCTTCAGAATAACACTTGTACCTTCGTTATCTTTTCGGCAGTTGTCTCGCTCTCCTGAACACCGGTTCACCCCTGCAAACGGCGCGTTTCGACTATGTCTAATATTACTTGCAAAACTCCGGTGACTGGTGTAAAACACCCTCTCCACCAGCCGTAAATTGATAGTGATTGTTGTAACTGATTACCGGATCGGTCGCACGCTGTCGTGCAATCGATCCCATAAAGACTGACAACAGTCACTATGATTCCACAGGACACGTTTGATCGAACGACGGCCGTGCAATCAGCGTGTCTCAGGCTATTCGGGACCAGGTTCGACGGCGTCGAGCATCGATGCGAGGTTCCGGCGCGCGTTCCAAGCCGCTTCGTCGGGGTCGAGATGGTCGCCGAATATCTCGACGGTGTACGAGCCGTCGTATCCGCTTTCGGCGAGTCGGTCGAGCATCGGCCGGAAGGAGTGTTCGCCGTCGCCAGGGGGCAACCGGTCGGTATCGGCCAGGTGCATGTGGACGAGATGGTCTTCAAGTCGGTCGACGTACCGCGTCGGCGAGTCACCCCTGGCCAGCGCGTGGTATGTGTCGAACATGACTCCGAGGCTATCGGCATCGACCTCGTTGAGCAGGCGTAACTGGTCGTCCGGCGTGTCGATGAGGTTCGAATCTGCCGGGGTGGCTTCGATTGCGATGGTCAGCTCACGGGTTTCCGCCTCGCCAGCGACATCGGCCAGTACGCTCTGCATGTTCGCCCAGGCGTCCTCGTAGTGCTGGTCGCCGAAGTGCCATCCGCCGACCCAGATAACGATCGGTGCATCGAACGCCTCGGCCACGTCGAGACAGCCGAGGTAGTGTTCTCGGGCAGCAGCGCGCTCCGCTTGGAGTGAACTCGCCGGGTTCGGTCCGGGACCGCCGCCAAGCGCTGGACAGACCGACGCCACGTCGAGGTCGCTGTCGTCCAGTGCTCCCCGGATCGTGGCGATGCGACTGTCCGTCATGTACGGCGGCCACGCGTGGGGCGATGCCGCACCGAGTTCGATCGTGTCGTATCCGTTCCGTCCGACGTGTTCTATCGCTCGCTCCAGCGTGTAACTTGGCGTCCAGGTCGGGAAACTGCAGTACAACCACGTATTGAGTCCAATGTCTGGCATATGTGTCTCCGATATGGGTTCGACTGCCGTCGGTGATCAGTATCTCCGGACTGCGTCTGAGACCGACGAATCGTACTTTTGCAGGCTCCAAGATAATAGTTTGTGCCCAACACTCCACGATTAGTGTTGTTTTTATACTGTCAGACGTACTATCTGAAGATTCTCGCCACTCCGAGGTGGCAAAATGTATCGGGCTTCCGTCCGACAGTATCAGCCTGGACTGACGGGCGAAATCGGCCGCACTCGTCCGGTACCGTTCGTCAGCCGACGGTGGAAACTGCACTAGGCTGGCTGCCTGGGGACGATCCGCTCGGTCTCGCGCTCTGCCTCGGCGAGTGCCGTTTCGGCACTCACCTGTCGCTTGACGGCTCGCTGGAGCCACTTTTGCATCGTCTTTCGCCATTCGAGATAGTTCACGAGTTTTGGTCGGCCGACGCCCCACTCAGTCACGCTCTCCCAGATGGATTTGAAGAACGCTGGCGAGGACGGGAACACCTCGTTGCCCGGTTCAGTCAGGTACTCGTAGGCTCGCGTCTGGCTGGGCTGGGCACCGAGCTTCGCCCGTTCGATAACGATATCGAGTTCGTTGAGGAACTCGATCCAGCGCCAGGCCGCGTCCTTTTTTTCGGATCCATTAGGGATGGCCAGACACCACGACCCGTAATGCGATGCGCGGCTCACCGGCGTGTACGGCAGGTCGCCCTTGGACTCGATGCCGGGGTAGGACGTGTCGATGCCGGGATAGAGGTGGTACCCGACCGAACCGGCGACCTGAGACTGTTCGGGATCGTTGGCCGTTCGTGCGGTACTCGAAAAGGCCTGTGCGGTCGCGACTCTCCCCTGCGTGAAATTCTCGGTGAGATCGAACCAGCTCCAGTCCGAGACTCCGGGTGGCGTGTAGTCGGCGTTGGCTCGCTTGACGTAGTGTTCGAGACTCCGGACGGCCTGGTCGTTGCTGAAGGTGGGTTCCCAGGTCGGGCTGAATCCCTGGATCGTGGCCCGCGGGTCGACCTCCTCGTCCTCGAAGAACGTGTTTCCGGTCGCGTAGTACTCGCTTTTCCACTCGACGAACAGTGAGGGATGCTGACCGGGCATCATCCCCATCCCATACACGCCTGTTTCCTGGTTCGTCAGGTGCTTCCCGGCGCGGATGTACTCGGCGATAGATGTCGGCGGTTCCAGCCCGGCTTGCCCGTAGAGATCCGTGCGGTGGTACCCTTGGAGGACGTTCGTCTGGTAGGGTATTTGATTGATGAATGTCTCCCGTGCAGTCACGGGATTGTAGTTATCTGGCGGGCCATACACCGCCGCATCGCGCCATATCTTCTCGGGGAAGAGGTCCGGACTGATCGTAGCGCTTTCGTCGACGCGGTCGTCGAGGGGATGGAGCCCGCCCGTCGCTGCGAACCGCGGCAACAGGGACATATCCGCGTCGATCACGTCGTAGCTGTTGTGATTGCTCTGGAGTTCAGTCAGGGTCTTCGAGAGGAGATCCCCGAATGGAACTGCCTCGATTCGGACTGTGATGCCCGTTTCCTCCTCGAATTGTTCTTTCACCGCTCTGTTCGCTCGCGACTGTGCAGACTTGTACTGGAGATGTCGAATGGTGATTCCGTTTGTCGAGCCACCGACCGAGCTGAGGACGGTTCCACTGGCCGAGCTGTTGGCGTTATCTTTATCGCTGGCGCTAGTAACGGGCATGCTGAAATAGTTCGGCAGTCAATTTACTAAAACCTTCGGTTGGCTGTCATTCCTTCGGTGACCGGCCCAATTAAGCACTCTCTTGCTTGCTGTTGCACAAAGCGATGAATCATCATGTGTAAAACAGCAACAAGTTTTATTAGCGTTGAAATTCTCAGTCGTTATGAGTTATGTCAGAGCAATCGAATAACTCCAGTAGTCGGCGAATTGTACGCCGGTCTTTCCTGACAACTGTGGGCGCAACTGGCACAGCCCTGTTTGCCGGGTGTACGACTGGCGGTGACGGCGGTACGACCCCAGAAGACAACGACGGTACGGGAACGACGACCGGCGAGGCAGACGGGTCGCTGTCCGGAACCACGATTCGGCATCTGCAGTACTCTTCGGCCCAGTCTCGGGCCAATAAAGCGGTCAAAAACCAGTTCGAAAAGGACACAGGCATCACGGTCGAGATCGAAGCAGCCCCCTTCGATGACTTGCTTTCGAAGACGTTGACATCACTGCGAGACGAATCGGCAACCTATGACGTGATCGACGCCGACATGTCCCTGTTGCCGGAGTTCGCGGCGACGGGCGGGCTCCATCCCCTCGACGACCGTGTCGAAGACAGTTCAGTCGTAAGTCCAGATCTATTCCCCGATAAAATCTGGGACGACGCCGCTGTGTACGGTCCACCGGATCAGTATAACCCACAGATGGCCGACGAAACGCGTATCAATCAGATCCCCTATCAGACGAACGTCCTGCAGGGGTACAACCGGACCGATCTGTACAGCCAAGCCGGGCTCGAAGCACCAACATCGATTACGGGGTATATCTCCGCCGGCAAAGAATTGACCGACGAGCAGGCAGGCGTCTACGGGATGGCGATGATGGCCGCTCAGCACGATTCACTTATCGACGAGTGGAAAAGCGAGTACTACGGGACCGGTAACGGGTTCTTCGAGGATGAGGTGGTTGATCCGAAAGCAAACATCCAGGGGTTCAGCCCGACCTGGGAGCCAACGTTCAACAATGAGCAGGCAATCCAGAGTCTCGAACACTACGTCGAACGGGCCAACGCCGACTACACGCCGCCCGGTGTTTCGAGCTGGAACTGGACCCACGTCACGCGCAACTTTATTCAGGGGAAACTCGCGACCGCCCAGGCCTTCTCAAGTACTGCACAGACCGCCAACGATCCCGAGCAGTCCCAGATTGCCGGTTCGGTCGGGTATCACCTCTATCCGGGTGTGAGCACAGAGTATCCGGGGATCGAATCCGAGAGCGACCTGCCGTACACGCCGGTGAGTCGCGCACCACACTACGGGTCGTGGTGTCTGGCCATCCCTAATGGATCCGAAAAGAAGGACGCGGCTTGGCGCTGGATCGAATTCCTCAACGAACTCGATATCGTTATCGAACGAGCGAAGCTTGGCGCTCAGCCCAGCCAGACCCGGGCTTTCGAGGAGCTGATGAAGGAGGAAAACGAGGTATTCCAGGGATCACCCGCGTTTTACGAGTCACTGTTCACGAACATTGTTGAGTGGGGCGTCGGGCGACCGAAACTCATCGGGTACTTCGAGTGGCGAAACATGATGGTGAAGTGGCTGAACCGTGCAGTGACACAGCAGGTGACACCAGCAGAGGCACTCGAAAACGCAGAAGAAGAGACGCAAGAGATCCTCTCGAGTACGATGGAAGGATACGGGAACTTCTGACAGCCCAGAGACATGGCTCAGGAAACGTCTCATTGCGAAACTGCCGGCGACTCTGCCTACGAACGGCCAGCACCTGATCTCTTTGACCGGTTAGAGGAATATGTCGACCCGAAATGGATCTTCGTCCTCCCTGCAGTGCTGTACGCCGCGATCCTGGTCGTTATCCCGATGATCGACCTGTTTGCACTCAGCTTCACGGGGCATTCGGGATTTAGTCTTGCGAACTACGAGCAGATGGTGACGGACTCGAATTTTCACGCGATCATCGTCAATACGATCATGTTCGTCATGCCGTCGACGGCGATAGAACTGATCCTTGGAGTCGCCCTCGCGCTGGCCTTCTATCGGGACTTTCCGTTCAAAGAGCGGGTCCAGACCCTTTTTTTGATTCCGATGGTCCTGTCACCTTTCGCCGTTGGAATGATGTTCCGGTGGTTCTTCGACTCCTCGCTTGGCATCGTCAATTACCTGTTCGGGCAGGCGGGCCTACCCAGGTTTGTCTGGCTCGGCGATGCGACGCTCGCGATGATCTCTATCATCATCGCCGATGTCTGGCAGTGGACGCCCTTCGTCTTCCTGCTGGCGTACGCAACAATGAAGAGCATCCCCGAATCAATCGTCGAAGCGGCGAAGATCGACGGTGCGAGCCGGTGGCAACGGTTCCGATACGTTGTCTTACCTCACATCTACCCGGTGTTGCTGATCACCGCACTGATCAAGCTCATTATCGCGTTTAAATCCAGCGACAAGATCTTCGCGATGACCAACGGTGGTCCGGGGTCGGCGACGAAAACCATGACCATGTACATTTACGAAATCACGTTCGAGTTCGGCAATTTCGAGCGCGGTGCAGCCGCATCTGTCCTCTTTCTGGTGTTGATACTCGTCATCGGGAACGTGTTCGTCTGGCTGCTCAGACGGACTGACAGGGAGGTCTGAGACAATGGCAACGAAACAACAGTACACGATTCAGTTCCGGAACACCGAATACGAGCCAGAAGATATCGTGGCGGGCATCGGACGCGTCGCCGGACTCGGCGTGATGGCGATATTCTATGCCTTCCCGCTCTACTGGATGGCGAGTCGATCAGTAATGACGAATCTGCAGGCGTTCAAACTGCCGCCAGTCTGGATCCCGACCGAGCCGACGCTCAGTGCCTACCAGTCGATCCTCTTGCAGGGACCGTACGCCAGTTTCCTGCTGAACAGCGCGACAGTGACGGTCTTGTCGGTCACGCTGGCACTGGTTCTCAGCGTCCCAGCCACCTATGGACTCGTCGTGAGTGACTTCCCCTACAATCTCAATCGTCATTTCTCGTTGTTCCTCATCTCCCTGTTCATGCTCCCGCCGATTGTCACGTCGATCTCCTACTTCAACCTGCTTCAGGACCTGGGTCTCTACGACCGTGCCATCGGCTTAGGATTTATCTACACGATGTTCAACATTCCCCTCATCGTCTGGTTCACGCGCGGGTTCATCGCAGACATTCCAGACAGCCTCCGGGAGTCTGCACTGCTCGATGGCGCAAACGAGTTCCAGGTGTTCTACCGGATCTATCTTCCGCTCATCCGCCCGGGAATCGCCGCCGCGGCGATCATCAGTTACATTATCACCTGGAATGAGTATCTGCTCGCATTGATCCTGACGAGCAACCGGGCCAAGACGATGCCGGTCGGGATCAACCAGTTCGTCGGACAGTACAACATCACGTGGAACGAACTATCCGCGGGCATCGTCCTCGTCGTCCTGCCGAGCGTGCTCTTCCTGACCGTCACACAGCGATACATTGTCTCGGGACTCGTCAGGGGGGCCGTCAAAGAATGACTGCCCGACCAACATTCCGAAGTCGACCCGCGTCACTGTGCACCGATCAGACGCCCGTCGGTTCAGACCACTTTTTCCAAGAGACGACACATCAATGAGCAAACTAGACATCAAGCAGTTACGAAAGGTGTATAATCGCGGAACGGACACCGAAATCGTTGCGGTCGACGATCTCTCGCTGACGGTCGACGACGGGGAGTTCCTCGTCTTCGTCGGACCGTCCGGTTGTGGCAAATCGACGACGCTTCGCTCCATCGCGGGTCTCGAAGACGTGACTTCGGGATCGATCCGGATCGACGGAAGAGACATCACTGGACAAAAACCGAAAAACCGCGACATCGCAATGGTGTTCCAGAACTACGCGCTGTATCCCCATATGACCACGCGGGAGAACATGTCCTTTGGCCTCCGAGTAAACAGCATGCTGGACGACGACGAAATCGACGCCCGCGTTAATGAAGCCGCCAAAATGATGGGGATCAGCGAACTGCTGGAAAAGCGCCCGGGTACCCTCTCCGGCGGGCAACAGCAACGGGTGGCGCTCGGACGCGCAATCGTTCGCGACCCCCGGGTGTTCCTCATGGACGAACCGCTGAGCAACCTTGACGCGAAACTCCGGATCCAGATGCGGGCCGAACTAGAGACCTTGCAGAACAAACTCGGGGTGACGACGATTTACGTCACCCACGACCAGACCGAGGCGATGACGATGGCTGACCGTATCGCAGTCCTCGATGATGGCAAACTTCAGCAGATCGGCACGCCACTGGAGTGTTATTACAAACCGGCCAACCAGTTCGTCGCCGAGTTCATCGGGTCCCCGACGATGAATTTCCTCACGGTCGAACGCAGCGGTAACAGACTCGTTCACGACGCGTTCGAGTTCGTCGTCTCGAACGACACTGTCGACCTGTGTGGCGACCGAACAGCGCTGGTCATGGGTCTCCGACCGGAAGATATCGACCTCGGCGGTGACGAGACGACGAATGCAGTCTCGGGCATCGTCGAGGTGATCCAACCCACGGGCGACGATGCCTACATTGACATAACAATTGGCGACGACACCGTTACGCTCGATATCGATCCGGAACAGAGTGTCGGCGTCTCTGTTGGGGAGGAAATCACCGTGTCGTTCGACGAAGAGGGCGTTTACCTCTTCGACCCACAGACCGAGGCGACGATCAAAACGAACACCGAACTGGAACCAGCCGGCCCAGACGGATCGGATGCGCTCGATACGACAACGAAACCATAGCAATCACCTGTACCCATACCAGGATACGAAGATACGACTATGACAGAGAACAACACACACGGCTATCAGGAATGGTGGGACGAATCCTTCACGTACCGGTACCCGGTTGACCTGTCGAATCCGATGGGCCTGCCCCGGCGCAACGAACCTGTGACAGTTGAGATGACATTCGAGGAGGCGCAGGTCCATCCGAATTCGATCAGGGTTGTCGACTCGGGTGGCGATGAGACCCCGAGTCAGGTCCACGACGAGACTGTTGGAGACGAGGAGCTACAGACGGCACACGTCACGTTCTTGGCCGACGTAACCGACGCTGAAGAGACCTACCATGTCTATGCCGATGAAGGAATCAGGGACGTACCGGAGTACGGCGGTATTCAGCAACTTGACCCACAGTTAGCAGACGGTGTGAAGCGACTCGACACCGGCCACTACGTCCTCGAACTCTGTCGGGGGATGGCCGACGGAACGGCCGGCGGGAAGTGGGGTATTCGATACTTCGAGGCCAAATCCGAGGGTCGCAACCTGATCGCGGACTGCGGGAACGCAATTGGTGGCTTCTATGGCCCCTTCTTCACCCCGGAAAACGGCAAGGTAAATCCACCAGAACACACGAAGGTAAATGTCACGACAGACGTCGAAGGGCCGGTGTACGCCCGGTATCGATTCGACGGGACCGTTCCACCCGGACTCGATCCGCGGCTCCGTGACAAGGACTTCGAGATCACCTGGGAGTTCTTCGCAAACACCCCGTGGTTCCGCCGGCGCTACGACGTGGACCCGTACCAGACGGTCGTTGACGGAATGTCCGTGGAAAACAAGATCACCGTCGGTGACGAGTTCGAGAGCGGACAGGGCGACGTGGTGCTCTCGCAGTTCGGTGCTGCCGGTGGCACGTACTACCGTGAGGGCGACCGGTATGCCAATATCCTCGCCGACAGGGTTGAGCACCTGCTGTCCCTGCCGCCAGAAGAGGCACCCGACGGGTTGCAGTCGTTCACGGACGAACTCGGTGACGACCTCATGGAGATGAACTGGGACTACTTTTGGCGACTGTTTTGCGTCGAGGACGACATCCTCTCCCACGAGGACATCCTGGACCACGTTGACGACATCGTTGAGGAGGCCCATCGGCAGGTCCACCACACCGACCGGAAGGACGACGTGAAAATCGAGGACTTCGTTACGGTGCCAGAGCGTGAAGATCAGACCATCTTTCCGATGAACGCCGACAAGACTGTCGAATTGAGCCCTGAGACGGGCTATGGCATGATCTGGTACACCAGCGAACCGGTCGCCCGGTACCAGATCGTCCAGCGCCCGGCCTCTGGGTGGGTAAACTGGGGGACGAACGGTGAGAACGAGTACCCGGAACTGCCCATCGGCACGACGATTTATACTGGATACGACCAGTTCGACGATTGGGAGGAGGATGCCAGGAAAATAGAGTATCGGCTCGAACCAAAATTTCGGCAGATAGAACAAAGATAGAATTAAAAATCTTTTCATGTCTATATTTAGCCGAAACTATACTTATATACGACAAATTGAATTATGAAATCAGCCAATCAGAATCTTTCTCTATCGATCTCACCGCTGGCACCGACGCTATCCCGTGTTACTGGTTGTCTCGGGAGCGCTGGTGTTTTATACGCCCTCCGCTATTGCTCATTATTGTGAAGCGAGAACACCTCCGAAACGGGGTCGTTGCAGTTCTCGGCGTCGTCGCAGTCGCTCTCGGGGCACTGGCGCTGCCATCGGCCCGTCAGAACGACTCCCGCGGTCGGGGTGGGTCCGGTCTCCTCGGCTCGGGTGACGGGCCTTATACGGACGGTGGGGGTGCATCGTACGCCCTGTTCGATCTCGGATGGTTCAAGGCGTTCCTGACGGTGGTTGCCATCGTCTGTCTGATCGTTCTCCTTCGTGTGTTACTGGAAGACTGGGCGCGTGTCGGGGTCGCACTCGCCGCGCTCGTCTTTGTCGTCTTCTTCTACCAGATGATCTTTGTTTTCAGCCCCGCAGCGGATCCATACGACGTGGAAATCAACGAGTCGGGGGTTCCGTCATCGACCCCCACTTCGACACCAGCACTACCCGGGAGCGGCGCGCAAGCGGGCGGCGCTTCGGGTGCCCCCGGACTCCCTGGCACCGAACTACTCGTGGCCGGACTCGTTCTCTGCGTCGCCATCGTCGGCGTCGCAGTAGTCGCCCGGCGACAGCGCAGGGCCACACGGGCGACGGACGGGACAGACGAGGACACCGCACAGGCCGCGGCTGTCGGGCGGGCGGCCGGACGGGCGGCAGACCGGATCGAAGCGTCGGGACTCGACAACGAGGTGTACCGGGCCTGGGACGAAATGACCCAGTTACTGGACGTGTCCGATCCGGAGACGAACACGCCGCGCGAATTCGAGCACGCGGCCGTCGACGCCGGCATGGAGCGGGCCGATGTCGAGGCGCTGACCGACCTGTTCGAACGGATCCGCTACGGCGGCTACGCGGCCGACTCTGCCGACGAACAGCACGCGGTCGAACTGCTGGGCCGCATCGAGTCGACCTACACGGAGGACGACGAATGAACTGGGCGCGACTCTTTGCGATGGCCAGTGGTGCCGCGTTCGCGGTCGGTCTCGGGGCACTGATCGCACCGGGACTGTTCGCGCTCGGCATCAAGCAGTACGTCGTCATCGGCATCGGTGCCGTTGCACTGCTGGGGGCGTTCCAGATCGTTCGTCTCCGACGTAAGGGTTCGATCCGGTATACTGAAACGGGCAATCCCGAACGACTCCCCTCCGTCGCCGCTCCGGGCGACGAGTTGGACCGCCTCCTGGCCGGCTACGAACAGCCAGACTCGGCCAATCGCCGGCGGGACCAGCTCAGGCGTGTGGTGATCGACGCGCTCGTGCGGTACCAGGGGCTTTCCGAGGCCGAAGCCACGGCACAGGTCGACGACGGGACCTGGACCGACGACACAGTCGCCGCGTCGTATCTCGGCACCGTCAGCGCCCGCTCCGAACCGCTCGCCACTCGGATTCGAACCCGGTTTTCGGGGACCACCGCTGGCAAGCGCACGCTCGTGAGAACTGCCGATGCACTCGCCGCGGTCGCCGACCTCCCCCAGCGTTCGAACGAGGACGCGTCACTGCTCGAGCGACTCCGACAACGGTTCGATGGTCGGCCGACGGGCGTCGACAGGGCCGTCGCCGTGGCTGATCCCGAGCCACGAACTCGCCTGACAGAACGCTGGCGCGGTATCAGTGGTATAGCACTCCTTGCGGTCGGGGTCGGCGCGCTGGCCGGCGAACCAGCCGTCATCCTGATCGGTGTCGTCGGCATCGGCTACGCGGCCTACGCCCGGTCGACGACGCCGCCGGAAGCGACACTCTCACTGGAACGGACTGTCGACGCCGAGAACCCGAATCCGGGCGACACGATCACGGTGACACTGACTGTGACCAACGACGGCGACCGGATACTGCCGGACGTGCGTCTCGTCGACGGCGTTCCGGCGGCCCTGCCCGTAATCGATGGGTCGCCGCGGATGGGGACGGCGCTCCGTCCTGGCACGGCTGCGACGGTCACCTACACGCTGGAAGCACGCCGCGGTCGCCACGACTTCGGCCCGGCACAGGTGCTGGTGCGCAACACCGCCGGCAGTGTCGAGCGCGAACAGGGTGTCTCGACGGACGAGACGACGACAGTCACCTGTCGCCCGCAACTCGAACCCGTCGGCGAACCGGTCGAACTCCGCGAGCAACACACCCAGCGCACGGGCCGCGTCGACACCAACACCGGCGGGGACGGCACGGAGTTTTTCGCCACCCGGGAGTATCGCCCTGGCGACCCGATGGCCCGGATCGACTGGAACCGCCACGCCAGAACGGGCGACCTGGCGACCCTGGAGTTCCGCGAGGAGCGATCCGCGACGGTCGTCCTCGTCGTCGACCGCGACCGGCGGGCCGCTGTCGGTCCCGAGCCATACGGTGACACTGCCATCGAGCGGTCGGTCGACGCCGCCAACAGGGTGTTTACGACACTGCTCTCGGACGGAAACCGCGTCGGCATCGCCGCGCTCGGTGACGCCGATTGCTGGCTTCCCCCGGGGGCCGGCGAAGTCCACCGGTCACAGGCGCGTGAACTACTCTCGACCGACCACGCCTTCGAGCGCGGGCAGGAACCCCCCGCAGCACTGCCCTACCGGTGGCTCTCCCGACTCCGGGAACAGCTCCCCGGTGACGCACAGGTCGTGCTGTTCTCGCCGCTGTGTTCGGCCACCGTCGCTATCGTCGCCCGCCAACTCGACGCCTACGGTCATCCCGTGACCGTCGTCAGTCCCGACCCGATGAGCCGGGAGACGCCAGCGGGAACGGTCGCGACGGTCATCCGACGGTTCCGCATCAGCGACCTGCGCGCGGCCGGTATCCCCGTGGTCGACTGGCAGTGGGACGAACCGCTCCCAGTGAGCGTTGCCCAGGCAAGACGGAGGCGAGCCCGATGACCGAGATCGTTCGTTCACCGGCACGAACAGGGAGCATCGTCGCACTCCTCGCGGCGCTGCTCGCACTCGCTCTCGGTGGCCTCTTTTCGGCGGTCGCACTCGCCATCGGTCTGATCGGTGTCCTCATCGTCGCACTCGGTCTCGCGCTTGCCAGACACGATATCGTAACAGTCGGGAGCACGCTCCTGTTTGGCAGCGTCGTCGCTGCCGGTCTCCAGGGTGCGCCTCCGGGGATCACGCTCGGGAGCGCCGTCGTGACTGTCGTCGCCTGGGATAGCGCCAGCACCGCCATCGACCTGGGCGCACAACTCGGCCGCGAGGCCTCGACGACCCGTCTCGAACTCGTCCACTCCGGAGCGACGGCGTTTGTCGGGACGGTCACCGCCGGTCTCGGGTGGGCACTGTTCCAGATCCCACTCGGTGAAACCTCACTGACGGTCCCAGTTCTGTTGCTGGTCGCAGTGATCTGTCTCGCCGGGATGTTCTGGTACCGAGAGTGATCGTCGCTACTGAGAACTGATCCGTCGGCGACGCAATGGTTCGCTCGATCGGGACAGCCCGAACCGCTCGAACTGCTCGGCGGGCGCATTCAGTTCCGAGAGAGCGTCGGCACAATCGACCACGCGCGGGCGGTCGCGATACGCGCCGAGGAAGTCCCGACGGAGGCCGTCTATCGTGATCAGGAGAACGCTATTGGTCGACACGGATGAGAGACGTTTATATAGTAAGTTGAAATCGTTCCAAACAACCGGGGCAGTATTCAGATAAGAAATCGAGAGAAACGCTTGCAAAGCACCGAAAGCCCTCGCTTTGCGCGGCGGCAGTTGCCGCCGCGGAGAAGGCGGTCGGTGGAACCGACCGCCCACTCGACCGCTCCGGGGCTCGCTGTCGTGTCGACAGCGTGGGTCCCGGGACTGCAACTGCACGAGGGCTTTCGGTGTCTCCGATGTACTCGGTACAGTTGCTTATTTGAACAGTACTACGACCGGATGGAGATCGATCTCAGCGTGACGGATGGTGTCAAGCGAGATCGATGCTCGGCTGCCGAATTCGATGAGGATCACTCCTCGTCGAACAACGTCTGTCCTTCGGCGAGATGGGCTTCGACGGCGTCGAAATCCAGCGTGAGACCGAGGCCGGGCTTTTCTCGGACGGGCATTCGGCCCTCCTGAATGAGGTCGTCCTCTTCGACCAGGTCTTCCCACCAGCCCAGTTCGTAACTGTGGTATTCGAGCGCGAGTGCGTTCGGAATTGCGGCCCCGACGTGAGCGGAGGCCATCGTCCCGATCGGCGAGGAAACGTTGTGCATCGCAAGCGGGACGTAATAAACCTCTGCGATGGTGGCGATTTTCATCGTCTCGCGCATGCCTCCGACTTTCGGAACGTCCGGCGCGACGATGTCGACGGCCTGCTCTTCGAGGAGTCGGCGCTGGCCGTGCGTGCGGTAGACGTTCTCACCGGTCGCGATTGGTGTCGCAGTGTCCTGTGTGACCCGGGCCTGGACGTCGTGGTTCTCCGGCGGGACGGGGTCTTCGAGCCACCACACGTCGTACGGTTCGAGCGCTCGTGCCAGGCGGCGCGCACTGCCTGCGCTGAACGCCCAGTGACAGTCGAAGGCGACGTTGCCGCGGTCGCCGACGCGCTCGGTGACCTTGCGAACGATCTCCTCTTTGTGGTCGATTTCGGGGTCGCTGACGTAGCGGTTCGCCCGGTCGCCCTCGTGGCCGGAGGGCACGTCGAGGTCGAATTTCAGGGCGTCGTAACCCAGTTCGTCGACGACACGCTCTGCCTCGTCGGCACAGGCATCGGGATTGGCCTCGTCTTCCGTATGACAGTCACAGTACACGCGAACCTCGTCGCGGTACTTGCCACCGAGGAACTGGTAGGCCGGTACGTCGAGTAGCTTCCCGGCCACGTCGTGCAGCGCGATTTCGATGCCGGAGATCGCGGCGATGTCCTTGCCGGCAATCGCGCCCTCGCCGGACATCTTCTGGACGAGGTGTTCGTACAGGCGGTCGATGTCCAGCGGGTTCTCGCCGACGATAAAGGGCTTCATCCGCTCGATGATTTCCGGGATCGCGCCGCCCCAGTAGGACTCGCCGATCCCGCAGACGCCGGCGTCGGTGTAGAGTCGGACGAGCGTCCAGGGGTAGTTCCCGTCGACGATGACAGTCTGCACGTCGGTGATTTCTACGTCCCGCGGTCCTCGGTCTGCCGTGAGGCCCATCGTCTCCCCGGAGAGGTCGCGCATCGTGTACTCCGCGTTCGGGTCACTCAGGTCTTCGTAGCTCATTTAACAGCTAATCGGTTCCACGAAACAATAAATAAAGATTGTGTCTGCGCGGTCAGGAATGGGTGACGTTGAGTTCGATAACGTTGACCGCTTCGAGCAGTTTCTGTGGGAGTTCCTCGCGGAAGCGGTCGCCACGGAGGCGATTCGTCGGACCGGAGATGCTGACCGCGCCGAGGACGCGACCGCTGTTGCTCTGGACGGCCGCCGCGACGCAGCGGAGTCCCGCGAGTCGCTCCTCGTCGTCGTAAGCGTACCCTCGTTCGCGGATGTCGTCCAGTTGGGCCAGCAGTTCCTCCCGGTCGGTCACTGTTTGTGGTGTCTGCTCGGGGAGGCCGTGGCGGTCCAGAACCGCCTCGCGTCGCTCCTCGTCGAGGGTTGCGAGGATTGCCTTTCCGAGGGCGGTGCTGTGCAGCGACACCCGGGTGCCGACGTGTGCGTCCACCTGCACCGCATCGACGCCACGCGCCCGGTGAAGATAGGATCCCCGACCGTGTTCTTCGACGAGCAAGTTCGCCAGTTCGCCCGTTTCGGTCGCTAACTTGTCGACTTCTGGCGTTGCAATTTCGTATATTGTCAGTCGGTTGCGGGCGTACGCGCCGTGTTCGAGAAAGCGGATTCCGACGTGGTACGTGCCATTGTCCTCAACGATGTACTCCTCGTCTTCGAGTGACTTGAGGTAGTTGTGAGCGGTGCTCTGGGGCATCCCGATTTCCCGGGCCAGCGTCGTCAGCGACGCACCGCCCAGTTCCTGGAGCGTTCTGACGATCTCGAATGTTTTCTCGACTGATTTGACTTTGTTGTCCATACCGCTACAATGATTGGACCCTGGCTTAAAAGTTCAGATTTTCGGGACTGGTCTTCAGCATTGCGAAAATACTGTCGACGCTGTCTCTCGTTCGCCACGTCGATGCGTTCGAACGAGTGTCGTCGCCACTACACTGGCGTCACGTCGTTCGAGAGCGTTCCGATTCCCTCAATGTCGATGTGTATTTCGTCGTTCTCTTGGAGCGTGAAGTGGTCTTCGGGAACGAGCGACGTGCCAGTCAGCAGGACCGCGAGTTCCGGGACGCTGTTGTGTCGCGTGAAGTACGAGACCAGTTCCTCGCAGGACCGGATCATTTCGCTCGTGGTCGTCTCGTCCTCGTACAGCACCTCGTCGCCGCGGTGGATCGACATCGACATCGTCAGGTCGTGCGGGTCGTCGATATTTGTCGTGACACAGGGACCGACCGAACAGCACCGGTCGTACGTCTTTGCCTGGGGGAGATACAGCGGGTTCTCGCCCTCGATTGATCGGCTACTCATGTCGTTGCCGATGGTGTAGCCGACGATGTCTCCCTCGTAGAGCACGATGCCCAGTTCCGGTTCGGGCACGTCCCAGTCCGAATCACGCCGGATCCCGACGGCATCGTCCGGTCCGACGGTCCGACTCGGTGTCGCCTTGAAGAACACTTCCGGCCGTTCGGCGTCGTAGACGTCCATGTAGATGTCCGGCGTGCCACTCTCGGCCTCGCGGGCCTCCTCACTGATCTCGTAGGTGACGCCCGCGGCCCAGACTTCGTCGGCCTGTGCCGGCAGTGCCAGCGACTCCGGGGTCCCACTGGCGAGTTTCGCCGTCTCGTCGAGGAAGCGCTCGACGAACTCGTCGGCTGTCCGGTCGGCCAGGTCCGCGGCTCTGAGGAGGTCACGCAGGGACTGTAGTTTCGGTTCGATGCTCGTTACGTCGTACGTTCCAGCGTCCGTCTCCACGGCGAGACGCCGCTGATCGGACGCCTCGAACTGGTAATAGCGCATTGTTCACAGTGTACCACCGACACATAAAAGGCTTTCCAGTAGCGCGCTGCCGGTCGCGAACAGATATCGCTTGGTCGGTTTTATCCGCGCGTGCGTGGACCCGCGGACATAACCGAATCAGTTTTATGAAAAAAACGAGAACCGTACGTCTGTGATGGAGTACACAAACCTCATCGACGGCGACTGGGTTGCATCCGAGAGCGGGAACACGATTGCGACACAGAACCCGGCCAACAGAGACGAGTCGCTTGGCGAGGTCCAGGACTCGACGGTCGAAGACGCAGAGCGTGCGATTGGGGCCGCCACTGACGCCCGGAACGAGTGGGCGTCGACCCCCGGTCCCGCACGCGGTGCGATCCTGCGCGAGACGGCCGATCTGCTCGCAGAACGGAAAGACGATCTCACGGAAACGCTCGTCCGTGAGGAGGGGAAGGCATGGTCCGAGGCCGCTGGTGAGGTCCAGCGTGCCGTCGACATCTTCTACTACTACGCCTCGAAAGCCGTCGACCTCGGCGGCGAAGTCAAGGCAAGCAGTAGCGAGGACGCAACGCTGAGCACGCGACTCGAACCTGTCGGTGTCGTTTCGGCCATCACGCCGTGGAACTACCCCATCGCGATACCGGCCTGGAAGGTCGCGCCCGCACTGGCCGCCGGGAACACCGTGGTCCTCAAGCCGGCCTCGTTGACTGGTGCTATCGCGCACGACTTCGCACGCTGTCTGGTCGACGCTGGCCTACCGGACGGCGTCCTCAACGTCGTCACCGGACCCGGTAGCACCGTCGGCGACGCGTTCGCGACCGACGAGCGCATTGACGCGGTCTCCTTTACCGGCAGTTCGACGGTCGGCGATATCGTGTACCAGAACGCCGCGCCCGATCAGAAGCGCGTCCAGATGGAGATGGGTGGCAAGAACCCGACGCTGGTCACCGAAAGCGCGGACGTCGAGGCGGCGGTCGATATCGTCGGCAGTGGTGCCTACGGCGTCACCGGCCAGGCCTGTACTGCCTGTTCTCGCGCCATCGTCCACGAGGACCACTACGAGGCGTTCGTCGACGAACTCGTCGCCCACGCCGAATCGCTCGAAATCGGCCCGGGTATGGACGACCCCGACGTTGCACCCCAGGTCAGCGAGGACGAACTCGACGGGACGCTCGAATACGTCCAGATCGGCCAGAACGAAGGTGCGACCCTGGAAACCGGTGGCGAGCGCCTGACCGGCGGCGATTATGCCAGCGGCAACTACGTTACGCCCGCCGTCTTCTCCAACGTCGACCCCGAGATGCGGATCGCACAGGAGGAGATCTTCGGGCCGGTCGTCGCCGTCATTCCCGTGTCGGACTTCGAGGAGGGGATCGACGTCGTCAACGGCATCGAGCAGGGCCTCTCGGCAAGTGTCGTCACGAACGACCTGCACCAGGCCCACCGCTTCGTCGACGAGGTCGAGGCCGGCGTCGTCAAGACCAACGAGAAGACGACTGGTCTCGAGTACCACGTTCCCTTCGGCGGCATGAAAGAGTCCTCGAACGAGCACTTCCGCGAGCAGGGTGATGCGGGACTGGACTTCTACACGACGAGCAAAACGGTCTACCTGAACTACTAATACGACCCGTACCGGATTTCGCGATTCCGGGGTCGCGGATATCGTGACACAGTACTCGATGACGTTCGGTTTTCCTTCTCGCTCGGGATCAATCGTGGCTGGGAGGTATGTGATCGATCAGCGCATGAGCGCTTTTTCAACGATGCTGAAATACGATTCAATCGCATACGGACGTAGACGGCTTGATACGGGCAAAATAATACCTGTACCGTTGTTATTAGAACAATTCATCATAGCTGAAAACCTATTTTATACCGGTGGACTTCCGGTTGCCATGTCGATACGATCAGTAGATAGCAGCCCACCCGCTTCGATTCGTTTCTGGACAGCGATTGGCTCCCTCGGAGCAGCGACCGACACCGAAACGGAAACGACAGCGGCGACACCGACAATAGCATCGGGCGCTTCGACATTTCAGATGTCGAACCAGTCGGAATGACTGTCTCCGATGGGTCGCCGGTGGACGTGAGTACGACCGTCCAGAATTTTCCGTCCGATTCCATGAGACGGGCAGTCAGTTACAGTTCCGCAACGCCTGGGTACGCTCGCTCACGCAAGCGTAGGTACACAACCGACGACAGTCCCGGTTCTATACCGGTGGACGTACTGTGTGATACGTCTCAGCCGTCACGGTCCCCGGACTGACTGTATCAGTGCGCACGTCCACCGATATATTACTGCTCGAACTCGTCGATGGTGTTCCCGTCCGGGTCGACCGCACGGACCGACCTGGTCCCGTCGGGACGGATAGTCACCCCGAGGACGTTGTGGCTCCCCTCGCTCTGTTTCAGGTACGGTCGTTCCTCGGTGGATTTCGGGTCCCGGAGGTGCTGGCCCCAGCCACCGTCACCGACGTACTGGATGCCGTTTTCCGCGTCCGTCTCGCCGCCACGAAGCCTGTGTGTGCGTTTGTACGCGTGGCCGTCGTGCTCGAAGACGATGTCCACGTCGTACTCCTCGAACAGTGGGACCCAGTGTTCTCGAATCGCGTCGGTCCCGAGCGCGTGGATAGCCTTGGCCGACGGATAGGCCGGAATGTGCTTGGCGGCCATGAGATGTTGTCGGTCCGTGCGTTCTGTGAGCCGTTTGTCGAGCCATCTGGTCTGGGCACCGCCGACTGCGGCCGTCTGGGTCGAGTCGAGCACTAGCATCGAGAGGTAGTCGCCAGCGTCGAACGCCCAGTAGGCCTGCTCGCGCTCGGGGTTATCGAAGAGCGCGTTGAAAAACGGTGCATCGGACGGGTCGTTGGTGGTCTTGTTCTGGCTAGCTGCGACCTCGTGATCACCGATGGCGGCGACAATCGGGATCAGCCGATCACCCGACCGCATGTTCTCGTTCCACATATCCAGGAAGCTCAGCCACTTCCTCGTGTTGACACCGTCAGCGTACGCCAGGTCGCCCCCGACGAAGGCAAACAGTGGATCCCACTCGGCGGCCTGTTCGTGGAGTTTGACGGTCTCCCCACCGGAACCGAGGTCACCGCCTTCGGCGAACGTGATCGGTGCTGTTAGCGTCTCTGGTGCCGTCCGGATCACCGGATCGAGGTCGGTGTCGCCGATTTGCACTCGATACTCGGTATCTGGCTGGAGGTCGGTCGGTTCCGCGCGATGGCGCTGGATCTCGCTGTCACCGAACTGGGCAGTGCCAGTCTCGACCTCGCTCGTTGAGCCGTCGGCACCGGTCGGCGACAGTGTTACTGGGACGGAGTCCTGTGCCCCGTCGCCTTTCGCGAGCCACTGGAGCGTGATCGAACTCGTCGGATCGGTTCCGCGCCACGTCGCAATAAGTGTCGACTGGATGTCCGCACTGGCCGACTGGTCCTCGTTGGTCGCGAGGCCGCCGGAACTATCTTCGGTTGCGGTAGCGGTCGGCGATTCGGTGGCTGTTTCAGTGCTCGTGGCGGTCTCGCCGTCCCCGCCCGAGGAGTCCTGACACCCCGCGATGCTGGCGACGCCGACTGCCCCCGTGAGCCGAAGGTACTGTCGACGGGACGCGTATCCGTCTGCCGTCCTTCCGTTCTGGTCGTGTTCTTCCTGCGTCATGGCGTTGCCTACATTCTACTGAAAGATAATAGTAGGACATTCGTACCTGATTATTACCGCCATCTGAGATAATGTAAACGAGAGAACACGATAACTTTTGGTACGAACCCGGTACTACTGACGGTGAGCTATACACGGAACGACCTGTATGTGAAATGATTACCGTTTGAATGTAACTCCAACAGTTTTAATATTAATCGATGATGTGTATCCAGGCCGGTGATGCCCTTTCGTCCGGTGACTACTCGTTCGCAGTGGAATCGAACCCCGGATCGAGGCTCGTCGTCAACGGTTCAGAGGTCATCAACAGCCCTTACGGTCCAGCCGAGGACAGTGGTACCGTCACGCTAGAGAACGGTACAAACCAGTTGCGACTCGAGTACGCCGACATCGAGGGCGAACACTTCCTCGGGGTGGGCTGGCGAGATAGTCACGATCAGTTGCTCCCCAGGATCAGCGTCGTCGATCCGCTCCGGAGCGGCGACTCCTTCGAGTACGAAATCGAAGTTCCGGCCCGGGCGGTGGCCAAGCGGTCGGCGATGCCGTTTGCCTCGAACCGCTCGCTCGCAATTGGACTACCGCCGAACACCAACTGCTGTTTCGATACGACGACAGGAGCAGTGCAGTACGGCTGGCGCGGAGGGTTCCTCGACTACGGACCACAGGTCGCGTACGGTGATGGTCGAGGGAACGATGCCAGCGAACTCCTGGGCACCCGCTTCCAGGCCGGGGCTGACGAGTATCCGCTCCGGTTTGGCACCGACGCAATCGAACCCGACTACCAGTTTGACGGCTACAGGGAGGGGTTCGACACTGTCGACCTGTTCTACCGTGTCGACGGCTGCGATGTCGTCCAGACGATCAAACGGTCCCAGGACGGGGTCGGATTGACCTACACGTTCTCTCTCAAGGACCCACCGGCGGGGACGATCTACTTTATCACCGATACAGGGTCCGATATCGAGCGGAGTGCCTCGGTCGGAACCTGGAACGGTGGGACCCTCGAGGTGCCGGCCGGTACGTCGACGTTCGCTGTGACGATGCGCTCAGGGGGTGCGCTCGAATGATGCCCGCTGGCTACTCGCTGTCGGAGGAACCGCTGCCGGACGACGCCGAGCTGGAGATCGGCGGCATTGACGCCCGGGAGAACGGGACCGTCGTCGTCAGCACGCGACACGGCGAGATATGGCAATACGATCCCGACGCCACGTCGTGGACGCGGGTGACCAACTCACTGCACAACGCACTGGGCGTCTGGGTCGACGACGACAGCGGTGACATCTTCACCACCCAGATGCCAGCACTCACCCGAGTGATCGACGAGGACGGCGACGGCACGGCCGAGCGTTACGAGACGATCACGGACGAGTGGGGCTTTTCCTCCAACTACCACGAGTTCGCGTTCGGGCCGGTCCGTGACAGCGAGGGGAACTTCTACCTGAACCTGAACCTCACCGAGGGTGCAGGCGGTAAGGTCAAGGAAGCGCTCATGGGTGCCGGATCGGCGTATCGTGGCTGGGCGATCAAGGTCACGCCGGACGGCGAGTTCGTCCCGTACGCGAGTGGTTTGTGCTCGCCGTCGGGGATCGGTATCAACGGCAACGACGAGGTGTTCATCACCGACAACGAGGGCGACTACATGCCCGCGAATCACCTCTCGCATCTCCGCGAAGGCGAGTTCTACGGCCATCCAGCGAGTTTGAAAGACCACCCGGCGTTCGAGGATAGAAACCTAGACGACATTCCCAACGGCGAGTACGACGACATGCGGACGGACCACGCCGTGTGGATCCCCCGCGAGGAGTCCTTCTCGACGACCGGCCCGGCCTTTGACACGGCGGGCAACTTCGGTCCGTTCGACGGGCAGGTCTTCATGGGCGAACTGACTCAGGCCAAGGTGCTCAGGGCGAGCCTCGAGACCGTCGACGGCCAGTATCAGGGCGCGCTGTTTAACTTCGGGAGCGAACTGACGAGTGAGCCGACCAGCCTGACGTTCTCGCCCGACGGATCGACGCTCTGGATCGGCGAGACCACTCGTGGCTGGGGGTCGACCGGCTACAGGCCGTACGGTCTCCAGCGCATCGAGTACGATGGCGAGACGACACCGTTCGAGATGCACTCGGTTCACATCCAGTCCAGCGGGTTCGACATCGAGTTCACCAGGCCGGTCGATCCGGCGACGGTCGAGGACCCGGCAGGCTACGATATCTCTCACTTCGGGTGGGACAACAACGACGAGTACGGATCGGACAGGATGGACACGGAAACCCTCGCGACCGACGAAATCGAGGTGAGCGTCGGCGACGACGGCACCGTGGTGACGCTCTCGCTCCCGGAAATCTACGTCACGCC
>PXRO01000037.1:43585-285203 GCA_003021685.1 Halobacteriales archaeon QS_4_62_28
ACGGACGTTTCTGCTGACTATCGGTGCTGATCGAGCGCGTCGGCGAGACCGCGACCGATGGCGCGCATGCCGTCGTCGCCCGGATGCAGGAGGTCGGTGGTCAGGCCAGTCGCATCCATCACGTCTGGGCCATCGACGACGTGGAGGTTCTCGTGTGACGACTCGGTGACGATGGAACGGAGCGTCTCTCTGAACCGTCGGGCACGCTCGGGGTCGCCACCGTGGACGATGTCTGCGTGGTAGGGAAAGAGCGTCACACAGACGAGGGGTGTTTCGGGGTGAGCGCCCGCGACGGCATCGACGAGCGTGCCGACGCGCTCGCGGAACTGGTCGACAGTGAAGCCCCGGTTCGCCATGTTGATCGAGAGCGCGAGCGTCCCGAGGTCCCAGTCCTCCCGTCCGGCCAGGTACTCCGCCATCGCCGGTTCACAGAACGCCGATCCGGCCATCCCGAGGTTGATCGGATCGACGCCGAGGCGGCGAGCGGCGTGGGCGACGTAGGAGAGGTGGCTGGCAGTCGCGGCCGCTCCCTCCGTGATGGAGGTGCCGTGGGCCAGATATCGCTGGTCGGGCAGTTCTTCGTCCCGCGGTGGTCGTCTCCCGCCGGTCACGTCGTGGAGCGCCAGTGGTGTCCAGGCCTCGAACCGGAGCCGACAGACGCGGGGGCTGAACGCGCTGTCGGTGGTCGCCGCCACGTCTAGCTGGCGGATGCGGTCGGGCATCGCGAGGGAGTGGGTCGCTGGCTCCGGGCCGACGTGGATCGGCTCCTCGGGCTGGAAGCCGCCCCAGAAGGGACGAGCGACCGCCTGTTCGGGGGCCGAGAGCGTGACCTCGACGGCCTCGTCCGGCGGGTCGGGGACGAATCGGAGTTCACAGCCGGTGGGATGGCGAGCGCGTTCCCGGGCGTCGACGTTGAGGTTCGCACCGACTGTCTGCGGAAGCCGACAGAGTTGCTTCCCGTCGTCGGCCCACGGTGATGGTACTGTCTCGGCGACGTTGTGCAGCGAGACGGCGGGCAACGATTCGTGGTGCACGGTGCTATGAACCCATTGAAGCGGCGTAACAAATACGTTAGTGTCTCCTCACAGGGACCGTTGTAAGCCAGTACCGACCCCCGGGCCGGTACGTAGCGACACCGACCCCTATCAGTCCGTGACGCCGGGACGAATCTCGGTCGCGAACGAGCGTGCTTTAGGACGCTTCGATACCGTTTGAGCGTTGACGATCCACAGCTACCGGTATCAAGGTCATAATTGGAGTACTATACCGATATCGAGATCCCCTTCCTGCACAGAAAAATCGAGATACGTGTCGACCGCGTCAAATTTGCGGCCGTGTAGTTATGAGTCGTCGGATAGGGATGTGAATCATCGGATAGAGATGCGAGTCGTCGGATATAATTATACTGTCGGACGGATGTCCGTGCAGGATTTCGCCACCCCGGGGTGGCGAGAATCTTCAGAGAGGTACGTCCGACAGTATTAGTCCACGGCTGTGCTGGTCGGTGATCATCGCCCAGCGAACGTCGGTCCGGGTGCCGTTGGCCTGTGGCCCGACGTAGGGTACGAAGCGCGGGCACCGCGCATGTGACTGTTCCGTACCGTGTGATCCAGGTCGGCACCGGTGGGCAGGGGGCCAATTGGTGTCGCCATCATCTGCCGCCAAACGTCGAGGGCGGCCTCGTCGACGTCGTCGCCGCCGTCGATGTCGACGAAGCGGCCCACGAGAACGCCATCGAGCATCTGGACCTCGATCCGTCGCAGTGCTACACCGACTACGAGGCGGCCTTCGCGGCGGTCGATGCCGACTGCTGTACCATCGTCGTTCCCCCGTGGCTCCACGAGGACGTCGTCGACGCGGCCATCGAACACGACCTCCACGTCCTCTCGGAGAAGCCAATCGCCGACTCACTCGAAGCGTCGGTTCGGATCGCTCAAAAAATCGACCGTGCCGGACTGAAGATGGGTGTGACGATGAGTCATCGGTTCGACCGGGACAAGACGACGTTCCGGCGACGACTCCAGTCCGGCGCGGCCGGGCCGATCGACTATCTGGTCGGGCGCTTCACCTGTAACGCCCGGTCCTACGGCTCGTGGGGCGAGTTCCGACACGAGATGGACGACGCGCTCCTGATCGAAGGGGGCGTTCACCAGCTCGATTTCATCGCCGACATGGCCGACGGACTGTGTGAGACCATCTATGCCGACACGTGGACGCCAGAGTGGGGCGAGTACGAGGGCGACGTGCAGGCACTCGTACAACTCCGCTTCGAGAACGGCGTGCGCGCCACCTGGGAGGGGGCCAAGACCAACGCGGTGACGCTCAACGGCTGGGGCAGTGACTACCTCCGTGTAGAGTGTCGCGACGAGACGCTCGTTCTCGACGACCGGGAGATCACTCGCCACCCCTACGACGCCGGGGCGGAAACCGTCGGCGGGAGTCCCGACGCCGCCGACGGCGATGCAGTCCCGCTGGACGAACAGGACAAGTGGGACATCGCCTGGTTGATCGAGCAGTTCGTCGACTGGCTCGACGGCGGTGACCCGATGGCGACTAACGTCGCCGACAACCTCCAGTCGATGGCCCTGGTCGAAGCCGCGATTCAGAGCAGCGACACTGGCCAGCCAATCCACGTGCAGGACCTGCTCGACGACGCTCGCGAGTCCGTCAGCGTCGAGTGACCGCGAGACTGACTCGCTGTGTACGGGCGTTTGCCGACAACCGTTATGACGGACCAGTCCAAAGCCGTTGATATGCGAACACGCCCACTCGGCGAGACCGGCCACGAGAGCACCGTCATGACGTTCGGAGCGATTGCACTCAACTGGGTCGAACAGGAGGCGGCAAACCAGATGGTCGAACACGTGCTGGACTACGGCGTCACCCACTTCGATGTCGCGCCGATGTACGGCGACGCGGAACTCAAACTGGGGCCGAAGCTTCGCCAGCATCGCGAGGATATTTTCCTCGGGTGCAAGACACAGGAACGGGAGTACGAGGGCGCGCGGCGAAAACTCGAACAGTCGCTCAACCGCCTCGGTGTCGAGACGATCGATCTCTACCAAGTCCACGGCCTCGAATACGACGAGGAACTCGACACGATCACCGGCGACGGCGGCGCGCTGGAAGCGTTCCGCGACGCGAAAGACGAGGGGCTGATCGATCACATCGGGCTGACCAGCCACAGTCGCCCGCAACTCATCCTCGATGCCATCGACCGGATCGACGACCTCGAATCGCTGATGTTCCCGCTGAACCCCGTCGTGGTCGGGAAGGACGACGAAGAACACGACTACGAGGCGGTGCTTGCTCGCGCCGACGAGGAGGGGATCGGAACGCTCGGGATCAAGGCCTTCGCCGACGGCCCGTGGCCGCCGACCGACGAACTCCCGGAGACCGACCGACCGTTCGCGAACTGGTACCAGCCAGTGCGCTCGCCCGGCGAAATCCGCGAGCGCTTCGACTTCGCGGCCTCGCAGGGCCTGACAAGCGTCGTCAGCGCTGGCGATCCGAAACTCGTCACTATGATTCTCGAAGCCGCCGCCCAGTACGACGGGATGGACGAGGCCGCACAGCGATCACTCATCGAGCAATCGCGCCACGACGACAGCCCGGTGCCCGAGCAACTCCACCATTGAGCGAAGCGATGGACGTTCCCCGGACTGTGACGGCCGCACTCGAAGACCGTCCGGTCGACGGACGGCGGTGTCTCGAAGCCGGTGCCGGCGTCGGCAACACGACCGCCGGCCTGCTCGACCGCGGCGCGAGTCGCGTCTACGCCGTGACCGACAGGCGCGAGGACGCGCAGACGACGCGCTGTCGGGTCGACCGCGGCACTGATCGGCTGGCCGTCCTCGAAGCGGACCTTCGCTCGATTCCGCTTCCCGACGACTCCGTCGACCTGATCACCGCCCACGGACTGTGTAACGTCCTCGACCCGTCGGCCCTGTCGATGGTCGTCGCGGAACTGACGCGGGTCGCGGTGCCGGGGTGTCACCTCGTCGTCGACGATTACGACCCGCTCCCGGCCGAGGCCGCTGTTCGCGAACTGTTCGCCGTCGAGAACGCCGCAGCGAACCTGGCGACGGGCCGTCCGGCGCTGACGTTCTACCCGGCAACCGTTCTCAGACACCAGTTCGAGGGACAGGGATGGACGTCCGACCGCGAACGGACACTGCTGGAGCCGGTGCCCTGGACCGAGAACCATCTCGGGACCCACGCCGACACAGCGGTCTCGTTCGCGAGGGACTGTCCGGACGACCTCGGGGAATCGCTGGCGGAGAGAGCCGACGGACTCGCGACTGAACTGGGGTCGGAATCCGCCGGACGGATGTACAGTCTCGCACTACAATTGCAAGCGTGATGGCCGGCCGAAACGCGAGTGATACGATCCTGTTACTCGCCGAAAGCCTGGCTGAACGGTAGAAACGTCGGTATAACAAACCGAGTCAGTAATCTAGATGCAACTGATTATGTCACAGCAAAACTCCTTCGAGAAACTGGAGGAGTTCCTCGAGCGAATGAGCGGGCAGTTCGACCAGTCCGGCCGGCCGTGGGACCTACGTCAGTTCTCGCCGATGGAGGCGTCCGGGTCTATCGATCTGGCCGATACGGGCGAGGAGTTCGTCGCGCTGGTCGACGTACCGGGGTTCGAAAAGGACGATATCGACGTTCGCATCACGGACCAGACACTCCAGATCGACGCCGAATACCGGCGTAAAATCGAAGCGGAATCGGCGAACTATCTCCAGCAGGAACGCACACACGAAAGTGTCTCTCGCCGAATTACGCTTCCGAACGCGGTCGATGTCGATGCGGTCGACGCCCGTCTGGACAACGGCGTGTTGCGGGTAACTATCGGAAAGGCCGAAGCCGCCGAGAGCGGCCAGCCAATCGAAATCGAATAGGCTACAGGTCGCTGTCGTTCGATCGACGTGCTCGAACCCAGATCGGTCAGGTCGTCTTCGACACGTTTCAGTGCCGAGTGTATTCTGTCTCCGAAACTGTCGAGTCCATCGGTGAGCGGCGCGACAATCGACGCCATCTCCGAGGCGATCGACCACCGCGTCGTCTGTGGCTCAGTGCTCGTTTCCCACGTCGGCCGGACGAGCAAGCGAGACTCGCTCCCGCAGGCCGCAGACTATCTTGCAACCCTGAAAGGGGTCGATACGGCCATCGTCTTTGGTATCGTTGACGATGCGATCCCATTGAGTGCCCGATCCACGGACGCCCGCGTCCACATTGGCGACCTGGGTGACGGCGACGACGCTGTTTGATACTGTCTGATCGCAGCGTCGCGGCACGGAAGGCTACGGCGTTAGTCCGAAGAGAAGCGTCCGCTCCGTGAAACGGTCTGCGTGTCCTCGACAGCATGTTTTTGATCCAGTGTAACCTATTGGCGGCCGACAGCAAGCACTGGTGGGATGGTGCAATCGACACGTACATTTCATGTCATCCGACCTGGACGGCGAGATCGAGGATGAGGTTACCCGCGTCGAGTACGTCACGTATCTCGAAGGTGCCACTGGCCATGCTGTGTTTAGCACGTTCTTTCTCGCTATCGGGTGCTATTTCCTGACGACTGATCAGGAGCAGGTCATGTGGGTATTTGTCGGCCTGGCGACAGCCATCTCCGCAAACGGGTTCTCGATCTACGTCTGGGACCAACTGCGAGACCGCTTCCGCAGGGAGGACTCTCCAGTGGAACCCGACCGGACGCTTACATATCATCGACCCTCAAACGAAACACAGGCTGAATTGAAGGCCGGTTTCGTCATGGTCGGGACGTTGGTGGTCGCACTGTTGCTGGTAAATACGGGGTTACGATATCTCGGCGTTCAGTACCTCGCATACGCGATTTTTGCCCTCCTCAGCGTTAGCAACATCGGGGCGCTGGTATGGTCGATACAGTCGTCTGACAATGGGTGATCGCAATCGTCGGCCGATTGCTTCAGTCGTCGTTCGATGATCGCTACGATCGGTCAGTTTCGAGTTCGACCGCCCGGACATTGGAGAACGTCGCCTCGTTGGCAACTTTGGTGTTGTGGCTGCAGACGAGGAGGCCGACCGACACTGTCCCCCCGAGGTCGACCGATTGCTGATCGACGGCTATCCATTCGGTGCCGTCGACCGAGAGATAGCAGGTGACGACGCCGTCGACGTAGTTGAGACGGTACCAATCGAAGGTTCCCGGGAGTTCTTCGAACTGGTCGCTGTCGGTGAAGCCGTCCTCGCTCGTCCGCCAGGTCACTTCCGACCCGTGTGATCCGGTCTGCCCGATGTAGCCAAAGGGTGCGAGTTCGTCAGTGCTGGCTCTGATAGTAAAGCCGGCCTTGCTCCACTTGCTCACGTCGTCCAGTGCTTCGATCCGTCCTTCAATTTGGACGGGGGCACTCGCAGTCCCGTGGACGAGGTGGAACTGGTGGATATTACCGTACACGTTCTTCCCGTCTGCGACGACGGTCCATCGGTCAGTCGACGGGTCGTACTCGGCACGTCCGGGGATCGAGACCGGGCCGATGTCCTCACTGGTATCGAGTGTGATCGGGTCGGACGGCGTCGTTTCGGGGCCGGGTTCAGTCACCATTGGAACGTTGCGGATGTCGAACCGAGCGCCGCCAGCCCAGCTCTCTCCGATTGAAACGTGCCACCGTTGCTGGTCGGCCGTCTCGGTGATGACATCGAGTCCAGTCCCACTTCCGTCTGGCTCGATTGTCTCTTCGGGTCCCAGCAGTGCCTCCTGTCTGGACTCTGGGATACCTGTGCCGTCGTCGGCGACGTAGAACCCACGCGGGCCGGACTCGCCGACCCTGACTGTCACGTCGGGACCCGCGTGTTTGATCGCGTTTTCGAGCAGATTGAACACGAGTGGCCGGAACGTCTCGACCTCGGCGGCGATGATGGTCTCGTCGGGAAGGTCGACGATCAGTTCGGCTTCGTCGGTCCCGATCACTGACCAGATCTCCTTGAGCAGTGTGACGAACGCAGTCGTCACTGCGTCGGCGCTGTGGGCCGTGATCGACGAACTCGATAGCTCCGAGGAACTGTCGTCCATCGACAGACGATGCAAGTCGTTGACGAGTGTTTCGACCTGCTCGATGCGCTCCTCGGCCGTTTCGATTGCTCCCGCCTCGCCCATTCGGGCACGGTACAGGGATCCGTAGACGACCTGAAGGGGTGTCCGAATGTGGTGAGTGACGTAACGGATGAACTGATCGACACGGTCTGATTGCTGTTCCAGGCGACGCTGGTAGATCTTCTGTTGCGTGATGGAAACATCGATGCCCACTACCCCCTTTATTTCGCCGTCGTGGTACCAGGGGAGTTTTGTCGTCCGCTCCCAGCGTTCGTAATTCCCCCCGTAGTTCCTGATCTCGTCGTACACCGGTGTGCCCGTTTCGACGACCTCGAGGTCGCTCTCGGATTCTGTTCGGGCCCACTCTTGTAGTTTGTTCGGTGAGACTTCGGCCTCGGTTCTCCCGATGACCGACTCCGGTGGCGCGTCGTCGGTCAGGTCTGACTTGTAGATGTATCGCCCGCGTTCGTCTTTCGCGAAGATCGAGATCTCGGATTTGTCCAGCAGTGTCGTGAACAGGCTGCTTTCTGCGACCTGTCGTCGTCGCTCCTCGAGCCTCGCGAGTGCCCCGTCGACTGCGGTGCACAGTTCCATCGCATCGGCGGACTTCGGATGATATTCGCAGTTGTGATAGCGAGCAATCGTCGCCACGTTACAGGAGGATTCGGGAGCGTTGACGACCACCGGCATCGCGTCGTCGGCCGCGTGGATGCGTTTACAGGCCGCTGTGACCGGCCGCTCTGTGGGTTCGAGAACGACGACACAGCCGATGTCGTCTCGCGTTTCGAGCGTTTCGAGTGCCTCGTCGACGGCTCCGACGGCGACGATACCGGTCGCCGCCCCGGTGCGCACCGCCGACCGAACGCGCTCTACTGCTGACTCTGGCCCGCCGACGACGAGAACGTCCGTCGGATTCGCCAGAAGGTAACTCATGGAGGACAGGTAGTCATCGTCGAATACACATAAATAGCTTTTCTGTCCGGAACCGTTGTCGGTCCATGTGGACGTTTATCACCGCCCCGTGTGAGTCTCCCCTATGCCATACTGGGCGGAGCGGCCGACGCTCTCGACGGCGTTCGAGTATCGCGGGATGGACACTGTCATTCTGGAGAACCGCCACCTCCGTGTGATGGTCGTCCCCGGGAAAGGTGGAGACATCTTGGAGTTCCGGGACAAGCGAACCGACGTGGACGCGCTGTACCACGCCGACTACGAGTGGGATCCGCCCGGCGAGCGCGTGATTCCATCGACGCCGATGACCTGGAACGAGCACTACCCCGGCGGGTGGCAGGTGAACCTCCCGGTCGCCGGCGGTCCGATGTCGATTTCGGGGAACCGCTACGACCACCACGGAGAGAGTGCGCTCCTCCCGTGGGACGCGACCGTCACCCGGAACGACGACGATGCGGTTGCTCTCGAACTGACGGCGCGATTGCGGCGCTACCCTTTTACCGTGACACGGAAACTCACGCTCCCGGCCGGCGACTCGCGCCTGGACATCGACGAATCGGTCACCAACGAAGGCGAGTACGAACTGGAGTACGTCTGGCAACACCACGTCGCCCTGGGACGACCGCTGGTCGGCCCCGAGGCCCGCCTCGACGTGCCCGCCGGTGAGAGCTATGTCGACGACTACGGCCCGGACCATTCGACGAATCGCCTCACGGGCGACCAGCACTTCCCCTGGCCGACGGCCGAGGGCGTCGACGGCGAAGACGTGGACCTCACGCAGTTCCCGCCGACCGACAGCGAGATTCACGACCAGGCGTACCTGCTGGGCGTCGGGGATGGCTGGTACGCCGTCACCAACACGGCGCTGGATCTGGGATTTGCGCTCTCCTATCCGGCCGATCACTTCGAGGCGCTATGGTACTGGCAGGCCTTTGGCGGCGTCGACGAGTCTCCGTTCTGGGGACGCAACTACACTGCTGGACTCGAACCGACGACTGCCTACCCGGGCCACTCCTATCCCGACGCCCAGCGCGAGAACGGAACCATGAAGACGCTCAATCCCGGCGAGACTGTTTCTGTCCACCTGACAGCGAGTACCTACGGCGGCCGCGAGCGTGTCAGTGGTGTCGAGGACGGCACGGTCGTCGAGCAGTAGCGTCCGTGACGGTCCCAGTGTACCGGTCCGGTCACCTGGCGTCGTGGGCGTACTCTTCTAGAGCAGAGAGCGCGATGCTGTCCAGCACTGCCCTGTTCGTCGATTCGAGCACGACTGGCGGCGCACAGCCTGCGTCCCTGGCTTCACGCCAGCGAGGGACACAGAGACACCAGCTGTCGCCCGGTTCCAGGCCCGGAAAATCGAGTTCCGGACGCGGCGTCACGAGGTCGTTGCCCTGTGCCTTGCTGTACTGGAGAAACTCCTCGGTCACGACTGCACAGATTTCGTGGCGGCCGAAGTCCTCGGTGTTGCAGCGACAATAGCCGTCCCGCTCGAACCCGGTCGTCGGGTCCGTGCTACACGGTTCGAGGGCGGTCCCCAATACGTTTTGCTCGTCAGTCATACCGTCTCCACGTCTCGGGGCGTGAAAAGTCCGTTTCTGTCGATCAAGGTTGGGACCCACAGCCGAGAGACGACGGATCGACACTGTTTTATCGCCGTTCGGTAATGTATCCACCACTTTACAATGTCACCTGCACTCGTGGTTATCGAAGACGCAGATCGTGATCGCCAACTCCTCGAACGAGCACGTTCGTTCGCACTCGGGGAGGAAACCCACCTCGTCGTGTTGTCACTTGCGACACCCGACGAGTACGAGGAGGTCGCCGAGACGCTGGACGCCATCGGCCGTGTCGAACACACGACCTACGACGAGGACGCTATCCTCACGGGTCTCGCGTCCGACGCCGAGGACCTGGCCGCCGAGACGCTCGGCGACGACGTCGAGTACGTGTCCGAGTCGACCGTTTCCGGTGACAACCAGGCACAGGACATCCTCGCGACCGCCGAGACCAACGACTGTGACCACGTGTTCGTCCCGGGCCGCCGGCGTTCACCGACGGGTAAGGTCGTCTTCGGGGACCGCACCCAGCGCGTCATCCTCGAGTTCGACGGCTTCGTCACCGTCTCGATGGAGTAACGCTCGCCGACTGACGCCAGCCGTTTGCAGGCCGATACAGTGACTCTGGCTCCGGCGAACGAGCGAAATTTGAGCTACCTACCCGTAAACGGGTGGGATTCAGCGTGGACTCCCGTTCTGGCCGAAATATCGGCAGGTGATTCATAGTCACCGTTCACGTTCACCGTCCCGCTGTTCAAGCGCACGCCCAAGGGTGCGCCTCCGCCGTCCCCGGTTTGGTTCCGGCGGAGATACCGCAAGCCGATGTTCTTTGCCGCGTTGTAGTCGGCGTGGTTTTGGTAGCCACATTTCAGGCACTCGAAGTCCTCACCGTCGCGGTTGTCAGGGTGCGTGAATCCACACGTTGAACATCGCCGTGACGTGTTTTCAGGATCTACCTGTTCGACTGTGATACCGTGTTCTTTGGCTTTGTACGCGACGTACTCGTACAACCTGTTGAACGCCCATTTGTGCCCCCATGACGCACCAGTCCGCTCACGAATGTCGGTCAAGTCCTCGAACGCTATCACTGAACACCCGTTCTCGCGGGCTTCAGCAACCAGTTCGTTGCTGATACGGTGCAGCATCAGTTTGAACCGGCCTTTTTCTTTCCGACCAACGGACTGGATGTTTTCGTGTGTCCACCGTGTCCCGTGTTCTTGCAAGTCACCACGTCGCTTTTCGTACTCTCTGCGCCAGTGGTCGAACTCGTCGCCCGTCCAGAACGTACCAGTTGAGGTGACAGCTAGCTGATTCACGCCGAGGTCAACCCCGAGAACCGTTCCGTTCTCGGACGGTGCCTGTTTTGGCGTGTCAGACTCCACGTCCCGTTTGCAGTGGATGTGAAGCATCCAGTTGCCGTTCGTGTAGTGTAGTTCCGCCCCGGTTGTCCCGTACTTGTCGGAAAAGAAGTAATCCGCGTGGGGCGTGTCATTATCCTTGTCGGGTAGTACGTAGTCGGCTTCGATGCGACCGTCAACCGTGGCAAGGCTCACGTACTCATCGTGGAAGGTGGCGGTGCGGTGGTCGTAGACGACGTGCGGGCTGGTGAAGGTGGGTTTGGACGCTTTCTTGCCGTTCTTCCAGCGTGCGACAACGCTCTTGCAGGCTTCTGCGGCCTTGTTGCGAGCGGCTTGCACGAGTCCAGCGTTGAACCCGTCTGTCGCATCCCGAACGTCGTCGTAGGTTTCGTCGTCCAGCGTGGTTTTGCTGGTGGTGACGTACTCGCCTTTGAAGGCGTGGTCTGTGACGTACTGAGCGCACCACAGGAAGGTGTCTACGGTGTCTTCGAGGAGTGCGGCGTCGTCACTGTCTACATCGAGTTTGACTGGGACAGTACGCCGCACCTCCATATCTTATATGTAGTGCTGATACTTCTTAAACATTGGGGGAGTCGGACTGCCGTAGTAGCGTAGCTTGATTCCCAGTTGTCGGCTTCGTCCCACGGCTGGAGCTGTGAGTTTTCGCCTCGAAATTTCTATAAGTAATCACTCCTAACTTCGACTGATGAGTAGACAGGATGCGGCCGAGGCTGAGCCGACGTCGGTCGGTGCAGAAACGTACGTCTCCGCGTCCCGACGAATCGACGCTGCCCCGCTTGCGGCCGCCGGCACCGTGCCAGACCGGCGGCGATTTTGCTGGCTCCACCCGTCTGAACCGGACCTGCTTGCCGTGGGCGCGACGGCGACTGTCGAGGCGGATGGTAGCCGGTTCCGGACAGCGGATGATCGGCTATCGGACCTGTTTGGTGTCGTCGACGGGCCCGACGCGCCCGACAGCGCGTGCCCGCGAGCCGTCGGCGGCCTCTCCTTTTTCGACCGCGAGGCCGCGCCGGTCGACGCTAGAAGTCCATGGCAGTCCTTTCCCGCTTGCACGTTCGTTCTGCCCCGCGCCCAGGTCGTCGCCACAGCAGACGACAACTGGCTGACGGTGACCGTTCCGGCGAGCGAACGGGCGTCACTGTCGGCCGAACTCGATACCTTCGAGGACCGCTTTACCAGTGAGACACTCTCCGACGAGGAGCCACCGTCGGCGACGGATTTCCACTGGGCGATGTCTCGCGACGAATGGGAGCAAACTGTCGGTGACGTGATCGACCGCATCGAGAGCGACGGTCTCGACAAGGTCGTCCTCGCCCAGGAGTTAACCGTCGACCTCGACGGCCCGATTCCGGTCGCACCCGTCCTCGCTCGCCTGCGCGAGACGTACCCCAACTGTACGACTGTCTGTTTCGCGCCGACACCCGACCGGACGTTCTTCGGCGCGACCCCCGAGACCCTCGTGGCGTTACAGGACGGCCACGTCGAAACCGAGGCTCTCGCCGGGACGACCGACCGCGGCGAGACAATCACGGAAGACACGAATCTGGCAGACGAGATGCTCGGCGACGAGAAGTACCAGGTCGAGAACAGCATTGTCGCCGACACCATCGCCGACGCGCTCCGACCGGTCGCAGAGGACGTGACCGTCGCCGACCCGACAATCAAGCGCATCACGAACCTCCAGCATCTCCACCGACCGATCACCGCCACCGTCGACGACGGGACGGGTGTGCTCTCGCTGGCTGAACGACTCCATCCGACGCCGGCCGTCGGCGGGTCGCCCCGCCACGACGCCAGTGAGGCCATCCGCGATATCGAACCGTTCGACCGTGGCTGGTACGCCTCGCCCGTTGGCTGGGTCGACAGCGACGGCGACGGTACCTTCGTCGTCGGCATCCGCTCTGGTCTGACCTGGGACGACCGACTGGCGCTGTACGGCGGCGCTGGCATCGTCACAGGGAGCGATCCGGCCACGGAGTACGGCGAGGTCACGTCGCGCTTCCAGCCGATCTTGGACGCACTCGCCATCGATCTGCCCTGAACAAATCCCCATTCTGTTCCGGGGCGGGGGCCAAATAAGCAGCTACTCTTGTAGCAGAGAATACACCGAAAGCCCTCGTGCAGTTGCGGTCCCGGGACCCACGCTGCGCTCTGGCAGGTGCTTGCGGGGTCCGGGTTCCCGCAACTGCACTCGCCCTTTCATCCGCCAGGCTCGTGGATAGTCCGGCAGTCTACCTCCTGGCGGATGAAAGGGCGAGCGGCGGTCGGTCCCTCCCGGGCGACGTAAGCACCGGAGCCGAAGGCGAGGAGCGCAGCGAGCCCCGGAGTGGTCGAGCGCCGCGAGGGCTTTCGGTGCTTTACCTCTTATTTGAACACTGCGGGCTCTGAGGATCGACTCTCACGCACTGGCCATAATGAGATCATCGATTTCAGTGGCAATTACCGCGTTAACGGCGACACCGGTCATGAGGATGATTGCGGCGATGTAGGTACTCGTGAGGATGAGAATGATACCGCTGAGAACGCCGTAGATGGCGTACTCCGCGGCGTTGGCGGTGTAAAACTGAATGGCGGCGTGGAGGACGGTCCAGCCAAACGCGGTGGTGAGCGCGCCGGGCAGTGCTCTCGACAGTGACGTGACCACCCGTGACGGGACGTAGTAGAGCGGGAGGAAGGTTAGCGTAAGCGCGACCAGCAGGACGCCGAAGCCAAGAAGGATTCCGAGCGGCCCGTCAGCGAAGACAGCGACGAGCAGACTCTGCAGGAGAACGGCAAGTATCGCGAGCAACACTGTGCCCAGGACGATGGCGGCATCACGCACCTGCCGGGGCAGTGGTCGGTCCGTCGCTGCTTCGATACGCTCGACCCCTTCCAGGAAATCGACGGTGATGTTCGTCCCGCCCCATGCGAGCACGACGATAGACAGCACTGCTGCCCACGTCCGTCCCGACGCAGTCGTCAGTGATTCGTAGATCAACGGCCTGGTCGCAGGCGTCACGAAACGCGCTGGCAACGCGGCGATCTCGTTGGCGAACTGCTGGCCGACGATGGCGAACACGAGCACTAACAGTGGGATGAACGAAATGAATGCGTAGTACGACACTGACGTCGCCAGATACCTGATGTCGGACTCGTAGGCAATCCGGGCGACTGTCTTCCCGACCGCTATCCAGTCCGTTAGCCGGGCCATGGTTGCAGTACGAAAGAAACTGTAATACGCTTTTCCAGTATTAACGACATTTGTGTCTAGTACCCCAGCCACAACTGTTTATTTCCGGCAGTCCGACCGACCGGTATGAACGGGACGCTACTAGGCGTCGACGTCGGCGGGACGTTCACCGACGTGGTGGTCGCTGCCGACGGGACGGTGACGACGGCGAAAGTGCCGACGACCACGGACCAGAGCGAGGGCGTCCTCGACGGGATCGAGCGTGCCTGCGAGCAGTCCGGGCACTCCCTCTCGGCCGTCGACCGGTTTCGGCACGGGACCACCGTCGCGGTCAACGCCATGCTGGAGGAGACTGGCGGGGAGACGGCGCTGGTCACCACCGACGGGTTCGGGGACGTGCTCGCTATCGGTCGTCAGGACCGGCCGAGTCTCTACGACCTCGACGCGCGCCGTCCCGATCCGCTCGTGCCCCCAGAGCGGCGGTACGAACTCGACGAGCGAGCGACACCCGAGGGGATCGAGCGGCCGGTCGATCCCGAGGAAGTCCGGTCGGTTGCCGCGGCTATCGATGCCGAGGCCGTTGCCGTCGCATTCCTCCATGCCTACGCCGATCCGTCGAACGAACGCCAGGCTACCGAGGTTCTTCGGTCGGAACTCGACGCGCCGGTGTCGGCCAGCCACGAGGTGATAGCCGAGTTTCGGGAGTACGAGCGCACGGCGACGACAGTCGCCGACGCCTACCTGACACCGGTCGTCGATGACTACCTGGCGCGACTCACGGAGCGAGCACGGGACCGGGCCCTCCCCGCGCCACGGGTGATGCAGGCAAACGGGGGTATCGCAGACGCCGAGACGGTCCGCGAGCGGGCAGTGACGACGATCATGTCCGGCCCTGCCGCCGGCGTCGTCGGTGCGTCTGCGTTCGAACCCGACGAGCGTGCGGGCCTGATCACCTTCGACATGGGCGGGACCTCCAGTGACGTGTCGTTGGTCAGGGGCGGCGAGGGCGAACGAACGACAGAAGCCGACATCGGGGGCCGCCCAGTCAGGATACCGATGGTCGACGTCCGGACGGTCGGCGCTGGCGGCGGTTCCATCGCGTGGGTCGACGCTGGCGGCGCACTCCGGGTCGGACCCCAGTCTGCCGGTGCCGACCCCGGGCCTGCCTGCTATGGCCGCGGTGGTACGGAACCGACGGTGACTGACGCGGCGCTCGTGGTGGGGTATCTCGGTGCCGAGACGACGCTGGGCGAGGATCTCACGCTGGATCGGGCGGCCGCCGAGACGGCACTGGCAGACCTCGCCGCGACAGCAGCCCTCGACGATGCAGTCGATGCTGCCCGTGGCATCTACCGGGTGGCTAACGCGACGATGACACGAGCGATCAGGGGCGTCACCACCGAGCGCGGTCACGATCCGCGCGAGTTCGCTGTCGCCGCCTTCGGCGGTGCCGGGCCGATGCACGCCGCCGCACTTGCCGACCGCCTCGACGTCAATTCAGTCGTCGTTCCCCGCGCCAGCGGTGTCCTCTCGGCCTTTGGGTTACTCGCGGCTGACGAGAGCCACGACGCCGTGCGAACCCACCGGACGACGCTCGACGACGCGGATTCCACCCCGGTCGAGTCACTCTACGAGGAACTGAGCGAAAGCGTGCTGACCGATGCGAGTGACGCCGAAGCGGCGGTGTGTCAGCGACAGGCCGACCTGCGCTATGCGGGTCAGAGCCACGAACTCACCGTCGACGTTCACGGCGACTTCTCGCCCGAAAGACTTCGAGAGCGGTTCCACGACGCCCACGACCGGGCACGGGGCTACCGTCTACCTGAGGACCCCGTCGAACTGGTCAACTGCCGCGTGACGGCGACAATCAGTGGTACCGTTCCAGATGTTTCCTTCGAGGGGGGAGACGAACCGCGGACGGGCGCGCGCGAGGTACTGTTCGGTCATTCGTGGCGCGAGACGCCGGTCTACGACTGGGGGTCGCTCACGCCCGGCCAGGCCGTCTCCGGGCCCGCAATCGTCGAGGGCGGCGAGAGTACCGTCGTCTGTCCGCCGGCCTGGGACCTGACGGTCGACGACCGCGGGACGCTTCGACTGGAGGGCACGGACGAATGAGCGACACCCCTGCTCTGGACGCCGTCGAACTGGAGATCCTGCGCAACCAACTGGAGAGCATCGCCGAGGAGATGGGCGAGGTACTGGTCCGGGGCGCGTACTCGCCGAATATTACGGAGCGACGGGACTGCTCGACGGCCCTGTTCGACGCTGACGGTCGTCTCGTCGCACAGGCCGAACACATCCCGGTCCATCTCGGCGCGATGCCCCGAGCCGTCGATGCGATCCGGGACCGCGATCCAGTGCCGGGAGACGTGTTCGCGCTCAACGACCCCTTCGCCGGTGGCACCCATCTGCCGGATATCACGTTCGTCTCGCCCATCGCACCCGACGACGACATCGTCGCCTTCGCCGTCTCGCGGGCCCATCACGCCGACGTGGGCGGCATGGCCCCGGGAAGTATGCCCGCTGGCGCGCGCGAAATCCAGCAGGAGGGCGTGCGGATCCCACCCGTCCGACTCGTCGACGGTGGCACCGTCGTCGACGATGTCCTCGAACTACTGCTGGCAAACGTCCGCAATCCCGCGGAGCGACGCGCCGACGTGCAGGCCCAACTCGGGGCCAACGAACGCGGTGCCCGACGCGTCGCCGAGTTGCTCGACGTCCACGGTGACCGACTGCTCGCGGCCTTCGACGCCGTCGTCGATTACTCGCGCGAGCGGATGCGAACCGAAATCCAGTCACTGCCGGCGGGCCAGTACGAGGCGACTGGCACACTGGAAGGCGACGGCCGCACCGACGAGGATGTCCCGATTGCGGTCACTGTGACCATCGACGGTGAGAGCGTCGTCGTCGACTTCGAGGGGACTGCCTCACAGGTCGATGGCAACGTCAACGCGCCGCTTGCCGTCGCCGAGAGTGCTGTATACTTCGTGATACGGTGTCTAACAGATCCGGAGATCCCGCCCAACCAGGGATGCTACGACCCGATCACGGTCGTGGCTCCCGAGGGATCCGTACTGAACCCTCGACCGCCCGCGGCGGTGGTCGGTGGCAACGTCGAGACGAGCCAGCGGGTCACCGAAGTGGTCTTCGACGCACTCGCCGGGGCCGCGCCCGAACGCGTGCCCGCCGAAGGTCAGGGGACGATGAACAATCTCGTCGTCGGCGGGCCGACCTTCACCTACTACGAGACCATCGGTGGCGGTGCCGGGGCGACGCCCGAGTGCAACGGCGCGTCGGGCGTACAGGTCGGGATGACCAACACCCAGAACACGCCCGTCGAGGCCCTCGAAGCCGAGTATCCGCTCCGGGTCTCCGAATACTCGCTCCGGCCGGATACCGGTGGTGAGGGTCGCTATCGCGGTGGCGACGGCTTGATCCGGGCACTGGTCGTCGAGACCGAGGCGACGGTGTCGCTGCTGACCGAGCGACGGCAGACGCCCCCGAAGGGCCGTGCCGGGGGCCGCGACGGTACTGTCGGTGCCAACTGGATCGACGGCGAGCGCGTCACATCCAAACTCACCCGTGCCATCGATGCCGGTACGAGCGTTCGCGTCGAGACGCCTGGCGGCGGCGGCTACGGAGCCCCAGAGACAGAGTGATGGCGAGACAGGAAGCCAACGGTGGCTACTGTGCGACCGTCGGCACTTCGACCTCGCCGAGGACGGTCTCGACGACTGCCGCCTCTTCGACGTTCTCGACGCGTGCCTCGGGCGTGAGTACGATCCGGTGGGCAAGGACTGGATCGGCGACGGCCTTCACGTCGTCGGGGGTGACGAATTCCCGGCCGCGAATGACCGCCCGCGCTCGCACGGCCTCGAAGAGGCGCTGGGTTCCGCGCGGCGAGACGCCGACATCGACGTGCCGATGCTCACGTGTCGCCCGCGCGACAGCCGAAACGTAGCGCAGGACGCTCTCCTCGACGGTGATCGACTCGGGGAGTTCCCGAAGGTCCTCGACCGCTTCCGGCGAGACGACTGTCCGGACCGACGGACTCTGCTCGATGCGGCCGGCACGACGCTGGAGCAGTTCGAACTCGCCTTCGTCGTCGGGGTAGCCAATCGAGGTTTTCACGAGGAAGCGGTCGACCTGTGCCTCGGGCAGTTCGAAGGTCCCCTCCATCTCGACGGGGTTCTGCGTCGCAATGACGAAAAACGGCCGTGGGAGTTCGTACGTGTCACCGTCGACGGTGACCTGCCCCTCCTCCATGGCTTCCAGCAGGGCTGACTGGGTCTTTGGCGGCGCGCGGTTGATCTCGTCGGCCAGCACGACGTTGGCGAAGACCGGTCCCTCGTTGAACTCGAAGGTCCGCTCGCGCTCGTTGAACACGTGGGTTCCCGTGATGTCTGCGGGTAGCAGGTCCGGCGTAAACTGGATCCGCGAGAAGGCGAGACCGAGCGTCTCTGCCATCGTCCGCGCAGTTAGCGTCTTTCCCGTCCCGGGAACGTCTTCGAGGAGGACGTGGCCACGCCCGACGACGCCGAGCAAAACCGTCTCGAAGAACTCCCGCTCGCCGATCACTGCCGATCCGACCTCGTCGAGCACCGACGAACAGACGGCACTCGCCTCAGCGTTGTCCATAATTTCTGGTATTCGTCATCCACAATATTACTGTTGGACTTCACGATACCGCGCCGGGTATCGTTTGTCGTCCCGGGTCTGGCCCCCCAGGTACAAACGAGATTTCGCCGTCGACTGTCCGGGAACGTCGTGTTTATGCGATCAAACACTGTGACGGATTGACACGGCGAACTCTCGAACGGCGGGTTCTCTCCCCCACGATACTCTCTCTCACCCCCTCCTCGAATCGAAACCGATAAAGAGCAGTTAGCGCTACGGTGAAACGAGCCGAGGTAGCCTAGCCCGGCCAAGGCGGTTGCTTCGAGAGCAACTGTCCGTTCAGGACACAGGAGTTCAAATCTCCTCCTCGGCGTTCTTGCGAGCGTAGTGAGCAAGAGCACGAGAAGCTTTGCTTCTCGGCGTCTTCTGACGAACAATCGATCCGAGCGACTGCTGTGCGTGTCGCTCGGCGTTTCTGTGAAGGACAACCCGTGAGCAGTGTTTTCTCTGTGCAGACGACCAGTCACGCGCCGGTCAGGAAGAAGATCAGGACGCTGATGGCGAAGACGGCACAGATGAACGTGACCGCGAGCGCCCCGCCCAGCGAGACGACAGCGTTGGCCGTCGAAGCCAGTGTCTCGGTGCGGTCGTTGCCGAAGACGGTGACGGTGGCTTTCTCACTTGCCATGCCGGCCTCGACGGGTTCGAGGTCGGCGATGGCGCGGCCAGTCAGGTCACCGATGAGTGCGATCAGTTCCTCGTCGGGAATCGCCTGTCCGATCTGGTTTTCGGCCTCGACGGTGTTGACGATGTGGGTGTCAGTTGTCATCACTTCGGCGTCGTCGACGCCGTCGAGAGCATCGATGATCTGGTCTCTGAGGCCGGGTTCCATGTTGTTGCCGTCGATCAGGACGTAGGCCGTCCTGGTGCCTGCGACCTCGAAGACGGCGACGCGGATGCCCAACGGGCCGATGCCGTCCTGTGGCGTCCAGTCAGTCTCCTCCCAGGCGACGCCACAGCGGAGACTGTCGCGGTCTGCAGTACAGAGACGGTTGCCCAGTCTGCCCGCGCCGTTGATCATGTCGAACGAGCGCCGGCTGCCGGGGACGACGTGGCCGAGGTCCTCGCCTTCGAGGCCGTTGTTGCTGTTGTGCGCATCGACGAGCATCACGTCTTCGAGCGTGCCCGCTCGGGCTTCAGACACCGCCGAGAGGCCGACGGCGTACTCGATGTCGTCGGCGAAGCCGGGTGCGAACGTCGAGACGAGCAGGGCACTGTCACCGACCGCCTGGCCCAGTAGCGAGACTTCACCTTCCTCGATTCGATGGCCAGCGGTCGCAGTGTCCGTATACTCCAGTCGCTGGTAGGCCGTTTCGGCGGCCGACAGGATCGTATCGACCTCGCGCTCGGTGACGAGATTGAAGTCGTGGCCCGCCGTCGCGTGGGGTGGGAAGGCCAGACCGTCGGCCTCGGTAGCGACGCGTTTCGGGAGGTTTCCGCCGCCGATTTCGCCCATCGGGCCGGGGTGGATCATCGGCAGGACGAACCGGACTTTCTCCTCGCCGCCCGGCCGGCGCACCGAGAGGACGGTCACCGGGACGAGGGCCTCCTCGCCGATGTCCTCGAAGAAGCCTTCGAGTTCTCGGGTGCCCTCGGCGACGTGGCCAATAAAGCCCTGGATGAAATCCAGGACGGAGACGCCCATGCTGGAGCGCCACGGCCGGTCGAGAAAGACCAGGAAGAGCCATACTGCACCAGCGTACAGCAGACACATCACGGCGAGCAATGCGAAGTCGACAAGTTCGACGAAGTGTAGCGCCGCCGGTGCTTGCTCCGGGCGGGAGAGCCAGACCTTGAGTGCAGGATTGTCCAGCAGGACTGCCGTCGTCCCGGAGTAAATCGACAGGAGCGCTGCTGCGGCCGCGGTCTGGATGCCCGCGGGGATCGCCGCGACCGGAAGTGAGTGTCGGGAGACAGCCATGATCACGAGGAGGCGGAGCGCGAAGATGGCCGCGAGGCTGACCAGCAAAGCGTCCAGCACGAAATCCTGGGCGAGCACTGTCACTCCCGACACGGTTCCTGCACCGATCAGGAACGCGATCACGATCAACTCACAGAACAGTGCAAGCAGCGACGCACGATTGGGCGTGAGTTGCCCGCCGAGGCGGCGGTCGACGGAGGAGGTGCCAACGCTCGCGATGATCGTCGGGATGCCGACGAAAAAGACGCCCTGCCAGGCGTCTTCGAGAACAAATCGCGAGTCGAAGGCAGCGATGCCGGTCGCGGCAGCGAGCACCAGCGCGAAGATGACGCTCGTGTACCACCGTGGGGCCCGAAAAATGAACCGCGAGAGCCCCGCGAGGTTTCCCTGCGTCGCTGTCATTGTGTATTCCTCCCCATCGACGCTTTTAAAACTACCCGTCAGCGGTCGTCACAGACAGTCAGGAAGTTCTCGAAAACAGCCTCTCCCTCTTCCGTGTGTGCGACCTCCGGGTGCCACTGGACGCCAAAGCGGTCGAGGCCGTTGCTCATGGCTTCGACGCCACAGACATCTGAACTGGCGGTCCGCTCGAAGCCGCCGGGCACTGTCTTGACCTCGTCAGCGTGACTGGCCCAGACCCGGGTCTCCGGTGCGAGTGAGCCAATCAGGGGATCATCGTCGTCGTGGATATCGACGGTCACGTCGGCGTAGCCGCCGTACTCGCCCGGGCCAACGGTGCCGCCCAGTTCGGTTGCCATCAGTTGCATCCCCAGGCAGATACCCAGAACCGGCACGTCGAGGTCGAGGTACTCCGGACAGTTGCCGATGCGGTCCATGTCGGGGCCACCCGAGAGGACCAGGCCGTCGGCGTCGATGTCTGCCGGTGGTGTGTCGTTGTCGAGGAGTTCGACATCGACGCCCATGTCCCGTAGCGCACGCTGTTCGAGGTGCGTGAACTGACCATGGTTGTCGATTACAGCGATGTGAGTCATTACTCAAGGTGAGGCCGTCGGTCCGTATATATTTCTTGGAACGTTGCTGCCCTCGCACTGCCGCCAGTATTGCTGGTTACTTGTCTTCGTAGCGCTCGGCGGCCGACTCGAACCCCAGTTCGGACTGTTCACGCGACCGACGCCCTTCACGCTGTGCGATTGCGTCCGGGTCGGGACTGGCATCGTCGTCGATGCGCGCCCACGACTGGTGGACCTTCGCGTGACACCAGCGACAGAGATAGATCGTGATCTCGTGGCTCTTTTCCTCGTCGCTGTCGTCCCTGTACGAGAGGTGGTGCTCTTCGAGCAACGGCTGGTCCTCGGAATGGGCCATGCGCCGTTCTTTGAGACCACAGCGCGTACACGCCCGGTCGCGTTCCCGGCATCGAAAATGTGGGCAATCCGCCCAGTCCCAGTGGCCATCTGGTTCGTCTGGCCGTAACTGCCCCGGATCGTGCCCGTTCACGCTGGCGACGACGGGACACTGAAAGTCTTCGGCACTCCTGGCGTCGGCAAACGCTGGATCGTGCTGCCCGTATTCGACTGCCCAGCGACACTTGCCCTCATCGGTAATAAAGTCACAGCGGTCGACGTGAGCGTACGGGTCGTCAACGCCGACGGGGGTGCCACCGGGTGCCTTTTCCATACCTGCACTGGTAGCCCGAGCGGTTTGAATCTATCCCAACACGCACAGGGAACGCTTTTCACCGATCACACGCAGCAGTGAGTATGCGCGTCGTCCACGTGCGAGAGGGAAGTCACAGAGCGCTCGCGACGAACGCCGACGTGGCGACCACGACGCTCGAACGGGCGAAAGGGTTGATGTTTCGCGATTCGCTGCCCGACGGGTACGGGCTGATCTTTCGCTTTCACTCCCCGATCTGGCCACTGTCGGTGCTGTTCGGTGCCGTGGGCTATCGCTCGATCCACATGGTGTTCGTACGGACGGCCATCGATGTCCTCTGGCTCCAGGGCGAGGAAGTCGTCCAGGTGAAGACGCTGTCACCGTGGACGGGGCTGGGTCTCGCGCGGGCAGATATCGTCATCGAGTTGCCAGCGGGGGCCGCAGACGGTGTCGAACCCGGCGACAGAGTCCTCGTCAAGCAGTGACACGCCTCAACATCGGTGTCGCGGCGAACCCAACAGATTAATGATTGTTAACGACCCATAGACAGGTACCATGTCGGACTTCGACAACGAGGATAGAGGAAGTCGCCACACGGCGGCTGGGCGTGAAATTCGCCGGCGAGCGTAACTCGCAGGACACAACCGTGACTGAGACGACATTGTTCGGGGGTCACCCGCTGGCGCGGGACCTCTCTGATGCCGGTGACGTACAGTTCCTTGATACCACGCTACGAGACGGGGAGCAAGCCCCTGGTGTGTCGCTCTCGCCCGACGAGAAAGCACGCATCGCGCGAAAGCTCGACGCCGCCGAGATCGACGTGATCGAGGCCGGGAGCGCCTGCACCGGACCGGGCGAGCGAAAGACCATCTCCCGGGTCGCGGAACTCGATCTGGACGCGACGGTGACGAGCTTCTGCCGTGGCATTCGCAACGACATCGACCTCGCACTGGAGTGTGGCGTCGACGGGGTCGATCTCGTCGTCCCGGCGAGCGACCGGCACGTCGAGGACAAGGTCGGCACTTCCCGCGAGGACAACGTCGCCTCGACCGTCGACCTGGTCGAGTACGCCAAGGACCACGGCCTCTGGGTCGAGGTCATCGGCGAGGACGGCTCTCGCGCGGATCTGGACTACCTCGAGGAACTGCTCGGCGCGTCCATCGAGGCCGGTGCCGACCGGATCTGCTGGGCCGACACTGTCGGCCACGCGACACCGGACGGCGCGCTCGAAGCCGTCTCGCGGCTCTCCGATCTCGGTCCCGTCAGCGCCCACACTCACGACGACCTCGGACTGGCCGTTATGAACGCGCTGGTCTCGGTCGCCGCCGGCGCGGATATGGTGCATGGCACGATCAACGGGATCGGCGAACGGGCCGGTAACGTCGCCCTCGAAGAGGTCGCCATCGCGCTCGACCACGGCTATGGCGTCGAGACGATGAAACTGACTGAGGTGTACGAACTGGCCGAACTCATCGCCCGGACGACGGGCATCCACCTGGCTCCCAACAAGGCCGTCGTCGGTCAGAACGCCTTCACCCACGAGTCGGGCATCCACACCGACGGCACGCTCAAGGACGAGTCGATGTACGAACCGTACCCGCCCGAAAAAGTCGGGCGCGAGCGTCGACTCGCACTCGGCAAGCACGCCGGTCGGGCCGGCGTCGAGGCCGCACTCGACGAACACGGGTTCGACGTGACCGACGAGGAACTCGGCGAAGTCGTCCAGCGCGTCAAGGAGATCGGCGACCGCGGCCACCGCGTCACCGATGCCGACCTCATGGCCATCGCCGAAGAGGTCCGGGGCACCGACCGCGAGCGCCGGGTCGAACTGCTCGATCTGACGACGGTCGCCGGCGGCGGGACCCCGACGGCCAGCGTCCGACTCGCAGTCGACGGCGCGGAGCGCGAACCTGCAAGTTCGACCGGATCTGGCCCCGTCGACGCCGCGATGACTGCCATCGAGGAGGCACTGGGCCACTCCGTCGACTGGGACCTCGACTCGTACCACGTCGACGCCATCACCGGTCGCACGGACGCTGTCGTCACCGTCGAAGTCGAGATGTCACGCGGTGACAAGACCGTCACGGTCACTGCCAGTGACACGGACATCACGCGGGCCTCGGTCAACGCGATGGTCGACGCTATCGACCGACTCATCGCTGACGAGGACGAACGGGTCATCGCCGACGACTGATCGATTCTGGAGAGCGGTTTTCCCACGCGCTTATGACCGCGCTTCCCGTTCGAACTGGCATGTATCGACTCGCACAGTTCGGACTCGGTGGGCTTGGAACGGTGATGCTGTCCGTAATCGAGGAGATGGATCGGCTCGAAGTCGTCGCCGGGGTAGACCCCAAAGCGGACGCTCGCGAGAGTTTCGAAGAGGCGTACGATTGCCCGACATACACCAGCCACGAGGGACTGCTGGCCGGACACAGCGACCTCGATGTCGTCAACATTGTCTCGCCCCACGCCCTCCACTACGAGCAGACGATGGCGGCACTCGAATCGGGTCTGTCGGTCCACGTCGAGAAGCCGATGGTCACGGGCATCGAGGACGCAGTGGCACTGACAGAGGCCGCTGTCGACTCCGACCAGACGGTGCAGGTGGGCTACCAGCGTCACTTCGACCCGCGCTACGAGACGCTCCGCGAGATCGTCGCAAACGACACTATCGGCGAACTCGGTGGTGTCAACTGTTTTCTCGAACAGAACTGGATCGACGGGCAGGACGGATCGTGGCGCGCCGACCCGTCGCTGTCGGGCGGGGGCCAGCTGTACGACTCCGGGTCGCATCTGCTCGATGCCCTGCTGTGGACGACTGACGGGACACCCCGCTCTGTCTCGGCAGACATCTCCTACGATACCCCGGGGGTCGACATCCACAGTTCACTGTCTGTCACCCTCGCCCGTGACGGGCGACCCGTTCCGACCACCGTCTTCATCACTGGCGACGGCCCGAGTGCCCCGGCACCACGCGAGGGGCTGTATCTCTGGGGCAGCGAGGGGAGTGTCGAATACACGGAATCGGGCATCACCGTCCACGACGAGGACGGATCGCGGCAAGTGGACGTGAAGACGCCGACGTTCGACGAACTGACCGAGCGGAAACTCGACGCGTTCCTCGATACCGTCGCCGGCAAGTGCGAGAATCCCGTCCCGCCGGCGGCCGCACTCGACGTGATCGGCCTCACTGAGGGGGCGTACCTGGCCGACGAGCGCGGCGAGCGCGTCGATGTACAGGCACTGCTCGACGAGGCGCGGTCGTAGAGTGTGATACCGTGGACGTCCGCTCCGCCGCTGTCACGCCTCGATGCGCCCGCTTGCCAGGCGCAGGTAGCCACCTGCTAGTCGTTGCTCACGGTGGTCGGTCGTCCGGTCGGTAAGTCGGTCGTAGGCGGCCGCGACACGCCGGTCGTGGCTCTCGGTGACCCCCGTCTGGCGCTTGTTGGTCGATGACCCCCAGACGAGGGCCCGGTACGCGGCGTTGATCGGTCTGGCCCACGTTCGTTCGCTCCGTGTGAAGTGCAACAGCGCGACGCGCCCGTCCGGTGCGACGAGGTCACACCACTGGTCGACGACCGACCGTGGATCGGCGAACATCGCGACGACGAAACTCCCGAGCAGGCCGTCGACCGGCTCAGCGAGTGGCGGGCGCGTCGCGTCGGCCTGTAGTAGCTGTGCCTGCCCGCGCCCGCGAGCACGCACGAGCATCCCACGCGTCACGTCGAGCCCGATCACCGCTCCCCGCTCACCGACAGCCTCCCTGAGATGGGGCAGGTTCGCGCCGGTGCCACACCCCATCTCGACGACGGAGTCGCCGCTGGCGAGGTCGAGCGCTGTTGCCGCCTCCTGTCGCCAGGACTGGACACCCGGCAGGGTCGCAAGCACGTCGTAGACGCGCGCCCACCGCCCGTAGAACGTCTGTACGTCGGTCACGTTATGTCGCGAACGATCTCGGCGACGGCGCTGGCGTCCTCACCGAGCAGGTAGCTGATCGGTTCGACACCCATGCCGCCGGTCTGGTAGAGGACATCTGCATCCGGTTGCGCATCGAGTGCGGCCGCGACGACCGCGTCCGTCTCGGCGTCGGCGTCGAACTCGACGGTCGCGTACCCCGCCCCGGCGAGGGCTTCGACGACTGCCTCGTCGTAGCGAACGTTGAGCATCGCGTTCGCATCGGCCCCCGCCCCGCGGGCCGCCAGCAAGACCGTTGCCACGTGCTCGCTCACGCCGAACTCGGGGTCTGCGGGAATCGTTGCCCGCCCTTTCACGTCGAGGATACGCCCCGGCACGCCCGCCACGTCCTCGATGCCCTCGGCGTCGCTCAGGGCCTCGACCAGGTTCGACCCGACGGCCGGGATCAGCGGGGCAAACCCGCTGGTGTTTTCCAGCAGGCGCAGTCCTCGTCGGACCGACGAGAGTGTCTGCTCGGCCTCCCGGAGGTTGCTGTCCGGATCGTGAACCGCGAACTCGCCGCCGTACTCCGAAAGCGTCGGCACGGCCTCCTCGTGCAACTGGGCCAGCACTCCGCCCTGTTCGAGTTCCCGGACGAACACCTCCGCCTCGATCAGTGCCTGGACTGGCGTCATCTCACCGCTCGCCAGCCCGTCGGCCAGTTCCTCGATCAACGCCTGCATCCGACCGTGTTCCAGGAGTCGCTGATTGCGCCTGACCTCACCGTGGGCGTACTTCGAGACGGCACTCTGGCTGATTCCCAGCAACGCCGCGACCTCAGACTGGGTGAAATCCCGCTCTCTGAGTGCCTCGGCCAGCAACGAGCGGAAGGTCGGCAAGAACTCGTCGACGACGATTTCCTCGATGAAGCGCACGACTACTCACCTCCACTCGTCTGTCGCTGGCCGCCCCTTCCAATTCCTGGTGGACTGAAAGGGCGAGTCCAGTTCGGGGAACCCCGACGACGCAAGCACCGCAGCGAACACCGTGAGCGAGGCGCACAGCGAGGCGCGGGACCCGAACTGGGCGAGGGCTTTCTGGCGTTCGATCCCTTCGTTACTGCGTGAGCGCTCACTTCTGTTCGCCTCCGAACACTGAATGAATTCTCACCGATGGAGAAGTGAGACGCAAAGCGCTCACTTCTGATCGCCTCCGAACACTGGATGAATTCTCGCCGACGGAAAAGTGAGACGCAAAGCGCTCACTTCTGATCGCCTCCGAATTCATGATCCCGCTCTATCTTCGACGCCTGCGGTCCGCGCTGATCCTGGTACTTCGAGCCGCGTTCCTCGCCGTAGGGGCGTTCGGAAGGCGTTTTCAGCTCCGTCATGATGAGCTGTGAGATACGCATTCCCGGCGTGAGTGCGACGGGAGCGGTGCCGAGATTCGAGAGTTCGAGCGTGATCTGGCCCTTGTATCCGGGATCGACGACGCCCGCAGTGGCGTGGATGACAATCGCAAGCCGTCCGAGCGAGGAGCGTCCCTGAACGTGTGCGAGCAGGTCCGGCGGTATCTCGACGCGCTCGTGGGTCGTCCCGAGGACGAAGTCGCCGGGGTGGAGGATGTACTCGCCGTCGTCGTCGACGGTCACCCTGTCGGTGTACTCTTCGGTTTCTTGCTCGCTGTCGGGATGGATACAGGGGATGTTGGCGTGCTGGAACTCCAGGAACTCCCGGCCCAGGCGGAGGTCGACGCTCGCAGGCTGGACCTGCAGATCGATGTCGTCCAGTGGCTCGATCACCAAGTCGCCCGCTTCGAGCCGGCGGAGGATGTCCGTGTCCGAGAGGATCATACCCGTAGCACGGACCGGCGGTCGTTAAACCGTTGCGCTCCATCGACGACACCGTCGCGCGTACAGGGAGGTTTCATCTGGAGATCCCGGCGAAAAGCGCATCGGTGGTCAGACCTATACCTGCCGAGGTCTACCCACGAGGCATGAAGCAGGCCATCGTCGCCCGCGCCGATCTGGGCATGGGCGAGGGGAAACTGGCGGCACAGGTCGCCCACGCCTCGCTCGTGGCCTACGAGGACGCCGACCGACAGGCCAGTTCCGAGTGGAAAGGGGCCGGTCAGAAGAAGGTCGTCCTCGAAGTCGCGGGCGAGGATGCGCTGTTCCGCCTGGCTGACGATGCCGAGCGGAAGGGCCTGCCGCATGCAATCGTCAGGGACGCTGGTCACACGCAACTCGACCCCGGCACCGTCACGGCACTCGCCGTCGGGCCGGCGGCCGACGACCGCGTCGACGCAGTCACCGGTGACCTCGCCCTGTACTAGTCCATTCCGGACGAGAACTACTGTCGTCATGGCCACGAACGACACAAAGGTTATGAATGACAGTCCCTTACCCAAGGTGAACAACAGACAATGCAAGGACAAAATCAACAGCAGGCGTACGACCGCGGGATCACTATCTTCTCGCCGGACGGCCGCCTCTATCAGGTCGAATACGCACGGGAAGCCGTCAAGCGCGGCACCGCAAGCGTCGGGGTTCGCACCGCCGACGGTGTGGTGCTGGCCGCAGACCGCCACGCTCGCTCCCCGCTGCTCGAACGCGACAGCATCGAGAAGATTCACAAGGCCGACGACCACGTCGGTCTCGCAAGCGCCGGCCACGTCGCCGACGCTCGCCAGTTGATCGACCTCGCGCGCCGACAGGCACAGGTCAATCAACTCCGGTACGGCGAGGAAATCGGCGTCGAACCACTGACCAAGGAGGTCACCGACTACATCCAGCAGTACACCCAGACGGGCGGTGCACGTCCCTTCGGCGTCGCGCTGCTGGTCGGCGGCATCGAGGACGGCGAACCGCGCCTCTTCGAGACCGATCCGTCGGGTACGCCCTACGAGTGGCAGGCCGTCGCCATCGGCGGCGACCGCGAGGACATCCAGTCGTTCCTCGAAGACGAGTACGGACCGGAGATGGATCTCGAAGCCGGCATCTCGCTGGCACTCGAAGCCCTCGCCTCAGTCAGCGAGGACGGCCTCGACGCCTCGGGCGTCGACATCGCGACGGTCGACGTCGAGTCCGAACAGTTCGAAACTCTCGAAGAGGACGCCGTCGACGAGCGCGTCGAGGAACTCGGACTCGGCGGTGAGAGCGATGAGTGAGTTCACTGACGACCCGTACGAGCCAGAACTCGGCTCCTTCGAAGCTGTCACCGACGCCTCGGGCGAGGGCGACGGCGCAGTGAACAAAACCGGGACGACGACGGTGGGTATCTCCACCGAGGACGGTGTCGTCATCGCGACCGACATGCGCGCCTCCCTCGGCGGCCGGTTCGTCTCGAACAAGTCCGTTCAGAAAGTCGAGCAGATCCATTCTTCGGCCGCACTCACTCTCGTGGGCAGCGTCGGTGGCGCACAGTCGTTCATCCAAACGCTGCGCTCGGAGTCGGACCTCTATGAGGTTCGCCGTGGCGAACCCATGAGTATCTCCGCGCTGGCGACGCTCGCGGGCAACTTCGCCCGCGGTGGTCCCTTCTTCGCGATCAACCCGATTCTCGGGGGCGTCGACGAGGAAGGGAGCCACGTCTACAGCATCGACCCGGCCGGCGGCGTCATGCAAGACGACTACACCGTCACCGGCAGCGGGATGCAACTCGCACACGGGACGCTGGAAGGCGAGTACAGTGAGGACCTCTCGATGGAAGAAGCAGAGGACCTCGCTATCCGGGCCGTTTACGCCGCGACCGAGCGTGACACTGGCTCCGGCAACGGTGTCTACGTCGCGATGGTCACCGAAGACGGCGTCGACATCACCGGCTACGACGACTTCGAAGACGCGCTGTAAACTCCGGTCACTTGTCAGTCGCAGGACTCGTCCGAACCGGATTAGAAACTGTGTCCGGTTCGAAGGACTGGGGGCCTACGGCACCAGCAACACGGGCACGACCTGGTCGTCGATCACCGCGCCGCTGACGCTCCCTTCTGTCAACCCGTGGAACAGGCTGTGCTTCTCGTTTCCCATGACGATCATCGTATAGTCGTGCTGATCGATAATCCCGCCGAGTTTGGCTCTGATAGAGATGTTTTCGTCCTCCGAGCCACCGATGTCGAACATCCGGAAACTGACTGGCACACCGTGACTGGCGAAGGGCTCCTCGATTGCGTCCCGCATCTCCGCCTCTGAGAGATCGGAACCGATGTGGATTACGGTCACCGATTCGCCGGTCTGTGCGGCACGCTCGGCGGCGAACTCGGCGGCTCTCCGTCCGGCATCGGTGTCGTCGTACGCGACGAGCAGGTCGTGGTCGCCGATTGTGGCCATACCGCTGATAATCAGCGGTGCTGTATGTCGCTTGTGGCCTCGGCGTTTGTCACGCGCTCCAGTCCGAATAGAGACTACGGGGATCGCTAGCCATATACGCCCGCCGGAGCGAGTGACGACCTGATGCGCGAGGCCCACCCGCTCGAACAGACCGTCGGCATGGAGTACTACGTCAGCGACAGCGACGGCATCGGCGGGCAACTCCGCCAGTCGCCCGACGACTTCCGGGTACGCGAACTCGAAGCGTTCGAAACTGAACCCGCCGACGCCGACAGCGGAGCCTATCCCCATCTGGTCGTGCGCGCGACACTGTACGACTGGGACACCAACGACTTCGCGTCGGCGCTGTCGGATCGACTGGGCATCTCTCGCGAGCGCGTCTCGTGGGCCGGGACGAAGGACAAGCGTGCGGTGACGACACAGTTGTTCTCTATCGAGGGTGTCGGACCGGCGGCGGTGCCCGACATCGGGGACGCCGATATCGAAGTCGTCGGCCGGGCCGGTCGCCCGGTCCTCTTCGGTGACCTGGCCGGCAACGCATTCGAGATCACGGTCCGCGGGGTCGAGCGTCCCGACGCCGCCGATGACAGTACCGAGGACCTGCGGGCGTTCGCGGGCATCGCCGGCGACGGTGGCAGCGGTGGGCGGGCTACCGGCGACCAGAGCGACAATGACGACGAGCCGACCATCGCGGTCCCGAACTACTTCGGCCAGCAACGTTTCGGAAGCCGTCGACCGATCACCCACGAGGTCGGTCTGGCAATCGTGCGCGACGACTGGGAGGGAGCCGTCATGGCGTACCTCGGGAACCCGAACGAGCGCGAACCCGAAGCGACGCAGACGGCCCGCGCCTACGTCGAGGAAACGCGGGACTGGGCGGGCGCACTGGAACGGTTCCCGCGGGCACTGGGCTATGAGCGTGCGCTCTGTCACAGCCTCGCGGATGCCGGCGGGGAGACCCCCGAAGCGTTCCGGGCCGCGCTGGAGACGCTCCCGACGAATCTTCAGACGCTCTTTGTCAACGCCGCCCAGTCGTACGTGTTCAATCGCATCCTCTCGGAACGACTCGAACGGGGACTACCGTTCGACCGACCAGTGGCGGGTGACGTGGTCTGCTTTGCCGACACCGACGCGCCCGAGGGACTCGCGCTTCCAGACACTGACCGCACGCAACGCGTCACCGAGGCACGGGTCGAGACTGTCGAACGCCACTGCGAGCGCGGGCGGGCCTTCGTCACCGCACCGCTCGTGGGCACCGAGACGGACCTGGCCGACGGCGACCCCGGCGACATCGAGCGCACGGTGCTCGGAGCGGTCGGCGTCGAACCGGCCGACTTCTCGCTGCCCGGCGAGTTCGATTCGACCGGCACCCGGCGGGCCATCCAGGTCCGAACGACGGTCGGCGTCGAACGCGCCGGCGACGATGCCGTCCAGTTCGGGCTCTCACTCCCCAAAGGAAGCTACGCGACGGTGCTCCTCCGGGAGTACCTGAAGTGTGACCCAACTGATCTGTAGGCTCACCGCAGCCGGGAACCGCTGGTTCGAACCGGCCAGTTTTTCAGCGTTCATTCCCGACTACTGACTATGGGCTGTCGGCACTGCGGCTCTGACCTCGACCGGCCGGGCGATTACTGCCTGGTCTGTCGGACAGCCAATGCCGATGTCGCCGTCCTCGAACTCGGGCGTGAGCGGGCGACGGTCACGGTGCTTGCGGACGACGAAGTCGTCAGCGCCCGAACGGTGACGACGACGCCGGAGGACGGCGGCGAGACGGGCGTCGTCGAGTTGCGCAATTTTGCCGGGTTGATCGCTGACGAGGTGCGCAGGAAGCGCCCCGAAGAAGTGTACGTCACCGGTGACCGAGCGGTGGTCGATGCCGTGCGGGGACAACTCCACTACCCGTTCTATCGGGTCGAGGACGACGACCCGGTCGATCACGTCCGCGAGCGCCGCAGTGAGCCATCGCTGGAGGTCGTCGAGACCGCGCCAGACGAGAAACTCGGCGGCTCGCACTCGACGCTTGTGGGTGGCCGGGCCGGCCAGCGTGCTATCCGGACCGTCGCCGGCCACCCACACGTCAAGAAGGTGATTCCCGGTCCCATCGACGCCGGCGGGTCGGGGTCCCGAACCGGCGTTCGCGCCAAGGCGACCCGGGCCGACGAACACGGGAACGTCAGACTGCTGATCCGCGACGGCTCCAGCGTCCAGGAGAACCGGATCGTCACGACCGCCGGCGACAGGGACCTGGGCGAGCGCGTTCGCGAAGACCTCAACGAGGCGCTGGTCGAGGCAGCGTTACAGGAGTCGGCCTAGAGGAGCGCCAGCACGGCCTCTGTCGCGATGCCGACGATGGTCTCCCAGATGGAAAAGCCGGTCAGGGCCGACAGCACGGTGTCCCCGCCGAAGAAGGCAAAGAGTGCTGCGCCACCCAGGTGGGCCTTGCGCACGTCGAAGCGATTGGAGAACGTGTAGAAGAAGTAGGCGTTGGCCAGGCTCACCGGGATGATCGCGAGCATCTCGCCGGCCCAGATTGCCGCTGTGGCTCCGTAGTTGGCGGCCAGCGTGATCGTAATAAGCTGGGTTTTGTCGCCGAACTCGCCGGCGGCCATCAGCAGGAAGATGGGGACGAAGCTCCCGAACCGGTCGGGCACCGAAAGCTCGATGTCCGTCCCGTAGAGAGTGATCGTCTCCGGGAGCTTTGCCGCCACCGTGCCGCCGTCGGTCTTGGCCGACTGGCTCGACGCGCCGGGCTCTGGGGCAGACCGGACGAGCAGTATGGCAAACAGCAAGAACAGTGCCGCGGTGAGCACGTCGAGAGAGAGGCCTGGAAGAGCGGCCTTGATCGCCGCGCCGAAATATATTTCGAGCGCTGTCCAGCCCGCAAATGCGGTCCCGGCCGCTGCGACGACGACGAGCGGGTTGTATCGTGTCGAGAGACCCGCGATGATGAACTGTACCTTTTCGCCGGGTAACACCGCCAACTGCGCGATCATCGCGATAACGACGATCTCGACGAATCCGGTCACTGTCCTATCTCACCCTGGGCGTTCGTGAGCAACGAGCGGTCGCGACGCATTTCGTTGGTAGTTATTAGATGCGTCTAACAAATAAGAATGGCGGGTCGAACAAATATATCGTCGCCGTCACTGGCGGCACAGCCACTACCGTCGTTAGCCGCGCTCGCCGCTGGACGGTCCAACTCAACAGGTTTATGAAACTCCTGGGCTGACAGTAGATTACTATGGCCAAGAACGAGGGACAGACTGGCAGTGCCGGTCGCTTTGGCGCACGCTACGGCCGCGTTGCACGCCGCCGCGTTGCCGAGATCGAAGAGGAAATGGAAGACGACCACACCTGCCCGGAGTGTGGCAAAAACCGTGTCGACCGAAAGGGCACCGGTATTTGGGAGTGTAGCTACTGTGGCTACAAATACACTGGTGGCACCTACCGCCCCCAGACGCCCGGTGGCAAGACTGTCACCCGTTCGATCCGTGCCGCACTCGCCGACGACGAGGAGTAACGATGAGCTACAAGTGTTCCCGCTGTAAGCGTGACGTGACGCTCGATGAGTACGGCGGCGTTCGCTGTCCGTACTGTGGCCACCGCGTGCTACTGAAGGAACGCTCGCGTGACATCAAAGAAGTCGACGTCAAATAGCGTGGATCACGACGCCGTTCTCTCTTTCGACTATCCGGGTCCCACGCGCGCACGCCACGTTGAGCGCAGCGTCCGGCCGGAAATCGGTGCGATTGGCGGTGACCGGACGTCTGCCTCGCTCTCTCGTTCCGCGTCGACAGTGACGATCGAGGTCGAGGCTGCTGACCTCGTCGCGTTGCGTGCCGGCCTCAACACCTGGAGTACACTCGTCTCTGTCGCTGAACGCACCGGTCACGCCATCGGCTCCCAGTAACTCTCAGCTATTGTCAGCACACATGCATGTGTGCCAAACGTTATACCAGTTCGCCAGAACACACTCACTCGAAGAATAACAACCCGGGAACAGTGTTTTATATTCACGCACAATGACAAAAAAGAGCACGAGATCCCAGGGTGGAACTAGCGCCGCCAGTCGAAAGTGGGTCCTCTACGTGACTGATGCGACGGCAATCAGTAACGCTACGGTCGACTCTCTCGCTGGCCAGCTCGATAATAACATCTCGCTGACAGTGGTACCCGACTCTGAGGGGATTGCTGCTGTGCAGGCGGGTTCGTGGTCGTGTCTCGTGTTCGGGGATGACGTCGAGACGGCCGTCACGTCGGCTCTCCTGGATGCAGCCGAATGTCCGGCAGTACTGTTTACCGACACGGAGCCGGCTCAGATCGCCGACCCGATCCTCGACCGGGTCGACACGCTTGTCGAACAGGGTTCCGACCGGAACGTGCGCTTCCTCGCATCGAAAATCGAGGCGCTCCTGTCGCAGTCGCAAGACTCGGCCGAAAATGCCCTCGACGAAGCGCTCTCGACGGTCGAGACGGAGGTGAGTGATGCGACGAGTCTCTTCCTCGTTGAGGACGGTCAGGTCGTCTGGTCGAATCGCGATTTTGCGGCAGCGTTCCCGGTCGAGGCAGTCGATGCGACCGTTCCCGACACCGACGACTTCTACGTGCGACTCGATGCACTCTTGCCGGACATCGGTACTGGCGAACGGATCGTCGAACTCGCCGGCACTGCTGACTCGATTAGCGGCCAGTCGGTCATCGTCCCGACCAGTATGCGGCCTCGTTACTACCTCCACGATTCGTACGATATCCCGTCCGTGGGAGACGGTGCGACACTCGAACTGTTCGAGGACGTGACCGCCCGGGTCGGAAGTCAGGCCCGCAATCAGTTACTCGAGTTGCTGGTCGAGCAGGCAAAGGACGGACTGTACACACTGGATCCCAACGGTGTCATCGACTTCTGTAACGAGTCGTTCGCCAAGCACCTCGGTTACGAACCGTCCGAAATTATCGGCAAACACGCCGCTGAAACTCTCGTGGCTGGTGAACTCGAAATCGGCCAGCAGGCCGTCCAGTACCTGCTGGACAATCCAGATGTCGACAGCACCGAGGTCGACTTGCTGTTTCTCACACGTTCGGGTGAGCGACGCGAGATGTCGATCCACTTCACACTATTACCAGCCGAGGACGACACCTACAACGGACTGATGGGTGTCGCCCGAGACGTAACGGAGCGTAACGAGCGCCAGCAGGCACTGCGCGAGAGTCGCCAGCGGCTCCAGACGGTCGTCGAACACCTGCCGCTCGTCCTCTTCGTTCTCGACCCGGACGGGAGGATCACGTTCGCCGACGGTGCGGGGCTATCGGACACAGCACAAAGTGTCGACGAGGTCGTCGACCTCACCGTCGACAGTATCTCGGATTGCCACCCGGAGGTCGGGGAGGAGATGTCACGGGCACTCACAGGAGAGACCGTCGACACCGTCCACGAAATCGATGGTCGCGCATATCACACGACCTACCGGCCGGTCTGCGAGGAGGGTGAACTGCTCGAAGTTATCGGTGTCGCGATGGACGTAACTAAACGCCGTGAACGCGAACGCGAGGTTGAGGCCCAGCGCAACGAGTTGTCGATGCTCAACCGGACGAACGTTCTGATACAGGACATCATCAGCGCGCTGAGTACCGCCACGAGCAGGGACGAGATTCAGGAGATAGTGTGTAACCGTCTTGTCGAGTCCGACCGGTACAGCCTCGCGTGGATCGGTGAACGACGTGGTGCGAACGAACGGATCGTACCGCTCACAGTCGCCGGCGAGGCCCCCGATTATCTCGACGATATCGAGGTACGAGCTGACGAGAGCGCGGTCGGGACGGGTCCCGGTGGGCGCGCGTACCGGACCGGCGACGTACAGGTCGTCTCCGATGTCCGGAACGACGAATCGTTTGCTCCCTGGCGGGACTCTACCCTGGCGGCAGGGTTCGAGTCACTGATGGCGGTCCCGCTCCAGCATGGCGAGACGACCCACGGAATTCTCGTCGTGTATGCGACCGAACCGGACGCGTTCAGTACCCGTCTCGTCGAGGGCTCTGCCGTCCTCGGTGAGACCATTAGCCTCGCCCTGATGGCGATCCAGAACAGGCGTCTCCTCCAGCAGGATGCGACGATGGAACTCGAATTTCGCTCGACCAGCGAGAACGCCTGTCTCGTCCGGTTCGCAACCGCGTGCAACTGCACGCTCGAATCGGCTGGCACCGTCGAAACGAGCGACGGCGCGGTACAGTATCTCCGGGTCGACGGTGCAGAACCCGCCGCTGTGGTCGACGCTGTGCAAGCGAGCGATACTGCATACGACGCATCGGTCACTCGTGCCGAGGGTGACTCGATTGTCGAATTGCGTGTGCCGTCAGCACTGTCAGTCGAACTCTCTGCGCTGGGGGCGTGTCTCGAAGAATGCATGATCTGTCCGGAAGGCGTTCGTATGATCGTCGAGGCGTCTGTCGATGCTGATGTCCGCGCGATCCACGAGTGTATCGAGCGGTTCAATGTCGGGATCGAACTCGTCTCGAAAACCGAACGCCAGCAGCCACACGCGAGTGGCAAGGAGATGCAACCGCTGGATGACGAACTCACTGATCGACAGTCCGAGGTCATCCGTGCGGCGTATCTTGCGGGGTACTACGACTGGCCACGGGAGACGACCGCCGAAGAACTGGCGGATTCCCTCGGCATCGCCTCGCCGACGCTCCACCAGCATCTCCGACGCGCCGAACGAAATCTCCTCCGAGGAGTAATGGACATCTCGTAACGCCCGCCACGTTCGCTGACCGGCCAGATAATACACTGTTCGATAGATTGACACAGATTTACCATTTTGTCTTACCGAACGACCTGTTTCTCAGGCGATAGCCTAGCCGTCTAGGCGGCTAATTATTGATACTGGGTTGGCATAGATATGCACGCCAGTATGAGTAAACAGCCCACGAGTGAGCCTGGCAGTGACGAGTGGCGCGGCATGACGCCGCGCGAGCGCGGCCTCACGGAGCCGATGGTCGACGAGGTGTTTGGACTGCTCGCAGACTGGCGTCGCCGTGCCGTCTGTCGATACTTCGCAGACAGCGCGACGCCGACGGCGGCAGTCACGACGATTGCGACGGCGGTCGCTCAGCGTGGCACGGGCCGTGCCGGTATCACGGATACGGAGGTATCTACCGTGCGGGAAGCCCTGGTCGAGGAGCATCTACCACACCTCGACCGGGCCGGGGTACTCGACTTCGACGAGCGCAGCGAATCCGTTCGTTACTGGGGACAGCCGACGGTGGAAAAGTGGGCGGAACACGCCGACGAACTGTCGAGATAGTGAAAGTAGTTAACAGAGTGGGTAGTTGAGGCTGATCGAGGAATCAACCTGAACAGGAAATTCGTCTCAGATACGGGAATTATTTTATATTTTCCCGTTCAAACAGTGGTTACGCCATGTCGAAGTCAACAGACGAACGGGGGCGGATCTACCTCCCGAAAGATGTTCGGGAACGGTTCGGTGACCAGTACCGCATCGTCGAACTCCCGAGTCACGTTGCGCTGTTCCCGGTCGATGAAGACCCACTGGACGGCATCCGAGACGCCGTTGGCGATGCCTTTGCAGAGACAGCGGCCGACGAGCTGAAATCGGACGCACGAGAGGCCATCTCCCGAGAGATTCGAGCGGAGAAACAAGACCGGTCGCAGGACTGCGCGGAGTGAGCCGTGTACGTAGAAACTGATTTTCTCACTGCGCTCGTCAAAGACGACGACTGGCTCCAAGACGCGGCGATCCGTGCCCTTGAAGAACGCGATGACATCCACACCTCGATCCTCGCGTACGCCGAGATTCTGGTGTTGCTCTACGACCGAGAGGCCGCTACGTACGACATCAATGCACCGCGGGCGATTACCAATCTGCTCGAACTAGTTCCTATCCAGCCGAGAGAACACGAAGACGCAGTGCTGGCCGCCGCGGCGTTCATCGATGAGGACGACCTGACGCCGTTCGACGCACTCCACGCCGGTATCGTCACAACCGGTGAAAATCGTGTCCTTTCGACCGAACAGGACTACGACACTGTCGGCCTCGACCGCACACCACTGGAACCCGAATCCTCCGAGTGAGACTCCAAAGAACGCTTCGTGTTCCGTGGGTGGGCTACTCGTCGGCACAGAAGAGAAGAGAGCCTGGTAGATCGAGTCGAGGCTCATGCTGTGTTCGCGTCTTGTATCCATCACAGCGTATTTTGACTGGAAATAGAAACGACTGTCTTCTCACTCGAATAAGAGTCTACGGTTAATACTATGAGCTGATGTTTCGCCCGAGACATTACCTCGTAATCAGTCACTCCCCGACGTGGAGAGCTACGACGACCTGTTCCCCTTCGGCATCCCGACCACACGTGGTTGTTGGACTCTCGACCCTGCGACGGGCTGAACGCCCACGATATTCGGTTCCAGAGCGGGATGGCAGCGCTGGCTCACGAGACGATCATGGGTCGGCCTGATAGCGCTCGGAAACAGCACCAGACCACGCGCTGGTACGTGAATGCCTACTTGCACGCCGATGATCCTACCCGAAGGCCAACAACGTGAACGTGCCCTGGTGGTAGGGCTAGACGACGAAGCGAAGCTACGTCACCGGCTAGAGAAGGTCATTGAGGGCGGCGACGTCTACGAGTTGGAGACCGTCGATCACGGCGCTGTCATCGGCTACGATGGTGACCGCCCGGTGGAGACCGCGATTTCCGGGCTGACCCGTGTCGGGAACCACTCGAAGTACGGCTTCGGAGAGCTTCGAGTGAAGCCCGTCACTCCAGATGAAACCAACGTCAAGAAACAGATAGAAACACCGAAATCGGAGCACTGACAAACAACCAATGACCGGCAAGGATTCCGCAGTGTCCCAGTCGGCCAAACTGAATAAAGTAGATCACATTGCCAACAACTAATATTCGATAACATGCAACTCCCAGCTGTCGGTCTCGGTACCAATGGTATCGACGATGCAAAGACGATTACGACTGCAATCGACGTCGGGTATCGCCACCTCGACACCGCACGGGTGTACGAAAACGAGCGTGTCGTCGGAACCGCTATCGCGGAGAGCGGCGTTGCTCGCTCGGCGCTGACCGTCGCCACGAAACTCTGGATCGACACCCTCGGGGCCGACGCGGTCCGAACCGGTACCGAAGCGAGCCTCGACAGACTCGGCCTCGACGCGGTCGATCTCCTGTACGTCCACCGACCGCGTGGCGAGTACGATCCGGCGACGACGTTACCGGCCATCGACGAGGTCCGTGAGGACGGGTTGACCCGCCACGTCGGACTCTCCAACTTCGAACCCGACCAGCTAGCGACCGCTCGTGCGCATCTCGACGCGCCGATCGGTGCCCACCAGGTCGAGTTTCACCCGTACTTCCAGCAGGACGAACTGGTCGCCGACGCACAGAAACATGACTATCCACTCGTCGCGTACTCACCGCTGGCCGGTGGCAAGGTGTTCGAAGATCCAGTGCTCGAAGACATCGCCCACAAGTACGATGTCTCACCTGCCGCCGTCGCCATCGCGTGGCTCTGCTCGTACGACAACGTCGTGACGATACCGAAAGCCTCCTCGGAGACGCATCTCCGCGCGAACTTCGAGGCCGCCGACCTCGAACTCGACGCCGCCGATATCGCCCGAATCGAGGGCGTCGAAGAGACGGTCGAACTGTATCCAGAGTGAACCGATCACTTCTCGTCGGGCGTGTGGCCGCCCCGTCCAGCGGCGAAAGCAATGGTTTTTCAGTCCGGCCCCCAAGGTGGTGGGTATGCAGGGTAATCTGCCGCCGGAAGCACAGGAGAAACTCGAAGACCTACAGGACCTTCAGGAGACAGCACAGCAGGTTGCAGCCCAGAAACAGCAGGCTGAGACCGAACTGCAGGGGTCCCAGACCGCACTCGACGAACTCGACGACATGGACGAGGACTCGACGATGTATCGAGAGGTCGGCGAACTGCTCGTCAAGACCGACTACGACGAGGCTGTCGAGGACCTCGAAGAGAAGGTCGACGAACTCGAAATCCGCACCGAAACCCTCCAGAAGCAAGAAGAGCGCGTTCGCGAGCAGTTCGAGGAACTCCAGAGCGAACTGCAGCAGATGCTTGGCGGCGGCGCAGGCGGCGCACCCGGTCCGGGCGGCGCTGGCGGCGCATAGATGCCGACCGACGAGTCGAATCGTGCTGACGGGCCGTCTGATCGGACGGTCGTCGATACCGCCGCATCGGCCGCAAAAGAGGTCGTTTTTTCTCGGTACGACACCGGCGTCGTCGATGATCTGGACGTGACTGTCACCTTCGAGAACGGCGTCCTCGACGTAGACGTGTACGTCAAGGCACCCGAAGGTCGCCACGAGGAACAACAGGTCGCTGACGATGCGGCACTGGCGGCACAGGCTGCCGTCGACGACCTCCTGTAATCGGTTGTTTGCGGTTCTGTTTACGACTCCTCGGTGTGTGGCTGGCCGCGGTCCCGGGTAAATCCGGTCCGGAAGGCGATCCAGGCGAGGACACTGATAAAGAGGATCGGCGGGAGGATCATGAACCCCCAGAGCGGGTCGAGTCCCCACCTGAGCAAGAGCACCAGATCCGCGAGTCCGAGGAGGAGAAAGGGTGTGACGGCTTTCAGTGCCTGCCAGCGATTCAACGTGATATCGTCACGCAGGTCGCTGGTGTCGAGACGGTCGGGAGACTCTCCCATACTTCTTCTGGGCGCTGGAGGCGCAAAAGTGTCGCGCTCGGCTCACGACAGCGACGATTTCGGATGGAGGGCAGCGTCAGCGTCGGGAGCGGCGTTAGGCGTTCGCTTCGGTTTCAGAGTCGCTGTCCGTTTCTGATTCGGAGTCGTCGTCGGGCGTCACATCGCTGATCTGCTCACCGAGCGAGCCGTCGAGGTCACCGGCGAGTTTGTCGCCGATCAGCGAGTGGATCTCACTGACGAAGTCGGGCACGCCATCGGGCAGGTCACTCGGCGGGCCGCGTCGGTCGTCGTCGCTGGCCGCGGGCGTGTCATCTGGTGGACCCTGCCGGTCGGCATCGGCTGCTTCGCTTTCGTTAGTCGTCTCGGATGCGTTCGTCGCTGCGGTGTCTGCGTTCTCGTTCGCGTAGTCGTCGGCCTGTGCAGGTGCGTTACCGGGCAGTGCCGCCGCCGATCCCGTAACGAGGAGGGCGGCGAGTGCGAGTCCTGCGATGGTTTTGAGGTTCATCTTGTCGTTGACTCCACTTTCTCCTACTCTGCCGGTCGCACTTGAAGGGGGGACGAAGAAATACGGGATTTGATCGAATTGTGCCGTCTTAAACGGTTTTACCGCCCGATTTAATCCGAGTTAATCCGGATTGTCGCCCTCACTGATACGGTCTGTTGTAGTCTGTTACCGGAGATCGCCGACCCCATCGGAGCGATCAACGGTAAATCGCTACAATGGACCGTGTGACACGGCCACCGAGCGTGCATTGCCCCCGTCTTTCCGCACGTTCCGGGTCCTGCGCGCGCACCCGACCAGGGACCCACGCTGCGCTCCCCCTCGTCCCAGTTCGGGGCGCTTTGCACCCACAGTAAGACCCCGTGGCCACACCGCCCGCGTCCGGTGCTGTTCGAGTAAGCAACCGTGCCGAATACATCGGAGACACCGAAAGCCCTCGCGGCGCTCGACCACTCCGGGGCTCGCTGCGCTCCTCGCCTTCGGCTGCGGTGCTTGGCGTCGCCCGGGAGGGACCGACCGCCGGCGAGTGCAGTTGCGGGAACCCCGGCGAAGCAAGCACGCAAAGCGCGCGCAGCGAGCCGCGGGACTGCAACTGCACGAGGGCTTTCGATGCTTTGTAAGCGTTTCTCTCGATCTCTCCTCCGAACACCGCCCGCGTCCACTGCACAGTTTTTCATACCTTCGCTCCCAACCAGTCTGTATGGAATACGAGGCCACGGTCGAAGGCGTCGGCATCGGGGTCGGAGAAGAGGGTCCCGGTGCGCCGGTCGTCCTCCTGGGCGCGCGTGACGAGGTGGTCCCGATTTTCATCAGTTCGGACCAGGCCCAGTCGATGCAACTCGCACTCGAAGGGGAACCGTTCGAACGACCGCTGACACACGACTTGCTCGTCGAAATGGTCGCAGAATTCGGTGCGGCCATCGACCGCGTCCGGATCGACGACCTGGCGGACGGGACGTTCTACGCCAAGATCGACACCGAGCAGTATCTCGAGGATCACCGAACGGAGATGGTGTTCGACGCCCGTCCGTCAGACGGTATCGCAATCGCGCTTCGGGTCGACTGCCCGCTGATCGTCTCGGATGAGGTGATCGACGAGGCTGGTCAACCACCAGCGGCGTTCTCCGAAACCAAAGACGACGACACCGAGTTCGAACTGTAAGATCGCTTCGCTCCCCGTTCGTTAGTCGGCGATTCTTCGCTTCGCTCAGAATCGCCCGCTGCTCACGGCTATCGCCGTTCGCATGTCAGGGACCTCTCGCTTTGCTCGCGCTCCCTCTACTCACGGGTCGCTTCGCTCCCCGTTCGTCAGTCGGCGATTCTTCGCTTCGCTCAGAATCGCCCGTCAATCGCCTGCGGGAACCGTGTTCTCAGCCGTCATGTCGACGGGTTCGGCGTCGACACCGAGTTCGTCCAGCGCAGTCTGTGCGGCGCGTTTGCCAGAGAGGAGCATGGCACCGAAGGTCGGACCCATGCGGGGCAGGCCGTAGGTCGTTGCAGTGGCCATGCCGGTGACGACGAGGCCGTCGTGGGCGAGACCGGTGTGTTCGACGACAGCGTCCTCGCTCTGGCCGACCCACATCGAGTCGTGGCCGGGCGAGTCGTGGCCGGGTGCGCCGTAGGTGTCGTCGCCGGTGCTGTCCATCCCACTGGCTTCCTCTTCGAGACCAGGTGCGTTCAGGACGCCGCGCTCGTCGAGTTTCTTGACGGCCATGGCGTCGTGGCCGGTGGCGTCGACGACCAGGTCGGCCTCGACGGCGATTGGGTCGACGCAGGTGATCTCGCGCGGGAGCGCGTGGACCGGCGTCCAGTTCATGACGATGCCGCCGACGCGGTGGCCCTCGCGGATGACGATGTCGGTGAACTCCGTCATGTTCTGCATCTTCGCACCGGCGTCACAGGCGGCCTTGATGAGGCCCGAACAGGCCTCCGGGCCGTTGGCGACGTACAGACCTTCGGAATCCTGGGACCGCTTGTAGTCGACATCGAGTTCGTCCAGCACCTGCTGTGCGGGGTCACGGACGGTGACCTTGTTCATCAGGAAGCCACCGAGCCAGAAGCCCCCGCCCAGGTAGTTGTTCTTTTCGACGACCATCGTCTGGACGCCACGTTCGGAGAGTTCTTTCGCCGCTGTCAGGCCGGCGGGACCGCCACCGACGATAATCACGTCGCTATCCGAGAAATCCATGAACTCCTCGGTCCACTCCTGACCGATTGCGCGCGTGACTTCCGCCTCGCCAACGTCGCTGAACGTGTCGAATTCACTCATACAACTAGGTGGTAACACCGAGTGGCAATAGGTGTTGTGTTCTCGTCATTCCATACCTGTCCGAGGGACGCGAGCAACCGTCACTCCCAGTCGCGGCGACTCAGTAGCCACACGATGTCTGGTTGCTCACAGGTCGCCACTCCTGATCGCCTCCTCGGCCGCGGCCAGTGCCGCCTCGGGGTCGAACGCCTCGATGGCTGCCTGCTGGGCCTCGGGGTCACCACGAAGTTCGCTCGCGTGTTCGGTCATCGCCGGCACCGCCCGGATGACGTTGTCGACGATAGGGACCGTCGCAGTCTGGGCCGACCGCGACAGCGGGTTCAGATCGACGACGAGTTCGGTCGTGCCCATCTCGGCCAGTGCCTCGGCACGGTCGCCGTCCTCCAGTGGCACGAGCACGACGTCTGCCGCGCCGATGCCGTCGGCGTCCACTTTCGCCCGCTCGTGGTCCAGCCCCGGAATCGTCCCGTCGGCAGCCAGTCCCTTGACCTCGGTCGCGCCGTGTTCACGCAGATGGTCTGCGATAGCTTCCATGCGCTCGTCGGTTCGATTGAACAGATTCACCTCCAGTTCGGCATCGGTGGCCTCCGCCAGCTCGACCATCTCGCCGGGCACCAGTGTGGCGACGTTGCCGTTGATCGAGAGCACGGCGTGGTCGGCCAGCAGAAGGTGGGCGGCCGCCGCTCGCCCGGCCGCGCTGGCTGACTCGATGGTCTGTTCGCCCAGCAGGTAGTCGAAGGCTTCGCCGCGACCCTGCGCGATGAGCCCCTGTTTCGAGGTGATTCCCGTCTCGATGCCGGCCTCGATCCGATGGCGAGTCAACAGCGACTCGTAACGCGGATGGGTCTCCGGAATCTCGATTTCGCTCATACCCCTACTGGCCGTCCGCGATAAAAAAGCAGTCCGCTCTCCGGAACTACTCGCTCTCTTGGAGTGTCGCCCCGCCGGGGTAGATCGACGTGACAGTCGCGTCGTACCCCGCGTCGGTCAGCCCAGACCCGAGCGCGAAGACTGTCTCGCCGAGCATCGCCATCGACGCGGTGCCGCCGGCCTCGTTGACGGTTTCGATCACCGACTGCACGCCCTCGGTCAGCAGGTCGGCCTCGCGGGCGAACTGCCGGGACGCTCGCATGAACTGTCCCATCGTCGGTTCCTTGACGACGCGGGACACCGCCTGTTCGCCGGCTCTGCTCAGTGTTTCGGTATCGCCAGCAAGCACTGCCTCGGTCGAGTACTCGCCCATGACGTAGTACTCGACGCGCCCGCGGGCGGGAATCGCGTCCATGTCGTTCGTCTGTGGCCCGCCCGCTTCCAGTCGGAGGGGAACGCCACCGCGGGCCTGTGCCACCACGTCGCCAAGCCCGGTGCCGGCTTGGACCTCCGCGCCGTGGGCAATTGTCACCAGTTCGTTCTCCGAGAGGCGGCGATCAGCGACCGCGTTCGTTCCCAGTGCCGACCCCAGTGCCATTGCACCCGATACCCCGAAGCCAGCGCCAAGCGGGAGCGGCGTCTCCCCGCGCACTGCGACGGTCGCCCGCAGTGCGTCGAGTACTCGGTCGACGGCCTCGGCCTCGATGTCGCCGCCGTTCAGCGTCACGGACCGTTCCTCGCTGGTCGCGACGGTGACCGTGACGCCGTCAGCCAGTGTGACCCCACCACCCCGCGACCCCGCCTTCGTCGGGTCGTCGGCTGGCTCACTCGTGAAAAAGCCGGTCACGTGGCCCGGGACGAACACCGTCGCTTCGTCGGTCATGCCTGGACCCTGTGGGTCGCCGGTGTAAGCGTTGTCGGTCCAGCCCCGCGCTTGATCCTCCGGTCGTTCTTCCTCGCCACAGTTATGTCGCCACCGGCCCGACTGCTCTACGATGACGGACCTGCTCGCTATCAACTCCGAGACCCAGCGCCGAATCGTCGTCGGCGCGTTACTGGTCTACGTGGCGCTCTTCTTGATCAATCTCCTGACGGGGAACAGGCTCGCCAGTGCCGGCGCTGACCTCCTGATCGGTGCACTCGTCCTGGCGGCCAGTGTCGTCGGTTACCGTCGGGTTACCCGCTCATCAGCCGACGAACCGGTCGTCCTGGCGATCATCAGTGTCCTCTCGATTGCTGGCCTTTCGAGTATCTACCAGGGCCTCACCACACTGGATCTTGTCAGACCGCTGCCGATATTCGAGGCTGTCGGCTCGATTGCGCTTCTCGTCGCTGTTGTCCTGTACGTCTACCAACAGCGATCCTGACCGAGCATTCGCTTTCACACATTTTTGACGAGTCCGTCGATAGTCAGGCGGTCGTAGCCCAGTCCTTCGTGGACGACCAGTTCCAGGGCATTGACGAGATAGTGGGCGACGACGACGACCAGCAGGCTCTCCGTGAGGACGAAGCCAGCGGCGAGTGCCATCCCGAGGCCACCAGTGACGACCATGCCGACCCGGCCCTGTGCGCCGTGGGCCGCGCCGAAGGTGATCGAGGAGACGACGGCCAGTAGCCACGGCGAGACGCCAAAGCCGCCGCCGACAGCGCCGATGGTCGCACTCCGGAAGACGAACTCCTCGACGAGTGCAACGGTAGGCAAGACGGCACCGAGCAGCAGGACCCAGCCGCCGGGACTGTCCGGTGCGAGCATGGCCCGGAGCGACTCGTCGTAACCGGCCCCGGTGGCGTCGGCGACCGCTCCGGCCGCCTCGTTGGCCGCCCAGAGACCGAGTCCGAACAGGAGGCCAACGGCAACGCCGGGCACGCCGCGGGCGAGTGTCGTTTCGGGGATGCCAAGCGCAGCCGGCGGGATGGCGAAGTAGAGCGCACCGCCGGCGACGACAGCCCCGAAGACACCCTGGGTCAGCGCGACGTTGGCAAGCAGGGCCCCGGTCGATAGATTGGCGCGCGGGTCATGGACGGGACGCTCGAAGCGCGGGATGACCGGATCAGTCGGGCGCGGGTCTCGCGGCGACGGACCGGCAAACCGGATCTGATCCTGATCGCTGGGCGTGACGGCACGCTGGGAGAGTCGTGCTAGCGAAAGAAGCAAAAACAAAACGACCGCGAGCAGGCCGGTGAACGCGGCCCACTGGGCCACGGCTTTACTGCGGGCTGGGCGAGCCACCCTGGTGGCTCACGTCCTTTTCGAGTGCTTTGCCGGTGATGGACTTCAGGCGGTCGACCAGTGAGTCCTTCTCGGGTTCGCCGGCCAGCGCCACTTCCAGCACCTCGGAGATGTGTGACACCGGAACGATGTCGATCATCTCCTCGTACTCGTCTTCGATCATGACGTCCTGCGTGTTGGCCGCCGGAATGATCACCGTGTCGAGGCCGGACTTGGCGGCGGCCTCGATCTTGTGGGTGACACCGCCGACGGGCAACACGTCCCCACGGACCGACAGCGAGCCGGTCATCGCGAGGTTCTGCTCGATGGGCACGTCTTCGAGGGCGCTGATGACGGCCGTCGCGACCGTAATTGAGGCGGAGTCACCGTCGACGCCGCCTTCGCCGGCCTGGACGAACTGGATGTGCACGTCCTTCTCCGAGATGTCCTCGTCGGAGAACTTCTTGATGATCGCAGAGACGTTCTGGACTGCCTCTTCGGCCATCTCTTTGAGCTGGCCGGTGGCGATCACCTGGCCGGGGCCCTGGGAGGGCGTGACTTCGGCCATGACCGGGAGGACGATCCCGCTGTCCTCGCCCATCACGGCGAGACCGTTGACACGGCCGACCACGTCGCCCTCGTTGACGGTCAACTCGTAGTCTTTGCGGCGTTCGATGTAGTCGTCGGCGAGTTGTTGCTCGATTGAACGGCTCCGTCCCTTGGCGTTGAGGACATCCTCGCGCGAGGTCACGTCCTTGTCTTCCGCGCGGGCGATGTCGCCGGCGACGCGGACGAGGCCACCGAGTTCACGCAGTTTGAGCGTGAGGTGCCCTTTCCGGCCAGCACGGCGGCGTGCTTCGAGGATGATCTCCTCGACCGCGTCGCGGTCGAAGTGCGGGAGGCGACCGTCGTTTTCGACTTCCTGTGCGATAAAGCGCGTGAGCTTCCGTCGCATCTCGGGGGTGTCTTCGATGGTGTCGTCCATGTACACCTCGTACCCGTACCCCTTGATACGGGACCGGAGGGCTGGGTGCATGTTCTCCATCGCGTCGAGGTTCCCCGCGGCGATCATGATGAAGTCACAGGGGACGGGTTCGGTCTGAACCATCGCGCCCGAAGAGCGCTCTGACTGGCCCGTAATCGAGAACTCGCCTTCCTGGATCGCCGTCATCAGCTTCTGCTGGGAGCGGATATCGAGCGTGTTGATCTCGTCGACGAACAGGACGCCCTTGTTGGCCTTGTGGATCCCGCCGGCTTCGACGCGGTCGTGGCTGGGCGTCTCCATCCCGCCTGACTGGAACGGGTCGTGACGAACGTCGCCAAGCAGTGCGCCGGCGTGTGCACCCGTCGCGTCCTCGAAGGGCGCGGTGGTCTGACTGGATCGGTTGACCAGCAGGTTCGGGATCATCGCGTCGTTGCCACGCGATCCATAGCGGAAGGCCAGGTAGATGACACCGGCTGCGAGGATCCCCAGCAGGACAGAGCCCTGGATAATCAGCGCGTAGCCGATGATGATCGCGATGATGATCCACATCAGGAAGGTCCGCATCTGGTTTCGCTTGCGGGCTTCTTCCTTGTGGGCATCGACGATTTGTTCACCCTTCCCGGCGGGAACGGTCCGGACCTTCGGTTCGTTCCCGTCGTCCGGGTTGTGGTAGACCAGAACGTCCTGTAGTTCCTCTTTCGGGAGCAGTTGGCTCATCGCCTTTGCCAGCATCGACTTGCCCGTCCCGGGCGAGCCGATCATCATCACGTGACGGCGCTGCTTGGCTGCCTTTTTGATGACGTCACGGGCGTGGTCCTGCCCGATGACCTGATCGACGAGTCGGTCGGGGACCTCGATGTCGTCGGTCGACTCGATGTCGAGCCCACCCAGTAGTCCCGCTTCTTCCCCGTCGACTGAGGCGTCGCCTTCGACTTCGACTTCGCTCCCCAGGTTGTCGAGGCCGCGTCCTTCGGCCCCGTCAGACTGGTCGCTGGTGTCGTCGTCTTCCGGCGGCGTCTCGGTCACCTCCCGGTCGTCGTCGGGAGTGTCGTCAATCTCGGTATTGTCGCTCATACAAACGTTGCTAACACCAGATTGGAGGGACTGTCCACTGATATACTTTCTCCCCGCGACTGTCCTTGCCACGCCCGTAGAATCGCCTGAAAGCGACCGATTGTTCCCGTTTACAGGCACTCGTCGTCTTTATGAATTTCGCCAACGAGGGGCAACTATGCGTGGCTTTTACATCGGCCGGTTCCAGCCTTACCACAACGGCCATCACACCATGGTCGAAGAGATCGCGACAGAGGTCGACGAACTCGTCCTGGGGATCGGGAGTGCGGGTGATTCCCACACCGATCACGACCCGTTCACCGCGGGCGAGCGCGTCATGATGGTCACGCGAGCGGTCCGGGAGTTCGAACGGAACGACGATTTGGTCACCTACGTCGTCCCCATCGAAGACCTGAACCGCAACTCCGTCTGGGTGAGTCACGTCCAGAGCATGAGTCCGAGTTTCGACGTTGCCTACTCGAACAATCCGCTGGTCATTCGACTGTTCGAGGAGGCGGGAATCGAGGTTCGCCAGTCGGGGTTGTTCGATCGCGAGCGTCTAGAGGGAAGCGATATCCGTGAGGCGGTGATCGAGGGCGACGAGTGGCGTGCCCGCGTTCCCGATCCCGTCGTCGAGACCATAGAGGAGATCAACGGCGTCCAGCGCATCCAGATGGTCGCCGAGAACGATATCGTCGAGCGGTGGGAGGCCCAGAGTGGGGAGTAAGATGCTCACCCTCAGCACCGACTTCGGTTCGCCCTATCCGGCGGCGATGAAAGGCGTCATCTTGCAGGCTACCGACACACGCCTCGTCGACATCAGTCACGACTTCCCCCGACAGGACGTGCGTGCAACGGCGTTCTGGCTCCGAGAAGTGCTCCCGTACTTCCCACCGGCAGTCCACTGTGTCGTCGTCGATCCCGGTGTCGGCACTGACCGGGCGGCCCTGGTCGTCCGGGTCGGCGAGCACGCTATCGTCGCTCCGGACAACGGCGTCTGCCTGCCAGTCGCGCGTGAACTCGCCGGCGAGGGTGACGTGATCGAGGTATTCGAAATCGAGTACGACACGCCCGACAGCGCGACGTTCCACGGGCGAGACGTGTTCGCACCGACCGCGGCCGCCGTCCACGAGACCGGCGTCGGGTCGCTTCAGGACACTGCGTCACTCGCGCGGGCCGACGACTACGTCGACCTGACGTTTCCGGACCCGACGGTCAGCGAGACCGGTGCCAGCGGCGAGATCTTGGTCGTCGACGGCTTTGGTAACGTCATCACGAACGTTCCGGGCGATGCCGTCACTGGCGTGTTCGGCCAGCAGGTCCGGATCAACGGGGAACCAGTTCAGGTCCAGCGGACCTACGCCGCTGTCCCGACGGGCCAGCGTCTCGTCACGGTCGGGAGCCACGGCAACGTCGAACTGGCGGTCAATCAGGGCCGGGGCGACGAGGCGTTCCACGTCGGTCCCGGTGACCGGGTAGAACTGTCGTACTGACACCCACCTTCTTTAGGTCGACCAAAACCGGAGGCTTTATTACTTTTAGGCCACCCTAAACAACTGCACCGGGCACCGGTGGCGTGCTGTCGACCGGCGGTCGGCAGTCCGTGGAGGCCATCGGTCCCCTGGTCCCAGTTGTATCGCCGGCCACCGTGGCCCGACAAACCAGACGGCTGTGGGCATCGACGCAGTCGTCTCGTACTGTTGGCTGTCCGCCGACAGTACTCGTCTGTCCCATCTTAACGAGATACTCCGTCGTGATTCAGACGCAGGGAAATCGACGGCCTTATACATTTTTAGGCTAGCCTAAAACACATGCCACAGAGACGGACGTTCCTCGCGAGTCTCGGTACTGGTGTCACAGCGACGCTTGCGGGATGCCCCGGTGGATCCTCCAGCACGAACATGACCGAACAGGAGACCGGAACGGCGACGACCGGCGGTGACGCTGGTCCTGACGTCTCCGTCGGTGCACAGTTGAACGTGTATCGTGCGCGACTGTTCGACGCCGTTGCACTCGGACGTGCCGGATACGCGGCTGCCGGAGCCAGTGTCGCCGAGTCCATCTTCCAGCGATTTGAAGCTGCAAGCGGCGAGTACGGTGCTCACGAGACGCTCGAACGGACCAGCCAGTCGGCGTACGAGGGATTCGAGGCGGCACTCGGCGAACTTCGATCCGCGCTCGAAGACGGTGATGTCGAGGCCGCTGCGGGGGCAGCAGCCGAAGGGGCCAGCAAGATTCAGGTCGCACAGCAGGCCCTGATTGGCAACGAACCGACGCGCGCCCTCGACCTCCTGTGGCTTGCGAGCCGAGGGGCCAACGCCGAACTACTGGCGGCCACAGGCACGTTCGAGGCTGCCGGGCAGGTGGCGACGAACGCCCACGAGACGTTCGAGGCGGGCCTTGCCCACGATGCACTGGAAGACGCTGACGGCGAGTCGTACGAGGCGTTCGAGGCGGGACTCGAAGCGGCGGCGACCGCGGCTGGCAACGGAGACGCCGACGGTGTCCGGAAGCACGCACGCGCTGTCCTGTCGGCCGCTGTCGATGGGACATACGCACTCACCGACGAGACCACGGCGGGTGTCGCACATCTCGCCGAGATGCAAGCACGAGGGTACGACGCGGCCGCGCTCGTGAGCGCGGGTGGGGCCGGTGACGACCTCGCACACGCGGCCACTCTCAATACGTATCGCGCTCGCGTCCGGGATGCCGCGTGGCTCGCCGACGCCGGCCTCACCGACGCCGGTGCCTCTATCGTCCAGAACGTCTTTGCACACTTCGAAGACGCACGCGCACACGAGGCACTCGAAGAAGCCGACGGCGAGGCCTACGAGGGCTTCGAAGGCGGTCTGGATTCGCTCACATCGGCTATCGAGTCGGACAGCGACGTGTCGGGCGCGCTGTCGACTATCGACGAGAACCTCGGGACCGGCATCGCCGCCCTCGCCGACGACGCCGCGCCAGTTCTCCAGGCGGGGTTCTTCCGGGCCCGTCTCGCCGACGCGTACGAACGATACCAGCAGGGCGAGGCCGAGGTTGGGGCGATGATCACCAGTGACCTCTTCGAGCGATTCGAGGCCGACGAACTGGGTTTCCACGAGACTCTGGAGGAGACCGACGAGTCGCTGTACGAGCGGTTCGAGGAGGAGCACCTGACGGCGCTCGTCGAGGCATACGAAAACGAGGACAGCGACGCAATCCAGACCCACCACGAGGGTGCCCAGTCTGCGCTGGTCGACTTCGAGGCGACCAGATCTGCCACCGCCGCAAGCAGCGCCGAGACCAGTTTCGCCGTGGCCAGGGGCTTTGACGCTGCCACACTCACCAGGCTCGACGCGGCGTCTCGGGCCGTCACCGTCGCCGAATCGACGTTCGAGCACTTCGAGAGCGGTGCGGCCGGTTACCACGAAGCGCTGGAGGACGCCGACCACGAAACCTACGAGTCGTTCGAGTCGGACCTCGGGGCCGTCCGCTCAGCGGCCGAGTCGGGTGGTGACGTGACTGCCGCGGCCCAGACGTTCAACGGGACCGCCATCGACGGCATCTACGCAATCGCCGGCGCGGGCGGTGGCTCGAACACCGAACCTGCGACAGCTATCGCCCAGAACATCTTCGCCACGTTCGAGGAAGCCCGGGTCCACGAGGCACTCGAAGACGCCGACCACGAGGCGTACGAGGGCTTCGAGGCCGCGCTGAACGACTACGCCAGCGCACTCGGTGAGGGCGAGGCCCCCGTCGGTACCTTCGCCGACGCGACCCTGCGCGCACAGTTCGCCGTCGCCGGGGCACTCTCTGACGCGCCGGTCGGGTCCGGCGGCGAGGGCAACGAGTCGACCGAGACTGAATCCAGCCTCGAAGGCGGGCCAAACGTTGTCGAAGGAGTGCCAGACGACGCCGACCACGTCGTCTCGATGCAGGCCGTCGGCTTCGAACCGACCGAACTGACTGTCTCGGTCGGTGACACAGTCGCCTTCGAGCACGTCGCCGGCGAGGCCCATAACGTCGTCGCCCGCGAGTCACAGCTACCCGAGGGAGCGGAGTACTGGTCTTCCGGTGGCTTCGACTCCGAGAGCGCCGCCGTCGAGGGCTGGGAGCAAGGCAAGGGTGCAGTCCAGTCCGGTCAGTCCTACGTTCTCACCGTCGAGACGACCGGTGAACACCCCTACTACTGCGTCCCCCACGAGAGGGCGGGGATGGAAGGCACAATCGTCGTCGAGGAGTAATCCGCGCCTCCATGGGTTCAGATAAGAGATCGAAGTAACAGAGTTGAGACACCGAAAGCCCTCGCGGCGCTATCCGGCGCTGTGACGGATATTCTCCCTGCGGTCGAATAGTGCCGACGCAGCGCCGGCTACCGCGCCTCGCCCTTTCATCCACCAGGTATCGGCTGGACAACCGGCTGAATCCTGGCGGATGAAAGGGCGAGCGGCGCTCGGTCCCTCCCGGGCGACACAAGCACCGCAACGGAGTGAGGAGCGTGGTTCGAAAGACCTCCGGTCTTTCGTCATCACGAGAGAGCTGCGCTCTCTGGGACGACAGCGAGCCCCGGAGCGGTCGAGTGGGCGGTCGGTTCCACCGACCGCCTTCTCCGCGGCGGCAACTGCCGCCGCGCAAAGCGAGGGCTTTCGGTACCGGCAGTCCTAGCTCGCGGAGATGACGTCGTCGATGCGCGCGATCATCGTCGCGGCCTCGGTGGCGCTCTCGACGGCCTCGCGCTTGACGGCCGCGGGGTCGAGGACACCGTAGTCGACAGGGTCGTCGACGATACCCGTCTGACCCTGGCTGATGATGCCTGCGATCCCCTCACTCTCGTGTTCGGCGCGCAGGTCGACGAGTGCGTCGATTGGATCCAGTCCGGTGTTCTCGGCGAGCGTGCGCGGGACCACGTCGACGGCGTCGGCGAAGGCCTCGACGGCGAGTTGCTTGCGGCCCTCGATGGAGGCAGCCTCGTCGCGGATGTGGTTGGCGATGGCGATTTCGGTCGCGCCGGCACCGGGGACGACGCCGCCCTTGTCGAGGGCGGCCGTGACGACATCGAGCGCGTCGTTGAGTGCGCGTTCGAGTTCGTCGGTGACGTGTTCGGTCCCGCCGCGGGCAAAGAGGGTGACTGTCTCGGAGGTCGCCCCGCCCTGGACGAAGGCGAGTTCCTCGTCGCCGTACTTCTCGACGTGGATGTCCTCGGCCTCGCCGAGGTCGCTCGTTTCCAGTGTGTCGGCTGAACCGACGCGGCTGGCACCGGTCGAGTGAACGATCGCTTTGATGTCGTCGTCACTCACGCTGTCGAAGGCGACGATGCCTTCCTGTGCGAGTTGTGCACCGACGCGCTCGTCGATATCTCCGGAGACGAAGACGACATCCGCGCCGGTATCGGCGATTGCTTCGGCGTAGCCCGCGAGTTCCGCTTCTTCGGCCTCGATTGCGGCGTTGAGCTGATCGACGTTAGAGACGTTGTACTCGGCGTCGATGTTGCTCTCGCGGACTTCCAGGTCGGCGTCGATAACGCCGATGGCTGCGTCCGTGACCGCTCGGGGCATGTTGCCGTGGACCGGTTCTTCCTCGATGATGACACCCTCGACGAGTTCGGTCGCCGACGATGAGGAACCAGCCTGCGAGCGGATCGTGATCTTCTCGCGGGCCGTGCCGCCGCCGTCAGTGGTCTGTTGGACGGCCTCGACGACAGTCTCGGCGAGGTCGCCCGCGGCGATGTCGCCCGTCCCCTTTCCGGTCATGGAGGAGTCAGCGACGGCGATGAGGGTTTCTTCGTCGACTTCGCTGTCGAGGACTTCCCCGTCGATGGCGTTCTGTGCGAGCTTGGAGGCTTCGTGGTATCCCTCGACGATGGTCGTCGGGTGGACATCGTCTTCGAGCAGGTCTTCGGCCTGTGTCAGGAGTTGCCCGGCCAGTACGGACGCCGTGGTCGTCCCGTCGCCGACCTCGTCTTCCTGTGTCTCGGCGACTTCGACGATCATCTGTGCGGCGGGATGCTCGATGTCCATCTCGTCGAGAATCGTCGCACCGTCGTTGGTGATGACGACCTCGCCCGAGTCCGAGACGAGCATCTTGTCCATGCCACGGGGACCGAGCGTGGTCCGGACGGATTCGGTGACTGCCTTCCCGGCAGCGATGTTCGAGCTCTGTGCGTCCTTTCCGTGCGTACGCTGGGCGTCCTCGTCGAGAATGAAAAGAGGCTGGCCACCCATGCGTCGCTGGCCGGACTGTGACATTGTTGTATGCCTCACTTGTGTGTCGTTAGCGGTTCTATATAAAGATTACTATGCACGACACCGAAATTCGTCCAACAGTGGTGCCTGCCTCCGTGCAAGCGTCGCCACTCTCGGACAACGTCGTTGCGACTTCCAGTGACCGGCAACTGTTTAATACCAGGCTGTACGACTGTTTGGCAATGCTGGAGTTGGAGCACGGGTTTCGGGTCGTCGACGTTCACGCGCGTCTGGAGCCGGCGGAATCGCGGCGGCCGCGCGAGGGTATCGGGAACCCCGAGCGCCTCGAACGCGAGATGCACCAGGCGGGAGTCGTCCGTGCCGTCGTCTCCCCTGACGACCGCGAGCAGGGATATCTGAAGGCGAACAACGCCGTCGCACGGATGAGTGTCGGTCGACCACTGGTAGCCTTTGCGCGTGTCAACGGTGCTCGTGACCCCGGAGAGGGGGCTGGCTCACGCCTGAAGAACATCGCTACCTCCCGCAGGGACTTTCATACCTCCCCGGAGGACATCGAGCAGTACGCCTACGACGACCGCTTCGTCGGCTTCAAACTCCACCCCGTCGAAGACGGTCTCCCGGACGACGATGTCCTCGACCGACTTGCCGACGTGGGCAAACCGATCCTGGTCCACGGCGGTAGCGGGTTCCCGCCCGAAGCCGTCGAGCGGCGCTTTCTCCAGTACGACCTCCCAGTGATCCTGGGCCACTTCGGTGCCTATCCGCTCCAGCGCGAGATGATGGAGACGTCCATCGATCTGCTGGAACAGTACGACCGGTGTTATCTGGACACCAGTGCCGTCCGCTATCGCGACCCACTCGAACGCGCGATTATCGAACATCCCGACCGCGTTCTCTTCGGGAGCGGCGCACCGGGTGTCCACCCGAACGTCGCGATCATGGAGATTCTCACACTCGACGTGCCCGAGGATGCGATGAAGAAGGTGTTCTCGAACAATCCCGTTCGCGTGGTCGAAGAACTCGCTCCCTAACGATAGTCGTACACTTCGACGGCCCGGTCACGCCGCGAAGAGCGGCCGTTCGGGTTGCGCCGCGGTGGGGCATCGTGACGCCGGGCACGGACGCCGTCTTTCGTCCCTACGCTCGTTTCTTCGATGACTTTTCGACCGGTTCCGAGCCACTGTGATGGCGCTGCGTCACCACGGACAACGGCTCTCAGCGAGTCGAAGGCGTCGCGAGTCGCGTGCGTGACGATCCGTCGACACACCGTCGGCCGCACGCCGTAGTTCTTGGCGAGTCGGTAGGCCAGCGAACGGTACTTCCAGCCCCAGTCTTTCTGTCGCATCCCACCGTCGGCCTCGAACTCACATCGCACACACATCGACCCGTTCCAGGCGACCTCGTAGTCGCTCTCTGCCAGACGGTGGGCCAGGTCGCGACTCCCCCCGATTTCGAGATACTCGTCGAACCCGTCCAGTTCGTCCAGTACGTCCCAGCTGAAGACGACGTTGCCCGGATTGAAGTAGGTTACGTCGCGCCCGGCAATCGTCCGTTCCTCCAGTGATTCGGTCGTCATCCCGGCAGGGAGTTTTCGGTGTGTGGGACCGGTGACGACCGCCGCATCGGACAGTCCGTCTCTAACGGCGTCGATCCATCCGCTCTCGATGGAGAACGAGCGGTCGAGCAGCGCGACGATGTCGCCGGTTGCCCGGTCGATTCCGGCGTTCCGTGCCGCGTTGATCGTCCGGTCGGCGACCTCGACGAGTAGCTCGACGTCGTCGCGGTCCCTGATCATTCCCGTGGTGCCGTCCGCCGACGGGCCGTTGACCACGATGGTCTCGGCATCGGGGACGTGGTCTGCCAGGGTGTCCAGGCACCGTGACAGTTCCTCCCGACCGTTGAGTGTCGGGACGACCACAGAGAGATTCATACCACTTCTACCTCACTCTAGACTCTTAAAGGTCACCGAATCGTCCGGTCCCCGTCTATCGTTCCGAACTATAACCGAAAAATCAAACCCGGGTGTCCCAGTAGGAGACCGACGCGACGTGGTCACCGATTGGACTCCCACCGACGACTTCGTCGATGGATCGGAAGCCGGCGGCGAGGTCGTTCGGGATCTTCCGGTAGAACCCGTAGGGCAGGACGAAGTCGTGTTCGTCACCGGCCAGTTCGAGGTCTGCGCCGTCCAGTAGTCGGTCGATTTCCCATCGCGAGTAGAGGCGTGATCCCATCGGGAGCGCCCAGTTGTACAGCGACCGGGTCGAGAAGCGATTGAAGGTGTCGAAAAACACCTGCTGTTTCGAGACGCGGCGCATCTCCGCGAGGAACGATGCAGGCGTATCGGCGAGATGGAAGAACCGCATCGCGAGAACCGTATCGAAGTGATTGTCGGGGAAAGGGAGGCGCGCAGCGTCACCTCGCATGAACTCGACGTGGTCGGCCACGCTTACGGCCTGTGCCTTCTCACGGCCCTGCTTGAGCATCGGTCCGGAGATGTCGAGGCCGATGATATCTGCCCCGCGCTCTGCGAGCATGACGGTAAACCGTCCCGTTCCACAGGCTACTTCGAGTATCGACTCGTCGTCGACCGGACCGATTGCATCCAGTACGGCCTCTTTTTCACGACGATCAATCAGCCGACCGCCCCGCGAGAAGCGCTTCGAATCGTACTCCTCGGCGACGTCGTCGGTCTGGTACCACTCCTGGCCTTTCACACTATCCACTGATGGATACCCGGAGAATAAAACGGTGCTGTTTCACCGTTCTTGTTCTGGCCGTCACCGGCGCGACTCTCGGGTGGGCCGACCCACAGTCCATGATTTCCCTCGAAGGATACATTCGAAAATATAAGGGATCATTATATGATCTTGAGACTCCTTATTGTATAGCCATACATATAGCCAAGTTTTACTATCAGCGTTGGAGGTTTGATGAATATGAGTACGACGACGGAGAAGATGACGCCGTTCACCGAGACGGAGTTTCGGGAAACACTACGCGAACTACCACCGAGCGCGAAACTCGTGGCCAAAGTACTGGAAACCGATGCACCACTCTCCCAGGGCCAACTGGCAGAAGCGTCACTGCTGCCTGATCGAACCGTTCGCTACGCGCTCAATCGCCTCGAAGAATCCGAACTCGTCGAATCGCGGTACAGTTTTACTGACGCGCGCAAGCAAGTGTACTTCCTCTCGGACTGACGCTTTCGGCTGCGACCAGTTCAGGATATCAAACGTCGCTGGCCCGATATCCGTGCAACTTTTAGTGACCGCCAGTCGTCGGTCCGGCCGTGGAACGGATCAGTATCGCGGCAGAGACCCGGTCTCCATCCGGGCGAACGAGCGCGTACGTCGTCGGCACTGACCCGGCCGTACTGATCGACCCGGCGGGTCAGAGCGCCCGTCTGGACGACGCACTCGCCGACCGCTCGCTCGCTCACGTCGTCGTCACGCACCACCACGCCGACCACGTCGGCGGCGTGCCGACGTACGCCGACGGCCACGACGCGACGGTATGGGCGCGACTCGGCCGAGATGATTCGTTCGAGGCCGCGACCGGCGTCGTGGCAGATCGCTTCTTCTCGGATGGCACGACGATTCCCACCGACGACGGTCACGTCCGTATCGTCGATACGCCGGGTCACGCTCCGGAACACGTCGCTGTTGTCACGGACGAGGGCATCTGCTGTGGTGACCTGGCAGTCGAGTCGGGCAGCGTCGTCGTCGGTGCGCCCAGTGGCGACATGCGCGCGTACTGCAGTTCGATCCGGCGAATGATCGCTCGCGACCCGCTGCGGTTGTACCCCAGCCATGGCCCCGTCATTACGTCTCCGGTCGCGACCTGCAAGCGACTGCTCGCCCACCGACTCGACCGCGAACAGCGTGTCCGCTCTGCCGTCGCTGACGGAGCGACTGCGGTCGCCGAAATCACTGACGGCGCATACGACAAGGACGTTTCACACGTGCGTGACCTTGCCGAAGCGACGGTCCGGGCACACCTGGAGAAACTCTCCGTAGAGGGGCGCGTTGACTGGGACGGTCGGCGGGCCGACCCTGCCGGAGACGGGTGACGCGACGTTTTTGTTTCCACGGCCGAAAGAGCGCGTGTGAGTCTGGAATCGGATCTCGAACGCGCTCGCGCGCTCTCGGTCGACGACCTCGCCGACGCCATCGAGGCGATTGGCTTCGAGTGCACCCGGTGTGGTGGCTGCTGTACGGCGACCGAGCCGGCCGTCGATCCGGACGAGGCAGAATCGGCCGGCCGAACAGACACGGCGAGCGGCGGCGACCCACACACTGCGACACTCTTTCCGGCCGAAATCCGGCAGCTACAGGCTACCGGCGAGTACGACTTCCGTGACGTTGCACGTCCGATGCCTTACGGACTCGACGAGGGCGGCCAGAGCGGCGAGACCTTCGAGTGGGCACTTCAGACCGATCCATGTGGTAATTGCACGTTCTACGAAGAATCTGACGGTGTCGGTGCCTGTACGGTCCACGAGGACCGGCCACTGATCTGTCAGACCTACCCGTTCTCTGTCGCACTCGACAGCACCGTCCAGCCGATGGGCGAGGCTGTCGACGAGGACGGAATGGTCCGTGCCCACGAATGCGAGGGGCTGGGCAGAGAGATCAGCCGCGAGGACGCACGCGACCTGGCACGCCGTCTCAAAGAGCGGGCGATCCGAGAACTCGAAGAGGCAATCGGTGTCCGTGACAATTACAGATCCGTCGACCGATCCGAGGGCGAGGTCGTCGTCCACGATTCCGAGGGGCCGAAACGACCCGACGGCACAGAGTTCTAGACTTCCGCGTCGATGATCTCACCGACGGCGAAATTGGACTTGACTTCGCTGACTTCGACCTTGACACGCTCGCCGATCTCCGCACCCGGGACGATAATGACGTAGCCACGCTCGACACGAGCGATTCCGTCACCCTGCTTGCCGATATCCTCGATCTCGACGTACCGAATCTCACCGGGTTCGACCGGTGGCTGTGGTTCCGACGATGGCGTCGACGACGCGGTCGGCGTCTCCTCGCCGTTATCTGCCGTCTCTTCGGCTTCGATCAGTGCGATGCGATACGTCTCACCGGGATCGACCGACCCGGTTTCGACTTCGCGCTGCGGAACTTCGACGGCGTACCGGTCACCCTCGTCAGTAATCTCCGCACTAAACAGACACAGTAATTTATCTGATATTTCCAAGACTGTCGGCCTCCGGTTTTCATATGAGCGTCGATTATTAAAATATTTGTCGTCGGATGGAACACTGAGAGCACTCGCGGTCGAATATGTGTTACTGCTCGTACCAATCGTGCAGTCTACGCTGTCACCGTTGCTGTCGGCGCGGTGGTCCGTCGACAGTGCTCTGAACCGGCGAGACACCGAAAGCAGATCGTGTCTGTCCCGCGTTTCCGGACCGGTTTGCTGGTGCAACGACACGCGAAAACCGCAAGACGACGAGCTGTTAACCGACCGTACCAAACCCACTAAGGGAAACGCAAGCCTACCTGTTTGTATGAGCACGACAGCGACGACAGGTGACACTCGGCTCTCGGAGAAACAACATCGGATCCTCGAGTTCCTTCGTGAGAACGCGGGCTCCCAGACCTACTTCAAGTCGCGACTCATCGGGAACGAACTCGGCCTCTCGGCAAAGGAAGTCGGAACGAACATGACCGCAATCGAGGGCGGCGAGTTCGATATCGATGTCGAAAAGTGGGGGTACTCTTCGGCAACGACCTGGAAGGTTACCGCCTGATCGCTGGGTCGTCCGACGCTGTGCGGTCGCTGGTACACGGTCACAGCAGTCAGGAATGCTTTTCGCGCTCGATTAGCAGAATCGTTCGCGACGGTCGTTATCAGGGGTCATAGGCCATCAGGTCAGCCGCCTCGGACGCGAGTGCTGCCGCCGCTTCGTCGAAGGAGTCGGCGTAGCGAACGACGAGGGTCAGGACCGTCTCCGGGCGTTCGACCGTATACCCGTCGTCGCGCGACAGGAGACCGGCGCTCTCCAGTTCGCTCGCGTATTTGCTGACCGTCGGTCGTGACACGCCGAGGTGGTCTGCTAGACCACCGGCTGTCACTGTCGGATCACGCAACAGCGCCACCAGCATACCGCGTGCAGTGTCCCGTCGGAGGTAACTGAGCGCGGCCATCTCGTACTCGGTGAACTGACCGGTAGAAACAAACCGGCGATAATCTCCGTCACGGTAGCTCTCGACCGTGTCTGCTTCGATCAGTTGTCGGAGATGGTGCTGTGCTTCGCCGGTCCCGAGCTGGAGGTCGTCTCTGATCTTCGAGAAGTGCGCACCCGGTGTTGTCGAGACGTATCCAGCGATTGCGTCGCGGGCGTCGCTGTCACTGTTGGTCGTGCTGTCTCCATCTGAGAACCGTGCGAGCGGACTCGCAGCGCCAAGTGCTGCGAAACGGCGTAACGTCGCCCGCTTCGATTCGTCGACGGACCCGTCCCCACCCATACTACCGCCAACGTATGCAGACCAGTAGTAAAACGGCTTCGACTGTTTCTCGACGGAGAGAGTCCCTAAACGAGGTAACATGGGAGTAGACGACATGTAATACGGTATGTATCCGTCGATATTTCTCTGATATACTGTTCTCTATTTCCGACCGTTGTCACTGTGTCTCGGTCGTCGGTTTACCAGTGTTTGGCAAAAGAATGGTCGTATCTGCGGTGGATGGCCGGCGCACGCGGTCGTTCAGTCAGTCGTCGCTGCTCTCGCCGGGATCCTTGGCTTCGCTGAACTCCTGATCCATTTCCTCGATGGCCTCGTTCGGATCTTTGATATCTGCCGTGTCCTGCCCGTGTTTGATCTTCTGGGCTTGCTCTTCCATCTCTTCGACATCGACCTGTGCTTCCTCGTCGATCTGGCCGAGGATCTCCTCGATGTCGTCGAGACCGAGCATCTCGCGCGTTTCCGAATCGAAGTCGAGGCCTTCGAGTACGTGGCCGTTCTGTTTTATGTCCGAGCCGGTGAGGTGCTTGCCGTACCGGCCAACGAGCGAGGTGAGTTCCTGTGGCAGGATGAAAGTCGTCGACTCGCTGCCGCCGATATCGGCCAGCGTTTCCATACCCTTGTCGATGACGGCCCGTTCGCCCATCGACTCGGCGGATTTGGCGCGCAGGACCGTCGATATCGCGTCGCCCTGTGCTTCGAGGATCTGGCTTTGCTTCTCACCCTGTGCACGGATGATGTTCGACTGCTTGTCACCTTCCGCAGTCTCGATGGCAGAGCGTCGTTCACCCTGCGCTTCGAGAATCATGGCACGGCGTTTCCGCTCGGCGGAGGTCTGTTGTTCCATCGCCTGCTGGACGTCTTTCGACGGGTTGACCTCGCGGACCTCGACGGATTCGACGCGGACACCCCACTCGTCGGTGGGTTCATCGAGTTCCTTCCGGATGCGCGAGTTGATCTCCTGGCGCTTGTTGAGCGTGTCGTCCAGTTCCATGTCACCGAGGACGGCACGAAGCGTCGTCTGTGCGAGGTTCGAGACGGCCCGCTCGTAGTTATCCACTTCGAGGAACGCTTTCTTCGGGTCCATCACCTTGATGTAGACGACGGCGTCTGCGGTAACCGGCGAGTTGTCCCGCGTGATGGCTTCCTGACGGGGCACGTCAAGCGTCTGGGTTCGCATGTCGAAGCGCGTCACGTCCGAGACGAAGGGCCACATGAAGTGGATCCCCTGATCGAACAGTCCGCGGTACGACCCCAGGACGGTGTAGGCACCTTGCTGGTACGGACGGATGATCACGATGCTGGAATACACCAGTGCAACGACGAGCAGGAGGAGGACGACCGCGACGAACGCGAATCCACCTCCAAACTGGAGGACGACACTCGGTATCATAACGTCCGAATCTCAGTGTGCCTGAAATAAAAGCCTTCGGTGCATGTGAGGGGTAGTCGACATCGACAGACGGGAGCGATATCTGTGACGCCGTTCGGGTTGACGATCACGCGGCGTCTGACTCCACGTCGGGATCGAGTTCACGATCCGCTTCAGTCTCTTGCTGGCCCTTTTTGGCCAGTTCGCGGTCGATCTGGTCGCCACCCGCGACCGGTTCGACCGTCACGACGTTGCCGCCACCGGGATCGACGACCATCACCTCGGTGCCGGTCTCGATGACACCCCCCGTGCTTCGAGCCCGGTAGTGGGGGTTGAAACCGCCGTCGTTGAGTTTGACCTCACCATCTGCTTCGGTGACACGCTCGGTCACACGGCCGAACTGGCCCCGCAGTGACGAGGAGTCAGAGGTCTGGGCAGAGCCCTCGCCGCCGTAGATGTCCACTTTTCGGTACCCCCAGAGTGTCACTCCCGTGGCCACCAGGACGGCAACCGCGAGCAGCACGACGCCGACGATCCCCCCGATGGGGGAGACCAGGCCGACGAGTCCGGCCGTCAGGAGTGCGACCCCGAGGACGAAGAAGTGTGCGCCCGGTGCGAGGGCCTCGGCCAAGAGAAGCAAGGCTCCGCCGACGAACAGCAACATCGAGAGCGATTCGCTGAGCACGGACATAGTTGACGTAGGGACTCCGCGGGATTAAGTCTCTGGGGTCAATAGCCCGAAAATACCAAACGAAAGCACTGCGAGTGCAACGACACTACCCGTCACCAGAAGGAGGTTCTGTGGGGACCCGAGAAACGCCGGTCGCGTCATCGAGAGGAGAGCAAGGAGGCCGATGTAGATGCCGACGAAGACGAATATCGCGTTCTCCAGGCTCGGACTCTCCGGTTCGATGGCTCCCGTCGACGTGAGCGACCCGGCGACGTTCCCCGTGCTCTCTTCGCCCTCGTCCGCGTCGGCGATGAGTTCGCCGGGCACTTCGCCACCGGATATCTCGACTGATTGCGCCCCCTGGCCGCCAGCCTCGGCGTCTGGTCCGACCTCGTCGATGGAGTACTTCCACTCGCGGTCGTCGGACTCGGCGTCGTCAGCCATATCTCGGCGTTGGTGATGATGGTATAAAAGGCCCCCGTGTGATCGGCTGGCGACAGTTCCTCGTGACGGGTCGAGACGCTGCGATCAGTGAATTCGCGTGCCCAGCGGCGAGTCATCGTGTGTCGTCAGGAGGTCTGCGTCCTCGCCGGCGGCAAGCACCATGCCGTTGGACTCGCGGCCGAACAGTTCGGCTTTCTCCATGTTCGCGAGCAGAACGACCCGGGTCCCTGGCAGTTCTTCGAGGCCGTGAAGCCCTTTCAGTCCGGCCACGACCTGTCGGGTCTCGACGCCGATATCGACTGCGAGTTCGACGAGGTTGTCCGAGTCCTCGATGTCCTCGGCGGCGACGATTTCGCCGACGCGCATGTCGATGTCCTGGAACGATTCAAAGCCGATCCGTCCGTCCTCCAGTGGTTCTAGTTCGATTTCCCCGTCGTCCTCGCTCGCTTCGTCCTCGTCGCCGCTGGTCGCTTCGACGCGACGCTGTAGTTGATCGTTGAGACCGACGATGTGGTCGTCTTCGACCTGGCTGAACAGTTCGGTCGGTTCGCCGAACTCGGCGGGCGGTGTTTCGAGTGCGGCGTCCAGGGACACGTCGGCGACCGATCCCTGCTCGCTCAGCTGGCCCCAGACCCGCTCTGCCTTCTCGGGCAGGACTGGTTGGAGCAGGACCGCGACGGCCTTGGACAGTTGCACGCAATCGCTGATCACTTGGCGGGCACGCTCCGGTTCGTCGTCCACGAGGTTCCAGGGTTCGTTGCGCTGGATGTACTCGTTGCCGAAGTTCGCGAGTTCGACGCCCACGTCGGCCAGCGTCCGGAGTTCGTACTCGTTGACGGCGGTTTCGAACGCCTCGATGGCGTCCTCGATGCGCTCGCAGACCTCGTCGCTCGTGTCGGCCGCTGGCGTCCCGCCGTAGTTGCGCTGAGCAAAGAGCAGCGACCGGTAGAGGAAATTGCCGACGTTGCCGACGAGTTCGCCGTTGACACGCTCGGCAAAGCGGTCCCACGAGAAGTCCACGTCGGTCTCCAGGCCCGACCCCGAGACGATGTAGTACCGGAACAGGTCGGGATGGAAGCCAGCGTCGAGATACTCGTCGGCCCACACCGCGCGATTGCGTGAGGTCGAGAGCGACTCGCCACCGATAGTGACGAAGCCAGTTGCCATGATCGCCCGGGGTTCGTTGTAGCCTGCGCCCCGGAGCATGGCCGGCCAGAAGACGGCGTGGTGCTGGATGATGTCCGGGCCGATCACGTGGACGATTTCGCCGGCCTCGTCGGTCCAGTCGTCGTCCCACTCGGTGCCGTGGCGTTGCTCGCCGCCGACCTTCCAGACTTCCTCCCAGTCGTAGGCGTCGGGTCCGACACGCTCGGTGTACTGCTTGGTCGAGGCGACGTACTCGATGGGTGCATCGACCCAGACGTAGAGGACGAGGTCTTCGGCCCCCTCGTCCTCCCGAGCGGGGTAATCGACACCCCATTCCATGTCCCGGGTAATACAGAGGTCCTGCAGGTCCCCTTCGATCCACTCGCGGGGCTGGTTCTGTGCGTTGCTGGTGCCTTCCAGTCGGTCGATACAGCCCTGCAGGTACTCCTGGAAGTCGTTGAGTCGCAAGAACTTGTGCTCGCGCGTGCGATACTCGGCGGGGTTGCCGGTCCGTGTCGAGACGGGGTCCTCGATTTCGCCGGGTTCGAGGTGGCGCTGACACCCCTCGTCACACTCGTCGCCGCGGGCCTTCTCGCCACAGTAGGGACAGGTCCCCTCGACGAAGCGGTCCGGAAGCCACTGGTCGGCCTCGGGGTCGTAGCCCACCTGGATTTCCTTCTCGTAGACGTGGTCGTTCTCGACCCACGTCCGGACGAATTCCCGGGTGAGTTCCGTGTTGGTCTCGTCGTGGGTGTGGCCGTAATTGTCGAACTCGACGTTGAACTGCGGGAACGTCTCGGCGTAGATTTCGTGATAGTCGAGGGCGTACTCCTCGGGATCGACGCCCGCATCGCCCGCGTTGACGACGATTGGGGTTCCGTGCATGTCCGATCCGCAGACGAAGGCCGTCTGCTGGCCGAGGCGTCGCAGTGCGCGTGCGTACACGTCGCCGTCGACGTATCCGCGAAGGTGGCCGACGTGCAGGTCGCCGTTGGCGTAGGGCAACCCGACGGTCACCACTGCGGGGTTGTCTGTCGGAAACTCCTGGTCACTCATACTGGATCGATACCGCCGAATCTGTGGAAAGTGTGCCGGTTTGCACTCATCTGTGGTCTCCTGGTGTTGTCGTCGACCGACGCGAGAAAGCGCACCGAGATTCACCGCCGACGACCGACCGGCCGATCTACCGCCCGGCGGGCGTCGACTGGGTCCACTCGGCACTCACGGGAAGACGCATACGCATCGGGATAGCCGAGTGGTACTCGTACACGATGCAATCTGTGACGGCCTCGAACAAAAATCACTCGGTTAGATGACGGCGGCGACGCTCCCGAGCAGGCCCAGCGTGACCAGCAGTCGACCTGCACTGCCGGCGAAGGTCGCGAGCGCGAACTTGACGTAATCCTCTTCGAGCACGGTAAAGGCATAGATCGAAATCGTATCCGGGAACCCGGGAACGCACAGTGTTATCGCGAGACCGACGTAGCCGAACTTCCGGGCGAGTTCGACGGTGCGTCGCTCGGTCCACCCCACGACGTCGAAGCGCGACCGTTCCAGCAGTCGAACGACGGGACCAGACTGCTTTGCGCGCTGGCCGAGATGAAAGGCGACGACGCTCCCGACAGCCTTGCCGGTCGCGCTGATGACGATGACAACGATGAGGGTCCACTCCGTCGGGAGGCCGATCCGGAGCGTGCTCGTCGGGACGAGGACGACTTCGCTCGGGAGCGGTAAGATGAACGCGATCAGAAACGAGTAGAAGCCGATAATAAACAGTCCCACAGGTCCCGTTGCGGTACAGACCATCTGTTGTAGGCCGGTTGGATCCGCTGTTGCCGGGCATCCTTCGAGGAACAGTATCGGTAGATCCGGATCCACTGGTCCCTACTTGTCTGGGAGTCGTAGTAAACGTTGATATTTCCGACCGGGATCTCTCTGGATTACTATAGAAACTGGCCCGACAGCTACTGTTAGTACCAGTCCAGATCGGCGACGAACGAACGCAACATCGAGCGAGTGACGTGTGGCATGCAGACGACGCGCATCTCGCCACCGCCGGTTTTCGAGACGCGCCACCCCCGCTCGCGAAGTTCCGCTGTCATCGGCACCGACAGGTCGGCGGCGACGAGTGGCAGTTCCGGACCGATGACTTCGTGACCGCGTGCGGCCAACTGGTCGGCTAGCCATTCAGCGTTTCCCATGGCCCGCTCGTACGTCTCTCGATACCCGTCGCGCCAAAGGGCGTCCATCGCGGCGACGGCGCTTGCGACCCCCGCGCCCGACCGGGTTCCAGTCAGTGTGACCTGACTCCGGGATTCGAGATACGGTGTGTCGATTGCCAGTTCGTCAAGCAGGTCTGGCGTGCGAGCCAGTACCCCGCCGGCGGGAACTGCCGCCCGGCCGACCTTGTGTGGGTCGATTGTCAGGGTGTCTACATCGGCGTGGCCGAAGTGCCACTGGTGATCAGTAAAGGGCAGATAGAAGCCGCCCCACGCGGCGTCGACGTGACAGAGCGCACCGACATCGGTCGCGAGGTCGGCGATGGCTGGAATCGGGTCGACGAAGCCATACTCCGTCGTTCCAGCGACTCCGACGAGCGCGACGGTGTCTTCGTCGGCGAGATGGGCCATGCCGTCGAGGTCGGCTCGGTACTCTATCGCCGGTGCCGTCCGGAGTTCCACGTCCAGAAGCTCGGCGGCCTTCGTAAACGAAAAGTGGGCGTGCTCGGGCGCGACGACGTTTGGCTCGTCGGTGTCGGCGCGGTTCCGTGCGATCCGGATCGCCTGGATGTTGGCTTCGGTGCCGCCGCTCGTGATGTAGCCTGCCGGCTCACCGAGACCGGTGATCGTCCCGAGGTGTTCGACGGCCTCTCGTTCGAGGTCGGCGACCGTCTCGTACGTGCCGGGATCGCCGGGGTTGGTCCCGAGAAACCGTTCTGCCGTCTCGCGGGCCGCCGGGTGCGGTTCGGTGCACATCGAAGAGAGGACTCGTTCGAACGACTGTGGCTCGGCCCGCTGCATCAGTGCTCGTCACAACGGTATCGAGGAGTAAATCCGTTGTGTTCGTCGCTCGCTACTGGTTGCGAACGGAGTCAAGCAGCAGGCGTTGCTCGACGCGCTTGACTTCCTGCTGGACGTCCCGGACCGCGTCGACGTTGGCACTGATCGACGTGACCCCTTCGTTGACGAGGGAGCGAACCATTTCGGGTTTCGACCCGGCCTGTCCACAGATGCTCGTCGCCACGCCGTACTCGTTGCACGTCTCGATGGTGCGGCTGATCAGGTCCAGTACGGCGGGGTGGAGTTCGTCGAACCGGCCGGCGACGCCCTCGTTGTTGCGGTCGACGGCGAGGGTGTACTGGGTGAGGTCGTTCGTCCCGAAACTGGCGAAGTCGATCCCCGTCTCGCACAGTTCCTCGATACAGAGCGCGCTGGCGGGCGTCTCGATCATCACGCCCCACGTGCGCTTGTCGGGATCGATTCCCGTCTCGGACAGCAATCGCTTCGCCTGGAGTACGTCCTCGGCGTCGTTGACAAGCGGGAACATCACCTCGACGTTGTCATAGCCCAGTTCGAACAGGCGCTTGATCGCCTCCAGTTCCAGTCGGAAGGTGTCTGGTCGGTCGAGGCTCCGCCGGATACCACGATAGCCGAGCATCGGGTTGTGCTCCTTGGGTTCGTCCGTGCCCCCGTCGAGTTGCCGGAACTCGTCAGTCGGAGCGTCGAGCGTTCGAACTCGTACTGGCCGGGGGTAAAACGCCTCGGCGACCTCCCGTGCACCGTCGACGATTTCGTCGATATAGGCTCGCTCGCCGTGGTCTTCGACGTAGCGCTCTGGCGTCTTGTTCGTCGAGAGGATCATGTGTTCGATCCGAAGCAGGCCAACGCCGTCGGCCCCGGTCGCTGTGGCCCGCTCTGCGGCTGCGGGTATCGAGACGTTCACCTTGATCTCGGTGCCCGTCATCGGCTTTGGCGGTGCCTGCGGGGTCCCAGTCGGGACCGATTCTGGGTGCTCGCTCGCGACAGTCGCCCCCGGTTCGACAGTCCCCGTGTCGCCGTCGATGGTCACGTCCTGTCCGTCCTGCAAGCGGTCCGTCGCGCTGTCGGTGCCGACGACTGCGGGGACGCCCAGTTCTCGGGAGATGATCGCCGCGTGGCTGGTCATCCCGCCCTGATCGGTGACGATGCCGGCGGCGCGCTTCATCGCCGGCACCATGTCCGGCGTCGTCATCTCGGTGACGATGATGTCGCCCGGTTCGATCTTGTCTAACTGGTCGAGTTTGCTGACCAGTCGAACGGACCCGCTCGCCTTGCCAGGGCTTGCCCCGAGTCCGGCGGCGAGGACGCCATCCTGCTGGGCCGTCATCGTGCCGCCGTCTGCGACACCGGATTCGCTGTCCTCGCTGGCTTCGACAGCGTCGTCGATGGTGGTGATCGGTCGGGACTGGAGCAGATACAGCGACCCGTCGTCGACTGCCCACTCCACGTCCTGTGGCGTGCCGTAGTGTTCCTCGACGCGTTCGCCCATCGCGACGAGTTCGTCGAGTGTGTCGTCGTCTAACACACGCTCCTCACGGCGGTCGTCGGGCACCGCTCGCTCGACTGTCGTTTTTCCGTCGCGGACGTGCATCACCTTCTTATCAGCAATCGTAACCTCCTCGACGCGGCCACTCTCGCGGTCGATGACGTAGTTGTCCGGTGACACCGCACCGGAGACGACGGCCTCGCCCAGTCCCCAGGCGGCCTCGATGATCGTCTGCTCGGCACCGGTCGATGGATGGCTCGAAAAGAGTACGCCGCTCTTTTCGGCGTCGACCATCGCCTGAACGACGACGGCGATGTCGACCAGGTCGTGGTCGAACCCCTGCTCGTTACGGTAGTAGATCGCCCGCTGTGTGAACAGGGACGCCCAGCACTCCTTGACCTTATCGAGTAAATCCGCCCGAGCGACATTGAGAAACGTCTCTTGCTGGCCGGCGAAGGACGCGTCGGGCAAATCCTCGGCGGTCGCGGAGGACCTGACAGCGACCACGTCGTGGCCCAGGTCGTCGTACGCCGAGCGCAGGTCGTTCCTGACCGACTCGGGTACCTCAGTGTCCAGAATCAGTTCCTGTGCGCGTTCCGCGGCTTCGGCCAGTGCCTTCGAGTCGTCTGTGTCGACCGCGACTGTCTCGAACAGTTCTGATTCGATACCTGTCGTCTCGATAAACGATCTGTAGGTGTCGGCCGTGACCACGAACGCGGGCGGGACGGGAAGTCCCGCACCGGCGAGTTCACCGAGAGATGCTGCCTTGCCACCGACGATGTCGATATCGTCGGCTGTGATGTCGTCGAGCCAACGTAATACCATGTACTCACTTTCACTACACGAACAACCATTAAGATATTGCTGATTCCGGCATTTTGCGATGGGGAGTCACTCGGAAGTGAACAAACGTTTTGCAAGTGGATCTGCGGGGCCGAGTATCACCGGTTCAGGTCTCGATGATGTCGTCCTCGTCGCTGTCGGGAACCGTGAGTTCGCCGTCGAGAGTCGTTACGGCCCGGCCACCGACGCGCACGTCGTGGCCGTCGGTCTGGACCCGGACCTGGCCGGGCCGGTCGAGGAAGTGGCCCTGCTCGACGAGCAACTCCTCGCCCTCACCGTCGAGGACAGCCTGACGACGGAGGTGGGCACACACCGCGCCGGCACCGGTCCCTGTCACTGGGTCTTCCGGGATACCGGCGAGGGGCACGAACGCCCGGGCGTGGACGGCCGCGTCGGGATCGAGCGTATCGAACGTGAACGCATACAGTCCCACTGCACCGGTCTCTTCACAGAGACGCTGGATCGCGCGCATGTCCGGATCGGCGTCCCGCACGTGCTCGAAGTAGTTGATCGGGACCAGCAGGAATGGCACGCCGGTCGAGGCGACGGCCAGTGGCAGGTCCGCGCCGACATCGCGCAACGACGCCACGTCGACACCGAGCGCATCGGCGATCTCGTCGTACGCGATGTCCACGATATCGACTTCGGCAGTCGCCTGTTCCATCCAGACCGTGCCGTTGCCCGTCAGTTCGATCTCGAACGTTCCAGTGGCGGTCGCCAGCGAGTGGATCCCGTCGCCGACGACATCGCGCTCGAACAGGTGGGCGTGGGCGGCCACCGTCGCGTGCCCGCACAGGTCGACCTCACGCTCCGGTGTGAAGTAGCGCAGCCGCCGATCTGCGTCGTCGTCGCTCACGACGAAGGCCGTCTCGCTTGCCCCCAGTTCGCTGGCTATCTTCTGTAACTGGTCGTCGTCGAGTCCATCGGCGTCCGGGACGACCCCCGCTGGATTCCCCGTCATTGACTCGTCGGTGAACGCATCGACGAGCAGTGCCTGTCGCGTCTCCATGTCACCCGATTCACGCAGGTCGGGCAAAGTCCTTTCCCGTCCGACATCCGGCACGGCACGTCGACAACACCGCGAGACCGACAGGGTTGTGTCCCCGCTCCACGGACACGCCGCTGTGTCACTGCTGACGATCTTCGCGACGGCGATTCTCCCGGTCATCGGTGTCGCGGGTGCGGGATTCCTGCTCGGACGGTTCAAAGACGTTGATCCTGCGGCGCTCAACACGGTCACCGTCTTCGTCCTCGCGCCGGCACTCGTCGTGCACAGCCTCGCGACCACGCCGTTTCCCGGCACGACGCTCGTGCGTCTCACCGCTGGGACCGTGGCGTTCTCCGCGGTGATGATCGCGGTCGCCGAGTCGCTCGGTCGCCTCCGCGGCCAGACCGAGCCGCTGCTCGGTGCGTTCGTCCTCGTGGCCGCGTTCCCGAACGTGGGCAACTTCGGCATCCCCCTCTCGGAGTTTGTCTTCGGCCAGACCGGTCGGAGTACAGCCATCCTCGTGACTGCACTCCAGGGTGTGCTCCTGTACACCGTCGGGGTTTACATCGCCGCCCGCGGTGACGACGGTGCGCCCCTCGGCAGTATGAAGCGTGTGCTCTCTATCCCGCTGGTCTACGCGGTCGTCGGTACCCTGATCGCGCGCTGGCTCGGACTCGTCCCGCCGGCAGACTCGACGGCGATGCAGACCATCGAGACGGTCGGCATCGCGTCGATTCCGGTCATGCTCCTGGTTCTGGGCATCCAGCTTTCGAACGTCGATGTCGACGAAACCGTCACGCGCGTGACCGTCGCCAGCGTGGCGAAACTCGTCGCCGCGCCGCTCGTCGGCCTCGCCATCGCGCTAGCCGTCGGCTTCCAGGATCCCGTCGTCGCGCGAACGTTCGTTCTGCTCACCGCCGCACCGGCCGCGATCACGCCGGTCATCCTCGTCGGTGCGTTCAGTTCGACGACCGGCGACACGTCACCGGGCCAGTACGTCAGCACGTCGGTCCTGGTCACGACGCTTGGAAGCGTCGTCACGATCACGCTCCTGATCTCGCTGCTCCAGTCTGGACTGCTCGTGTGACTATCCGAATCGCTCTGTGATACGCGCACAAAAGCCCGTCTTTCTCGTTCGAAATCCGCTCTGCGTGTCAGGTCTTCACCGGCCGTCGTCGCGGACGTACTCGAGCGCGTCGAGATACTCCTCCGTATCGATGCGGTCTCGACGCTCTTCGAGCCGTTCGCGGAGCTTCGTGGGGGTCATGTGTGTTAAATGATGACACACCACAACTATTTAACAGTTGTTGCCACTCGCTGACAGTTGCGATATCGTCGTCCTACGCCGTCTCTCGGGTCTCAATCAGCCAGCGCCTCTTCGGACCCCGTCCCGGTACTCGGATCCTGTATCCAGAGGTCGCCAAAGAGGTCATCCTGCTGGAGGCGCACCCGGCCCCGGTGTGAGAGAAAGAGCAGACCCAGGAACGTCTCGACGCGAGAGCCGCCAGTCCCCTGAACCTCGCGGAACAGGACCTCCTCCCGACCGGCGTCGTACTGCTCGCGCACCGCCGCGTACACGTCGTCGATGATTTCGTCGACGTTCTCGCCGTGCGTGTTTGCCGTCACCTCGTCGGCGGTCGGCTCGTCGTCCATCCGCATGTCACCGGCCGACCGGTAATCCAGTTCCTGGGTCCCGCGCTGGAACCCGCTGGGCGAGTCACTCGTGTCGTAACTCCGGGACTCCTTCCACCACGAGTCCCGCTCTGCCTCGCGCAAATCACGCACGAGTTCGTCCAGCGTCTGGGGCATCCCACGCGCACGCCGACGCTCTAGTCGCCGATCCATCTCCTGTTCCAGCGACGCGAACGGGTCCGGTTCCTCGATTGGGTCCTCGCCCGACATCGCCTGCTCCCAGGGTTCCGCCGGCGCTTTAGCCTCCTCGCCGTCGTTCAACATCGCGTCGCTCTTCATCCGGATCAACACCGAGGCGTAGAACAGCGCCCGCCCCGACGTGCGCAGGTCTGACTCGTCGATCACTGAAAGGAACGTATCGGTTACGTGGACCACGTCGATATCCCAGGGATCGATCTCGCCCGCGTCTGCCAACTGGACCAGCACTTCGACCGGTTCGACTTCCTCGTCCTCGTCGTCGCTTTCCTCGATGCTCTCCGCTCTCTGTCCGTTCTCGCGGTCGCCGTTCTGTCGGTTCTCGGCCTCGCCGCCGAACAACGACTTGCCTTGCTCACGGGTCGCACTTGTCGAGGACCCTCCCTTCGGTCGGCCCCTCGCTCTCCCCGCTCGCATTTCCGAGGGCCGCTCCTCACGGTGTTCGTCGCGCCCCTCGCTGCTCGCGGTTCCGCCGTCACCGCTCACTTCTCTCGAGTCCCCGTCGTCCCACAGGTCCTCAGGCGACTCGCCCTGCTCACGGGTCGCTTCGCTCTCCGTTCGCATTCCTGAGGGCCGCTCCTCACGGTGTTCGTCGCGCCCCTCGCTAGTCATCAGCAACGACCTCCCCACTATCCCCAGAGAGACTGATTCCGGTCACCGCACTCACGTTGTCGTCCTGCATGGTCACGCCGATGGCGCGCTCCGACCGGTCGAGCAGTGCCGAGCGATGGGAGACGACGACGAACTGCGCTTCGCCGGCGAGTTCGTCGACCATCTCGCCGACCAGTTCGGCGTTGGCGGCGTCGAGGAAAGCGTCGACCTCGTCCAGCGCGTAGAACGGTGCGGGGTTGTGGCGCTGGATCGCGAAGATGAAGGCGAGCGCTGTCAGTGATTTCTCGCCGCCAGACATCGCGTTGAGTCGCTGGATCGGCTTGTCTCCCGGCTGGGCCTTCATCGTCAGGCCGCCGTCGAAGGGATCGTCCTCGTTTTCGAGGTGGAGGTGGCCCGTCCCGTTCGAGAGACGCTCGAAGATGTCTTCGAACTGTTCGTTGATGGCCCTAAAGGAGTCCATGAACGTCGATTTCTTGCGTTGCTCGTACTCGTCGATCCGGTCACGGATCCCGTCGGCCTCCTCGACTAGCGTCTCTTTCTGGTCTTCCAGTTCGTCGAGGTCCTCGGCGACGCTGTCGTACTCCTCGATTGCACGCATGTTGACCGGTTCGAGCGCCTCCATCTCGGATTCGAGGCGTCCGATCTGGCTCTCGACGACGTGGTGGTCGGGAATCTCCTCGGCGTCGTACTCGCCGACCTGGGACTGGAGTTCGTCGATTTCCCAGTCCAGTCGCTCTTGCTCCTCGCGGGCGTCGTCGAGGTCACGCTCGACCTCGCTGACGAGTGATTGCTGTTCGTCGCGTTCCTCTTTTGCGTCCTGCAACTCCTCGCGGAGGGCCTCGCGCTCGGCCTTGAGGTCGGCGAGTTCGTCCTCCAGTTCGGCCACTTCCGCTTCTTTCTTGGCTTTCTGCTCGCGCTTTGCCTCGATCTGTTCTTCGAGGTCGGCAATGCGCTCTTGGGCCTCTGCCTTGCGGTTCTGTGCCGCTTCGATGTCGTCGTGGAGTTCGTCGATAGCGTCCTCCGCGTACTGCTTTTCGAGTTGCAGCTCGTTGAGATTCGCATCGAGGTCACCCTGTCGGCTCTCCAGGTCTCCGATCTCTCCCTTGATTCGGTCGGCCTCGTCGGTCAGGTCCGGCAGCGCAGAGTCGGCTACCTCGGCTTCCAGATCCTCGATGTCTGCCTCGATAGACTCGATGGTGTCGGTCTTCTCGGCAATCTCTGCTTCGAGTTCGTCCATTTCGTCGGACACGTCCTCGCGTTCCGCTTCGATCTCTTCGAGTTCCGCTTCGAGGCGTTCGACCCGGCTCTCGGCGTCGTCGATGGCCTCGCGCTCCCGTTCGATTTCGGTCTCGATTTCCCGAACCTGGTCGCTGGCGTCGGCCTGGCGGTCCCGCGCGTCGTCGAGGCGACCCTCCACGTCGCGCAGTTCCTCGCGCAGTTCCTGGCGTTCGTCTTCGAGGTCGTTGATCGTCGCCGCGACCCGTTCGAGTTGGCCCTGCCCGCCCGAGAAGGAGTAGCGCGTCCCCGACGAGGAACCGCCGGTCATCGCACCCGACTGCTCGACGAGGTCGCCGTCTAAGCTCACCATACGGTAGTCACCCATGAACTCGCGAGCGGTCTGCATATCCGCAACGACGACGGTATCGCCCAGCACGTACGAGAAGACGCCCGCGTACTCGGGATCGAAGTCCACGAGGTTGTACGCGAAGTCGATAACGCCGCCGTGTTGGGGCAGATTCCCGAGCGAGCGCTGGTGCATCTCCGTGATCGGCAGGAAGGTCGCGCGACCGGCGTTGCGGGATTTGAGGTACTCGATCCCGCGCTGGCCAACGGTGTCGTCCTCGACGACGACGTGGGCGAGTCGACCGCCTGCCGCCGTCTCACAGGCCGTCGTGTAGTCGGGATCGACCCCGCCCAGCTGGCCGACGGTGCCGTGAACACCGTCGATGCCGGCGTCGAGAATCGTCGTCACCGCGCGGCCATACGAGGAATCACCGTTTTGTCCGGCCCTGGCTTCGAGGTTGGCGTACTCCTGCTGAAGACCGCTGATCTCGTCTTCGAGGTCGTCGACCTCGCTCTGGAGGGCGCGCTTCTCCGTCTTGAGGTCCTCGACGACCTCGGTGATCGTCGCCTTGTTCTTCCTGGCTTTCTCCAGTTCCGTCTCCAGGTCCTCGATGGCATCCTCTCGCTCCGGAATCTCGGCTCGTGTGTCCTCGATTGCGTCGCGTTTTTCGCGTTGCTGATTAGACCGGCGACGGGCCTCGTCGAGCAGGCGGTCCTGCTCGTGCTGACGGTCGTTCTTCTCGGATTTGACAGTCTCCAGCCGGTCGCGCCTGGCTTCGAGTTCGTTCTTGACTTCCTCGAACTCCTCGCCGACCTCGTCGATCCTGGCCTGCACGTCGGCCAGTTCGGCTTCTTTCTCACTGATCTCGGCCTTGATATTCGACTTCTCGACTTTCGTCTCGCGGATCTCGCCTTCGAGTTCGTCGATACTTTCCTGTTTGCGGTCGATCTGGACGAACGCCTGCCGGCGCTCGTTCTCGGCGTCTTCGACCTTCTCCTCGGCCGTCGCGACCGTGTCTTCCAGTCGGGAGATGTCGCCTTTGATCTCCTCGATGTCGCGCTTGATCGCCAGTTGCTCGTCCTCGCCCTTGCGCTCGATTTCCGTGTTGAGTTCCTGCAGGTCGTCTTCGAGGCGGACGACCGTGCCCTGACGCTCGTCGAGTTCCGTCTGGCGGTCTGCGAATTCGTCTTCCAACTCGTCGATGTCAGCCTGCACTTCCTCGCGTTCCTCGCGCTTGTCTTCGAGTTCGGCGGCTTTGCGGTAGCCCTCGTACTCCTCTTTTTGCTCGCGCAGGTCCTGGTACTCCAGGGCCGTCTCTCGCTCGTCTTCCAGTTGTTCGAGACGGGACCGCTTCTCCTCGATGCGCAACTCCGCCTCGTCGATGCGCTTCTGGACGACTTCCAGTTCCTCGAAGGCGTCTTCCTTCTTCGCGTCGAACTGGGCCACGCCGGCGATTTCGTCGATGATCTCGCGGCGGGCGCGGGGGGTCATGTTGATGATCTCGGTCACGTCGCCCTGCATGACGACGTTGTACCCCTCCGGCGTCACCCCGGCCTGTGCCAGCAGGTCCTGGATGTCGCCGAGGTTGACCGAGCGGCCGTTGATATAGTAGTATGAGTAGTAGTTGTCCTCGGTCTCTTTGACGCGGCGGCGGATCGATATCTCGTCGACATCGCCCACGTCCTCGGTCCCGGCGGCGTTGACGACCTGTGATCGCTCCAGCGTGCGGTCCTCGTTGGCGAGGATCACCTCGACGCTGGCCTCGCGTTCGCCACCGCCGTCTGTCTCCTCGTCGGCGTGGCCTGGGTTGTAGATGAGGTCGGTGAGTTTCTCGGCGCGGATGCCGGAGGTCCGGGCAAGTCCGAGCGCGAACAGTACGGAGTCGATGATGTTCGACTTTCCCGACCCGTTCGGACCCGTAACGACGGTAAAGTCTTCGTAAAACGGGATCCGAGTCTTCCGGCCGAAACTCTTGAAATTGTCAAGGACGAGCTCTTTGATGTGCATTGGGTCGCTCGTGGCGAAGCCCTAGGCGACGATGATGTCGGACTCGGCTTCGCTTTCCTCCTGATTGTCGTTGTCGTCCGCTTGCTTAGTACTGTCGGCTGCTTCCGCGTCACTCGTTAGTTGAGTGTCAGCTTTTTCTTGGGGCTGGGGCTGGGATTCGTCAGCGGCGAATCCGTTGTCCTCGTCGACGGTGTTTTCGAGTTCGCGCAGTCGAACTTTGCACTCGACGAGTTCGTCGGTCAGTCCCTCGACAGAGGCTTCCAGTTCGTTGACGCGCGCTTCGAGTTCCTCGACACGATTGCCACACATACCCGAAATCCATCCGTTCTGTCTACTTATACCTACGTCAGACATTGACACTATTCGTGACAAGTCTGGTGATTATGTACCGTCCGCAATCGAGACACAGCGCGTCGCCATCGACGATGCCCCGCTCTCCCGGTGTCCGATTGTGATCCGTAGCCACGTAGCTACCCGTGATCAAAAGCAAAAGCGTTTGGGGAAAATCGGACGTGTCGAGAAGGTCGTTAGCCTTTAGCCGCCCGGCACCGAATCGCGGGTAATGACTGCGCAAGCTGCCGAATCGCGCGAGCTCGCGACTGTCATCGGGCTCGAGGTGCACGTTCAACTCGAGACCGAGACGAAGATCTTCTGTGGCTGTTCGACCGAGCAGGCCGACGAACCGAACACTAACACCTGTCCGGTGTGTCTCGGCCTGCCGGGGTCCCTTCCGGTGCTCAACGAGGCCGCCGTCGAGGCCGCCGTCAAGATCGGGAAGGCAATCGACGCCGACATTCCCGAGGAGACGACGTTCCACCGGAAGAACTACTACTACCCCGACCTGCCCAAGAACTTCCAGATCACGCAGTACGACTCGCCGATCTGCCAGGACGGCGAACTGGAGTTCTCCCACGAGAGCGACCGCCGACGCGTTGGCATCCGTCGAGCCCACCTCGAAGAGGACCCGGGATCGATCAAGCACGTCCGGGAGGGGACCGGCCCGCTGGAGTCGCGCACTTGTTCAATCGACCGCGCGGACTACACGCTGGTCGACTACAACCGCGCCGGCACGCCGCTGATGGAAATCGTCACACGGCCGGATTTCCGGGACCCCGGCGAGGTCCGGGCGTTCCTGGAAAAACTCGAAGAGGTCCTGGAGTATCTGGGCGTGTTCGACCCGACGCGGGACGGCAGTCTGCGGATCGACGCCAACCTCTCGCTGGTCGACGCCGCTGCTGTGAACGACGACGGCAGTATCGACGAGGCCGTCCTCGAAGACGCCAACCGCACCGAGGTCAAGAACATCTCCAGTCACAGGGGCGCAGAGAAGGCACTGGCCTTCGAGGCCTCCCGTCAGAAGAAACTCGTTCAGTCCGGCCGAGAGGTCGCTCAGGAGACGCGTCATTTCAACGAGACCCACGGCAACACGGTCGGGATGCGCTCGAAAGAAGCGGAGAAGGACTACCGCTACTTCCGTGAGGCCGACCTGCCGCCGCTCCGGGTCAGCCACTGGAAAGCGGAGATTCCGATCCCGGAACTGCCCGACGCCCGCCGCGACCGCTTCGTCGCAGAGTACGGCCTCAGCGAGGAGGCCGCGTCGAAACTCACCTCCACGAAACAGGTCGCGGACTTCTTCGAGGCCGTCGCCGAACGGTTCGACGCCGACCTGGCAGCGACCTGGGTCGCCGACGAACTGCTGGGCGAACTCAACTACCGTGACATGGCGATCACGGACATCGACGACCGCTTCGACGAGGTCGAGCGACTCGTCGAACTCGTCGCCGAGGACGAGATTACCACGAAAAACGCCCGCGAAATCGTCCTTCGGACGATGCTCGACGAGGGTGACCATCCCGACGATATCGCCGAAGCAGCGGATCTGGGCAAGACCAGCGGCGACGAGGTCCAGCAGGCCGTCGAGGCCGCCATCGACGAGAACCCCGACGCCGTCGAGGACTACCACGATGGCGACGACGGCGCGATCAACTTTCTCGTCGGCCAAGTGATGCAGAAAACTGGTGGAAGTGCCGATCCGGACGACGTGAACCAGTCGTTGCGGGAGGCACTGAAGTAATGACCAGCGACTGGTCGCATCCGCGCCGTAGGCGCGGTTCGCCGGACGCGAAGCGTCCGGACCTTTTTCGCCCACGTTTTTGCGCGAGTCGAGCGGGACCAGAGGTCCCGCTGACCGTGCGAACGGGCGCTTCGCGCCCGTGAGCAGACGGTGCGCCACGCGCACCCGAAGCGGAAAAAGGTGGCTGTGAACCAGTCGTTGCGGGAGGCACTGGAGTGATAGGCAGAGACGACCGAACTGCTCTGCCGTGACAACGTGTGACACAGCTGACAGCCGGACGACTGTGTCAGGACAACGATTAAGACGATCCGCGCACGCTTCACAGTGACAGCAATCACTATCAGACAACAGATGCAACAGTATCTCGATCTCGTCGATTCGACGCTCAGCGAGGGGACGTACAAGCCAAACCGCACGGGCGTCGACACGATTGCGACGTTCAGCCAGCACTACGAGGTAGACCTCGCGGCGGGGTTCCCGCTCTTGACGACCAAGGACCTCGCCGGCTTTCGCTGGAACTCACTGATCCACGAGCTGCTCTGGTATCTCTCCGGCGAGGAGCACATCAGGAATCTCCGCGAGGAGACCGGCATCTGGGACGCGTGGGCCGACGAGAACGGCCATCTCGACACGGCCTACGGTCGGTTCTGGCGGCGCTACCCGATCCCGGAGGACGACGCCCGATTACCCGGCGAAAGCTGGCCCGACGATGCCCACCGCTGGGTGAACGACGACGGCACCTTCGACCAGATCCAGTACGTCATGGACCAGCTGGCGGACGATCCCCACTCCCGGCGGCTCGTCGTCAACGCCTGGCACCCCGCCAACGCGACGGGTAGCACCCTGCCGCCGTGTCACTACACCTTCGTGTTCAACGTCCAGGGCGGCCGTCTCAACGTCCACCTGACACAGCGGTCGGGTGATATCGCACTGGGCATCCCGTTCAACATCGCCGCCTACTCGTTGCTGGCCCAGGCCGTTGCCCAGCGCACTGACTTCGCGCTCGGCTCGTTCGCACATACCGTCGTCGACGCGCACGTCTACTGTGGCGCGGGCGCACGCGGCGAGTGGTACGCCGACAACCTCGGCACCCTGCAGGAGCGCCTCGACGGCGTCCAGACAGCCGAGGACTACCTCGCCGTCCGGGAGTGGCTGGAATCGAACGCGCCAATCGAGGACGACGGCCAGGAGGGGTACGACCACGTTCCCGGCCTGCTCGAACAGTGCTCGCGCGAGCCGCGTGAACGGCCGACGATGACGATTGCCGACAGGCCGCTGGACGAACTGACGGCCGAAGACTTCGAACTCGGCGGGTACGACCCCGCACCAGGTATCCCCTTCTCGGTGGCCGAGTGAGATGAGCGGGACGGACCAGACTGACGATCAGCGTGGCAGGCGAGACAACGCCGACATCGAAATCGCACTCGTGGTCGCCGTCGCAGAGAACGGCGTCATCGGCCGCGACGGGGAGTTGCCGTGGCACTACTCCGAGGACCTCACCCACTTCAAAGAGACGACGATGGGCCATCCGGTGGTGATGGGCCGGCGCACCTACGAGGGCATCGTCGACGGACTCGGCGAACCGCTCCCCGGCCGGACGAACGTCGTCCTGACGAGTCGGGACCGGTCGTTTCCCGACGGCGCGGTCCGGGCCGACTCCATCGAATCGGCGCTCGACATAGCCCGAGAGACGGACAGCGACGTTGCCTACGTCGTCGGCGGGGCGACCGTCTACGAGCAATTTCTCGACCGCGCGGATCGGCTCGTCTGGACGGAGGTGGCGGGAACCCACGAGGGTGACACCTACTTTCCGGCTGTCGAGTGGGACGACTGGCGAGAAACTGCGCGCGAGGACCACGACGACCTCTCCTTTGTCGAATACGTCAGAACCGAGTGACACTGCCGGCTGTCCGTCTGTCAAACAGGGAGATCCTCTCGACCCAGCCACGAACCGTAGAATCATTCGCTCGTCGTGTGCTCTGTTTCTACCGTTGCGTCACGCTGTTCCTCGTTCACTGCCGGATCACGCCAGCGGAGCCAGCCAAAGAGTGTCGCCGCGAGGAATTCGGTCGTCTTGATGATTCCTTCGGTCGGCGTCGTGACGTAGTGGTCGTAGATGGTGTACAGGACCCCGCCGTGGCTGTGACTGTCGGGTTCCGGCGCTGGTGCCCCAGTGAGAACGGCCCCGTGCCCGCCCTCGTGCCACCCGATCCAGGCCAGGATCGAGAGGGTCATCAACACGATGCCGAGCTGGTAGGCCCGTCTGAGACTGATCACGTCCCGTGTGACGAGATACGGGCCCGCCAGCAACACCGCGGCGAAGCCGACGAAGAGAAACGGGCGAGGATCCGGCGGGAGCCCCTGGCTCAGGAGTGAGTCGAGTCCCTGGAGGTAGATGAGACTTCGCGGGAACCCCCACCAGAGGTGATACGAGGCGGTGACGAAGACCAGCCCCGCCGCGACGGCACGGGCGACTGTGACGCGACGTTCCATGCTCGCTCTCGGTGTCTGGCAGCCAAGAGACCATCGATGCGTACGTCCACCGGTATATAAGACCTCCCGGTTCAAACACGGAGATGTGAAAGACTTCGAGCGCAAGCAGTTGCTCGAACGCATCGAGCGCGAGAGCGCGACCATCGGGGTAGAGATTCCCGACGAGATCGAGGTGCAGGGCGAGGAAATCGACCTCCACTCCTTCGTCTTCGAGATCAAGCGCCGAGACACGATTCCCGCCGGAGAGCGAGAGCGGGTCGACACCGCAAAGCGCAATCTCCGGCGCGAGCGGTTGCAGCGCAAGCAACGAATCGAGGACGACGACGCGGAGATCACCTGGGCGGAGGGCGACGAACTCGCGAACTCGATCATCGGGATCGACCGGGCACTCGACGCGCTGGAACAACTCGGACCGGCCGATCTCGAACAGGAGGAACAGGCACAGAAGGCGGCCGACAAGAAACGCTGGATGAAGTTCCTCCAGAAAGCACTCGGTAACGAAGAGGCAGATTCAGGAACCGGGCGGGCGAGTCGGTGAGTATGAGCCGGAACGACGAGATTGCCAGACAGTTCGAGGCGTTCGCCGATCTGCTGGACGCCAAAGGCGTGGAGTACAAACCGCGCGCGTACCGCCGCGCCGCCGAGAGCATCCGGGAGTTCCCGGGCGATGTGGCGGGACTGGCCGCCGAGGGCGAGAAAGCCCTCGACCGGATCGACGGCGTCGGTGACGCCATCGCCAGCAAGATCGTCGAGTACGTCGAAACCGGCCAGATCGAGGAACTCGTTGCGTTGCGCGAGGAGTACCCCATCGAAATGGCGGCAATCACGAGCGTCGAGGGCGTCGGTCCAAAGACGGCGGGGAAACTCTACGAGGAACTGGGGATCCGGACGCTCGACGACCTCGAGGCCGCCGCCGGGGCCGGCGAGATCCAGGCGGTCAAAGGCTTCGGTGCGAAAACCGAACAGAACATCTTAGACAACATCGACTTCGCCCGCGAGGCCCACGAACGACAGTTGCTCGGCGAGGCCCAGCCCTACGGCGAGCGTGTCGTCGAGTATCTCGCCGACGTGAGCGCGGTCGACTCGGTCGAACTCGGCGGGTCACTCCGGCGTTGGCGGGCGACTATCGGCGACGTGGACGTACTGGTCGGCAGTGAGGAGGCAGGTCGCGTCGTCGATGCCTTCACCGACTGGCCCGACGCCGACACCGTCATCGAGGCCGGTGACAACAAGGCAAGCCTGCGGGCCGACGGCGTCCGGATCGACCTCCGCATCGTCGTCCCCGGGGAGTTCGGGGCGGCACTCCAGTATTTCACGGGGAGCAAGGACCACAACGTCGCCGTCCGGAACCGGGCAATCGAGCGCGACCTGAAGATCAACGAGTACGGCATCTTCGACGTGTCCGATGTCGAGGACGACGACCAGCGAGCGGGCGAGCGAATCGGCGGCGAGACGGAGGCCTCGATGTACGAACCGCTGGGCATGGCGTGGGTCCCGCCGGAACTGCGGGAGAACCGCGGCGAAATCATTGCGGCCGCCAGCGGGGAGTTGCCCGCCCTCATCGAAACCGACGAGATCCGCGGGGATCTGCACACGCACACAGCGTGGTCCGATGGCAGGAACACCGTCGCTGAACTGGTCGAGGGAGCGGCGGCCTTCGGCCACGACTACATCGCGATCACCGACCACGCGACCGGACCGGGAATGGTCGGCGGCGTCGGTCTCGACGACGAGACGTTGCGCGAGCAACTCCCCGAGATCCGTGCAGTGGCCGACGACGCCAGCATCGAGGTGTTCGCGGGCGTCGAGGCCAACATCGCCGAGGACGGCACGATATCGGTCGACGACGACCTGCTGGCCGATCTCGATTGCGTGGTCGCCTCGCCCCACGCCGCGCTGGACGGGGACGGTACCGACCGTCTCGTCGCGGCGGCCGAACATCCGTCCGTGGACGTGATCGGTCATCCGACCGGCCGCTATCTCAACCGTCGGTCCGGGCTGGATGTCGACGTAGACCGACTCGCGACGGCCGCGGCCGACGCCGGGACGGCACTGGAAATCAACGCCAATCCGGCCCGGCTCGACCTGTCGGGCGGTGCCGTCCAGACGGCCATCGAGGCGGGTGCGACGATTGTGATCAACACCGACGCACACTCACCTGATCGCTTCGCCCTCGTTCGCTACGGGGTCCACACCGGCCGGCGCGGGTGGGCAGCGGCCGGCGACGTGCTCAACACCCGTGAGGTCGATGGCATCCGCGAGTTCCTCCACTGACGACACGATGGATCGACTGGTGCTCGACGTGATGTGTGGCAAACTCGCGACGTACCTCCGGATGTGTGGATACGACGCGGCCTACGCGCTGGACCTCCCAATCGGGAGCGACGAGGGCGTGCCGGACGACGAACTGCTCACGTATGCACAGGACACCGGCCGACGAATCGTCACCCGGGACCGGGACCTGGCGCGCCGCGCCGAGGACGCCGTGCTGCTAAAGCGCCGAGAGACGGAGGACCAACTCGGGGAACTGGTCGCGGCCGGCTTTGCGTTATCGGTCGACGAAGAGCCGTCGTTCTGTGGTGCGTGCAACGGCCCGCTGACAGGTGTCAGCCCCGAAGAACCGACGCCCGACTACGCACCCGATCCGGCCACCGTCGACGTGTGGCGCTGTCAGTCCTGTGGGCAGCACTTCTGGAAGGGGAGTCACTGGGACGACGTGGTGGAGACGATAGAACGCCTCTAGAGACGACGCGCGACTTCGAGTGCCGCTTCGGTCGATCCCTCGACGATCACTGCGGTCGTCACACCGTCCTCGGTCCAGGTCACGACAGCGGTGTCGCGGGCCGTCGTGACGCGAGCAGTCTGGCCGTCAACGGTGGCCGTGGTCCCGTTCTCGACCATTCCATCGAAGCGATCAGTTGCGGTCGTCGAGACGACGCTGACGTTAGTGCCGTCGAGGACATAGCGCTGGCCGACGACGGTTTCGCCCTGTCGGATGGCCACCGTCGCCTCGGCGAACGTTCCGTCGGGACGGGGCAGGGTCAGGTCAGTCGCCGTCTGTGCGGCGTCGAAGTCGTCGTACCGGTCAACCGTCGTTAGCGCGATACGGTCGGTCGGTGGCTGGAACGTGCTCTCGTGGACACTGACGTTGAACGCGGTCGATTGCACGTCGACGACGGTCCGGTTCGTCCCGTCAGTCGCGACCGCACGCAGAACGCGGGTGTCGTCCTGTGCGACCCACAGCGTCGTCGTCACGTTCGATTCCGCGTAGGCGAGTTCGACCTCGTAGGCGCTGGTCCCGTCGACCGTCGGGGTATCCGCGAGTGTCGCCGTCACTTTCGACTCGTTCATGGCCGGTGTTCCCTGAGCCGTGAGTTGGTCGCCGGTCGCCCCAGGCGTCGCGACTGTCTCGCCGCGTTCGAGCGATTCGACGGGCCAGACGGCAGACCGGTCCGGGCCGACGGCCCACGCGACAGTGCCGTTCGATCCGGCGCGGTAGGTCCGGTCGTCGCTCGTCACGACGACACGGGCGCTCTCGGGTTCGGCAGCGGCAAACTCGACGGTCGCCGTCCGCTCCGCACTCGCGTTCGAGACGGTCACTTCGGCCGTCCCTGTGATCGTCTCGGCGCTGTGATAGCGCTGCTCGACACGGTCGAGGATTTCGTCGCCGGACGGCTGGCCGATGGACTCGAATGCACCGACGCCCATCGCTGCCGTCGACCCCACGACGAGGACAGCGAGGGCAGTCAGGACGGCCAGACCACGGCGACCATCTGGGCGGGGAATCATCACCGCTGTTTGGGGGCGGAAGATAAAATGTGTTCTTCCTCACAAAAATCGGATACGTTCGAGTAACGCTGATACGCGTCGGTTCCCTAGCACCGCCGGATGGCACAGCCCCAGTCGGATCCGGTGGTGGCGCTGTCGAACGTCCGAAAGACGTACGATCTGGGTGGGGTCGTCGAGGCCCTCGCCGACGTGTCGCTCACACTCGACCGTGGCTCTTACGCCGCGGTCATGGGTCCCAGTGGTTCGGGCAAGAGCACCCTGCTGAATCTCGTCGGCGGCCTCGACACCCCCACGGAGGGGGCGGTGACCGTCGGCGGCCGTGACCTCTCGACGGCAACGGAGAGCGAACGGGCGACCGTCCGTGGCAGCGACGTCGGCTTCGTCTTCCAGACGTTCAACCTGATGCCACGGCTCACGGCAGTCGAGAACGTCGCGCTCCCGCTCGTCTTCGACGGGTGGAGTCGCACGGATCGCCGGGAGCGCGCCCGCGAGTTGCTGGCCGACGTTGGTCTGACCGACCGGACGGATCACAGGCCGAGCGAGTTGAGCGGCGGCCAGCGCCAGCGGGTCGCAATCGCCCGCGCGCTGGCACCGACCCCCCAGATCATCCTCGCCGACGAACCGACCGGGAACATCGATACCGAGACGGGCGACCGGATCATGGACCTGCTGGACGATCTTCACGAGGCGGGCAACACCATCTTGCTGGTCACCCACGAGCGCCACATTGCAGAGCACGCAGACCGCATCGTCCACGTCAGGGACGGCGTCGTCGAACGGATCGAGACGGTGACGGCCTGATGGATCCCCAGGAGTCACTCCGGATCGCTGCCCGGTCGATCCGTTCGCACAAACTCCGGTCGACGCTCACCGTTATCGGCGTCGTCATCGGCATCGCGTCGGTCGTCACGTTCGCGACCTTCGGCGCGAGCGTCAAGGCCGACGTGGTCGGCAACGTCGCCGGGTCCGGTGCCAACAACGTCTACGTCTTCGGTCAGCCAGCCGACGAGGAGGGGTTCGAGCAGGCGCTCCAGCCCGTGTTCACCGAACACGACGTTGAGCAGATAGCGGCCATGGAGGGCGTCCAAACAGTGATTCCTCGCGGCACAGTTCAGGTCAATTCGGTGACCCACAGCGGCGACACGGTCGCGCTCCAGCAGGTGACTGCAACAGTCCCGGCGACCGTGACCAACGATTCGGTGGTCGAAGGGCGGGCGTTCCGGAGCGGCGCGAACGAGACGGTCGTCAACGAGGCTGCCGCCGCGTCCTTCGCCCAGAACGTCACTGTCGGCGACCGGATCACGGTGGCTCGCTCGAACGAGACGTGGACGCTCACCGTCGTCGGCATCGTCAACGGCACCGCCGGCGAACTCCCGATCGGGGGCTTTGGCCCGGACCCCCGCGTCTACGTGCCAACTGACCCCTACTACGACACCGTCGTCGAGAGTCCGAATCAGGGCGTTCGCCAGCGTGCCTACCCGCAATTGACTGTCGTGGCCGACCCCGTCGAGACGCTCACCGTCACCGAGCGCGTCGAATCGTATCTCGGTGCCGACGCCGACGCCCGGCAACTCGCACCCGACGGGATCGAACTGGTCGCACGCACGAGCGGCGACTTCGCCGAGGAGATCAGTGACGTCATCGAACAGATCACCCGATTCGTCACCGGTATCGCGGTCATCGCGCTGGTGGTCGGTGCCATCGGCATCGCCAACATCATGCTGGTCAGCGTCACCGAGCGCACCCGGGAAATCGGGATCATGAAGGCCGTCGGCGCGCGCAACCGCGACGTGATGGAACTGTTCCTGCTGGAAGCGACGCTGCTCGGAACCGGCGGCGCGCTGCTTGGCCTGCCACTCGGACTCGCTGTTGGCTGGGCGGCGACCCGCTATGCCGAGGTTGGCTTCGCCCTGGCACCGACGTGGTCGGTACTGGCCGTGCTGGTCGGTGTGCTCGTCGGTGTCGTCGCCGGTCTCTACCCGGCGTGGCGCGCCGCGCGCGTCGATCCAATCGATGCGCTTCGCTACGAGTGACGTGGCGACTCCAGAACCACCAAGTAGGCTGCTGTGCGTAGCAGGTAGCGATGGCACTCTCGGACGAGGCACGCGAGCGGCTTGCTGACATCGTCGAACTCCAGCCCACGAAAAACGCTGAACTCCAGGACCGATGGGGGATGGACAGCGGCAGCGCGGTCCACCAGTACCTCGAAAACGACCTCAAGGAATACTACTACCGCAACGAGGACAGCCTCATCTGCGCCACACCCGAGGCCGTCGAGGTAGTCGGTGGCGACCCCGACGATAGCCAGCGCGTGGCCGTCACCGAACGACAGAGCGCGATCATCGACTGTCTCGCAGGTCCCGACGAGGAGAGCCAGAGCGTCGTCTCCGTGTTGCACGACCTGCGCGAGGCGGATCACGATCCGTTCGTCGACGACGTGCGCTCCGCGCTTCGCTCGCTCGTCGACAAGGGTATCGTCGAAATCGTCCAGAAAACCGTCCCGACGTTTCGACTCGCGGTCGAACGCGAACGCGTCGACGTGGACACACTCGACGAGTGATCACCCTTCGTCGAGTCCCGGCCGCTGTCGTCGCCGCTGGTCGGCCAGTAGCCGCTTGATCCCCGCACCGGGACCGCCCTCGATTGGCCAGCCACGCGTTCGCCAGACCGGTGGCTCCGGTTCGAACGACGAACAGGCCTGACGACACTCCCCCGGCGTCGGGGTGCGATCTTTTGCCCCACAGTGGGGAACCACGCTCTTGCCCTCGGTCCGGACTTGGAAGTGTCGACAGTCCGGCCGCATCGTGTCGGCGTACGCTCGCCAGCCACGTTCGTAGGCGCGCTCGGCAATCGCCCGGCGCTTGCTCGCTTTCCACGCCGGATCGGCGTACTCGAAGCGCGCCCCACTGGCAGTGTCGTCGGGTCGTTCGAGGATCCGCGTCCCCGGATCGTCGACGGCCAGCGACTGGGGGTACCACGCCACGTCGGCGCTGGCCGTCGCCGGATCGACCGTCAGCACGCCCGCCCGGGCGGGCAGGTCTTCGAGCAAGATTGGCTCGACGCGCTCGTCTGTCCGTCCGGTCGCGACCCACACCTCGTCGGCCAGCCCCAGCGCTACGTCTCGCTGGAGTTGTGGCGCGAGGTCGCGTGCCGCGCTGGCGTCGAGGTCCGGCTTGTTCTCGACGGCGACGACCCGCTCGATCCAGTCAGGATACTCGTAGCGTTTGCGGATCTCGATACGGTTGCCCCGCTTGCGACTGTCCAGCACGCCGCGGTCGGCGGCCGCATGGATCGACTCGCGAACGTAGCGCCACGGGTAACCGGGGTCAGGGAGTGCGTCGCGGTAGTACGTCCACGAGTCGGGCGCGTGCCGAACGACGTGGAGCAGGTCCGAGTCGAGACGCTGCCGGCCGAAATCGGCTCGCCGTGAGAGTCCGTCGCGATCACACTCGATTACGATGGTGTCCCACCGCCTGCGTTTCGTCCCGAGTTGCCGGGCGACGATGATCGGCGGATCGCGGCCGCCGGTCGGTGGCCACTCGCGCTCGGCCCACTGGCACACTCGCAGTTCGAACGCGAACTCGGAATCGACCACACAGTGATTCGATCCCAGAGTACAATGAAGCTCCCGCTAGCCTCCCCCATCAGACAATTCTGACCGGCCGTATTCAGAGAAGAGATCGAGAGAAACGCTCACAAAGCACTGAAAGCCCTCGTACAGTTGCGGTCCCGGGACCCACGCTGCGCTCCAGTAGGTGCTTACGGGGTCCGGGTTCCCGCAACGGGCGGTCGGCTTCACCGACCGCCGCATGTCGTGGCGGCGACGCCGCCACGCGGCACTCGCCCTTTCATCCGCCAGGAAGCCCCGGAGCGGTCGAGTGGGCGGTCGGTTCCACCGACCGCCTTCTCCGCGGCGGCAACTGCCGCCGCGCAAAGCGAGGGCTTTCGGTGTCTCCAATGTATTCGGCACGGTTGCTCATTTGAACAGTGCCTTGTGACCGTGACAGGGATTTATATAACACGAAAGTACATAACAGGTGTATGCTTCCAGCAACTATCGGAAACGTAGCGAGTGACGGACTAGCACTGGCCGTACAGAGTGGCGGCGATGGCGGGGGGATTGCCGGACTGCTGGGTGGCCTCCTCGGACTGCTGTTTTTCGGGGCCCTGATATTGATACCAATCGCGGGGATGTGGAAGGTGTTCGAAAAAGCCGGTCAGCCCGGTTGGGGCGCTCTCATTCCAGTCCTCAATCTCTTCTATCTCCTCGAAATCGCGGACAAAGAGACCTGGTGGCTGGTCCTCTTTTTCATCCCAGTCATCAACTTCTTCATTTCGATCATCGTGATGATCGACGTGGCAAAGAACTTCGGTAAAGGGCCGGGCTACGGACTCGGGCTCGCGTTACTGAGTGTCGTCTTCTGGCCGCTCCTCGGCTTCGGTGATGCCGAGTACGTCGGCGAGCAGAGCGCTGGCGTATAATACTGTCCCACGTGCCTGTGTGGAGACGTTCGGAACCCGGGGTACCGACATCTTCCACGGGCGTACGTCAGACAGTATATCGGTGGACGTACGCACTGATACATTCAGCCCGGGGACCGTGACGGCTGAGACGTATCAAACGGTACGTCCACCGGTGCATTACTCTTCGAGTTTCTCGTTGAGGAACTCGTGGGCCTCTTCGAGGATTTCGCGTGGACCGTCCTGCGTGACGGTGTTGATCGCCTGGTCGTAGTCGCGCCACTGCAGGTCGCGGTGTTCGTTGGACAGTTCAGCCGACGCTTCGTAGGACTTGGCGATGAACAGGTGGACCGTCTTGTGGATGGTCTTCCCGTTCGCCTCGAACACGTAGTCGTAGTCTTTGCGAAAGCCATCTAGTAGCCGAAAGTCGCCGATTCCGGCCTCCTCTTTCACTTCGCGAATGGCGGTCTGTTGTAGCTCCTCGTCGCCTTCGACCCCGCCCTTGGGAAATTCCCAGTCGCCGGGCCTGCTCTTGAGTAGCAGGTACTCCCGCCGGCCACGCGTATCGCGAAAGAGGATGGCTCCCGCGCTCGTGGCCTCGATCATTACGCCATCGTACACGACCCCTACTTAAGAGGATATCGGAGCACCACCGAAAACCGGACTGCCTGCGAACGGTTCACGCGTTCCGGTGAGAAAGCCCGTACGGCCCGGGCCTGGCGACACCCACATTGTTCTGACGCGCCGCCGAAAGCGAGAGTTTTTCACTGATTCTACCCGAGATACCCCCAACGAATGCCGTTCGTCACCAAACTCACCCTGGAGAGTGGGGATCGACGTCGACTCGACGATACCGTCGAGGAGATCAAACAACAGGCACAGCGCAAGGGCGTCGAACTCAAGGGACCCCATCCCCAGCCACCGGACCACTGTCGCATCCCACAGTCGAAGACGCTGGGGCCCGGCGGTGGGCGGTTCGAGTCGTGGGAGTACACGATCTACACCCGGACGATCGAAATCGTCGACCACGAGGAATTCGCTCGCACCGTCACCGAACGTGATTTCTCGGCGGGGATCCACGTCGAAGCCGAGATTGAACAACGAAGACACCTCGGATCGTAGCCACTACATCAACCCAGACAACGGTGGGTGTAGCCTATCGGTCGATACTCTCGGACGATTGGCATGGGTTAGGTAGAGGAATTCACATTTACTATAACGTCGCCTCGGACGACAGTCGGCTATTTTGTTCAGATGCAACCGACCACCCATCAGTATTACTACACCACCTTTATCGGCAAGGGGGGATAGTGTACAACACATGGAGTACACGCGACTCGGCTCGACGGGATTGCAGGTATCACCGATCTGTCTGGGCACCTGGCGCTTCGGGATGGAACACGAGGAAAGCGGGGTCATCGAGACCGACCGCCAGGAGGCCCACGAACTGCTCGACGCACTGGCCGAGCGCGGCGGCAACTTCATCGACACGGCCAACGGCTACGGCGGCGGGCGCAGCGAGACGTGGATCGGCGAATGGCTCGACGACCGAGACCGTGAAGACTTTGTCATCGCCTCGAAATGTTACTGGTCGCAGGTCTCGCGCTTCCAGGAGAACCTCTCGAAGAAGAACGTCAAAGCCGAAGTCGAAGGCTCGCTCGAACGGCTTGGCACCGACTACCTCGACATCCTCTACTGTCACCGGTTCGACGGCGAGACCCCGCCAAAGCACACGCTGCGCGCACTCGACGACCTCGTCAGCCAGGGAATGGTCCACTACGTGGGCATCTCGACCTGTGAAGCCTGGGAACTCACCAAAGCGCTGTGGGAGGCCGACGTGCACAACTACGAGGCCTTTAGCGTCACCCAGCCCCAGTACTCGGCGGCCTATCGGGAGCCGGTCGCGGAGTATCTCGACGTGTGTGCCGACCAGGACCTCGCCGTCTGCCCGTACTCGCCGCTGCACGGTGGCTTCCTCACCGGCAAGTACGAGCGCGTCGGCGACGGTGAGGTGAAAACACCCGACGGCTCTCGCGGGGACATCACCGAACACTTCGAGGACTGGTATCTCACAGCGGACACCTGGGACGTGCTCGACGAGGTCCGGGCCGTCGCAGACGAGGTCGAGGCCACGCCTGCACAGGTGTCACTGCGCTGGCTAATGGACCACGAGCGATTCACCTGCGTCCCGATCATCGGCGCGCGAACGGTCGAGCAACTCGACGAGAACCTCGGGGCTATCGAAGTGAGCCTGTCGGACGACCAGTTCGAGCGCATCGACGACGCGATGGATACATAGGTGCCCACCTGATCGCACAGATCAGCAAACGGGTAGACTTCGAGATCGTCGAGACAGGCTGGTTTTCCTCAAGAAAGGCTGAGAGAAAATATTTCGTTCTGGTTACGGGACCAAATCCACACCCTGCTCAGTCTCCGTAACCGCATCGCCAAGAATCGACACTGTTACCGCGACCGTATTTCCGAAGATCTCGATGAGGTCGTTGAGACTATCCTCGATGATGATTTGCACGAGGTCATCGCCGGCGGTGAGAATCTCTACGTCCGAGATGTCAATGAGTTCCTCATTGAAGAAGAGCTGGACGTTGTTTGCGTTCAGAGCGTCTAGGCTCACGCCGCCCACCTGAACGACGACAAGTCCTTCACCTGCTTGATTAGTGGTAATCTCATCACCGATATTTTCTATGGTGGGCTGGCCGCCTTGTTGGGCCGCTGTTCCCCCCGTCAATACCCCGAGGCCCATAGCGGCGGTACCTACTGCACCGGTTGTTTTCAGGAAGATTCGCCGGGACTGCTCGAGTTGACTTTTTTCTTGCATTTGGCTCACCTCTACCGCACTCCACTCTGTTTTCGGCTCTGTCCATAAAAAAGAGGGAAGACTGTTTCCAGAGTTTCCCTCTACCTTCTTGCGATACTGACGGAATTACGTCTATGGAATTATGAGTAATACTACATTTTTGTCAACGTCGACAACAGCCAATTTCCACAGCGAATCGGCCGTAAGGCGGTAATGAAGCTTAAATCTCAGTAACCGTTTCTGCAGGGTCAATTACCTCTCCCGATTCGAGGTCAACTCCGACTCTATCGCAAAGGTCGAAAAGTGGGCAGGCTTCGGAACCGTCGAGGCAAGCCGGTTTGCGAGCAGTGCAGTACTCCCTTCCGAATTGAATTGTCGCTGTGTGACCGAATCCGCATTTTTCTGACGGCACACCCCCATGAGCAAAGGTAATTTCCTCTCCGTCAACAATGTAGGTTCCCCCATTGTGAAATTCGTCCCCTCCGTTGCTATAGCGTTTTGCTATGATCTCTGGTTCGAAGCCACACTCCCTGGCCGGAATCGCGTCTTCCAGGGCCGCCCGGACTTCCTCGTGGTCGGCGTTGGCGGGTGCCAGCCCCATTCGGCGAGCGATGCGATGGACGTGCGTATCGACGGGAAAGACGCCGGGTCGCCCGCCGGCAAAGAGGAGGACGCAGTCGGCCGTCTTCGGGCCGACACCTTTCATGTCCAGCAACGTCCTCCTGACCTCGTCGGGGTCGCTCTCTTTGACGAACTCGTCGAACGCCGACGCCGAACCGTACTCCTCGCGAATTCGGCCTGCGAGGCGGATGATCGTCTCCGATTTCTGGTTGTACAGACCCGCCGACGCGATGGTCTCGGCGAGTCGCTGCTGGTCGGCCGACGCGAGTGGGGTAACCAGGTCCTCGCCGTCCGATCCGGCGTACCGTTCCAGCAGCGCGTCGTGGGCGGGTTGGCTGGCCTTGTCCGAGGTGTTCTGTGAGAGAATCGTCCGGACGAGACACTCGAAGGCGTCGCGGCCGCCATAGGTCTTGGTCCAGTAGCGATCACCGAGTCGGTCGACGACGGCTTCTGCCCGCGTCAATGCGTCGTCGGGGTCGAACTCGGCCACGTCGCCGCCGCCACTCGCGCCACCACTGATGTTCCGAGCCGGCTCTGAATCCTCGCTCATGTGGGTCGGATAGGGTCGCGACGATGAAAAACACACGCCGACGAATCCGTCAGACGACCGGCAGTATCAGCCCTGATCGACAGTGAAGGTGATTGTGGCGTCGGCACCACCAGCGAGGGCGTCGACGAGGTCCCGGTCCAGGTCAGTCGCCGCGCCGTCGGCATCGACCATCACGGTCCGGTCGTCGACGTAGTCACTGGTCCGGCAGACGTGACTTCGAGGACTCTCGAACGTCAGGTCGGGATGGCCGCTGCCGGTGACTGTCGCCGAGTGGTCGGCTGTCTCGATGGTCATGGTGATCGTCGCCGCTTCGTCCTGACAGGCCGCGACGAAGGCAGGATCGAAGTCGGCCGGAACGCGGTCAACCCCGATAGCGACGATACAGTCGCCCGCCGGCGTCAGGAAATCGTCGCTCGTGACTTCGAGGGTGCTGGCGTGGTCGGCACTGACGTGCTCGTGTCCGTGCGCGCCTGCGGTCTCGTTCATGAATCGGTGTTTAGAGCGATCTACTTCAGGAAGTCGACTCGGGACTGACGACGGTGATCGTCACCGCGCCACAGGGGCAGTCGTACGCACAGCGGCGGCCAGCGGGCGTCTGAAAGACGACAGCGGGTTCTGCCGGGAGTGTCCGGTCGCAGTTAGGGTCGTCACAAACTGGTCTATCAGTGGTGAGTGCTTCGATCATAACTGACTGGTTGTTCCGACGGGGTATCAAGGCCCGCAAACCGTGGAGTGAAAGTGAAAGTGGTCCTGGGGGAGGGGCAAAGGATATGCCCACGGGGAACGGCCGATGAACCATGTCCCTGGAGTGGAGCGGTGCGGCGGTCGAACCGGGGGACGGCCCGCCCGCACCCGAGACATGGAAACCAATCGACGTGCCGGGGCGGCCCAGCGAGTTCGCGGGCGAGACAGCCGTTGCCTACCGGGCCGTCTTCGACGACCCCCGTTCCGGTGACGAGGACCACGCGGTACTCAGACTCGACGGCGTGTACGCCGAGGCCCGCGTCTGGCTCAACGGCCAGCAGATTGCCGACCACGACGCGTACTTCGAACCGCTTCGTGTCCCGTTGCCTGTCGAGGACCAGAACGAACTCGTCGTCGAATGCCGGCGACCGACAGATCGATTCGGCGGTATCTACGACACAGACCGGGTCCCCGACGACCTGTGTGTGCCGGGTATCTGGTGGGATGGGGCCGTCGAGACGTATCCCGACCCTTACATCGCCGAGTTGAACGTGGCACCGCGAGTGGACAGCGAAGACGCAGCCGTTGCCGTAGCGGCGACCATCGTCACGTCCGAACCACTCGACGACAGAGTGACGCTGTCGCTTCGCCCCACCGGTGACGTTCGCGGTGGCGGCACGATGAACCGAGTCCGGGTCGACACCGACGCGGGCCAGGAGACGATCATACACGAAATCGACGTGCGGGACCCCTCCCTGTGGTGGCCCCACAACATGGGCGAGCAGCCACGGTACGCCGTCAGGGCAAAAGTGGACGGGGTCGAACGAACGACCGTCACTGGCCTGCGGTCGGTCACCTACGGGGACGAGGGACTGCTGATCAACGGCAAACGCGTTCCTGCACGGGGCATCAACCTGATTCGTGGGGCACCCGAAGACATCGGTCGTGCGGTCGAGGCGAATGCCAATCTCGTCCGGCCACACGCACACGCTCTCGCTCCCGACGTGTACGAGGCCTGTGACGAGCAGGGCCTGCTGGTCTGGCAGGACCTCCCGCTGACAGGACCTGGTGCGTTCGACACCGACCGGGGCAGTGACTTGCTGAGGCGTCTCGTTCGAGCACGGCACCGACACCCGAGCATGGCGGCGGTGAGCGTCCACGGCGATCCGGTCGAAGACTACGCCGCGGGACTCGGATCGGGCGTCATCGACCGTCTTCGCTACCGCTGGCGTGCGTGGCGAGCGGAGTACGATCACGACCCCGCGCGGTCGGTCGCAGATAGCGTCGACGAAGTGCCGGTCTTCCCGGTGGTTGGACCTGCCGGCATCGATCCCGACGGGGCGACGATGTATCCCGGCTGGACGTTCGGCGAACCGGCTGACGTCAACTGGCTCTGTGATCGCTACGGCGTCGGCGATGTGGTCTCCGAGTTCGGTGCCGGTGCAGTCACAGGGTCGTCGCCGAGCGAATCGACCGACTTCGATCAGGAACGACACGACGCTCGCGTCGACGGCGGTCTCGACGCCGCACAGACGCGTCAGGCGCGTGTCATCGGTCAGGTCGCAGAGACACTTCGACGACGCGGTCCCCACGTCGTCGCCGTCTACGCGCTCCGGGATGTCGACGGCGCTGGAATGGGGGTGCTGGAACAGGATGGAACACCAAAAGCCGCGTTCGACCGACTGAGTGCCGCGTTCGAGCCGACACAGGTGATGCTGTCGGATCCAGCGCCCGGAGACAGTGACCTCGTCGTGCTCCACGACCGGCCCGTCGGTGGGACGGCAACAGTCGAGTGGGACATCGACGGGGAGCGAGAACAGACCGAAATCGAAGTCGACCCGCACAGTCGAAAAACTGTTCGGACACTCACGCTGACAGCAGAATCGGACGTGACACTCGCGATTGCTATCGACGGGGTCGTCGCGAAAAACCGATACAGTATTTAAGTTAACCCGGATCCGTGTTACTATCTCGCAACCGCATCACTGGCCCGTGTGAGCGCCCAGCACGCTACTCACTGCATCGCAATGTTTAAAACAGGTCCGTGCCAAAGGGTAGGCACCAGAACGTCTCCGGCGTTCAGGCAGTATCGTATTACGCCCAGCATGACAGGGAACCCTTGTTATTGGCGCGAGCCCATCGTCGTGAGGGGGTCGACTGCCCAGCGTCGTGGCGAACATGGCATCGAGGACTAACAAACATGGTAGATTCGATAGAACAATCCAAAAACGTAGAAGTCACAGAAGAAGATCTCGAAAACAAGTCGAAGGGCGAGCTTATCAAACTCGCCGGTCAACTCCGTGATCGGCGAAACGAACTCAACCAGATGGCGTCAGAGCGTGCGTCCGACCGGGACGAACTGAACGCCAAAACGCGTGAGAAGGTCGACGAAGCCCAGGAACACCGCGAGAAGCGCGACGAACTCAACGAGCAGGTCCAAGAGCACAAAGAAAATCGCAACGAACTCAACGCGAAGGCAAACGAGCTGTTCGACAAGGTCGACAATCTCAAAAACGAGATGGAACTCGACGAGGGAGAGTCCATCGAAGAACTCGAATCCGAAATCGAAGACCTCGAGTTCAAACAGCAGACCGAGGTTCTCTCCAGCGAGGACGAGCGCGAACTCATCGAGAAAATAGAGGAGAAGCGCGACAAGCTTTCGAGCAAGAAAGAAAAGCTCGACCAGACCGAGGACCTCGAAGCGATCAAAGAGGAAGCAGAAGAGGTCCGCTCGGAGGCCAGTCAGCACCACCAGAAGGTGACTGAACTCGCCGACGAGGCCCAGAAGCACCACAACGAGATGATCGAGGCCTACCGCGAAGCTGACGACATCCGCGACGAGGCCGACGAGATGCACGAGAAGTTCGTGGAGGCCCAGGAAGCCGCAGACCAGCACCACGAGGACTTCGTGCGCGTCCAGAAGCGACTCCGCGAACTGGACAAGAAAGAGGAAGCCCAGGAACGCTCCAAGCGCGAGGAAAAGCAGGAAGCCGCCCGCGAGGAGGCCGAGGAGATCTACCAGAAGTTCAAGGAAGGCGAAACCCTCGACACCGAGGACCTCATGAAGCTCCAGAAGGCCGGCAAGCTGTAATTTGGCGCTTTTTTCTCTATACCGTCGATAGCGACAGCACCAGACCTAATCTGTGGACGGACCAAGCGGGGATATGGCGCTGCTGGCGACGTTCGTCGGCGGGATTGTCTTCGGACTTGCACTCGCCGCGCCGCCGGGGCCCATGAACGCCGTTATCGCCGAGGAGAGCGTTCTCCGGGGGTGGTGGGCTGGCCTCCGAGCGGGCTTGGGTGCAATGATTGCAGACCTCTGCTTTTTCGCTCTGGCACTCGTCGGTCTCGTGACGGTCGTCCGTCGGCACCCGTCGGTCCAGACGGGGATGCTCGCACTCGGTGGCTGCCTGATGCTCTATTTTGCAGTCGGAGCTGTCAGGGACGCACAGCAGTTCGTCGAAGTCGAACGCGGCGCGGGCAACGGCTTCAGGAAGGCCCTCTCGCTGGCGCTGACCAATCCCTATCAGATCGTGTTCTGGCTGACAGTCGGTGTGTCCCTTCTCAAACGGGGCCAATTAGACGTGCTCGCACCGCTCCCGCTCGTCGGTAGCCCACTCGCCGGACAGTTCGTCGTCAGGACTGGCGACCCCGTGCTGATCGTGGGGCTGTTTGTCGGTATCGTCGTCTGGATCACCGCGTTCCCGGCACTGCTCGTGACTGCTCGCCGCCGTGTCGAACGGCTTGCACCTGCGGTTGCGTGGTTCTCGGGCGCGGTCCTGGCCGGCTTCGGACTTCTCTTTCTCCGGGAGGCACTCGGACGACTCTAGTCGTCGCCGACACCGGTCGTCATGTCGCCGGGCGGTGTGGCGCTGTCCATCTCGGCGACTTCCATCTCCAGCCATTCCTGAAACCAGCGGGCCCGCTTGAGTCGTCGATGAACGAGTGCCCTCGCGGTTTCGCTCTCGATGCGTTCCTGTGCGTCCTCGCCGCGTTCGATCACACGACCGACCATCTCTGCGGCGTCCATGTGTGACCGAGATTCATAGCCCATCCGGAGCAACATGAGTGCAGTCCCGTTGGCACCGACCTTATCGAGCACGTCGGCCTCGATGAGACACTGTGTCTCCAGGGGCAGATCAGTCAGATCGCCCCGATACGAGTGGTCGCGAACGGCCGAGCACACCTGTTCGGTGAACGACTCCGGGTAGTCGCCGTGACTCAGCAGATATTCGCGAGCGATCTGTGCGCCGACTTCCGCGTGCACGTCTTGCTCGGCTTCGAGTTTCGCGGTATCGTGAAAGAGTGCTGCCACACGAGTCACATCGACGTTCGCGCCTTCCTCGCGGGCGATCTGTTCCGCGAGGTCGACGACGTTCAGGATGTGATTGAAGCGATATTCGGCAGAGTGCCACGGATACCATCGCATGCGACCGCCTTTCTTTTCGTTCTCGACGCTCGCGGCGAGGTAATCGTGGACGAACTCCTTCATCGCCTCGAATTCGGCGTCCGAGACCGGCGACTCACGAATTTCGACGCCCACAGAAACACCTCCATCGTCGCGGTTTGATATTCATCTTATGTACAAAAAGGTTCGGTCGACTCTTTAGCGTTACGACACCCCCAACGCTTTCGAGGGCGATGTCAGAAAACAGTGACTGGAACGGTGGGAGAAAACGCTTCATGGTTGAACGATCAGGATTCGGTGCCCACCGTCGCCGCCGGAGAGACAGCGTTCGCACAGGTGGCAGATTTGACCGGGGCGTCTCCAGTCAGGCACAGCACCACACCGCTTGTTTGATCGGATGGATAGCTTTTCGTGTTTTTGGCGTCAGTTTGTGCACCTCCAACAGCAATTAGTGGATCATTCACCACTCATAAAGCTTTTCACGACAGAAATTAAATAATTCGGTCGGTACAGAATCACCTTATTGAATTTAAGGAATTTCATCACTACGACGATAATCTGGACAGACACTGTCCACCTTGGGACGACCGACAGTGTTTGCATCGCTACTGTCCCAGCCGACACCGTCTTGCCCAGTGCCGACTGAGAATTTATGTCATCCCGGGTCTAATTGACCGGCATGGAGATCAGACCCGCACGACCGGCGGACAATCCCGCCATACGGGACATTGCTCGCCGGTCACTGCAAGCGTCGTACTCGCTTGACCCGCAGGCGATTACCGGCGCAATCGAAGAGTGGTACGGCGAGCAGCGACTCGCAGAAACACTCAAGGACGACCAGCACAGCCTCCTAGTCGTGAGCGAGGACGAGCAGGTGGTCGCGTTTTCCGAAAGCACGCTCGCCGGGGAGGGGATCGGAACACTGCTTTGGCTCCACGTCGACCCGGCTTATCGTGGCCGCAACATCGCGTCGAACCTGTTCGACGAGACGCGAGACCATCTCGAATCGCTCGGCGCTGACCGGATTCACGGCCGCGTACTCGCCGACAACGCCGATGGCAACGCCTTCTACGAGTCAAAAGGGTTCCAGAAAGCGGGCGAAGAAACCGTCGACATCGCCGGCCAGACGTACATCGAGAACCGGTACGTCGAAGCACACTCCAGCGGTCGCGAACCGATCGAAGTCGACGGCCGGACCGTGTACATCGACCACGACGTGACCGAGGGTGGAGCCGTCGACGCGTTCCACACTGTCTACACCGGCGAAGCCAACGACGACCTCTATGGCTACTACTGTGCGAACTGTGGCTCACTCGCAAACGCCATGGACGCGATGGGCCGCATCGAGTGTGATCGCTGTGGCAACGCACGCAAACCCACCCGCTGGGACAGCGCGTATCTGTAGTCGTCCTGAGATTACCCCTCATCGTCCTTGCGCTCGCCGTACCACCAGGGCGTAGTACAGGGCGAACAGCGTAACTACCAGCAACATAACCCTCGAAAAAGAGGATTCACACTAAAATGGGTATAGCCCCGGGCGGATTCGAACCGCGAGGACTCGAATCCGCTCGTCCTCTGGGCTCGAACCGCCGGGGATACCCGCTGCTCACGACGTTGTTCGCAGCAGGATAGTCCCGGGCGGATTCGAACCGCCGTCAAGGGCTGTCTTCGCTACAGACCAGGAAGTCCGTCGCTCCAAAGGCCCTTATGATTGGCCACTACACCACGGGACTGCATTTCTACACATCATCGGAGTCCACTTGAACGCTTCGAGAACGATCAGTCGGAGGCTTCTGCTTCCAGTTCGAGCAAGGCACATACGTCGTCTTCGGCGTCGAAGCAATCGGGACACTGTGGTTCGCGGTCGATGATTGTATCGAGGCGTTCGGCGACTGTCTCGTCGATGACACCTTCGAGTTGCTTTGCTTCGCTGCGGAACTCCTCGACTTCGAGGACTTCGGCGAGAAACCGTTCGATGATGCAGTAGTTCTGGAGCGCCTCGCGGGCGCGGTGGATGCCCTCGTCTGTGAGGTTGACGCCCTTGTACTTCTCGTGGTCGAGCAGGCCCTGGTCTTCGAGTTTTCCGATCATCTCGTTCGCACTGGCGGGGCTGACTTCGAGCATGTCTGCGACATCGCCCGTCGATGCGGGACCGTCCTCCTGCTGTTGGACCAGATAGATCGCTTTGAGATACTGATTGGCAGTGTTCACGTGCATCCCTCCGTTGGGCGGGCACCGGACATCATTCGCGGCTCTCCATGAGTTGCGTTACGTCTTCGGCACCTTCGGCTTCTTCCTCGCGGATGCGTTCGAGCGTCGAGAGGAGTCGCTCGCGGTCGATGCTGAACTCGGTCTCCGACGCCTCGATGGCACCGATCAGGTCGTCGTAGAACTTGTAGGCCGTCTCTTCGTTACAGAGCTGATCGTACAGGATCCCGTCGAACTCCTCGTCGGCCTCGTACTGGGCCTCGACGAGTCGCTTGATTTCGTCGAAGGGGACGGTTTCGGCTTCCAGCGTGGCGATGAGTGCTTCGAGTTCCCGGCGGTGGTCGGCCGACTCTGCCGACGCGTGTTCGAGCAGTTCGCTGACGGCCGGGTCGAGTTCGTCGGTCATCTGGGCGTGTTTCTCGGCACGCGCTTCGACGACCTCTTCGAGGACCACACCGATCTGTAACAACCGGGCGAGCTGGTGGTCCGATCCCACCGGACGGTGGAGACTCACCGCCACCACCACGGTCCGTTGGACGCCGGTACTATCATAGTCGTCTGTCGGGGAGGCGACGACTTAAGCGGTTCCCTCGTGGACGGGGCAACAGCTGTTAGTCGGTGTTTTCCATCCCGAAACGACCGGAAAGAACAAAGTGCCACGTGCGAGTAGTGGTTTCACATGACATGCAAGCGAGCGATCACTGTCGGTTGCCGTGTCACCGATCATACCGTCGAACTATCTGTGAGAGACCCGTTCGATGAGCGATCCTGACCCCCACTGTCCGGAATGTGGCGAACCAATCGGGCAGACGGCGACCTACTGCATGCACTGCTCGGCCGATCTCGCGGACAGACAGGGAGATGCTGGCAGCGACAGAGGGTGGGGAGCCACAGAGGCGAAGCCAGGGCTGCAAGATCGGATCGCTGATCGTCTCGATGGCCTCTTCGATGGCAAGGTGGCCGAAACCGGTGGTTTCGTCGCTGCTGACCGGGACGCTGCCGACGATACCAGCACGACTGTGGCAGACCAGTCGACGGCCGACGACCAGATCCTCGACCCCGACGGACTCGTCGACAACACGCTCACCATGCTGGTCGGCATCGGCGGCGGTATCGTCGTCGGACTCGTCGGGACGTTCGTTCTCCTGCTCGGGACTCAGAGTCTCTGGTCACTGCTCTTCGGCCTGGCGGGGTGGCTCGTGTCGACCGTGTACATCGCTCGCCAGCGAACCCTCCAGGGGGCCATCGCAAAGACCGGGTACGCAATCGCAGTGGTCCTACTGGTGTCGCCCCTAGCCGTGCTCAGCCCGCTGGTTTCCGTCGAAGGCGGCCTCAGTGGACGCCTCGTCACGCTGGGAATCTGGCTGTTCATGGCCGCGATTCCGGCCGGTATCGCCGCCGTGGTCGGCGTGATCGCCGCGCGGTTCGTCCCCGACGGGACCACGTGAGGGCTACGACCGATCAGAAGAGACTTCGGCTATCGATCCCGTGGGCTGATCTCGATACAGCGAGAGAATCCCGCCCTTCCCGCGAAGGATGAGTGTTCCGACGCTCTGTCGGAACCGAGGACTGAACAGGGCGTTGACAAATCGCGGAGCGATTTGTTCGCACACCAGAAATCTCCGATTTCTGGGGACGGGAGTGAATCGCGTACGCTTTGGTGAGAAACCGCCGTTTTACTGCTGGTCGTGAGTCTCCAACGCTTCGAGACCTGCTTCTAACACCTCTGTATACGCTTCTGAAAGCTCCAAGTCATTCGCCTCCGCGTAATCTTTCAGACGACCATGCAATCCATAGGAGAGGTCAATTGCTGGCCTCATTGGACTCTCCCGTACTTCTCGTAGCAGTTTTCAGCATGGTGTGGATTCTCCTCTTTGCACTCGGGACAGACGAACAAGTAGCTGTCTGGCTTTCTCCCATGCTTTTCCTCAAACCGTTCTCCTGCGACCTGTCGGTCCTCGAAACAGCCAATCAGGTCAATAGTCGTCCAATCGTCAGTCTCCCCACAGATGTAACACGTAAGCGGTGTGTCAACGGTCATGTCTCATGGGACTTATTTGACGAGAGGACGTAAAAAGGATTGTGGCATGAAGCGCACCAACACGTTCACCGTGCGACCGCTCACCGACGACGATGAGCAGGTGCTACGGGACCTGTTGGACGCGTGTGCCGCTCTCTGGAACGAAATCAACTACCAGCGCCTCATGCGATACAACGACGAAGACGGCTTCAAGGGCGACATCTGGGATGCCGATACTGGTGCTCTCGAAGGCAAATATAAAGACGTTCTTGACGCGTCCACCGCCCAAACTGTCCGGCGAGCAAACACCGAAGCGTGGCGCTCGTTTTTCCAGAACAAGAACGCATACCACGACGAGTCGAACACGTCGGTCACGGAACACCCGGAACCGCCGGGATTCCGTGGCAACAAGGACGACGGACGTGTTCTCAAAGGCGTCGTCCGAAAGGACGCATACACTGTCGAGTGGGGCGAGCGGTCCCGACTTGAGATTGTCGTTGGTGAAACCCTGCGAGACAAGCACAACAGCCCGAACAGTCGTCTTCGGCTGGAAATCGTTGGCGACCCAAACTGGCCCGACTACGAAGACCAAGGCCGGTTAGAATTGTGGTACGACGAGACAGACAGCACCTTCCGAGCTTCACAGCCCGTGACTGTTTCTGACGACGCACGGGAGACTCCACTGGCCGACGAGACGGCCGCTCTGGACATTGGTGCAAACAATCTCGTTGCCTGTACCACAACAACCGGCGAGCAATACCTGTACGAAGGCCGCGAGTTGTCCCAACGATTCCGCGAAACGACGCGAGAAATCGCCCGGTTGCAGTCCGAACTACGCGAAGGCCGATACAGTAGCAAGCGTATCCGGCGACTGTACCGTAAGCGAACCCGTCGCCGGGACCACGCACAAGCGGCACTGTGTCGTGACCTGCTGGACCGACTGTACGCCGAGGGCGTGGATACGGTGTATATCGGCGGGTTAACCGACGTGCTGGAGACACACTGGTCGGTCGAAACCAACGCCAAGACGCACAACTTCTGGGCGTTCAAGCAATTCACCGAGCGACTGGCGTGTACCGCCGAAGAATATGGTATCTCGGTTGAGGTTCGCTCGGAAGCGTGGACTAGCCAAGAGTGCCCACAGTGTGGCGGCACCGACCGAACAACACGGCATCAGGACATGCTCACCTGTCCGTGTGGATTCAAGGGTCACGCCGACCTTACAGCGTCAGAAACGTTCCTGAGACGGCACACAGAACAGGCAGTCAGGCCGATGGCACGGCCCGTGCGGTTCCAGTGGGACGACCACGACTGGTCGGGGATACCATACCCTCACGAAAGTCCCAACGAACAGCGCACAGACCCGAGTACCGTCCGCCGTGACGGGAATGTTGCTTCCGGGGTCGTTCGGAAATCGGAGATTCCCGTCATCACGGAAATCTCCGATTCTCGGATCAAATCGGCATAGTCGAGACTCCCACGGAGGAAACCGCGCCGTCGTCGGGCTGCGCCCGACTGCTTGCGGGATCTTCGATCCCGCTCTGTTTACGGCGCGGAGGATGTCATTGGAGGCGCTCGACGATCAGTTCGTCGAGGTCCTCGCGGAGTTCGTCGACGGCGACTTCCTCGAAGACGGGGACGAAGAAGCCCTCGACGAGCATGTTCTTCGCGCGCTCGGGATCGACGCCGCGGGAGGTCATGTAGAACAGGTCCTGCTCGTCGACCTGCCCGACCGTCGCGGAGTGACTCGCTTCGGTGTCGTGGTTGTTGATAATCAGTTTCGGGCTGGCGTCGGCCTCGCTCTCGTCGGAGAGCATCAGCGTGTTCTCACGCTGGTAGGAACTGGTGTCCCAGGCCCCGCGGCCTACGTCCTGGACGCCCTCGTACACCGAGCGGGCACTGTCGTCGAGCGTCCCCCGGGTGACGAGGTCTGCGACGGTGTGTTCGGCCTCGTGCCAGACGCGGCTGGCCAGGTCGAAGTGCTGGTCCTCGTGGCCGAAGAAGGCCCCAACGATCCGGGATTCCGAGGAGTCACCGAGCAGTCTCGTTTCGACGCTGGTCTTTGTGAGGCGCGACCCGATATTGCCCTCGATCCAGTCGAGCGTGGCGTAGGTGTCGGCGTGGCCGCGCTTGACTGAGAAGTTGTACGTCTCTTTCGAGAGGTTCTGGAGGGCACCGTACTGGACACTCGCGTTCTCGCCGGCCGCGACCTCGACGATGCCGGAGTAGTACTGCGAGTCGTCCTGCTCGTCGCCGCTGTGCTGGCGTTCCAGAATCGTCACCGACGAGGATTCCTCGGCGACGACGAGCGTGTAATTGAACAGCGAGCGACTGTTCATCGTCGTCCGGATCTTCACGTCCTCGGCATCGACGCCCTCGGGGACGTAGACGACCGTCCCGGCCGAGAACAGTGCCGTCGACAGCGCGGTCAGGAAGTCTCGCTGTGGGTCAACGATAGAGCCGAAGTGGTCTTCGATGAGGTCGCCGTGGTCGGCGAGTGCCTCGCTCCAGGAGAGCACTTCGACGCCCTCGGCGTCGACGCGGTCTTTCTCCTGTTCCCATTCGAGTGGGTCGACGAGCGTTTCGTAGTCCAGCGCGTCGAGGTTCGTCCAGTTCCGGCCCGGCGTCCGGATGACGTCGGGCATGTTCAGATCGTCGAGCGCATCGAGTGCGTCCAGACGCGTTTCGAGGAGCCACGCTGGCTCGCCGAGTTGCTCGGAAATCTGCGTTACCTGTTCCTCCGTGAGGTTGGCGTGTACCTGCGTACTCATGGTGAATCCGGGGGTTACCCGAGGCTTCCCTCCATCTCGAGTTCGATGAGGCGGTTCAGTTCGACCGCGTATTCGATGGGCAGTTCCTCCGTGATCGGTTCGATGAATCCGGCGACGATCATCTGCTTTGCGTCGTCGTCGTCGAGGCCACGGCTCTGGAGGTAGAACACGTCTTCGTCACCGATCTTGCCGACGGTCGCCTCGTGGGCGACATCGACTTTGCTCTCCTGGATCTCCATGTACGGCATCGTGTCCGAGGTGGATTCGTTGTCGAACATCAGCGCGTCACACTCGACGCTCGTCGAGGAAGCCTCGGCACCGTCGGAGATGTGGACGAGACCGCGGTAGTTCGTGCGGCCACCGTCCTTTGAGATAGACTTGGACTCGATAGTCGACTTCGTGTCGGGCGCGTTGTGATACACTTTCGCGCCGGTGTCGATGTTCTGTCCCTCGCCGGCGAAGGCGATGGTGATGTGGTTGTCGGTCGATCCCGGACCCTTGAGCACGGTCGATGGGTACAGCATCGTCGCCTTCGATCCCATCGAACCGGACACCCACTCCATCGTGCCGTCAGCCTCGCAGATGGCACGCTTGGTGTTGAGGTTGTAGGTGTTTTTCGACCAGTTCTGGACGGTGGAGTACTGGACGTGGGCGTTCTCGCCGACGAACACTTCGACGCCACCGCTGTGGAGGTTGAACGCCGAGTACTTCGGCGCGGAACAGCCCTCGATGTAGTGGACTTCGGAGTTGTCTTCGGCGATGATGAGCGTGTGCTCGAACTGACCCATCCCTTCGGAGTTCATGCGGAAGTACGCCTGCACGGGCATGTCGACGGTCGTGTCTTCGGGAATGTAGACGAAGGAACCGCCGGACCAGATGGCACCGTGGAGTGCGGCGAACTTGTTGTCACTCGGGGGGACACACTTCGTCATGAAGTGCTCTTTGACGAGGTCTTCGTGTTCCTGGACGGCCCTGTCCATGTCACAGAAGATGACGCCTTTCTCCTCCCAGCGTTCCTGCATGTTCTGGTAGACGATCTCGGACTCGTACTGTGCGCCGACGCCCGAGAGCGCGTTCTTTTCTGCTTCCGGAATGCCCAGTTTGTCGAACGTGTCCTGGATCTCTTCGGGGAGGTCCTCCCAGTTTTCCGCGCCGCCACGCGTCTCGATGTCGGGGCGGATGTAGGGGACGATCTCGTCGATGTCGACTTCCGAGAGGTCCGGCTGGCCGGGCCAGTCGGTCGGCATCGGCATCTGCTGATACTGTTCGAGTGCACGGAGACGCCGTTCGAGCATCCACTCGGGTTCGTTCTTGTCCTCGGAGATGAGACGGACGGTCTCCTCGGTGAGGCCTTTCTCGGTCTCGAACGCCGAGTTCTCCTCTTTCTTGAACTCGAACCGGGCTTCCGTGTCGGTGTCTTTGAGGTGGTCTTGATCTGAACTCATAGTTTGTTGAATCGTACTTTGGGTTTGCTGGTTATGTGGGTTGTGCCGTCAGGCGGCCTCGTAGGCTTCCTCGCGAACCCAGTCGTAGCCCTTGTCTTCGAGTTCCTCTGCGAGTTCCGCACCGCCGGATTTGGCGATCTCGCCGTCGATCATCACGTGAACGTGATCCGGTTCGACGTAGTCGAGGATGCGCTGGTAGTGGGTGATCTGGAGGATACCCGAGCCCTGGTGGTCGCGGAGCGCGTTGATGCCCTCCGAAACGTCCTGCAGGCGGTCGATGTCCAGTCCGGAGTCGATCTCGTCGAGGACGGCAATCGAGGGTTCGAGGATCGCGGCCTGGAGGACCTCGTTTTGCTTTTTCTCGCCGCCGGAGAAGCCGGCGTTGAGATAGCGGTTGGCGAATTTCTCGTCCATGTCGAGTTGTTCCATCTTCTCCTTGAGGAGTTGCTGGAACTCGGCGACACCGATCTCGCCCTCGTCTTCGGGGCCTTCCATCGGCGAGGAGTCGTAGCCTGCGGCGTCCTCGTTGGTGTCCTCGGCCTCGGCCGCTACTTCGTCTTCGTCTTCGAACAGCTCTTCGCGCTCTTCGAGTTTGGCGTTCAGTGCCGTCCGGAGGAAGTTGACCATCGTCACGCCTTCGATCTCGGCCGGGTACTGGAAGCCGAGGAACACGCCGAGTGCGGCGCGCTCGTTCGGTTCGAGGTCCAGAAGATCCCAGGTCTGCCTGTCTTCGGGGATCTCGAAGTCCTCGCCGAAGTCGTCTTCTTCGAGGTGGATGAGAACGTCACCCGCTGTCACCTCGTATGCGGGATGGCCCGCGATGACTTTGGCCATCGTCGACTTCCCCGATCCGTTCGGTCCCATCAGCGCGTGGATCTCGCCCGACTCGACTTCGAGATCGACACCGCGAAGGATCCGTTCTCCGCCGTCTTCTGCCACTTTTGCGTGGAGATTGGTAATTTCGAGTACTGCCATAGTGTGTACTTAGGTCAACCGAAAACAGGGGCGACGGACGCATAATGCTTTCGCAATCTATTGAACTGTCTTTGTACATCGGCAAAATAATTTTCATCCTCTGTGAACAACCCACATACGTCACACCGTGGGACGGCTCGCCGGGAGCCGGCAGCGTGCCAGGCAGTGACGGTCCGTCAGTCGACGTGGACCGTTGCAACATCCGTCTGACGGCGCCACATTGCGAGCGAACGAAAACCCTCACACGTCTGGGGACCGACCAGTGAGGTGGATGGTACTGGACACCGACGGACGCGTCCTGACGCTTGCGTTCGCGCGGATGGCCGACGCGCTGGGCAACTCCTTTCTGATCATCGTCTTGCCGCTGTACATCGCCAGCGGACAGATCTCGCTCGCGGGTATCGCCGGCACCGAACTGTTCGGCTTCGTGCTGCGCGAGGAGACGCTGATCGGCCTCGTCCTCTCGCTCTTTGGTCTGCTGAACAGTTTCGGCCAGCCGTTTACCGGTCGAGTCTCCGACCGGACGGGCCGCCGCCGCGTGTTCGTCCTGATCGGCCTGGGTATTTTCGCCGTCGGCAGTGCAATCTATCCCTTCGTCACGAGTTACTGGGCCGTCCTCGGCGCTCGCGCCCTCCAGGGGATCGGTGCGGCCTTTACCATTCCGGCGACTGTCGCACTGGTCAACGACTACGCCGAGGGCAATCGCGAGCGCGGGGGCAACTTCGGCGTGTTCAACACGTTCAGGCTGATCGGCTTTGGCTTCGGGCCGATCATCGCCGGTATCGTCATCACCGGCGGACTAGCCGCCGAGGGCGTCGTCACCTACACCGTGCCCGCCTGGACCGGCCCGCTGGCCGGCGCGACGTTTTCTGGCTTCGTGGCAGCCTTCGCCGTCGCGGTGGCGGGCGCACTGGTCAGTTTCGTGCTCGTGCTGGCGCTGATCGAAGACCCGCCTCGCGTCGCGACCGGCGCAGGCAAGAACCTCTCGATTGCGGTGCTGGACCGCGACGGGAACGGCCTCGATCCCGTGTTCGTCCTCGGCGTCGGCACCTTCTTCATGGCGACGACGATTGCCCTCTTCGCGACGCTGGAAGGACCGATCCGCGCCCGTCTCGACGAGAGCACGTTCCTCTTTTCGGTGCAGTTCGCCGCTGTCGTCATCGCCAACGTCGCCTTCCAGGTCCCGATAGGCCGGGCCTGTGATACGTACGGTCGGCGACCGTTCATCCTCACTGGCTTCGTCGTGTTGATCCCTTCTGTGTTCGCACAGGGACTCGTCGCCGACCCGTGGACGATGCTGGCCGCCCGCTTCGTTCAGGGTATCGCGGTCGCACTCGTCTTCGCGCCCGCTCTCGCACTCGCTGGTGACCTGGCAGGCGACCGTGGCTCTGGTACGACCCTCTCGGTCCTGACGATGGCCTTCGGTCTCGGCGTTGCACTCGGACCGCTCGCTTCCGGCGTCCTGTTCAATCTCGGCGGTCTCGCTGCACCGTTTATTTTCGGTGCTGCGCTGGCTACCCTCGCACTCCTCCTGACCTACACCGAGGTCGAGGACACGCTCGACACCGACGCAGCAAGCGGGCCGGCACCGCAGGATCAGGAGAAAGCGACCTGAGGATGAAGGCGCTTGACGGCGTAGTGCCACGCATGTTCCGAGATCGCACCGACGCCGGCGAGCAACTGGCCGACACAGTCGAACGCCGCGGCGTCGACCCGGACATCGTTCTGACGATTCCCCGCGGTGGCCTACCAGTCGGGCGCGTCGTTGCCGACCGGTTCGATGCCCCGCTCGATGTCGTCGTTGCACAGAAGATCGGCGCGCCGAGCAACCCCGAACTGGCACTCGGGGCCGTCGCCGAGGACGGGAGCGTCTGGCGAAACGACGGCCTCATCGAACAGGTCACGACGAGTGACACGCAGTTCGAGAACGAGCGCTCGCGCACTCGCGAGGCGGCCCGCGAGAAAGCAAATCGGTATCGTGACGGGTCGTTTCCGTCCCTGGCGGGCAAACGGGTCGCCGTCGTCGACGACGGCCTCGCGACCGGTGCGACGATGCGGGCCTGTCTTCAGTGCGTGCGAGCAGCAGACCCAGAACAGATCGCGGTCGGCGTCCCGGTCGGTCCCGCGGATCGACTCGACGAACTGCGCGAGGACGCCGACGAGGTGGTCTGCGTCGAGACACCGGCGTCGTTCCGGGCGGTCGGCGCGTACTACGAACGCTTCGGTCAGGTCAGCGACGAGGAAGCGATGACGTATCTAGAGTAGTTCCTCGACCGTCGCCGTGACGGCCTCGGCGGCCGCGTGTATTTCTGAGCGGTGAACGTACTCGCGTTCGCTGTGGGCAACAGCGCCTTCCTCGTCTGTGAGCACGCCGGGGCCGAACACGACCGTCGGCGCGTCCGGCGCGAAGTGGGCGGCTTCCGTCGCCGCGCCGAAGGGCCGGGCCTCGCCGCCGCTCTCCCGCGCGAGCGTCTGGACCAGGTCGGCGTCCTCGTCGGTCGCGAAAGCCTCGGGGAACGGCGTATCGGGCCGGATCAGCGACACCTCGACGCGAAACGCCTCGGGAAGCCACTGCTGGAGATGGTTCTGGAGGGCGTGCGCGAACTCGCCGCTCCTCTCTGGCGGGACGCTCCGGCGGTCGAAGGTGATCACACATTCGGCGGGCACCTGATTCGGTGCCTCGCCACCCTCGACCATCGACGGCGTCAGTGTCGGCAGGCCGAGCACCTCGTGCTCTGGCGGTCCCTGCGTCTCGTCGTAGCTCTCCATGGCCTGCAAAATCGGTGCTGCGGCGCGGATCGCGTTCGCCCCGCTCTCGGGGTCGGCGGCGTGGGCGCTCTCGCCGTGGATCGTGACCGTTCCCTCGAACTGACCCCGTGCGGCCGTACACACGTCCAGGCCCGTCGGTTCGCCGACGATGTAGCCGTTTGCCGACAGCGTCTCTGCCAGGCGGCCCGCGCCGGTCTGGAGGGTCTCCTCGTCGGGCGTGATCGCGAGCGTCAGGCGACCGTCCCCCACGTCGGCCCGGAGGAAAGCGGCGAGCAGAGCGGTCAGCGGTCCCTTGGCGTCACACGCGCCGCGTCCCCACACCACATCCGCGTCGGCCTCACTCTTGAACGGGACGTGTGGTGGCACCGTGTCGATGTGGGTATTCAAGACCAGGTGGTCGTCGCCGCTTCCACGGGTCGCGAGGACATTGCCGGCCCCGTCGACGCGCGGGTCCTGGCCCGCGTCAGCGAGCGTCTCGACCAGCAGGTCGCGCATCGCTCCGACAGCCTCGTGTGAGGGCGTCTCGACGGCCTCGCGGTGGAACTGATCGATATCGAGGTCGGGATCGGAGTCACGCATACGTTACTCGCTCGCTTCGTCCTCGACGCGGACGACGTCTGTCATCGTCTCACGCCGTCGGACGACTCGCGTCTCGCCGTCTTCGATTGCGACCTCTGCGGGTCGGGGCTGGGAGTGGAACTGGTTGGCGAGTTCGTAGCCGTACGCCCCGGCGTTGCCGATGGCCAGCAACTCCTCGCGCTCGGGACGAGCGACTGGCCGGTCGGTGGCGAACACGTCCGCGCTGGTACAGCACGGGCCGCCGACCGAGACGGGACGGGCTTTGCGGTCGGGAGCCGAGATGTTACGGATCGGGTGATGGGAATCGAACATCGCCGGGCGGAGCAGCGTCGCCAGCGAGGCGTCGACCCCGACGACGGCCGCCGCGGGCGTCTGCTTGACCGTGTTGACCTCGGTGAGGAGACACTCGGCGTCGGCGACGACGTAACGGCCCGGTTCGAGTTTGGTCTGGGCCGCCAGATCACCGATTGCGTCACGGACTTTCTCGCCGACGGCCTGCATATCGAGTGGGGCAACGTCCTCGCGGTAGGGGACGCCGAACCCGCCGCCGAAGTCGACGAACGCCAGATCCTCGTCGCCGATATCCCGGGCCAGGTCTGCGACCTTCCCGATGGCGCGACAGTGGTCGTCTAGATCGTCCTGCAGGACGCCACTGCCCATGTGGGCATGCAGACCGACGAGGTCGAACCGTCCGCGGAGGGCGTCTGCGAGGGCCGGCACGTCGTCGTACGGAATGCCGAACTTGGCGTCCCTGCCCGTCGCGACCTTCTCGTGGTGGCCAGTGCCGATGCCGGGGTTGATTCGGATCGCGACACGGCCGTCGTACCCGCGCTCTTCGAGGCGGTCGAACGTGTCGCCCGCACCGCCGGTAATCGTGAGTCCGGGACTCTCTTCGGCGATTTCGACCACGTAATCGAGGTCGCCGTCCGGTGGATTGACGGCCGTGTACTGGAGCGTGTTCGGATCCGCGCCGGCGTCGATTGCTCGCTGGAGTTCGCCCGCAGCCGCACACTCGATATCGGCACCCATCTCGAGCAGTGCCGAGAGGACGGCACGGCCGGTGTGGGCCTTCGCGGCGTACATCACGTGTGCATCGGGGAAGGCGTTCGCAAAGCGCTGGTAGTTCGCCTGGACGCGGCCGACGTCGAGCACGTACAGCGGCGTTCCGTGGGTCTCGGCCAACCGTTCGAGACGGTCGTGATCCCAGTCCGAGAGTCGTCGGACCGGGGGCGAGTGGGTACTCATTGGCAAAGACACGGCAGTGGCGGGTAACAAGCGTTCCGCTTCGGTGAAGAAAAACTGCGCGACGGTGATCACTCGCCGTTTTCTGTCGGCGTCCCCGTCACGTTCTCGGTGACAGTTTCGGTTCCAATTTCGGTGTCAGTTCCGATGCCCGTTTCGGTGTCAGTGGACGTTCCCGTCTCGGTTTCGGTGGGCGCTCCAGTTTCCGTCTCTGTCGGTGTTTCTGTCGACGGTTCCGAGATCTCGCCGGCGATGAACGGCTGAATCGCTTCCAGAACGTCCGGGATAGTTGCTGCGGGGTCGAAGGCGTCCGGGAACGGCGACCCGGCGTTCAGTTCGTTGAGGACGGCGGCGTGGCGGGCCTCGACGCTGTGAATCGACAGGGCCGCCGAGAGGACGTCGGGGCTTTCGATCCGTGGCGCGGCACCCGCGTACGCGCTCACGCCCGTGTTTTCGAGTATCTGTGCCGTCTCGATGAACTGGGCGGCCGATTCGAAATTGAACTCGAACTCCGGGACGTCGATCGGTTCCGCTCCGAGCGTCTCGATGACGCGGGTGATCTGTTCGGTGTGGGTCGCCTCGTGCTCGCTGATCTGCTCGAAGTAGCCAAGCACGTTCTCCTGGGCTTCCGACCGTCCTTCGAGGGAACTCACGCTGGTCAGGTCGTCTTCAGAAAACTGTCCCAGACCGCGTTCGTAGAACGTGTCTTCGAGGGCTTCGAGGGTGAGCGCGTAGTTGAGCACGTCCACGTCCGTGTTGGGTTGGTCGAACGGAGCGGGGATTTCGGCTGGGGCCGGTTCTTCGCCGCCGTCTTCGTCGTCGTTCTGCGCAGCGGCCGTTCCGAGAATCCCGGCACCGGCAACTGCACCGGCCCCAGCGAGGATCTCTCGTCGCGAGTGCATTGTCCGCTGGAGGTCGTTCATCGTCGGACGTGTCGTACCGTTCGTGTTCTGTTTTTTGTCTGTCATTGTTGATGTCGGGTTCACTCGGCAACAACCCATTGGGAAAATATGTGCATAGTAATGTCCGGGCATCTCAAAACGCCGCACGGTACGGTAATCGTAGTCTCAAGTAAGCACGTCTCGACGATACTATCCCGAAATCGTGTCGTATCCGTGGCCGAAAACAGGATCGGCCATCTCGGAGTCCGGTCGTCACAGCAGGCGCTTGATTCTGGCCCGGAACGCGTCGGGGAGTACCTCGGGACCGAGTTTGTCTTCGCCGGGCACTGCGTCCGTTTCGAATCCCGGGTCCTCGGCGGGGGGCCCGCCACGGCTATCCTGCGGGGGTGCGTGGTGAGCGTACAGGCTTTCGGGGTGGGGATAGGCCCACATGTGCATCATCCACGGCGTTCGGCAAGGCAGTTCTCGTGGTATCTCGTCGATGCCCTCTACCGATAGCGTCCGGTATTTCATCCACGAATACAGTCCCGGTACGCCGACGTGGGCGTGCCAGGGCCGGCACGCATCGCCGCTCTCCTCGTCGCTGTAGACTGCTGGCGGGTCGATACGTCTGCCGTCGCGGGTGGCCACGAACATCATCCCGATTGGTCGCCAGTACTGGTGGTCGACAAGCACCGACGCGGGCCGCGCCGGATCACCGACGCTATCGTCACCGACGAACTCGGGGTTGAGCCAGTGGGACCAGCCCGTCGCCTCGTTGGCAGTCAGGAAGTCGAAGTACGGAACGAAGTCGGCATCGATCAGCGACCCGACTGTCGGGAATCGATCCGTCAGTGACTCTTTGACAGCGGTGTGTAACGCCCGTGTTCTCGGATGGTCGTCGGTACACACGTTCGAAATCGAGTCATCGAAGTGAACAATATTCGGCTCCAGCGTGGTCTCGGAACAGTCGCCGGTGTCGGCCGGGTCGTCGCTTCGGAGGGCGTTACCACCGAGAAACCCAAAGGTTCCCCCGGCGGCGTGCAGCACTGATCGGCGGGTGGCAGTCGAACGGTCGGTGGGCAGTGGCCCGGTGGATGGTTGTCCAGCCATGGTCTCTCGCGGAACGAAACCAGGTAACGAGAACGTGACTAAAAGAATGATTCGCGTATCCGGACTCAGAGTGGGTTACTGGTGAGCACGTCTGTCCCAAATATCCCTAGAGTGTTCGTATCTGTGCCGAACTCGCAACATTACAATGCTCCGCTCACTCGCGCAGGGCGTCCTCGCGCTCGGTCGCGTCGAGCGTCTCCGCTTGTACATCAGTTGCGACCACGGCGGGCTTGTACGCGCCGCCGTCGAACATCTCGTGGTCGCTGACCGAGGACTCGACGAAGCGGGTGAACGCGCGCCGTTCCGGTGGCAAGTGACCGTAGATGACCTCCTCTTCGACCAGATCGTAGATGGGGATGCGCGGTGTCAAGAGTGTATTCTCACCGACGATACTGTTCTCGCCGACGACGAACCCGGAGGTAACGCGACAGCCGGCACCGAGCGAGACGCCGTCTTCGACGATGACGGGCGCGTTCTCGACGGGTTCGAGGACGCCGCCGATGAGCGTGTTCGCGCCGAGTTTGACGTTCGAACCGATCTGTGCACACGATCCGACAGTATCACAGGAGTCGACCAGCGTACCGTCGCCGACGTGGGCACCGATGTTGACGAACGCTGGCGACATGAGAATCGCATTGCCGCCGACGTAGGCTCCTCGTCGGATGACGGTCCCGTCCGGCGTGTTGCGCGTGCCGCGCTCGTTCAGATCCGCCGTCTCGCGAAGCGGGAGCACGTCGTGGTAGGTCACGTCGCCGTATTCGTGAGCGGCCGTCTCGCGCAAGCCGAAGTTGAGCAGGATACCCTGTTTGACCCACTCGTTGGCCTCCCACTCGCCACCCCGCTGTTCGGCGGCCCGCACCTCTCCCGCTTCGAGTGCGGCGAGGAACGCTTCGAGGACGGCCAGGTGGTCACTGGTCGTGTCGGCCGCCGTCAGTCCGTCCTGCTTGCGCTGCCAGAGGTCGCGTACGTCTGCTTCGAGACTCATACTGTCTCGCTAGCACCGGGGGAGTTTACGTGATGGGGTTTCGTGTCGCCCGACCACGTCCACGAGACCGTGCGTCAGGAACTTCGCACGCACTATCAGACAAGGCCGTCCGGGAACTGCTCGGCATTGTCAGCGAGCACTTCGAGGGCTGGTTCGACTACGTCGAAGCACGGCCCGCGCGTGACGGTCTGTGACTCTCGGTTCCACTCGATGAGTCCCTTGTCTTCCAGTTTCGGCAGGTGGTTGTGGATCAACTGGATTTCCAGCGACGTGCTCTCTATCGTTTCCGACGGCAGGTCCTGGGGTGACGCCTGCGACGACTGCTGGCTCCGCGTTGCCCCTCGCGCTCGTACTCCGTCGGGCACCTGAACCGAATCAGTCTGGCACAGTAACAGCAGAACACGTCGTCGGTGCTGCGCGACCAGGAGTTCGAAAAGCGTGGATGTTCCTGACATGTACGCCTATTCGTGATGGCTGATTAAAAAGTCCACCGAAACAACTAGTATGCTGTCACTTATACCGCCGGCTGTACTATTGTAAGAGATTCGCGATCCCGGACTCGCGACATTCTTCACGGACGTACAACTGGCAGTATTACAACAGTCAGTACATCCAGTGCTGACTCACAACAAGCAGTATCAGTCAGACCCGCGACCAGGGACGTAGCCACAGTCGCTACAATGACCAAAGAAACGGTTTCGCTCGAATGATCCGGAACAGCGCGGGCAGTCGTACGCCGGAACGCTCGCATCGTGAATCGTTGCCATATGCGACGCTTCGACTGGATTAGAATAAGACTATCCCCTATATAAGCGGAGGTGTATTAGGAGGTATCGAGGAGTTCTAGGTGGAGTCGACGACTTCAGCGAAGTCGTACCACCCGGCGTCGCGGCCGACGAGCCACACTGCCGCGTCGAGCGATCCGGCAGCGAACACGCCGCGGTCTTCTGCGCGATGGGACAGCGATAGCACCTCGTCGTTGCCCGCGAGAACGAGTTCGTGTTCGCCCCGGATGTCGCCGGCCCGGCGGGCGAAGACGCCGATTTCGTCGTCGTCGCGGGGTGCGTGACCCTCGCGGCCGTAGGTGGGTTCGACATCGCGCTGTTCTCGTATCGTTTCGAGAATCGTGTTGGCAGTCCCCGAGGGCGCATCGACTTTGCCGTTGTGGTGGCTCTCTACGAGTTCCAGGTCGTACTCCGGGAGTGCACCGATGGCTTCGCGGACGGTCCGTAAGAGCGCCTGGATTCCTCGCGAGAAGTTCGTGGCCTTCAGGATCGGGATCTCGTCGCCCGCGGCCGCCAGTCGGTCACGCTCGTCCTCGTCGAAGCCGGTCGTCGCGACCACGAGGGGCGTTTCCGACTCGGTGCAGGCGTCGAGCAGCGCCATCGTCGCGGCCGGCGTCGAGAAGTCGACGACCGCATCCACGTCGAACTCCTCGATTGCGTTGGCGGCCTCGCCGGCGGGCCGAAGCGGGACACCATCCGTCTCACCGCGTTCGGTGGCGAACCCGACGACGACCTCGACGTTCGTCCGTTCGAGACCAGCGTCGATGACGGCCCTGCCTGTCCGGCCCGTCGCACCACAGACGGCGACCCGCGTCATCGCTTGGCCTCCGCGTACTCGTCTTCGTGGTCCCCGTCGACCAGGTCGGACAGGACGGCGTCGAGGCGGTCGATGTGCTCCTCGGAGAGCCGGGTGAGTGGCTGACGCAAGTGCGCAGGACCGTACCCCCGAATCCGCATCGCTTCCTTGACCGGGATCGGGTTCGTCTCGACGAACAGCGCGCGAAAGAGCGGGCCGAGTTCGTGGTGGATCGCGCGGGCGCGCTCGTAGTCCTCGGCCACCGCCGCGCCGACCATGGCACAGGTGCGCTCCGGTTCGATGTTTGCGGCGACGCTGATACAGCCGTGGCCACCGACCGACAGCATCGGCAGGGTCATTCCGTCGTCGCCCGAGAGCACCGAGAAGTCCGCTTCACGCGTGCGCTCGACGATTTCGGAGATCTGGGTCATGTCGCCGCTCGCGGCCTTGAACCCGGCGATGTTCTCGTGGCTGGCCAGTGCAACGGCGGCGTCGGGTTCGATGTTCTGGCCGGTCCGTGAGGGGACGTTGTAGACGATCTGGGGGCAGTCAACGCTGTCAGCGATGGTCCGGTAGTGATCGACGAAGCCCCGCTGTTCGGGTTTGTTGTAGTACGGCGAGATGAGCAAGAGCGCGTCGGCACCGGCGTCGGCGGCCCGCTGTGAGAGCGAGAGCGCCTCGCGAGTGTTGTTGCTCCCGGTACCGGCGATAACTGGCACGTCCTCGACGGCGTCGATGACGGCCTCGACGACCTCGATGTGTTCGTCGTGAGTCATCGTCGCCGACTCGCCAGTCGAACCGGCGGGGACGATGCCGTCGACGCCAGCGGCTTCGAGTCGCTGTGCGTCGCGCCGGAGTGTTTCGAAGTCGATACTGCGATTGTCGTCGTCGTGGAACGGCGTGGGAATCGCGGGGAACACGCCGGTGAGGTCGATTGCTGTCATGTGATCTATTGGTTGTTGGTACGGTGGTCGGTGTCCGGTGACAAAAAGAATCCGACCCGGGACGGGAGCGCCAGACCCGCAACGAGCCGTGTCTCACGGGCGCTTGCGCTTTTTCGGGCGCAGCGACGCGCGGCTGGCGACTTCGGCGGTACCAGCGAGCGCGTCGACGTGCATACCCAAATACGATGTGCCGATGGACTTATTCGTTGTGTTTGTACGTGACTACGCCAGTAGCTCTCTACCCGGGAGACGCAGGGCTGGCGTCGCGTACCGAGTCACTCGAGGCTCGCGACGGCTTCGATTTCGACTTTGATGTCGACCGGGAGCTTGACCACCTCGACGGCGCTCCGGGCCGGATACGGCTCGGACATGTACTCGCCGTAGGTATCGTTGACCGCGTCGTAGTAGCGCATGTCCGAGACGAACACTGTCGTTTTGACAACGTCGTCGAGTCCACAGTCGGCGGTCCCGAGGACGGCGTCGATGTTCTCCAGTGTGCGAGCGGTCTGTTCCCGTACGTCTTCGCTAATGACTTCTCCCGAATCGGGGTCAATCGGTCCTTGCCCGGAGACGTAGACGGTGTCGCCGTCGCGGATCCCCTGTGAAAACGGACCGATACTCGCCGGTGCGTCGTCGGTCGTAAGTTCCTCCATACCACCGGCTACCAGCAGTCTTCGCATAAAAGTTAGTGCAGCGAAAAGTAGTGGACGAAGACAGTCTGCTATTCGTTCGGCCCGAACCAGTCGAACGACGTGCGAATCGACTCGACGAGGCCGGTATCGCCCAAAAGTCTATTCACGACGGTCTACCAGAGGCGAGTATGCCAGTCACACACCCGGGCCAGAGCGTTGCCGTCCTCGCCGACGCCCAGAACCTCTATCACACTGCCCAAAGCCTCCACTCGCGCAACATCGACTACGGCTCGCTGCTAGACGCAGCAGTGCAGGACCGAAACCTCACGCGCGCAATCGCTTACGTCATCCGCGCCAACTCGCCCGAAGAAGAGAGTTTCTTCGATGCACTGGTGGATATCGGCTTCGAGACCCGGATCAAAGACATCAAGACCTTCGGTGACGGGTCGAAGAAGGCCGACTGGGACGTCGGCATGAGTCTCGACGCCGTCTCGCTGGCCCCGCACGTCGATACGGTCGTGCTGTGTACCGGCGACGGTGACTTCGCCAGACTCTGTCGCTACCTGCGACACGAGGGTGTCAAAATCGAGGCAATGGGCTTCGAGGAGTCGAGCGCCGAGGAACTGATCGAGGCCGCCGACCGCTTCCGAAATCTCAGCGACGACGCTGAACGGTATCTGCTGTAGCCCAAAAACAAAGCGGTGTGCGTCTAGACCGGTCGAGCGCCGTTGGATGTGCCGACAAACAGTGCGCCAGCGGCCATCCCGAGTGCGGCGACTGCCGGTGCCCACTCCGGAATAGCGCCGTCGATCTGACCGGAACCGAGGATAATCGCGCTGCTTGCGACCAGCAAGAGCGTACCCAGCACCACTTTTCGTATATTCGTTGCCATATCAGATCTGACTACGGGGTCATCTGGTATAAATTTCTCCAAATCCGCCAGACAATGACACGATAAACCATTAATATTGGACGCGTGTAGTGGTACCACGAATCGTACCTGCAGTCACGCGACCAGGTGAGTGACGACTTGCAAATGCTACTATAGAACAGATGATTTTTGCCGTGGCGCGGCTACGAAGAGATAATGACCGACAGAGAGGGTTCGTTACTGGCGCGGGTCGCGACCTACCAGTTCGGCCCGGGTGCCGACGACGCGCTGTTCCCGTCAATCGCAGACCTCACCGTCACCCACACGAGTTCCGGCCGCCCTCGACAGGTACTCGACGGCGAGGACCGACTGCTAGAGTACGGCAGCGATGGGCGCTTTACGCTCGGGATCGCCGGTGGCCGCCGACTCCTCGCAAGCCTCGACACACCGCGCCATCACGTCGTCGTCGGATCCGAGAGCGAACCCTTCGTCCGGGAGGGGCGCAACGCTTTCGCGAAGTTCGTCCAGGCCGCCGACGAAAACATCCGACCGGGTGACGAGGTGCTGGTCGTCCACGCCGACGGCGATTTGCTCGCCGTGGGGCGGGCCGAACTCCCCGGTCCGGCGATGCTCGATTTCGAGACGGGGATGGCCGTCACGGTTCGCCACGGTGCAGGGCCTGCCGACGACGAAGCGTGATCGGGAGTTCGAGGACGGCGTTCGACGACCGAGGTCGGTGTCCTTTTGACCACGGACCACACACAGACGGGTATGTTTGGAGGAGGCGGCGGCGGACTCGACCCACGTAAAATGAAGCAAATGATGGAGCAGATGGGCATCGACATGGACGATATCGATGCCGAAGAAGTGATCATCCGGACACCGGACACGGAACTCTACTTCACGGACGCCGAGGTCCAGTTGATGGAAGCACAGGGCCAGTCGACCTACCAGGTTGTCGGCGAACCCGAAGAGCGCGCTCTGGAAGCCGGTTCGGGCGGCGCTGCGGATGCAAGCACAGACGACACGCCCGCAGACAGCGCGACGGACGATAGCGCCATCCCCGACGACGACGTGGAACTGGTCGCGATGCGAGCAAGCGTCGACGAGGCGGCCGCTCGTGACGCACTCGAAGCGACTGATGGCGACCTCGCGGCGGCCGTCGAGCGCCTAGAGTGAGCTACCTGTTCATCCACGATGGGAAAGACCGCGAATACCTGCTCGCGCCCGGCGAGACCCTCGAAACCGACCTCGGCGTGCTGGACGTTCCTGACGACGTGACACCGGGCGACACCGTCGAGACCCATCTCGACGAACCCTTTGCCGTCCGGGAACTCCGCGGCCCGGACCTGTTCAACCACCTCGAACGCACCGGCGCGCCGATGATGCCACGCGACATCGGCCTCGTCGTCGGCACGACCGGCGTCCAGTCGGGCGACCGCGTGCTCGATGCGGGGACCGGTACGGGCGTGCTGGCGACGTATCTCGCCCGCATGGGCGCGACGGTGACAACCTACGAAAAGGACGCCGACTTCGCCGACATCGCCCGCGAGAACACGGTGCTGGCAGGCGTCGAGGACACCGTCACGGTGCAAACGGGTGACGTGACCGACGACCTCGATACGCTCGATCAAGCGGCGTTCGACGTGATCACGCTTGATACGGGCGACGCCGCGACGGTCGTCGAACACGCGCCGGACCTGCTGGTCCCCGGTGGCTTCGTCGCCGTCTACTCGCCCTTCGTCGAACAGGCCCGCGAGGCACTCACGACCGCCCGCGAGGTCGGTCTCGGCGACGCCGAGACACTGGAGACGATCCAGCGCGAGATGGACATCAGCGACCGGGGCTCCCGTCCGTCGACGCGGGGTGTCGGCCACACTGGCTATCTCACCTTCGCGCGGAAGCCCTGATAGTCGCGTGGAAACCCTGATAGTCGCGTGAAAACTCCGATAGTGACAGCTGTCACTACGAACCACGCTCCGTCTCCGGAGCGATCTACGTGATCGACCGAATCAGGTCGAGCAGTTCGTCCCGGTATTCGCGACTCGACCGCGTGAGCGCGTCTGACGCGTTCTCGATATCGAGGATTTCGGTGATCGGTCGTTCGGGGTACGCGCCGGCACCGATCCGGAACCCGTCACCGTGCCAGACGCCGACCCAGCCAGTCACAGGCAGGGTTCCGTTGCCCGCCTCGAGTGGGAGGTGTGCCCGGTACTGTTTGAGCGTCGCTCGGTCGCCCGAGTCGACCCGCACTCGCTCGCTCCGGCCGCGACTGATCGACTCGAACCCACGGTCGCGCAACTCCGTTTTGAACGTCTGGTTCGCCTCCGAGCGAACGCTCGGCAGGATCATCGCCGGACCGATTCCAGGCGAGAGTGGCGGCGTGAACGTCAGACTGGTCGCGAAGAAGAACCGCCAGCGCTGGTCGATACCCACGGCCTCCTCGGCGGCCGCCCGCGCTCGCTCGTCGCCGTACACTACGGTCGCGCCCTCGACACTCGTCCCTGGCAATTGAAACACTGTGTCGACCGTCTCGTCAGTGCAGGTCCAGCCGCCCGCTGTGAGTTCGTCTTCGGGGACCGATGGGAACCGCTCGTCGGACGTTGACACGTCTGGTACTGACGGCCCCACGCACCTAACGATTCCGTCGAACCGGACAGCAGTGTTCAGAGAAGAGATTGAGAGAAACGCTTACAAAGCACCGAAAGCCCTCGTACAGTTGCGGTCCCGGGACCCACGCTGCGCTCCAGCGGGTGCTTGCGGGGTCCGGGTTCCCGCAACTGCACTCGCCCTTTCATCCGCCAGGATTCAGTCGGTGAACCAGCCGATGCCTGGCGGATGAAAGGGCGAGCGGCGGTCGGTCCCTCCCGGGCGACGAAAGCACCGCAGCCGAAGGCGAGGAGCGTGGTTCGAAAGACCGGAGGTCTTTCGTCATCACGAGAGAGCTGGAGGGCTTTCGGTGTCTCTGACATATCCGGTGCGGTTGCTTATTTGGACAGTACCAACCGGACAGTCTTGCTAGTGGTCGTCTTCGCGCCACCTGTGCTCGCACTCGGTGCAGGTAAAAAACCGCGTCTCGGACTCGTCGGCGGCGCGAATCTGTTTCATCTCCCAGAATGCACGGTCGTTCCCACAGTTCGGGCAGTGTGTCTCCGTCGTCGGCCCCATGTCTTCTGCATCCACCTCGGAGGTGTCGACGATCTCGCTCTCTTCCTGGCCCTGAGTCGTCACCATCGCACTCTCTGCTTCGGCATCCCGGGCCTTCTCTGCGCCGCAACTGCCACAGACCCAGATGCCGTCTGCCGCTTTCATCATCGAACCGCAGTCGTCGCAAAACTCCATTATTGCTCCTCGTTACCGCCGGAATGGTTTAAATTCGAGGATTCCCGGTTACCGCTTGAGCCAGCTGGAACAGGCGTCCATGTCGTCCATGAGTTCGTCGTGGAGGCCACAGTAGGGCTCCGGTTCGCCGTCGTCCATCACGTACTCGAAGTGGCGGCAGTTGCCGCAGTACTGGTCTACGTCGCCGCCATCTCGTGTCGAGCGACGGACGTCGTCGTTGAACGACGCGCCGCCGACGGTGGACGTGCCGCCGTCGGAACTCGGTTGCTGGCTCGCCCGGCCACGCGACTGGCCTGTCGGCCCGCCGGAGTGGGACTCGCCGGGCGAGGAACGGCGACCCGACGGCGATTGCGAGGACTGGCCACCGTCGCCGAGTGGTGCGTTCGTCGCTTCGACGGTCGCACTGTCGTGACTGGTCGGCGACGTCTCGCGGTTGGTCTGGGTCTCGACGCTGCCCTCCGGTTCGGTCCCGAACAGGCCGACGCCGCCAAAGCGGCCCAGCGACCGGGCTTCCTCGACGAGGCGAATCGTCCCCTCTCTGGTAATCGCCATCCGTGCGGTGCCGCCGGGGTCGTTCCGTGTCTTGAACGTCGCGAGCGCGAGAAACAGACACCAGAACACCGTCACGACACCGAGGAAGTACACCGCCGTCGTCGCCAGCGCGAGCAGTGGTGCGCCGACGACCCACTCGTATGGATAGGCGTACTGGAACAGGACCACCCCGATGGTCGCGATACTCGCCCCGATGAGTGCGGCCGCCCGAGTCGACCGCGGCGCAGGCAACACGGCAAAAACGCCCAGCAAGACTGCCGGCAACCCGAGGCCAGCGAGCACGCCCGCGAGTTCTCGTGCCGGATACCGGCCCAGCCACTGGACCCCGACAGTGGTCGTCGCCAGTGCGATAGCCCCCACGACCATCGCCGCACCGACGACGAAGAGCCCAGTACCGAGGAGTTGTTGTCGGCGGCTGGCTACCCGGCCGACGTTGCCCTCGTATACGTCTGTAAGACTCGTCATAGCCGCTAGCACGACGCCTGTCCTCAAAACTACCCGTCAGACGTGTGGCAGACAACGAGACTCCGAGGCCCAGAGCGCCTCGCTCGTCTTCCGAAAACCCTAATCACAACCACTCGAAACGGGGAAGTATGAGCGACGACGAGAACGACGAGGAGAGTGACGACGAGCCAGCAGTCGAGATCGGCGAGGGAGAGTCAGTGGCCGGCGCACCACTAGCACGCGTTGGCTCGCGACTCACGTGGGGTATCGAGCAGAGCAAGATTATCGAACGCGAGGGCGACACGGAGATACGGACGCCGGACGGCCCACAGACGCTCGAAACCATACTCGAAGACGTGGACGTGCCCTATTTCGAACACCGTCGCGAGTTCGAGTCGGCCGTGCGCGGGGTCATCGGCGACGGGCCGATCCCGACCGAGTAACACGGTCCTTATTTTGTCTCCGCTCTATCGTCGGGCATGACGCTCCCAATCGATCCGAACGCAGTGGCGAGTAGTGACATCGGCGAGCAGCGCGCGACACTGGAGATGGGCCACGAGGACGCCATCGAACACGTCCGCGAGGTGTTCACCGACGCGGGATTCGGGGTTCCGGTCGAGTTTTCTCCCTCGGAGTTGCTCGACGAGAAGGTCGACGCCGGTAGAGACCCTTACTACGTGCTGGGAGCCTGCAACCCGACCATGGCCGACCGCGCGCTGGACGCCAGCGACAGGAAAATCGGCGCGCTCTTCCCCTGTAACGTCATCGTCTGGGAAGAAGAACCGGGCGTCCAGACAGTCTATCACGTGAGTATCATGCGCATCGCACGACTCGCCGGGATCGCACCCGACGACGAGACGATGGCCGACATCGTCGCCGACACGGGCGAGATGGTCGACGAGGCGTTCGAGAACCTCTAGTCCATCGTCGAACCACTCTCATAGGACCCGTTGTAAGCCCGAAACGGCACTCATCAGAAGTCGGCAAGCGTCGACTGGAGGCCAGCGACCATGTCGGATTTCCGCCGGAGTGCGTTCATCGAGACCGGAAGCTGTCCGGTGACGCCGGTGACGGCATCGCGGAACGACTCGGCGACGGCAGGTTGGTCCTGCGGGTGGACGGCCGCGTCGCTACCGTCCTGTTCAGTGCGAGGCCGCTCGCTCAGTTGACGGCCCGGCGGGCCGCCCTGCTGGAAGGCGTTTCGGACGCCCTCCCGGACCTGCCAGACGCCGACGGGTGCCCAGTAGTCGTCGGTGACCTCCCGGAGCACGAGACACTTGGCCTGTCGGTCCCGCTCGGCGAGGTGTTCGAGCGCGCCCAGTCGGGCAGCGTAGTACGCGCCCGCAGTCTCCTCGACGTAGTCCGTTCGACCTTCGTAGCCCTCGTTGGCGCTGGCGAGATAGTGCGTCTGGCCGCCGGGATTCCAGACGCTCTCGGGGGCTTTCATCTCGACCAGTTCGAACTCCCACTGGCCGGGCGAGAGCAGGACCCAGTAGCGATTGCCCATGTACTCGTTGTACCACACCTCGGTCTGGTCGATAGTGTCGCGGTTCATGATCGTCCCGCGCAGGTACTGCCCAACGGTGTCGTCGACGGCGGTGATCGACCACCGCGTCGGGACGAGTTTCCGCTGGCGGGTCCGGCCCAGCGCGCCGGCCGAGAGAATCGTGTTCACCTCGTACACGTCGAACCCGCGGCGATAGAGGTAGTTCATCGCCCCTTCTGCGTGCCAGTCGTCGTCTTCCAGTGTCTTTTCGACGGCTCCGGGGACGTGGGGATTCTCCGCGAGGTCTGCGTGCTGAGCGCGGGCGCGTGGCCCTGTCGGCGTGCTGATGTCGTCGAACGCCACGTCGAGGTCGGGCTTCCCGTCGAGACTCACTTCCACGTCGACCGGGTGGTCGGCGATAGCGACTTCGCGCTGGGTGCCGACGAATCCGTCCCACACGTCCGACACGTCGACCGTCGCCGAGCGTGTCGAATTGAGCATCCCGGTCCGGCGCTGGAGCACGTCGTCGATGCCAAAGCCCTGCCGGTACCAGTTGCCGCTCGTGGCGAACGTTTCGGCGTCTGCGTCGCTGGCCATCGGCGAGAGGACGCCCGTCGACACGTCCGGGTAGCCAGTGCGGCCGACGAAAATCTCCGGCGCGGTCGAACCGAACAGCGCGTCGCCCTGGATGCTCTCCTCGAACTGCCGTTCGACGTCTTCGAGGTAATCCGTTATCTCGTAGGACTTCTCCTCGGCGAGACGCCGCCGCTCTGCGGCCTCGTCGCGCTCGAATCCCTCGATGAACTCGTCGAGACGCATCTACTGTGGGGTTGGACGTTCGACGGTATAACAGTGACTCCAGCGGATCGGAAGGAGGAACTATTACATACCATCAGTGAGTAACTACAGGTGAAATACATATGTCACGCATCATAAAGGGAGTCGCTGCTCTGGGCGTAATCGTTAGTCTCGTCGTGGTCTTCACGCCGACGTTCTGGTCGGTCGGTCACACGCAGGCACTGACGAACGTGTTACTGGGTCAGTTCGCTGTGATGTCGATTGGCCACACGGCATACCGGCTTGCGTCCGGCAAACGTCCATCGTTGCGGTCGGCGGTCGTCGGGACCATCTGTGGTGCAGGGATCGCAATCTCACCGATCCTGCTGGGTCTCGTGAGTGGATTCACCAGCATCAACATGTTCAGTGGCGGCCTGATCATGGCGGTCGGTCTCTACGGTATCGTCGCGAACCTGACCACTGAAGAGGAACAGCGCATCCCGGACCTGTCGGCCGAACAGGCACCCGACGACGGTCCCCAGGCGGCCTGATATGGACGCTCCTCAGGCGGCCTGATACGAACGCTCCATCACGGAGACAGAACCGTTTTACTGATCGATGGGCGACAGTCGAACAATGCCGGTTATCGAATGTGACGAAGCACAGGCACGCGACCGTCTCGAGAACGCAGGCGTCGAAACCGAGGCGGGTAACACCGACCACGAGCAGTGGCGCGCGAGCTACGGCGGCGCAACAGCCGTAGCGTACGACGGGAAAGTCGTCGTTCAGGGGGGTGAGACAGCGGGTCTGGAGGGATTGCTCCGCGAGAGCGGCGGGCGGGTCCACGCCTACTTCGACGGCGCATCGCGTGGTAATCCTGGCCCCGCCGCGGTCGGCTGGGTGCTCCTCACTGACGATGGCATCGTGGCGGATGGTGGCGAGCGGATCGGCACCGCGACGAACAATCAGGCCGAGTACGAGGCCCTGATACGAGTGCTGGAGGTCGCGCGCGACTACGGGTTCGACGACGTTCGACTGCGTGGCGACTCCGAGTTGATCGTCAAGCAGGTCCGTGGGGAGTGGGACACGAACGACCCCGACTTGCGGGCGTATCGCATCGAGGCCAGAGAGTTGCTGATGGCGTTCGAGGCGTGGTCTATCGAGCACGTACCGAGAGAGAGCAACGCTCGCGCCGACGAGATGGCCAACGAGGCTCTTGACGATGACTGACCTTCCAGACGCGGTGATCGACGAGGCAGAACGACTCACGCGGCTGGCACGCGATGCTATCGACGACGCAGAAGCACGGGCCTACCGCGAGGACAGGGATGCGAGGCTCGCCGAGTACGAGTACACCGCGCGGGTTCGCGAGGAGGATAGCCGTGATGTACTCGTCTGTCATCCCGCAGAGTGGGTCGAGGACGGGCAGATCCACACCGAGCGCATCGATGACATCGACCGCGGCATCGAGCGACCCCTATCAGGTCCCAGCGAGGACGCCGACTGGCCGGTCGTCGCTGCACACAACGACGACATTGTCACGCAGGTGGCCAAGGAGGAAGCGCAGGTCCACGCCGAGACGGCACGCGCACTTGCGGATTTCGCGAGCAATCACTACGCAAAACCAATCGAGGAGTTGACGCGGGCAGAACTGCGTGAGTTTCGTGACGATTACTTCGAGCGGAACGCCTGGCCCAGCGACCGCCAGCGGTCGGTCGTCGATGAGTCTCTGCGCCGAACGTTCGAAAAAACGGATGTCTCATGCCCGTTGGACAGCTAGCGCACCGAGTGACCCGGTACGGCGTGTTTGTTACTCGTGGTGCTGAACGAGGTCCCGAAGGTCGTCTGCGCGTGATTCCTCGGTCACGAACTTGCCGAAGACCCACGAAAGCTGATCGAGAACCGCTTTTTCACCTTCTTCGGTCAGTCCGTACTGGTTGGTTCGCTTGTCGAGTTCACTCTTTTCGACGAGGTCGAGTTCGACGAGGTCGTCGAGGTTCGGGTACAGGCGTCCGTGGTTGACCTCGTCCTCGTAGTAGGACTCCAGTTCTCGCTTGATAGCCAGGCCATACCGTGGCTCTTCGGCGAGGATAATCAGGATATTCTGCTGGAAAGCCGTTAATTCTCGTGCGATGCCGGGTGTGTCAGTTTTCGCTTGTGCCTCTGACATGGTTGGCCGAATGTCATCGAGCTATTTAATACTTGTTAAGTCATATTCAGGTTGGCAATTACAGCGGGCAGCGGTCTAATACGGTCTATCCTTCGCTATCGGAAACATTCAAAAAACTACTGTCGTAACTACCCATTCCAGGATGGAGTAGTTGGATCATAACGCGATATTCTAGCGGGCTAACGTAGCTGATTACGAAAGTACTTTCTGGCCGCCAGTCGCAGTCGCGAACGATGACGAATCTCTGGGAAGATTTAGAAGCCGGACCGAACCCGCCTGAAGAGATATACGCAGTCGTCGAGTGCCTGAAAGGCGAACGTAACAAGTACGAGTACGACAAGGACGTTCCTAGTGTTGTCCTCGACCGGGTGCTTCACAGTAACGTCCATTATCCCTCGGACTACGGGTTCATCCCGCAATCCTACTACGACGACGAGGATCCCTTCGATGTGCTGGTCCTCGTCGAAGACCAGACGTTCCCCGGTTGTATCATCGAGGCCCGTCCGGTCGCAATGATGAAGATGGACGATGACGGCGAGCAAGACGACAAGGTCATCGCCGTCCCTACCGAGGACCCTCGCTACGACCACATTGTGGATCTCGAAGACATCCCACAGCAGACTCGCGACGAGATCGACGAGTTCTTTTCGACCTACAAGAACCTCGAAGAAGGCAAGGAAGTCGAGACGCTGGGCTGGGAAGACAGGCAAGCGGCCTACGACGCCATCGAACACGCCCAAGACCTCTACGAGGAGCACTTCGAGTGATACGACCGGCTGTCCGTCTGTGAATGATTTCGCCACCATAGGGTGGCGAATATACCGATGGACACACCGTTTGACACGTCTCAGCCGTCACGGTTCCCGGGCCGAATGTATCATTGTATACGTCCACCAATATATCTCGAAACAGCGACAGCCAGATCTCAGGGGGCACCGACCGGGAGCGTCGTCGATGCCGTATCATTTGCTGTCGCTACAGTGACGTTGTACGTTCCGGACGGAACGGTCGTGGTGTTGACCTCCAGGGTCACCGTCGCGGTTTCGTTCGGATCCAGTGTGAGTTCCTGCTGGTTCTCACGCGAGACGTCAACGACCCCCTGTGCGATCTCTTCGGTGAACTGCTCTCCAAAATTTCCTGCGACGAGGTTGTACCAGACTCCGCGCTCGGTCATGTTCGCCAGCGGCCGTTTTTGCAAAGACGGTGAATAGCGCGCCATCGGATCCTGGTCACCTGGCGGCGTCACCGCGATGTAGGTCGTGTTCGTCTGGTTGAACCGTTCTGCCAGTTCCTCTTGGGTCGGTTCGTCGACGTTGCTCCCCTCGTCGGTGATGTCGATGACGATCTGCTGAGCGTTTGATCGACCCTGCTCGGAGAGGAGCGCCAGCGACCGATTGAGCGACTCGAAATTATCCTCCGTATCCCCGCTCGCTCGGAGGATCTGATCGACCGCCGCGCGGGTTTCGGTCACGTTGGACGTGAAGTTCTGGACGACCGAGGTGGGACGCTCCATCTCGACGACGGCGTACCGGACGTCGACGTTCTCTGCCTGGAGTCGGTTCGTGAAGTTCTGTAGCTCCTGACGGACGACCGCGTTGTCGTCGTCCATGCTCCCCGACTGGTCGAGCGCGAAGACGATGTCGACCGCGCCGGAGCCGGTCGTGATGTTCTCACCCTCCAGCGTGTAGCTGATGTTCTGGGTCCCAGTCGCGTTTCCGACGTTCTCGATGTCTACCGTCGTAGTGGCGGGTTCGGGCTGGTCGCCACTGGATGCATTCACTGACCGTATCTGGAAGTTGGCACGACCGGCGTCAACAGACCCCAGCGTGCCCTGGTTTTCGACCGTAACGATGGCTGTATCGCTGATCGGTCGGTTGTCGTCGCCGAGCAGCAATCGCTCGTGTGGATCAGTCGAGCCGTTGTACTGCTGGCCGTCGTCTTCGGCCGTGAGCAGTACGGCTTTGAGGTCAGTACGTAGCTCTGCATCCTCGTTTAGCGGGTTATCGAGCGTGATTTCGATCTCCGAGTGTTCCCCTGCGGCGAGAGAATCCGAGACCCCGATCAGGATGCCGTGGGTGTCGACGATTCCGATATGACCAGCCGTCGGGAGGTCTGCCGACGCGACCGTCACGACGTTCCCATCAGTCACCTGATTCTCGAACACTATCTCCGCTCCTCCATCGGTTTCCTGTGCGGTTCCGATGCCGACGGGCCCGACGGCGAAAACTACCACAACAGTCGCTATCGTTAGCACGCTCAGCTCTCTCATATTCATTGACAATAACTCCGTATTATCGGACAAGTGCAACTGTACTTATATTTTTTCGATTTAACGAGCGCTGGATATATATTTGCATAAAAATGAGGCTATCGTATGAACGGATATCCACCGAATCAGGGTAATTGATTCGTTGACCGATATATCCAGTCCGATCCGGGATTGTTACCTTCTCTCATGGTTCATTGGTCTCGGCGGGAGGTGGCCCCGCGATGCCAGCGGCGGCAACTGTCCCCATGCACTCCAGTAATACCAGTCGGCGTCGCCGATGAATTATGAGCATGGGTAATTATATCCGGCTCGCCTGTCAACTAGTGGCTGTGATGGCGACCAAACAACCTGCCGGAATCGACCACCTTACCGTCGTTCCGACGAACTTCGACCCTGACGAACAGCAGACAGAGTCCGAAGAACGACAGTGGTCGGAGCACTGATTGCCGCTTTCGGTGACGGACGGGTTTTTCGACCGGGAAAAGAAGCTTCTTGTCGTGGAACAGCGAACGGGGCATATGGGCCTGTTCGACCGTCTTCGTAGCGGCGACCCCCGCGTCGCCTTCTTTGGCATCGATGGGGTGCCGTACAGTCTGATCTCTGAGAATCACGACGAATTCGAGAACCTCGCGGCCCTCGCTAGCGAGGGCAGTGCTGGCGCGATCGACAGCATCGTGCCGCCCGAATCGAGCGCCTGTTGGCCGACCCTGACCACCGGTGTCAATCCCGGTGAAACCGGCGTCTACGGCTTTCAGGACCGCGAAGTCGGGTCTTACGACACGTACGTTCCGATGGGACGGGACGTACAGGCCACCCGACTCTGGGACCGCGTGACTGACGCTGGCCGAAATGCGACTGTCCTGAACGTCCCCGTCACGTTCCCGCCACAGCGCAACGTCCAGCGGATGGTGTCGGGATTCCTCTCTCCCGGCGTCGACGACGCCGCCTACCCCGACGAACTCGGCGAGCATCTCGACGACATCGACTACCGCATCGACGTGAACGCCAAACTCGGCCACAGCGACGACAAAGCGGAGTTCATCGAGGACGCCCATCGGACGCTTGACAAGCGCTTCGAAGCGTTCGAAAAGTACGTCCAGCAGGACGACTGGGACCTCTTTTTCGGCGTCTTCATGACCACCGACCGCGTGAACCACTTCCTGTTCAAACACTACGAGGAAGACGGCGAATACGACGAGGAGTTCGTCGAGTTCTACCGCAAAGTCGACGACTACCTCGGCCAGTTGCGCGAGATGCTCGCCGACGACGTGACGATGGTCGTCGCCTCGGACCACGGCTTTACCAGCCTCGACTACGAGGTCCACTTCAACGAGTGGCTCCAGCAGGCGGGGTGGCTCGAATACGAGGACGACGACCACGAGAAACTCGGCGACATCGACGAGTCGACGAAAGCCTACTCGCTGATCCCGGGCCGCTTCTACATCAACCTCGAAGACCGCGAACCGGACGGGTCGGTGCCACAGGACGAGTACGAGTCGGTACGAGCCGACCTCAAGGAGACACTCGAAGCCCTCGAAGGACCGAACGGCAACACGGTCGCCGACCGCGTCGTCACCAAAGAACAGGCGTTCCGCGGTGACCACGACGACATCGCACCGGACCTGGTCGTCGTCCCCAACCACGGCTTCGACCTGAAGGCCGGATTCAAAGGGTCCGATGACGTGTTTGCCGCCGGCCCGCGCAACGGGATGCACAGTTTCGACAACGCCTCGCTGTTCATCGACGACGCCGACGCGCGGATCAGCGACGCCGACCTCTTCGACATCGCGCCGACGATTCTCGACCTGATGGATGTCGACTTCGACCCGGCCGAGTTCGACGGGTCCAGCCTGGCGTAACAGCACTAACCGTCATCAACAACCGAACGCCCTCGGCGTGCTCGGCGGTGCTGTGCGGGATATCCTCACTCGCTTTACTCGTTCGGATAGTGCCCGCGCAGAACCGCCGACCCCGCCTCGCCCGTTCAGTCCACCAGGATCCCACTGCACGGCACCGCAGCACAGCACCGTGGCCACGGTCCTCCCCACCCGATTCACTCACTCCCACCGGTCGTTCGTTCATCCACCGGGAGACTCGCTTCGCTCGCGTGTCGCTTCACTCCCGCTCGCATCGTGGTTCTCACGTTGCTCCGAACCACACACCGCTCGACTCCCGAGCATTCTTTCACTTCGTTCAGGAAGACCTCGCACACGCCGGCGCGAGCGACAGCGCGCGCCACCGCAGTCTGTCCAGTGAATGGCCGGCACTGTGTGGAGAGCATCCGGGCGACCGAGCGGTCCGAAGGACCCGGCAGGTCGCCCGGTTCCCTCGCCCGAGCGATGCGAGGGCGAGCCTTTTTCATCGACGTTTTTGCGCGAGGGGTTCGAGCGCGGCGAAGCCGCAACTCGAACCCGAAGCGGAAAAAGGTCGGTCTACATCAGGTCGTCGAGACCCTCGTTTTCGAGGCCGTCCATCGGATCGATCTCTTCGTCCTTGTTCCGTTCGGCTTCCCGTGCGCGTTCCATGAACTCATCGACCCGATCGGAACGCTCGACGCCGCCGAGGACGACGAGAGCGGCGAGTTTCTCGCTCTCGATAGGGAAGTCTCCGCCCCGGACTTCGAGACTCCCGGTCTCCTCTTCCATCCACTTGCGCGCACGTTCGACGCCTTTCCGTGAGATGCGCTCGGGGTGGCCAGCGATCACCAGCAACCCCTTGTCGGCGGTGATGGCGTCCGGGAGACTCATGCTCGTCAGGAGGGCGTTCCGGGTGACGCTGGTGATCGTATTGATGTTCTCGCCGGCGTCTTCGCTCGATTCGGCAGCGGCGTAGCCGACCGAGGCGATGCCACCGCCTTTCAGCGTGTTGATGACCTCCGAGGAGTCGACGACGCTCTCGCCGACGCCTTCGACGGCCTCGCCGGAGGCAAGGAGGAGGCCGATCCGCTGTGCAATCGCGTCGTTGATCCGCTCGAAACCGGCTTCGAGGCTGTCGCCGGAGACTTTCCATCCGTCGTTGTCGATGAGAATTACCGAGTCGGCCTCGCGAACGCACGTCTTGACCGACCGGCCGGCGTTAGCCTGGTACAGTCCCCCCTCGTCCTGGCCGGGGAGGACGCCGAGGACGTAGATGGGAATGTCGTAGATGCGCTGGAGTTCACGCGTGAGCATCGGCGCGCCACCGGAGCCGGTCCCGCCACCGAGGCCGGCGACGATGACGATTGCTTCTGCCTCGGTAGTCAGGCGACCGTCGAGGTTGTCCATGACCTCGGTCGCGTTCTCCTGCATGATCTCGGCACCGAGTTCGTTGTCACCACCGACGCCGTGGCCCTTGACCCGATCCTGCCCGATCAACTGCGTGTCGATGTTGAGTTCCCGGAGGTCGGCTTTGGCCGTATTGACCGCGAGGGCACCCTTGACAGCGTCGAAGTCCATGTCGTAATCGAATTCGGCGAGCGCCTGCGTGATCTTCCCTCCGGCCTGGCCGACACCAATCAGGACAACTTTCATACAGTAGGGTAGACAGCGGGACTAATCAACGTTGCCCCAGTCCGAAGATTCAAATGGTGAGACCGGTCCAGAACGGGCCATGTCCGAACGAGAGACGCTGGACCGGCGACTTCGCGCCGTCGAACGAACCCTCACTGGAGACGAGCAGGATCTCGACCAGTTACAGGAGGCCGGCGAACTCGCCGGGCGCGTCGAACAGGTCGAGACCGAACTCGAAGCCCAACAGCGACAGATCGAGGAACTCGAAGCAGCCACACAGGCCCTCCGGGGATATGTCGGCAACGTCCGGGCCGTCAACAGCGATGTCGAACAGCGCGCCGACGCGGCCGTGGCCGCGGTCGATAGACTCGAAGACCGACTCGACGCGAACGAAGGGGATCACCGAACGCCCCGGGCCGGTCGCGGATCCCCCGCTGCCGATGGCGGGACGCGGAACCAGACCGGCGAGCGGGGCGAATTCACCGCCAACGGACGGAGAGACACGCCGGCAAGCTGCGCTGTCCGTGACCGGCATCGTGATGATGGTGTCGCCGGTGAGGACGGTACCGGCAGTGACGATGTCGAAGACACTGACGAGGGCCTCCTCGCCGGAATCCGCGCGCGACTGTGATCTATCGGACAGTCCTGGCTGTCCTCCTTGCCACCGCCCTGCTGGCGGTCTCACTCCCGGCACTGGACGACGCGCGACAGGAGCGTGCCGCCACAGCGGTCGCGACAGACATCGACGCTCTGCAGCGGGCCGCTGGCGACCTCCTCGCGGCCGACGATCCGACCGACGGTGCGGGTGCTCGCCGCATCTTCACGTTTCGACTTCCCGCGAGACAGTGGGCCAACGCCGGGGTCGAGCAGGTCACGATCACACCCAGGGCCGATGGCACCCCGGCCAGCGTGTCCTGGCGGGTCGACGGCGACCGGACGATGTCACGACCGCTCCCCGGACTCCCACTGCAGACGCCGACCGGAGCGCCACTGCGCCTCCAGTCTCAGGGCCGACACAGACTCGTACTGGCACTGTCGGGGACACCGGGATCACCCGTCGTCACCGTCCGGCGATTGAAGTGAGATGACGAACCGAACGGAGCGCATGCGAGGGTGGTTCGAGCGCGATACGACGACTGAGGCCTGTCAGTGTACGACACAACACGAGGACGGTGTATTGCTCGTGAACGCCGGGGACTGTCCTGGCCGGGGGGCACTGGCGGACGAACCGGCGTGTCGACGGACCGTCGTCGACGCACTCAGCGACCGTGACGCCGCGAGCATCGTCACGCGACGCGCCGGCAGGGAACGGGCATATCTCGACGAGGACGCGGCGCTGCTCTGTGCCGCTGGTCGCTTTGTCGACCGAATTGCCGTTCACGAGCAGCGTCTGGCAGAGCGGGCATCGACGGACCCGGTCGCGGCCGCCGAGGAGGCAACTGGCCGGGCAGGACCAGCGGCCACTGTCGCCGCTGAAACCGGGTTAGCGCTGTGTGCCCAGCGGATCGGCGACATCGAGGCGCTGGTCCCCCACGTCGGGCCGACAGTCAGTCACGTCCGTGCTGCTCTCGATCCACCGACGGAGTGTCGACTGCGCGACAGCGAATCGCTGTCGACCGGTGCAACCGTCAGAGTGTACGAGCGGGACGACGCCCGACCGCTATACCACCTCGAACCACTGACAGCGACACTCGACGACACCGCGATGTCGACACTCGCACTGGCGAGACAACTCGTCGCCGACGGGACAGTCACAGGCCAGCGGGCCGCCTGGCGCGCCGTTCGAGCAGTCGCGAGTGAGGACGAACCGATAGAGCGTCTGGGGAGCGTCCTCGACCGTCACACGACCGGCTACGGGATGCTGGCAGACCTCTTCGACGATCCGCGCGTCACGGACGTATTTGCGACAGCACCGATTCCGGAGCGACCCCTCCAGGTTCGTCTCGACGGGGAGTTGCTGACGACGAACCTCCGAATGGGCCAGCGCGGTGTCGAGGCGTTCACGTCCAAACTCCGTCGTGAGAGCGGCCGGGCATTCTCGCGGGCGAGTCCGACCATCGACGCGACGGCGGATATCGGCGACCGCCGGGTCCGGATTGCGGGGACGACGGCACCCGTCAGTGACGGTCCAGCCTTCGCGTTGCGGGCCCACGACCGAACCGTCTGGACGCTGCCACAACTAATCGACAACGAGACGATGCCGGCCGGGGCCGCGGCGCTCCTCTCGGTCGCCGTCACCCGCGGGGCGGCCACGCTCGTCGCCGGTCCCCGCGGTGCGGGCAAGACGACGCTACTTGGCGCGTTGCTCTGGGAACTCGACGGTGGCGTTCGGACGCTCGTCATGGAAGATACGCCGGAGTTACCCGTCGAGCAACTCCAGGCCGATGGCCGGGACGTGCAGTCGCTCGTGACAGAGAGCGGCGACGGTCCCGGACTCGCGCCCGACGAGACACTCCGGACGGCACTTCGTTTCGGCGAGGGGGCACTCGTCGTCGGTGAAGTCAGGGGCCAGGAGGCCCGCGTTCTCTACGAGGCGATGCGGGTCGGCGCAAACGCCAGTGCCGTCCTCGGGACGATTCACGGCGACGGCGGCGAGGACGTTCGCGAGCGAGTCGTCGCTGATCTCGACGTTCCCGCCTCGTCGTTCGCAACGACTGATCTCGTCGTGACGATGACCCCGGGCGAGGCGGGTGGGAGCCGACGGGTCGCGGCAATCGAAGAAGTCGTCGACAGTTCTGATGGACTCCGGTTCCCGGCGCTGTACAGCCTCGACGACGGCCATCTCCGTCCGACAGGGCGAATCGAACGGGGAAACAGCCGACTGGTCGCAGCCCTCGCCAACAGCGACGAGTCCTACGCTGCCGTGCGCGAGCAACTCTCACAGCGGGCGACGGGGTTACGACACCGTGACAGGCGTGGCACCGGATCAGCGGAGCGAAACGGACAGGCCCGGCCAGGAGCCACTGACTGATGTGGCACGCACTGATCGCCGTGCTCGCAGATCTGTGGCCGCTGTCGACGCCGGACCGCCCCCCACTCAGGCGCGCGCTGGGTTTTCTGGAATGGAGCGTCAGGCCCGGGGACCTCCAGGCTGCAAGCTTTGCCGGGGCGTTCCTGCTGGGGCTGACAGGAGTGCTGACGAACGCGCTCGTGGGCGGAACGGTCGGGCTGGTAGGGGGCGCGTGCTGTCTCGTCGCCGCCACGCTTGCACTCGGTGCTGGCAGACTCGTCGAGTTACTCGCGCGGGCACGCCGGGCCAGCGCGCTCGGTGCCGCGCCAGCACTGCTCACTCGGGCGACGCTACGGATGCGCCTCCGGCCCGCACCGGAAGCGGCCGCACGGTTCGCAGGTGCGACGGCCCAGGGCGCACTCGCCCGGAGTCTCGCCGGTCACGTCCGTCGGACGGCAAACGGCCCGGAGACGGGACTGAACGCCTTCGCCAGCGAGTGGGCACCGTGGTTTCCCGAACTCGAACGGGCCTGCTCGCTCGTCGAGAGCGCGGGCCGACAACCGGCGGCTGATCGAGAAGCGACGCTCGACAGCGCACGCCGTGCCGTCCTCGACGGTGCTCGTGATCGGATGTCGACCTTCGCCGCCTCGATCAGGGGACCGATCACGGCGCTGTACGCTTTCGGCGTCTTGCTCCCACTGGCGCTCGTGTCGCTGCTGCCCGCCCTCGATGCTGCCGGGATGGCCACGTCGTTGTCACTGATCGTGCTCGTCTACGATCTGTGTCTTCCTGCGATCGTCATCGCGGCGAGCGTGTGGCTCCTGGCGAAACGCCCGGTCGCGTTCCCGCCGACGGTGATCGAACGATCACACCCCGATGTGTGGACGACGCGCTGGCAGGCGATTGGCGCTGGACTGATCGCCGGTGGTCTCGCCGGGTGGGTCGCCCAGCGGCTGCTCGGGACCTGGACCGGCCCGCTTGCGGCCGTTGGCTGTGGTGTCGGGACAGCACTGCTCGTCGCCTTCTCCCCGATGCAGTCGGTCCGCTCGGAGGTCCGCGCCGTCGAGGCGGGACTCCCCGACGCGCTTTCACTGATCGGCCGGCAGGTCGAGCGCGGCGTGGCAACAGAGCAGGCCCTCGACCGCGTGGCAGACGAGTGTCCGTGCGCGACAGGTACCGTCTTCGCGTCTGCAGCACGACGACAGCGCCGTCTCGGTGTCGACATCGAGAGCGCCTTCACCGGCGAGAACGGCGCGCTATCGACGGTCCCGAGTGATCGAGCGGCGACCGGGGCCGCGCTGCTCGCGCTCTCCGCTCGTGAGGGGCGGCCGGCCGGCACGGCGCTGACCTCGCTCGGCGACCACCTCGAAACGCTCGACGAGGTCGAGCAGGAGACGCGCCGGGCCGTCGAACAGGTGACGAACACGCTCTCGACGACGGCTGCCGTCTTCGGCCCGCTGGTCGGTGGCGCGACGGTCGCACTGTCGGCGGCGCTCGGCCACGGTGGCCCACTCGGTGGCACGACGCCAGTCAGTGCGGTCGGTCTCGCCGTCGGCTGGTACGTCCTCGTTCTCGCAGTGGTCCTGACAGCTCTCGCTACGGGGCTGACGCGAGGCCTGGATCGCTCACTGGTGGGCTATCGCATCGGTCTCGCGCTCGTGACCGCGACAGCTACCTACCTCACCGCGTTCGTCGGTGCCGGGCTGTTCGTCTGACAGCAGTCGTCGGAGGGTTTAAATTCAATGCCGGGACCAGGCGGGTCCATGTTCGACGTTCCAGTCGATACGGTCTATCTCTGGCTCGGCGTGGCGGCGTTCAGCGTCGCCGTGCTCGGCGTAATACTGGCGGTGCCGACGACAGCACCGCCGGATGCCACGAGGGTCGCAGACGCCGTCGACCGGGTTGCTGTCGAGCCGGCAGGTGCACAGCGAACGATGCAGATCGATGCGACCGAGATCAGGCTCGGCCCGCGACAGATTTCTCTCCGGAACGAGGGTGGCTCGGCCACCGCATCGGTCACTCACGGACCGATTACACCGGCGGTAGACGACGACCAGCTCGAACTCGTTTTGTATGGCCGGCCGCCGAACATCGTGTTCGAATCGCCAGCAGCGTTCGCGCGGGCCGTCGAAGCGGCACAGACACGAACCGAGTGGCAGCCTGCACCGGCCCAGGTCGAAATCCGACGGGTCGACTGGGGAGGGACGGATGTCACGCTCGTCGGCTAGGGGCCAGACCGAGCCACTGGTGGCAGTCGTCGCCGTCGTCGTCGTGTCGCTCGCTCTCTCGCTCTACGTGGGGGTTCTCGACGCTCAACTGCCGGGCCAGCGTGACCGGACCGTCGCCGAGACGACAGTCGCCGCGATTGAGGACCACGTCGCTCCGACCGGTGTCGCCGTGCCAGTCCGATTATATACGGCCGCGAACGGGACTCCCTCGGGCTACGAGGCCCGCGCGACGCTCACTACCGGGAGCGAAGACTGGACGCTCGGGCCGGACCAGCCACCGGCGCGTGCTGACCGGGCGAGCAGACGAGTGGGTATCCGCATCGAATCGGGGCGCGTGGTCCCCGGCCGGCTCCGGGTGGCGGTCTGGCGATGAGAGCGATCAGCACCCTCGTCGATACGCTCGTGTTCCTGCTCTTGCTCGGGGGCGCAGTCACGACACTCGTCGTCGGCACAGCGGGTCTGCAACCAGCGGCCGACGACCGGGCCGACGAGACGGCCCGGGTGGTCGCGACGACGACACAGACGTTCGAGTACGAACTGACGCCGCCCGACGGGTCAAAGGATGACATCAGCTACGACCACGTCGACAATGCGAGTCTCCGGCGAACGGCCCACGGAACGACGGCCGGGTTGCTCGGGACGGCTGCACTCTCGGCCACGACGGTCGACAATGAGCGGATAACGCCGGCGAGTCGCGGTTTCGAGCGGGTCGTCCGAAACGAGACGAACGGAGTCCTCAGTCAGCGTGAGACCGCGACCGCCGTGACGGCGACCTGGGAACCCTACGCCGACGCACCGATTGCCGGCACTGTCCAGGTCGGCCCAGAACCGCCCCGGAGCACCGACGTTCACGCGTCGACGTTGACAGTCGACAGCGGCGTCGATCCAGTCCGCGAGCGCGCACTCGACGCGGCGAGACGAGATGGATACGATGGCGTCGCGCGCGTCGTCGCGTCCGCTGTCGTGACGGGACTGTTCCCGCCGACGGAGACCCGCGTCGTCCTTCACGGTGACACGCCCGTCGATACCCTGGCCGCCCACCGGTACCGTCGCCTGGCACGACTCACGAGCGCACCACGACTCGACATCGACCAATCGTCGGTCGAGCAGATGAACCGTCAACTCGCCGGCGCGCTCGCCGACCGTCTCGCTCACGACGTGCGCCAGCGGTTCCAGTCTCCCACAGAGGCCGCGCGGGCCGTCTCGACGGGCGAGGTCCGGATCGTCGTCAGGACGTGGTCGCCGTGATGGACGACCGTGCCAGGGTTCCCTTCGCGCTGCTTGGAGTGCTCCTCCTCGTCAGCAGCGCGACGCTTGCGGCGACGATCCAGCCCCGGCGGCCGCCGACTGACGGCGAGGTCGCAGTCACCATCGACCAGACGACTGCATCGACCCAGACGACGGTTCGGGAATCGGTCGTCGATGCGAGCGAGGCAGCCGCGGCCAATCCCGTCATCGAGCCTGCAGACACGACCGCTGGAGCGGTCCTCAACGACTCGACGGCGTTCCGAGACGCTCTGCGTCTGCGGATCTACCTGACTGCTCGTCAACGTCTCGGACAGGCGACGGCTCATCAGGGCGACGTGACAACCACTGCCTCGCTGCCGGGAACGGGGACCGAGCGCGCGCTTCGCGACGCCAAGCGCCGCGTCCGGATCGAGCAGGTCGGTGAAAACGAAACGACATTGCGGGTGACGCTCCACAATATCACGCTGACGACGCGTCGCAACGACCGCGTGCTCCATAGAAGGACGATCACGCCGACGGTTGCGGTTCAGACGCCCGTTTTACCTGCTCACGAACGCGTCCAGACCTACCAGCAACGGCTCGACGCCGGTGTGACGAAACCCGGACTCAGCCAACGGCTGACAGCACAACTGTATGCGCTGGCGTGGTCGCGGGGCTACGTCCAGTACAGCGGTGTCCCGATCCAGAACGTCGTCTCGAACCAGCACGTCGGTGTCGCGACCAACGCCGCGTTGTTGAAACTCCAGCGTTCGACAATCGGCCACAGCGACCCCCGGGGACGGCACACGCTCGGCGTTGCGGCCGCGCGTGCGACAACCGACGACCTCACTGTGGCGACAGGCCGCGACTCCAGGGTAACAAAAGCACTGCTCGACGGGCCGACCAAGCCCGCTGATAGCGAGATCCAGGGGGTGGAAAAATCGAACCGAACCGGACCCGACGACGAGACCCGGATCGGCGTCAATGGGACGGCAGACAGCGCGCTGCTGGCCATGCTCGACGATAGCCGGATCGAACGGACTATCAATTCGACCTACAGTATCGAGGCCCGGGCGGTCACACACGTCGAGACAGAGAGGCGAGGCACGTCGAAACCGCCAACAAGCCCAGGAAATAACTGGACGAAGGTCGGCGAACGCCAGAATCAGACCCAGTGGAACCGGAACGTGACGATTCAGCCGCCGTCGACAGCCGGGGACTGGCATCCATTCGAAACCTATAGCCGACAGACGATCACCCGGACGGAAACCGGGTACGTCTGGGAGCGCCGAGTCGAGACGGCCAACGGCAGCAAGCGGCGGCAGCGAACGACCTGGGCCAACGAGACCGCCGTCCGGAACATCAGCGTCGCCGTCGTGGGCCGTCATACAGGGGGTACGCCCGCACCGAACCGACCGATCAGCACGGCCCACGAACGGGGTGCCGGGCCGCTGTCCGGGCCGAACCTCGCCGGTGTTCGTGAGCGTGCGATCCGGCGGACGATCAACGGCCCCAGGGAACGAGACGACATCCTCGACGGTGTCGTGACCGGGACGCTCGGGACGGCGAACACGACGATATCGCTCGCGCAGCCTGATACCATCTCCGAGTGGGTGTATCGCGACCTCATGACGTTTCGCGAGCAGGTTCGAGCGGTCAATGTCACGATGGAACGAGGAAAAATCGGGACCTACGAGGAGAATCCGCCAGCCGCGCTCGCGAAGCGTCTGGAGCAGCGCCGGGCCGCGCTGCTCGACGCGCCGGCGCGCTACGACAGTGCCGCGACGAAGGCACGAGTGGCTGTCCGAGCGGCGTATCTCGACGCCGTCAGTGCGAAACTGGAAGCGCGGGCCGAGGACCGCCGAGACCACGCATCCTCGTTCGACGCGGCGTTGCAAGACAGCGGGACTTCCCTCGACAGCCTGCAGGATGGACTGGAGGCCAGGGAGCGACCGCCGGCGGAGCACCAGCCGCGACTCGACGGTCTTGGCGGCCCGGTACGACTCAGTGCCGACACTGCACCGGCCTACCTCACCCAGGCCCGGTTGACCAGCGAACAGATCCCGGCGGTGGACGGCCGATCACATCCGCTGGTCGTACGAAACATCAACGTCTTCAGCGTCCCACACCAGCAGGCCACAGATAGTGCCGTCGACGGGCTTTTCGGCACCAACAGCGGGGTCCGACTCGATACTGCGGCCCGGACGCTCAACGCGACCAATGCAACCGTCCGGACGCTCAACACCAGCGCTCTGGACGATTCGACCGTACGCAGCCGGCGACAGACCGCAAACGAGACGACGACGGTGCTGGGAGCCGTCAAACTGCGACGGCAACAGCTGTTCCTTCGGAATCGCGTCGCCACTGCGAACCGGTACGTGATGAGGGGCCAGCAATCAGTGCTGGCAGACAGTGCTGGCATCGAAGGCGCGACGATCCGGCGGTTACTCGTCGAAAAGGCGCTCCTGCCGTGGAACACGACGCATGCCCGCGCGCTGGCGCTGGCAAACGGGTCTGCGACGCGGCGACTCGTCACGCTCACGGGCGACCACGCGAACCTCTCGGTCGCCCAGCGTGACAAACTCGCCATGCGACTGAACGCGTCGCTGTCGGAGCGGTTGCAGGACGAAAAGGGACGCCCGGACACGGACACTGTCAACGAGAGTCGGTCGGCGACCCACTTGGTCGCACGGGAACTGGCGCGTGAAGTCGCGTCCCGGAAAGCAGCGCAGGCCACGAAGCGAGCGTACGGGAAGGCATTGAAGCGCTCGTTCGGCGCGATGCCCTCGGGGCTCCCGCTCGCGCCGGCCCCCAGCTACTGGTATGCCACGATGAACGTCTGGCACGTCGACGTCAGGGGTGAGTACGCTCGTTTCGGTGTGCGGGCCTCGCAGGGCCGACCGACGACGCCCGGTGGTGAGTTCAGTTACGTCCGTGACGGAGCCCCCGTCACACTGGACGTAAACCAGGACGGGCGGCCGGAACGTCTGGGGCGGGCGACGCGAGTCTCCTTCAACGTCTCGGCGACGGTTCCAGTCGTCGTGCCACCGGGTAAGACCGGTGTCGGCGACGTGAACGGCGTCACGGTCGAACAGTCGTCTGGCTGGCCCGACCCCGGCGGAGAGTGATACTGATTTGTGTGACGCCGCTGTAGGTCGCCTATGCTCAGAGGCGAATTCGAGGACGCGGGCGAGCGCTCGCCTGCCGCGTTGCAACGAGCGTACGAGCAACGGCTCGCTGCGGTCGTCGAATCGGTGGGAATCAACCGTGTCGTCGAGGAAGTCGGTCTCGACCGGGCGACGGTTCAGGCCCTGCTCGACGAAGGGTCGCCCGACATCGAACTCACTGAGGCCGCCGCGATCATCGCACTCGACGACGAGTCGCCGCCGGCAGACACCATAGAAGCGGAGGCCCGCGACATCCTGCTGATGGGGATGACGACGGCCGTTCTCGACGTCGAGACGCTGGCTTCAGGCGTCGATGGTGAACTCGAACCCAAAGAAATCCAGCAGAAAGTCGAGGGCCGCTTCCCGATGACCGTCGCCGAGTACGCGCTGCTCCATCAGTACATCGAGCAGCGCAAGGGGTGAGGATGCGCGTCGCGATCCTTGGCTGTGGCTACATCGGACTGGAGCTGTGCCGGCAACTGACCGAGGCCGGCCACGACGTGGTCGGCGTCCGTCGCTCCGAGGGCGGCGTTTCAGCCATCGAAGACGCAGGTGGGACAGCCGTCCAGGCCGACGTGACCGATCCGGACGGGCTGTCAGCAGTCCCTGCGGTCGATGCCCTCGTCTTCGCCGCCAGCTCCGGCGGTCGCGGGGCCAAAGCGGCCCGGCGGGTCTACGTCGACGGACTCGAAACGGTCATCGACCACTTCGGCGCGCGTGACGACCCACCTGACCGGCTCGTCTACACGTCGAGTACGGGCGTCTACGGCGACCACGACGGTGAGTGGGTCGACGAGACGACGCCGCTACATCCGACGACCGACAAGACTCGCGTCCTCGCAGAAGCCGAGCGCGTGGCCCTGGAGACGGCCGGCGAGGCGGGCATCGACGGGACCGTCGCACGCTTCGCGGGCCTGTACGGTCCAGACCGCTACCGGCTGGAGCGTTACCTGGAGGGGCCAGTGACCGAGGGGTATCTCAACATGGTCCACCGGGACGACGCCGCCGGAAGCGTCGCGTTCGTCCTCACCGAGGATCTGGTTCGGGACGGCGTCGTCCTCGTCGTTGACGACGAACCGGTCGACAAGTGGACCTTCGCCGACTGGCTGGCCGACCAGTGTGGCGTCCCTGCACCGCCCAAACAGACGGAAGCAGAGCGGTTGGCCGACGACAGCCTCTCGGAGACTGTTCGTCGCCGGATACAGACCAGCAAGCGATGCACAAACGAACGGCTTCGATCACTCGGCTATGCGTTTGTTCATTCGACCTATCATTCCGGCTACCGGGACGCTATCGATGCCTATCTGGCGACGGAGTAAGACAATGTTCGGCTAAATCGGGGGAACCTTCTTAATCAGTGCCGATGAAAACTGTGTCTGTATGCCGCTTTGGCAAGTGGGTGGTCTGCAGCGTGAACTCGAGAGCATCACTACGTTCGCGCGTGAGTCCCCGCTGCTGGCCGCGCTGATCGTCGTCGGACTCCTGCTTACACTGATCGGTATCCGCGTTGCAATCGGGCGACTCCGCCGATCACCTGGCGAGCGCCTCAAGCAGTTGCTGGGCAAGACCGAAGCAGTCGCTGTGCTGATGCATCCTAATCCCGACCCGGACGCGATGTCGTGTGCACTCGCCGCTGCCCGACTCGCCAGTCGGGCCGGTTCAGACCCGACACTGTACTATTCGGGTCAGATTCGACACCAGGAAAACCGGGCGTTCCAGACCGTCCTCGACTTGGATTTCAATCACATCGAGGCCGCGAGTGAAATCGCCGAAGAGGCAGTCGTACTCGTCGATCACAACAGCGCCCGCGGGTTTCCCGGTGCCGAGGGGATCGACCCGCTTGCCGTGGTCGACCACCACCCCGGTGGCGGTGGCGGTGAGACGTTCACCGACGTTCGAACGGAGTACGGGGCCTGTGCGACCATCTTTGCCGAGTACTTCGAATCACTCGACTGGAAGTTGATCGATCCCGAGGTCGAGAACGTCGACGCCGACGGCGACCTCATCGATCCGGAAGTCGCGACAGGTCTCCTCTATGGTATTCAATCGGACACGAAACAGCTCACGAAGGGGTGCTGTCCAGCCGAGTTCGCGGCGGCCGAGTACCTGTACGAAGGAATCGACGAGGACCTGCTCGACCGGATCGCCAACCCACAGGTCGACGCCGAGGTGCTCGAGGTGAAAGCACAGGCGATCACGGATCGAGAAATAAAAAACGCCTTCGCGGTCAGCGATGTCGGCACGGTGTCGAACGTCGACGCAATTCCACAGGCTGCCGACGAACTACTCCGACTCGAAGGCGTGACCGCTGTGGTCGTGATGGGCAGGAAGGGGGATATGCTCCACCTCTCTGGTCGGTCCCGCGACGACCGGGTCCACATGGGCAAGACTCTGGAGGCTGTCGTCGAAGACATCCCGATGGGATCGGCCGGTGGGCACGCTCGGATGGGCGGAGGGCAGTTGTCGGTCGATCACATGAACGGTATCGGCCCGGGCAGCGGCGTTGCCATGACCGATTTCAAGGGCCACCTGTTCGACGCAATGGCCGGTGAGGTCTGATCGCGGTTCGATCTGGCGCTTTTTTGTCGTCGGACCCGAAGCTGCAGTATGGCAACCCAGTCGGCGACGTGGGCATACCGAGAGGCTCACGACGACTTTGCACGCACGTACTTCAGGCGCTTCAGCGACTGCGTCGTCTCGAGTATCGGGATGGGGACCTACCTCGGTGACCCGACCGACGAACGGGACGACCGCTACCGCGAGGCCATCGAAGACGCGCTTCGCTCGGGGATCAACGTCCTCGACACGGCGATCAACTATCGTCACCAGCGTTCCGAGCGCGTCGTCGGCGACGCCATCGCCGAAAGCAGCGTCGACCGGGAGGCGATCCTCGTCGCGACCAAGGGTGGCTTCGTCCCCTTCGACGGCGAGCGGCCGGACGATCCGGCCCAGTATATCCGTTCTACGTACCTCGATACCGGTATTATCGACCGCGACGATCTGGCGCGGGGCCAGCACTGCATCGCGCCGGGGTTCATCGATGACCAGATAGACCGGTCACTGGACAACCTCGGACTGGAGACGATTGATCTCTACTACGTCCACAACCCGGAGACACAGCTCACCGAACGCTCTCGTGGGGCCGTCTACGAGCAACTCGAAGCGACGTTCACTCGCCTCGAAGAGCGGAGGGCGGCGGGCGACATCAGGCACTACGGCGTCGCGACGTGGGAGGCCTTGCGCGTGTCGGCGACGGCGGAGAACTACCTGTCGCTGCCGGAAATCGTCCGGCGCGCACGAGCGGCGGCCGACGCTGCCGGCAACGAGACGACCGGCTTCCGTGGCGTGCAACTCCCCTTCAACGTCCAGATGGCAGACGCATTCACCATCGAGTCCCACGAGGGTGCCGAGGGGCCACAGTCGGCACTGTGGTTCGCCCACGACGCCGAACTGTCGGTCTTTACGAGTGCATCGCTCATGCAAGGCAAGCTTGCAGACGGCCTCCCCGGCCAGGTCGCGGCGAAACTCGACGGTGAGACGAGCGCCCAGCGTGCGATCAATTTCGCCCGCTCGGCACCCGGTGTTGCGTCTTCGCTCGTCGGAATGGGGTCGCCAGACCACGTCACCGAGAACGTCGCGGCTGGCCGCTTCGAACCGCTGGGTGCAAGCGCGTTCGACGCTGTCTTCGAGTGATACTGCCGGCTGTAACTGTTTCAAGATATTCGCGACTCCGGGGTCGCGAAATCATTGACAGACTCACAGCCGGTAGTATGAACAGCCTCTCGGTCACATCTCCTGCCACTCGGTGCCACACTCCCGACACACTCTCACTTTCCCGATTTCGTCGGGATCGTTACGCGTCGATAGCTCTTCGTCACAGGCTGTGCAGGCGAGTCGTCCGTAGTTGTCTTTCTCGAGATCCCCGGCACGCAATCCCGACCGTACTGACTCCATACCCGGCTGTGGGAGGGCCGACAGTAAAAAGGCTCGCGCCGTATCGCAACCCTTGTCACCGTCAGCGACGCACAGTGAGGTGTGTCTCGGCGAACCGTCTTCGGGTCGCTGCTCGGGTTGGTCTTCCTCGTCAACCTCGCACGCGTCGTGTTTGCACCGTTGCTAGAGCCACTCGGTAGTGCCTTCCAGGCCAGTGACGCGGCACTCGGGACGGTTGCCACGCTCGCGTGGCTGGGCAGTGCGATCCCACGGATCCCGACGGGCTACCTGCTCACGCGGTTCTCGCGCGGGCGGGTCATCGTCGTCTCGTCACTGGTTCTCACCACCGCAGCCGTCGCCACGTCCATCGCGAACAGCGTCTCGACGGTCATGGTCGGTGCGTTCCTGATGGGACTGGCGAGTGGCACGTATTTTATCGCCGCCAACCCGCTGGTCAGCGAGTTGTTCCCCGGCCGCGTCGGGACGGCGCTCGGGGTCCACGGCACTGCGAGTCAGACTGCCGCAGTCAGCGCGCCGGCAATCGTTATTGCCGCCATCGCCGCTGGCGACTGGCGAACCGTCTTCCAGGCGATCGCCGTCGCGGCCGCACTCTCCGGTGTCTCCTTCGGGCTGACTGCCCGGCGAACAGATATGCCAGACGCCGGCGGCGAGGACACGGCGTTCCTGGCAGCGACCCGCCACCAGTGGCGGATCATCCTGGCCGGCGTCGCCGTCATCGGCGTGACGGGACTGGTCTGGAACGGGCTGTTCAATTTCTACGTCAAATATCTCATCGCCAAAGGGCTGACGAGCACGGATGCCAACCAGTTACTCACGGTCGTCTTCGGTGCCGGCGTCCCGGCCTTCTTCATTACTGGCCGTCTCGCAGACGAGGTCCCCGTGGTGCCGTTGCTCCTCTCGATAATCGGGGGCTTCCTCCTCTGTGTCCTCCTCTCGACGGTGCTCAGTGGCTTCCTGGCATTGGCTGTCCTCAGTGCGGTCATGGGGTACGTGATCCATAGTCTCTTTCCCGCCGTCGACACCTACCTGCTTGGCTCACTGCCCGACCACCACCGCGGCAGCGCTTACGCCGTCTACAGCGGCTCGATGATGATCATCCAGTCCTCCGGAAGTACGATTGTCGGCACCCTCTCGTCTGCCGGCTATCGCTTCGAAACGATCTTTACCGGACTGGCGGTCGTCCTGGCCCTCGTGCTTCTCTCACTCGCTGGGATGTACTTCGACGGTCGATTCCCGGCCGGAGCGCAAGCGTAGGCACGCAGTTTTTGCGTTCAGAGTCCAAGAGGGAGGTGATGGAGTACGTCCAGGAGCGAGTCGCCACGCTGCACGATTACGACGGTGCGCATCCGGACGCGCCGACCGACCGGTCGGCAGTCGTCGTCCCGATGACCGGACGGGACGACGCCAGCCTGGCCGCCGAGCACGTCTTCTCGACGCTCGAAGGGGTCGATCCACAGCGGGTGTACGTGCCCTTGCGCGCCAGTGCCGAGCAGGTCGCCGAAGTCGCCTCGTGGGTCGAGGCGTTCGACCTGTCGACGGAAGTGTTGTGGTGTAACGCGCCGGCGATCGAGGACTGCCTCCGAGACCACGGACTGACGGGCGATGCAGGCAAGGGCCGTGACGTGTGGCTTGCACTCGGTGTCGCGGCCCGGCACGACTACGTGGCCGTCCACGACGCCGACGCGACGAGTTACTCCCCGCGGCACGTCCCGAAACTCCTGGCTCCGCTCGCCGCCGACTACGATTTCGTCAAGGGGTACTACGCCCGCGTCGAAGACAACCGGCTGTACGGGCGACTGTTTCGGCTGTTCGTCCGGCCGCTTCTCGTTGCCCTCGACGAGATGACCGACCACGCAGTCGTCGACTACCTGCAGGCGTTTCGCTACGCGCTGGCCGGCGAGTTCGCCGCGACGAGCGACGTGGTCCGGTCGTTGCGCGTCCAGCCAGGGTGGGGTCTGGAAGTCGGGACGCTCGGGGACGCCTTCGACGTGGCGGGCTTTGCCGGCAGCGCACAGGTCGATCTGGGCACGCACGAACACGACCACCGGGCCGTCAGCGGGCCTGCAGGACTGGGAGATATGTGCCTCGAGGTCGGCCAGGCCCTCTTTCGCGTGCTGGCCGACCAGGGTATCGATGTCGATTACGACCGACTGCGCGAGACCTATACGACTGCTGCCGACCGACTCGTCACCCAGTACGCCGCCGACGCGCGGTTCAACGGCCTCGATTACGACCCTGCCGGCGAGCGCGAACAGGTCCGGGAGTACGTCCGTGGCGTCACGGAACCCGGGACGGACCGTCGCTTACCGGCCTGGCACTCGTCTGCGCTCGAACCCGAAACTGTCCTGGGACGCTCCCGGGACGCTATCGACGGCTTGCGGGACTGATAGTGACTGTTGTAACTGATTACCGGATCGGTCGCACGTCGTCGTGCGATCAATCCCGTAAAGACTTATAACGGTCACTATGAACCGGGCTGTCCGGAACGCTCGGACAGCCGGCTGTAACGACAGCGGCTTGCGTCCGGTAGTATCAAGCCCCAGCAACTCCGGTCACTGGATATGGAACCGACGGCCGACGAACTCGCGGGCGTGGTCGACCTCTTTGGCGCGCTCACACGCGAGGAACTGACCGAGGCACTCTCCGAACTCGCGTTCAAGCGGGCCGAGGAGGTCGAGGATCCCGACGGCGCAATCGACGACGCGGTGGCATCGTACCACCTCGCAGTCCTTGAGGCGGGCGACGAGACGCTACTCGCGCCCGGCCCGGCGGCGTTTCCGGAGCTACCGGCCGAAGCCGAGGATCTGCCACATATTCTGGACGTGCCGGAACGGACAGTCGACCAGGAGCGACTCGCCAGGGCAGTCGAGAACCGGTTTCACGAGGAGAGTGCCGTCGCCGTCCAGTCGGACGACGAGACCGTTATGAAGCGACTGCTCGACGTAAGTTACGAACTCGAAGTGTGGGGACCGGTCGATGTCGCCGATGCCAGGGAGCGACTCACCGACGCGGTCGACGATTAATACCTTCGTGGGATCTTTTTCCATGGAAATTAAGAGCATCCACCACCACGACTGCGTATGGAGTTCGACCGGGTGGCGAGCCACGACGCCACAACGATCACCGGAGAGCAGCGCGAGGCCGCCGTCGTCGTTCCCGTCAGTACCCGGGCGGGCGAGGACGATTCTCACCACGTGCTGTTCACCAAGCGAGCGGACCACCTGTCGGACCACCCCGGCCAGATGAGTTTCCCCGGTGGCGGGCGCGAACCCGAGGACGAATCACCCCTTCGAACGGCACTGCGGGAAGCCCGGGAGGAGATCGGACTCGATCCGCGTGCAGTCAACGTCGTCGGCCGACTCGACGATATCCGGACGGTCTCACACTACTCGGTGCGGCCGTTCGTCGGCCGCATCCCGGACCGCGAGTACCAGCCGGGCGACGAGGAAGTGGCCGAAGTCGTCGCGTTACCCGTCGACGGGCTAACCGATCTGGACAACTACGAGTCCGAGCGCCGCGACCATCCCCACTACGGCGACATCCGCCTGCACTTTTTCCACGTCGAGGGCTACACGGTCTGGGGCGCGACCGCGAACATGCTCGTCCAGTTCCTCGAACTCGCGACCGACTGGGAGATACCCGCCGAACCCGACCGCGTCGCCGACCGGGACGACGAGTTGCCACCCAGCGTTCGGGATCAGGTCTGATCTCGATCACGGCCCGACCGGAAGCGACAGGACTTTGCCTCCCGATCCGGTACGAGTGAGCAACTGAACGGGCGGGTTCGCCCGGCTGCTACCATGCTTACAGGTGTAACGCTGACGGACGCTGGTATCGACGCGGCAGCACTCAAACCCACAGAGGTCGACGTCTCCCGGGCGGCTGCCCTCGACGTGGAGACGGTGACAATCGACTACGAAGGCGCGCGACATCTGCCCGACCGGTCGACGCTCGCCGTGCTCGCCGAGACGAAGCGCGTCCGGGTCACGACGCCAGTTCGGGTCGACGGGTTCGATCCGCTTGGCGATGACAGCGCGCTCGCTGGACTTCCCGAGGGCGTCGGGCGCGTGCTCGTGGCCGGCCACGACGCCTACCTGACCAGCGAGGAGGCCGAACGCGCCGTTGTACCGCGCCTCAGGGACGCGGCCGAGGCGGCAGCGGATCCCTGGGTCGGGACCGAGGGGATCGAACGGCCTGCACTCGCGGTCGGCGGCACGCAGTTCGAACTCCTCTCGCGGTCGACCACGCGGGACCTGCGGGCACTCCGGGCCGCTGGCTTCGAGGGCGATATTGCCGTCTACACACCGACCGTGCTAACCGACGACGAGGACGCTATCCTCGACGCGGTCGGGGCCTACACCGCTCGCCGTGGGCCGGTCCGGGCGGCGTTGCCCGAGGACGCCGCAACTGACGCGACGGCCCGCGGTCGAGCGCGTGACGTGCTCACACAGGCCGTCCGGGACTACGCCCTCGTCGGCGACAAAGAGACGGTAGCCGACCGCGTCGCACAACTGAAAGACGCCGGAGCCGATACGGTCGTTGGCTACCCGGCCCGCGGTCTCGAATCGGTTCGCTGACCGATGCGAATCGCCGTCATCGGGGCCGGCGCTGTCGGCCTGATTGCCGCCAGCGCGGCCGCCGAACGCGGTGCAGACGTGGTCCTGTACGACCGCGACGAGATTGCGAGCGGCGCGACTGGCAGCGCGGCCGGCATCTGTTACGATGCCTTCGCCGAGGACCTGGACGGCGCTGTCGCGGCGGAATCGCTCCACTATTTCCGTGAACTCGGCGTCCTCACCGAGTGCCCGTACGTCTGGTTCGCTCGCGAGGGCGACACTGCAAACGCCGACGCGATCCGCGAGCAGGTCCCGCGTATGCAAGCACACGGCCGCGACGTGACCCTCGCTGATCCGGACGAACTGGGTGAGCGCTACCCGCAACTCACCACCGACGACGTGACCGTCGCCGCCATCGCACGCCGTGCCGGCTACGTCGATCCGACCGCGTACGCCCGTGAGCTTTCCAGGCGAGTCATCGAACGAGGCGTCGATGTGCGCACGAACGCGCCCGTCTCGCTGACCGGGACGACGACGGTCGCGGAGCCGACCGACACCGTCACGTTCGACGCCGTCATCGTGGCCGCCGGCCCGGCGACGCGGGACCTCGCCGCTGGTGCCGATATAGAGATTCCGCTGAAAGCGTACCGCGCGCAGGCACTCGTCACCGAACCGCTTCGGGCGACGCTCCCGATGGCGTACGACGCGACCCAGCACGTCTACTGGCGGCCCTGGGACGATGGCCTCCTGGTCGGCGACGGTGCCCACGAGGTCGACCCGGACGACTGGGATCCTGCGGCTGACGAGTGCTTCGAACGGAGTGCACTCGACCGATTCGGCCGGGCGACGACGTTGGATGCGACGGTCGACCACTCCTGGGCCGGCCTGTGTACCGCCACACCCGACCGGGACCCACTCCTTGGTCGGGTTGACGAGGGTCTCTTCGTCGCGACTGGCTGGCACGGCCACGGACTCATGCGCTCGCCGGCGCTGGGTCGCACCGTCGCAGAACAGGCGCTGGGCGACGACGGTGTCGACGCCTACGACCCCGACCGGTTCGACGGCGACGAGGCGTTCGAGGTCGTCGAGGGCATGACGCTGGACGAGGAGTGACTACGACTCGTCGTCCGGTGTCGTCTCGTTGTCTGTTGTGTTCTCGTCGTCTGCCGTCTCCGCACTTACCTCGGTATCGTCCGTCTCGGTACTCTCTTCGGTATCGTCCTCCGCGTCTTCCTCGACCGCTTTCGGAACGCGAACCTGGAGCGTCCCGTTCCGCTTCAGCGTGGCCGTCGCCGCCTCGGCGTCGACCACGGCATCCGCTGGCAGGGTGACGCTCCCGTCGAGCGAGAGGCCGCGGCCCGGATAGCGCATCTCGAAGTCTTCGTAGAAGTCACGGAAGCGGTCGATTCGGACCTCGACGCGGTCGTCGACGTAGCGGACCTGCACGTCGCTCGCGGTCGCGTCGGGGGCGTCGAAGACCACGAGATAGGCGTCGTCGCTCTCCAGTAAATCCGCCGGAAGCGGCGTCTTCTCCTGGACACGGCCGGCCGCACGGCCGATGTTCTCGACGACGGCGTCGCCGATCGAACGGGCGAAATCGAGCATTACAGTGCCACCTCACGGAGTGATTCGACACCACCGCAGCAGGGACACTGGAAGTCCGTCACGCCCACGTCGTCGGGCATATCGTACGTGTAGTGCAACTCGAACATGTCGAGTTCGCAACTGTCGTCGGTGCAGACGACTTCGAGGGTTGCTGGCATGGGAATCTGTTGGACCGCGTGGGACAAACATATTTCGGAGACGGAAGCCATAATACATTCAGCAAGCTGTAGCGCGGAGCCTCCGTCCTCAAGCGCGAGCGAAGCGAGCGGGAGGGCGGAAAGGAAGCGCGTCCGAAAGGTTTTTTTCGTCCATCTCGTGACAATGAATTACTGCCGTCCTCGCACAAGTCGGGGTCGGTAGATGCCGCGAGTAAACCGGCATCTGTGGTGCAAGGCCGGATGGCCTCGCACCCGACACTCGGGAACGACGACCGCGAACGGGTTCGACTCCCGTCCCCGTTTTGGGGTAGAGCGTGAAAACACCGGGAATTAAACCGGCGGGACAATCCACAGCACGGCTCCGGTAGGCGGGTCGCAGCACTGCTCCGACCCGCCGGCCACGCTGTGGACGGTAAGAGGAAGCCGGGCCGCATCCATGTCGTTCGAAAGGCGTAAAACGCCTTTCGTGATGACGAGAGAGCTTCGCTCTCTCGAACCACACGGAGTCGCGGGGTACAATATCGTTGCGGTAAAGCCCCGCCCCCAAGGAGTGACCGACCGCCGCAAGGCGGGAGGGAGCGAGTAGGGTGGGGTAGTTTACGCAGTTTCCTATGGTCGGGGGAGAACTTTCATATTGGGTCAGTGATACTGGTGTGTCATGGGTTCGCGTGTGCTGGGTGTCGACTTCAGTGGGGCGAGCGACGCGGGGCGCTCGCTCTGGCTAACAGAAGCACGGTGTACCGACGCAGGAATGATCGTCGAGGACTGCTACCGCGCCGCTGACGAGTGGGGGCCACACCGCGAAGACGCTCACGCTGGTCTGCAAAGCCGTCTGACAGCGGGGTTCGACGTGGTCGGGCTGGATTTCCCGTTCTCGCTTCCGCAAGCACTGCTCGACGAACACTGTGACGGCGAGTGGGCGGGGCTGATCGAATGGCTCACGCTCGACGGGCCCGAAGACCCCGACACGTTCGCGTCGACGTGTCGCTCGACGGCGCGGGAACACACCGGCGACGGTACCGCATCCCTCCGGCGGGAAACTGACCTTCGGCGGGCGGCACTCTGTCCGTACGACCGGATGGTCCAGTACCAGACGTTCTACGGCCTTCGGAACGTGCTCGCCGGCGTCGCCGACGACCCGGGTGTCGCCGTCGCACCGATGCAAGACGAGGCCGCCGCCACCCGCGTCATCGAAGTCTATCCGGCTGCGACCTTCGGCTGGCTCGGCCTCTATCGCGAGGGATACAAGGGTGACCGTCACGACCGCCGCAGGACCAACGTCAACGGCATCCAGGATTGTAGCGTCGACATCGGCAACTTCCGGGGCATCTACGAGGAGAACCACGACGCACTCGACAGTCTCGGCGCTGTCCTCTCGGCTGGCCGTGTCGCTGCGAGTGGCGACTCGCCGCTGTACGGTTCCCGGAACGAGGGCCACATCTACGTCTAGAGTGTCGATCCGTGCTGTAGTTTTTATTCGACGACGACGTACACGGAGCGATGGCAACGCAGGGGAGTTCATCGGAGAGACCAGTCGAGGAGGCGACACCAGCGCGCGGAGTCGAACCGTCGGCGGCCGCGCTCGTCGTAGATGGACTCTCGAAGCGCTTTGGCAGTGGTGCCGACGCCGTCACCGCCGTCGACAACGTGTCGTTCTCCGTCGGGCGCGGATCTGTCGTCGGGCTACTGGGCCCGAACGGGGCCGGCAAGACCACGACGATCAAGTGCATTCTCGGCATGGTCCTCCCCGACGAGGGCAGCGTCCACATCCAGGGCGTCGACGTGTACCAGGAACCACGGAGTGCCTGCGCAGACGTGGACGCGATGCTCGAAGGCGCGCGCAACGACTACTGGCGTCTGACTGTCCAGGAGAACCTGCGCTATTTCGCGACAATCGGCGGCGTCGACCCGGACTCTGTCAGCGACCGCCACGACCGGCTCCTCGACCAGTTGGATCTCGCCGAGAAGGCCGACCAACCAGTGCGGAGTCTCTCACGAGGGATGAAACAGAAGGTGTCACTGGCCAGTGTCCTCGCGACGGACGCCAGCGTGATCTTTCTCGACGAACCGACGCTCGGCCTCGACGTGGAGAGTTCGCTCACGCTGCGACGTGAACTGCGCCGTATCGTCGAAGAACGGGACCTGACGGTGATCCTCAGCAGTCACGACATGGACGTGATCGAGGCCGTCTGTGACAGGGTCGTCATCATGAACGAGGGCGAGGTCATCGCGAACGACGCTGTCGGGCGCTTGCTCTCGGACTTCGAGACACAGCGAGTACGGGTGACGAGTGCCGACATCGACGACCACCTGCAGCGCGAACTCGGGACACGCTTCGAGGTGACTGACGTGTCGACGGTCGACGCCGCCACGCGCATCGAGGTGACGACCGATAGCGACGGCCTGTACGAACTCTTCGATGTCTTACGAGTAAACGATGTGCGCCTCGATGCCATGACGACGGTCGAACCGGACCTCGAAGACGTGTTCGTCAGGCTCACCAGTGCGGAGCGGCGATGAGCCGGCACCGGGCCAGTGAGGGCGACGGCGGGCAACCCGACGAAACGGAGCCACGGTCTGCGACGCACTACCACCTCGCACGGGCCGTACTGTACCGCGAGTATCTGATCTTCGTTCGCTATCCCGCCAACGCTATCGGTGGCATTGTTATCTCGCTGTTTTTCTTCGGACTGCTCTTCTACGGCGGGCGCATGATTGCCGGACAGGCACTGACAGACTCGCTCGAAGGCATCATTGTCGGCTACTTCCTGTGGACGCTGTCGGTCGGAGCCTACTCCTCGATTTCCAACGACATCGGCAGCGAGGTCCAGTGGGGGACGCTGGAACGCCACATCATGACCCCCTTTGGCTTCGCACCGGTCGCCCTCCTCAAGGGCGTCGCGAAGGTCGTCCGGACGTTCATCACGTCGGCACTCGTCCTGGCCGTGATGCTCGTGATCACAGACACGACGCTCCAGTTGCCGGTGGCCACCATCGTCCTCGTCTCGACGCTTTCGATCTGCTCCGTCCTCGGACTGGGGTTCGCGGCCGGCGGCATCGCTGTGTTGTACAAGCGGATTGGCAACTGGCTCAACCTCCTCCAGTTTGGCTTCGTTCTGCTGATTTCCGCGCCAGCGTTCGACCTCGGATGGACGGGGTTCCTGCCGCTCGCACAGGGCAGCGCACTCCTACAGCGGGCGATGGTCGATGGAACGCGACTCTGGGAGTTCCCGCTCGTCGACCTTGCGGTTCTGGTCGTCGTCGCCGCTGGCTACCTCCTGGGTGGCTACGCGGTCTTCGAGGCCGCGACCCGGCGGGCGCGTCGACTTGGTGTGCTCGGTGATTATTAAAATAGACCAGCAGAACGCGTCACATTTCAGTCTACAGCCGTAGTCAGTGACATGAGCGACGACTACGGCGGTTTCGAGGGCGTGCGCGAGAGCCTCGACAGCCATCCGATGCGACAACTCGTGGGCTACGCGACGGCCTACTGGCCGCGCCTGCTGATCGGCATCGTTGCGTCCTTTCTCACGCGGTTTGCGCGACTCGTCCCACCCATCATCGTCGCAGCAGCGATCGATCGGGTGATCTTCTCGTCGGGCGAGCCGGGGCTGTTGACACAGGCCGGCGTGTTGCCCGGCGGCGAAATCGCAACCACTGGAGCGAAGATCGCGTTTCTCGAACGACTCGTCGCTATCGCCGCCATCGCCTACCTGATACGGTCGGTGACGCGATTTGGCTCGCGCTACCTGCTCCAGTCGACGGCCCAGAAAGTCCAGCGCGACCTTCGCAACGACACCTACGACCACCTGCAGCACCTCTCGATGGATTTCTTTGCCAACCACCAGACCGGCGGCATGATGTCGATTCTCAACAGCGACATCAACCGACTGGAGTCGTTTCTCAATACCGAGTTTCGCCAGATCATCAGGGTCATCGCGACTGTCGGCGGGATCGCGTTCGTCCTCTGGCGGTACTCGCCGCGACTCGCACTGATCGCGCTCGCGCCGGTTCCCCTGATCGGGCTGGCCAGTGGCCTCTTCCTATGCTGGATCGAACCACGCTACCGGTCGATCCGCCAGACCGTTGCTCGTCTCAACACCCGCCTGGAGAACAACCTCAGCGGTGCCCCGGTGATCAAGGCGTTCAATCGCTACGCTTTCGAGCGCGAGCGGGTGTCCAAACAGAGCCAGACCTACCACGACGAGAAAGTCAGAGCCCTCCGGATCCGGCGTGGGTTCTTCTCGGCCCTGCGACTGCTGACCGGGGTGGTGTTCGTCGCTATCCTCTACATTGCGGGGATGGACTTCATCACGAGTGCCGACGGCGAGGCGATGTTGAGCGCCGGTGCCTTCGCGGCCTTCTTCCTCTATCTCCGGCGGCTCTACTCGCCGATGCGTCGCGTCGGTAAGTCGGCCAACAAGTATCAACTGGCCAAATCCAGCGCCGAACGCGTCTTCGGCGTCCTCGGACAGGACCCGACGATCACCGATCCCGAGGAGCCACACGAACCAGAACGGGTCGATGGTGCGGTCGAATTCGACGACGTGATCTTCAGCTACGGCGAGAACGACCCGGTCGTCCGAGACGTGTCCCTCGACGCGCCTGCGGGCGCGACAATCGGCCTCGCCGGGGCGACCGGTGCCGGGAAATCGACACTCCTGAAGCTCATTCCGCGCCTGTACGACGTGGATTCGGGCGCGGTCCGGGTCGACAGAACGGACGTGCGCGAGTACCGTCTCCAGCGACTCCGCGAGGAGATCGCCGTCGTCGAGCAGCAGCCATACCTCTTTTCGGGCACCGTCGCCGCGAACATCGCCTACGGTGACCGCGAGGTGCTGGCCGACGAACAGGACGACGCTGCGAGTGCCAGAACCGAAATCGAGGCGGCGGCCCAGGCGGCACAGGCCCACGAGTTCGTCCGGGATTTGCCCGACGGCTACGACACCGAAATCGGCGAACGTGGCATCAAACTCTCGGGGGGACAGCGCCAGCGCATCGCTATTGCCCGCGCGCTGCTGAACGATCCGTCGATCATCATCTTCGACGAGGCGACCAGCGACGTGGACACCGAGACGGAGGAACTCATCCAGGAGAGCCTCGACCGACTGATCGAGGACCGCACCGCCTTCGTCATCGCCCACCGACTCTCGACGATCAGGGACGCCGACAGCATCGTCGTCATGGACGACGGCGAGATCAGCGAGCGAGGGACTCACGAGGAGCTACTGGCCACTGATGGCCTGTACGCTGACCTGTGGCACGGCCAGGCCGAGGAACGGCCGGTCAGCGCCGACGACTGATCGCGTCGCTCTCGGCGCAGGCGCGACACCGGTCGGGCACGACACCGATCAAGCACGACAGATGTCGTGGAGGTCGTCAAGCGAGTGGATCTCCCACGTCGGCCAGACGTTGAGTTCCCAGTCCGTGCGGTGTGGTCGACGGATGAAGGCCGAGTCGATGCCGGCGTTTTCTGCGGCCGTGATGTCCGATTCGTTGTCGCCGACGAACAGCGCGTTGTCGGCGTCGAGATCCGCCAGCGCGCGGTCGATGTAGTGTGAGTGGGGCTTGCGCAGGTCGAGGCTCTCGAGGGTCGGTTCGCGGCCGTATGCGGTTTCGAAGTGGTCGCGCACCTCGAAGTGATCCAGCAGGAAATCGACCGTCGCCTGCTGATTCGAGCTGACGATGCCCTTTCTGGCGTCCAGATCGGCCAGCGCCTCGATGTCGGGGTAGGGAGATTTTCGCCCCTCGCGGGCCTCCTTTTGCTGGGCCTGGGACATCGTGCGGTCGCGGGCGCGCCAGAACTGCTTCGGTTCGAGGTCGTACTCGTGGCAGATCGTGGTGACCTGACTGGGGGTCGCCCCCACGGTCATGTCGTCGACGTGATCGGGGTCCGGATCGGACACACCGAACTCCTCGAACGTCTCCCGGGTCGCGTCCCGGAGGACATCGAAGGCGGTGCGACCGACGAGGACACCGTCGTTGTCGAACACGACGGTATCGTAGGTCATACCATCGATATGTCGACCGGCGACATAAGCGTTTCACCACGACCGAACCGAATTCGGCTCGACCAGACACCGTTTTAGGCGTCGAGCCGGTATGCTGGCGTATGACTGCAGACCCCGCCGACCTCTCGGTGACCATCGTCGACGGCTACGTCGACGAGCCAGCACACTTCGGGGTCCCGCCGTACATCTCGACGTACCCACGCTACACCGCCGGCGCACTCGTCGACGCCGGCGTCCCACGCGAGCAGATCACCTACCACACCATCGACGCATTGCGCGAGGAGACTCGCCGCTGGGCCGACGTGGAAAACGCCGACTTGCTGGTCTACGTCGGTGGGATGACCGTTCCCGGCAAGTACGTCGGGGGCACCCCGGCCGAACCCGACGAAGTGCGCCGACTGGCCTGGACCGCCGACGGCACGTCGATGATGGGCGGCCCGGTGCGTTTCGGCGTCGGCGAGGCCAACGAAGGCGCGAGCGAAACCGCGCGCGACGACCTCGATTTCGATTTCCTGGCGATGGCCGACGTGGAGGCGGCGGCCTACGACCTCGTCAGCAACGGCCTCGAAGGGTTCGAGGACCGGTACCGGGGCGTTCCGGAGGAGACTCGATGGGCACGCAAGGGAGCCTTCGTCGTCGAACAGCACCCCAACCACCCCGACTACATCCTCGCCGAACTCGAGACCTCTCGCGGCTGTCCCTACCGCTGTTCGTTCTGTACGGAGCCGATGTACGGTGACCCGGACTTCCGACCGCCCGAGAGCGTCGTCGACGAGGTCGGGGCCCTGTCGGACCACGGCGTCAGGAACGTCCGACTCGGTCGTCAGGCCGACATCCTCGCCTACGGCGGCGACGGCGAAGCCCCGAATCCCGACGCCTTGCGGGCGCTGTACAGCGGCATCCGCGAGGTGGCTCCTGACCTGGAGACACTCCACCTCGACAACATGAATCCCATCACCATCGTCACGTGGCCCGAGAAGGCCCGCGAGGGGATCCGGATCATCGCCGAGCACAACACGCCTGGCGACACCGCAGCCTTCGGCCTGGAGTCGGCCGACCCGCTCGTCCAGGACGAGAACAACCTCAACGTCACTGCCGACGAGTGTTTCGAGGCCGTCCGGATCGTCAACGAGGAAGCTGGCTGGCGACCCGGCGAACAGGCGGAGTGCGACGGGCGAGTGACTGGCCCGAGTACCGGCGACGACGCCGTCAACCGACTCCCCAAACTCCTCCCCGGAATCAACCTCGTCCACGGACTCAAGGGCGAGCGCCGGGAGACGTTCGCGCACAACAAGCGATTCCTCGAGCGGGTCTACGACGAGGGGTACATGCTCCGCCGGATCAACATCCGGCAGGTGATGGCCTTCGAAGGAACCGACATGGCAGACACCGGCGCAGAGATCGCAAAAGACCACAAGCAACTGTTCAAGCAGTACAAACAGGAGGTCCGCGAGGAGATCGACAACCCGATGCTCGAGCGGGTCGCGCCGCCGGGCACGGTCCTGCCGGACGTGACCCTGGAGTATCACCAGGACGGCAAGACGTTCGGTCGACAACTCGGCACGTACCCACTCCTGGTGGCGATTCCGGGTGAGCGAGCACTCGGCCAGACCATCGACGTGGCCCTGACCGATCACGGCTATCGGTCGGTCACGGGCGTTCCCTACCCGCTGGATCTCAACGCCGCCTCGATGGACGAACTCCGGGCGATTCCCGGTATCGGGCGCTCGACGGCCGGCGACATCGTGGTCAATCGCCCCCACGACGCTGTCGGAGACATCGACGAGCGACTGACGAGGTTCGCAACGGCGGATTCAACCCAGGGCGCGAACTGATACTCAGTATCTCACAAAGCGTTCGATACTGGGTGACCGCAACCCAGACGAATAACCTCGCAAAATCCGCGCACCTACTTGGGTAAGTTACGGTGTCATTCGAAAGATAGAGTCTTTCGTGACCACGAGATATATCGCACTAAATAAACCCGATAGATCGAATTCCTATACGACACGTACAAACCAGTTCAGGGGTACTCGTTGCGGACGGTTCGGAGGTTGTGGATGTTTCGGCGGGAGTAGGGGATTGCGTCTCTGAGACAGTGGGTGAGGTTTGCCCACCGTCGGTCGCTGGACCACTACGGCCTGCCACAATAATCAGGAGGACAAGTGCTACATTCCGCATCGTCATAAACGAATCGGCTGCTCACGAGTTCTTCATTTCATTTTTGAAGGCGGATATTAGTATGTCTCCACAGATACGTCACTGAGGAATTCGAAGTCGTCTGTATTCTCTGTTACAACCGTTGCGCCTGTCTCCTTGGCGACGGCGGCAATCAACACATCTCCAGTAGGGAAACTTATTTTATCTTGATTTACGCTTTCATCCCGGTGCAATTGTGCTTCGACCTGTCCGGCGAGGAAGGCGTGTTCAGTCTGGAATGGAATAATGTTCAGCCAATCGAACGTTTCCAGTATCTCGTGTCGGTCGAGTTTCCCTTGGAGGGCTCGCCCGACAGCAATCTCTTTGATATTGAGCGTCGTAGTGATTAACTCGAATTTTTCGTTCCGTTCGAGGTAGTCTCTCGTACTCTCACGTCCAGCCCAATAATGAATGAGGAATGTTGTATCAAGCAGTTTCATCAGAATCCTCGGTATCGGATAGCTCTTCGATTGCCTCCTGTTGGCGTTCTGCGAGCCCTGCACTCGTCTGCTTGCGCGATGTTTCGACCGCTTGTTCAAGTTCTTCAGCTGCTTTTGCGTCGAGTGTCCCGAACCCCTCTCTCCAATCGGCTTGTTCTCCGTCCAAGAGCCGGTTCACGAGGTCGGTGAAACTTTCATCCTCTCTTTTCCGGGCTTTCAGACGTTCATAGGCATCATCTCTGAGTCCGATGGTTTTCGTCCCCATACGTTGTGTTTACACGCACAAACACAAAGATGTTGCCTGTGGTCTCGATGCTGAAAGTCGATAAAGAAATCGCGCTACCGACTACTGTCAAGCAACAAGATTCAAGATGTGTAGCGGATTCCATCTCGTTGTCGGTTGACACGAGAGAAAAGACGAGATTACGTGACACAAGACCGACCAGGCCGGCCTTCAGACAGTCTTATAATTGCAGGCCCTACTAGTATAGAGATTCCTCGCAGTAAAACGGCCTGTCTTCGCTCTCGACAGAACAGAAGGTACTTTTCGTTCGCTTACACACCAGAGGACAATGACCGACGTGGAAGTGAGCGTCGTGCTTCCCGCCTACAACGAGGCGGCGACGATAGCCCGGACGGTCGAGACGACGCTATCGACGCTCGCTTCGTTCTTGCCAGCCGGCAGTTTCGAGGTGATCGTCGCAGAAGACGGCTGTGACGACCGGACGCCAGACATCGCCGCACGGATGGCCGACAACGACGACCGGGTTCGGCACGTCCATTCCGACGAACGCCTCGGCCGTGGCGGTGCCCTCGAATACGCCTTCCGGCGAGCGTCGGGCGAGACGCTCGTGTATTTCGACACCGATCTGGCGACGGACATGCGCCACCTCGAAGAACTCGTCGGCGCGATCCGTTCTGGCGAGTACGACGTTGCCACTGGCTCTCGGTGGCTGCCCGAAAACCCGGCCGACCGGCCGGCAAAGCGCGGTGTGCCGAGTCTGGGGTACAACAGGCTCGTTCGTCTCTTTCTCCGCTCGGACTTGCAGGATCACCAGTGTGGGTTCAAGGCCTTCGACCGGACAGCACTGCTCGATTTACTCGACGACGTCGAGGACGACCACTGGTTCTGGGACACGGAACTGCTGGTGCGTGCCCAGCGGTCCGGCTACCGCGTCGAGGAGTTCGCCGTCGACTGGACGCCGAAGGGCGACTCGAAGGTCGACCTCGTCAGGGACGTGTTCGGGATGGGCAGCCAGATACTCAGGACGTGGTGGCAGCTATCGGTCAGTCCGCGCCTGAGTCGGCGCGTCTCCCTGGCCGGCGGTACGCTCCTCGTCGCGCTCGCGCTGGCACTGATTCCGCTGTATCTCGATCCGAGTACCGTCATCGCGGAGATGTCGGCCGCCGATTACGGCATCGTTGCCGCCAGCGCCGTGGTCTACGCGCTCTCGTGGCCGCTCCGTGGCCTGCGGTATCGCGACATTCTCGTCTCGATTGGTTTCCGGGAGCACTGGGGCTTTCTCACCGGTGCAGTCTTTATCAGCCAGACCGGGAACCTCGTCTTCCCGGCACGTGCGGGCGACGCCGTCAGGGCCTACATTGTCAAGGCACGCCGCGGGATCCCGTACCCCTCAGGCTTCGCCTCGCTAGCCGTCGAGCGCGTCTTCGATCTGCTGACGATCACTGCGCTCGCGGGCATCGTCCTGGTCGGTCTCGCCGCGACCGGTTCGACGGACGCACTCGTGGCAGCCCTCACCGGACAGGCACCCGGCGAGACTGGCCAGAGTGGTCAGACAGCCATCCTCGTCGCCGCCGGGGTCGGACTGGCCGCTATCGTGGCGGTGGTCACCATCGTCGCGAGTGCCCGCTCCGACCGGAACCTCGTCCGTGCCGGCGTCACACGACTCAGTTCAGATTCCTACGCCGATTACGTTGCAAGCGTCATCGAGCGCTTTACTGGCGACATCCAGACTGTCGCGACAGACAGTGGTGCGTTCGCTCGCGTCGGGGCCAACAGCCTCCTCATCTGGACGCTCGATGTCGTGACGGCCCTGGTCGTGCTGGCCGCCTTCGGCGTCGAATTGACGCCCGCCATCGTCGCTGTGGGCTTTTTTGCGGTCAGCGTCGGGAACCTGGCGAAGGTCCTTCCGCTGACACCGGGCGGTGTTGGCCTCTACGAAGGAGCGTTCTCGCTCATCGTAGCCGCGCTGACGACGGAAGTCGGGGCCGCTGCTGCACTGGGCATAGCAATCGTCGACCACGCAATCAAAAACGCGGTGACCATCCTCGGCGGTCTCGTCTCGATGGCCTGGCTCAACGTCTCCCTGACTACGGCCGTCGAGGAGTCACAGAACGCTGGCGAAGTCGACACGGAACTCGAAGCCGACGCAAACTAATACTGTCGACGGCAATGTGGCGTCACTGGGCGGAACTACGACCTGTTACCAGCTACGTAAAAGGAGTTCTTGAATGCGTGCGGTATCGATTTTCAAACACCACGTTCGGCCCGTTTACACTGGGTTCTCGAATGCAACTCCGACAAGTTTAAATGGGTATCGCAGATATGTAATCGATACTCAATCGAGCGTCCGGGATCGGCGATGGTGTAACACCACCTGTTGTTGTCTGTCGCACGGCATGGGACTGTACCGAGATACCCTGGCGTTTGCACTCGTACAATGAGCGATTCGAATACACGAACGCGATCAAGAGCGCGCACGACGAATCGAGAGGAAGAGCAAGAAGAACAAAAAGAGGCGACATCGACGGCCTGTCCGGAGTGTTCGGGAACGCTCGTCGTCGACGACGAGCACGGGGAGACGGTCTGTGACTCCTGTGGTCTCGTCGTCGAGTCCGACGAGATCGACCGCGGCCCGGAGTGGCGAGCGTTCGACTCCAGCGAGAAAGACGAGAAGTCCCGCGTCGGCGCACCGACGACCAACATGATGCACGACAAGGGCCTGTCGACGAACATCGACTGGCGTGACAAGGACGCCTACGGCAACTCGCTGTCGGGCAAACAGCGCCAGAAGATGCAGCGTCTGCGCAAGTGGAACGAGCGGTTCCGCACCCGTGACTCCAAGGAACGGAATCTCAAGCAGGCACTCGGCGAAATCGACCGGATGGCAAGCGCCGTCGGCCTCCCGGAGAACGTCCGCGAGACCGCGAGTGTCATCTACCGGCGAGCACTCGACGAGAACCTCCTGCCGGGACGCTCCATCGAGGGCGTCTCGACGGCCTCGGTGTACGCCGCGGCCCGACAGGCCGGGGTACCCCGTTCGCTCGACGAAATCAACGACGTCTCGCGCGTCGAGAAAAGCGAGATCGCGCGCACGTACCGCTACGTCGTCCGTGAACTCGGTCTCGAAGTCGCGCCGGCAGACCCCGAGAGCTACGTGCCCCGCTTTGCCTCCTCGCTCGGACTCTCGGACGAGGCCGAGCACCGGGCACGCCAGTTGCTCCAGAACGCCAAAGAGCAGGGCGTCCACTCCGGAAAGTCGCCCGTCGGTCTCGCGGCCGCAGCAGTGTACGCCGCTGCGCTCCTGACGAACGAGAAGACGACGCAGGCGGCCGTCAGCGAAGTCGCAGACATCTCGGAAGTGACGATTCGGAACCGGTATCACGAGCTGCTAGAGGCCGAGCAGGGCCTCCCGATGGCCTGATTGGCCCCCGCTCTTGGCAGACAATGGTTGTCGAGAACGCCGAGAACATCAACGAGGTTCAGGATATGGTCGAGGACCGGGACTCGCTGTGAACCGGCACCGATCACGGGATCGCAATCAACTCGAACCAGAAGACACGAGGGAGCGCACACCCAGGACCGTTCTATGGAGACGACACACCGGGTAGTCACGGGCGACGCCCGCGACCTGGCACTGCCCGACGACAGCGTCGACCTGGTCGTGACTTCGCCGCCGTATCCCATGATCGAGATGTGGGACGACATCTTCACCTCGCTCGATCCGGCGATCGGGGACGCACTCGACGCGGACGAGGGCGAGCGTGCGTTCCGGTTGATGCACAACGTACTCGACAGCGTCTGGGGCGAAGTCGTCAGGGTCCTTCGACCGGGCGGGATCGCCTGTCTCAACGTCGGCGACGCGACCAGGTCGCTATCCGATGGTTTCCGTTCCTTCTCGAATCACGCCGAGATCACGACCCGACTCACGGACCGTGGGCTCAGGGCGCTCCCGGACATTCTCTGGCGTAAACCTGCTAACAGCGCAACGAAGTTCATGGGGTCGGGAATGGTGCCGCCCAACGCCTACCCGACGCTGGAACACGAACACGTCCTCGTCTTTCGCAACGGCGAGCGCCGGAGTTTCCCGCCGGGTGACGAGACGCGCTACGAGAGCGCGTACTTCTGGGAGGAGCGCAACGAGTGGTTCTCGGACCTCTGGGAACTCACCGGCGAAACCCAGGCCATCGACGATGGTCTGCGCGAGCGGTCCGGTGCCTTCCCACTGGAAATTCCCTACCGACTCCTCTCGATGTTTTCAGTGTACGGCGACACGGTCCTCGATCCGTTTCTCGGGACCGGCACGACGACGATGGCGGCGATGGTCGCCGGGCGCGATTCTGTGGGCTACGACCGCGACGACGGCCTGCTCGATGCCCTCGACGACCGCGTCGACCGCGCACCAGAACAGTCCCGTGTCATCGCACAGCAGCGCCTCGCCGACCATCGCGAGTGGATCCAAGAGCGGCGAGCGGCCGGCGAGGAACCGGGCTACGAGGCCGAGCATTACGACACTGCTGTCAACACCAGACAGGAGCGCCAGATCCGGTTCTACGCCGTCGAGGACGTGATCCGGACCGACGACGGGTATCGCGCGACCCACTCCCCGGTCGAAGAGTAGCGAGGGAGAGAGCGAATACGATTAGTGACCCTCGCGTGAAGCGCGGACATGGACTTCGACTCGTTTACCCTGCTCGCCGCGACCGCCGATCTGGCCGACGAACCTGCCGCCCGCGCGGACGCCGACGGGATGGAACTCCGGATGGATTTCGCCGAAGCGCCACTGGCGATGATCGAGGCCTACGACGGCCAGTTGCCACTGCTCGTGACCAACCGCGTCGAGTGGGAGGGTGGCGAGGGCGACGACACCGCTGCTCGTCTGGATGCGCTTGAAGCCGCAATCGAGGACGACGCCGTGGCGGCCGTCGACGTCGAACTGGCCGCTCTCGACGGCGAGGGAGACCACGACGCCACCCGTGTCGTCGAGCACGCACGCAATCAGGATGTCAGCGTCGTCGTCTCGACCCACGACTTCGAGGCGACACCCGAGGAAGCCACGCTGGTCGACCGACTGGAGCGTGCCTGTTCGTACGGCGATGTCGGCAAGATTGCCACCACGGCACAGGCCAGGAGTGACGTACTCGCGCTTCTCGCTGCGACACACACGCTGACCGAAGCAGGCCACACCGTCGCGACGATGGCGATGGGCGAAGCGGGCCGTCACTCTCGGGTCGTTGCACCGCTGTACGGTGCCCGAATCGGGTATGCACCTGTCGATCCTGCCGACGCGACGGCACCCGGCCAGTACGACCTTGCGACGCTCCGGCAGTTGGTCACAGCCCTCTAAAGTGAGAATTAAGACCGGGACAATGAGCACAATTTATACATACGATTCACAAGGTACAGTCAGGTGTGGCGACGATAGACACGAGCGTCAACCGGCCCCACGTGCCCACCGACGGCACGACCGTGACGGCCGAGATTGACGTTACGCCAGGGGAACAGACGCAAGACGTGCGCAGGCACATCGCGCTGTGCATCGACACGAGCGGGTCGATGGAGGGCGACAACATCAAGCGCGCACGCGACGGGGCGGCGTGGGTCTTTGGCCTCCTCAACGACGACGACTACGTCAGTATCGTCGCGTTCGACACCACGGCCGAGGTCGTCCTGCCGGCGACGCGCTGGGCAGACATCGACCGACAGTCGGCGATGGACCACGTCGAGGAACTCACCGCTGGGGGCGGGACGGACATGTACAACGGCCTCGGGGCCGCAAAAGAGACACTAACCTCGTCGGCGACCGGCCCAGATACGGTCAAGCGACTCCTCTTGCTCTCGGACGGCAAGGACAACGAGCGAACGCCCGAGGAGTTCGAGGACCTCGCGACGGACATCGACAACGCCGGGATCCGCATCCAGTCTGCCGGTATCGGGACGGACTACAACGAGGATACGATCCGGACGCTGGGGACGACGGCGCGTGGCACCTGGACGCATCTCGAAGCCCCGGGTGATATCGAGGACTTCTTCGGCGACGCTGTCGAGCAGGCCGGATCCGTCGTCGCACCCGACGCCCATCTCGACCTGGACGTGGCACCCGGCGTCGAGGTCAGTGAGGTGTACCGCGCACTGCCACAGGCCCAGGAAGTCACTCCGGAATGGGAGGCAAACGCGACACGCATCAAACTGCCAGACCTCATCGAGCGCGAGAACCAGCGGGTGGTCCTGAAGATTCACGCGCCGCCGCGTGAGGACGGCACCGAGGAAGTGCTCGCCGACGTGATGCTGTCGGCAAAGGGCGACACGGCTTCCGAGCAGGTTGCCGTCGAGTACACCGCCGACAACGAGAGACTCGCCGAACACAACGAGTCCGTCGACATCGATCACAAGCAGACCGTCATCCGGACGGAACTGGGCAAGGGCAACGTCGAGGCTGCCGAGACGAAAGTCGAACAGATGACCGTCATCCACGGCGAGGACGCCGAGGCCGTCGAAGAGGTCGAACGCCAGACACAGATCGTCAAGGAAGGTGGCCGCGCCGAGCAGAGCCAGGCCACCCAGATCGTCGACGACGACGGGTTGCAGTGATGGTCCGGGGCGACGGTGATCGTCGATGACGGCGTTCGAGTCTGGGGACCTCGTTGCCGGCCAGTACCGCATTCAGGCGGAGGCCGGGAGCGGTGGCTTCGCAGTTGCCTACGAAGCAGTCGACGAGGACAGTGGCGAGACGGTGGCGGTGAAGGTCCCCAACTACGCCGGGTCCAGCAACGACCGCGACGTGATCGAGACGTACTTCCTGAAGGAGGCAGACGCCCTCGAAACTGTCCGGGGCGGTGGCGGGCACCCGAACGTGATGGACCTGATCGAGCGGACCGACGAGGGCGACGTGCCGGTGCTGGTCGTCGAATTCGTCGACGGATACGAACTCGACGACGCCATCGAGCAGGTCGGCCCACTCGATCCCACGGAGGTTCGACAGGTCGGGATCGGCCTCTGTGACGCGATGTCGTTTCTCCACGAGAACGACATCGTCTACCGGGATCTGAAGCCGGACAACATCATGCTGGCCGACCGGGATCACCCGATCCTGATCGACTTCAACACGGCGACAGGCTTCGACGGGACCGAAGCCGACGACTCGGGAACGACGATTCTCGGGCCGTACAAACCCCGAGAGATCGCAGAAGCAAGCGACACTGATGACGGGCAAGGACCGTGGTCGGACGTGTACTCGATTGGCAAGATCCTGCTCTTCCTGCTCAAGGGCACCGTCCCGAAGAAAGACGGGATCAACCCGCGGGACTTTGGCGTCGAGTGTCCGCCCTATCTCGCCGAGATCATCGAGCAGGCGACACAGTCAGACTACACCGGGCGATATCCCAACGCCACCTCGATGAAGTACGTGCTCGACGCCAGGGACGCAAGCCCGCCACCGCAGGCGTCACTGGAATCCGTCCGGGACGGTGACTCCTTTACGATCCATCCCGGCGACACCATCGGGCGCGACGGCGGCGCGACCACGCCGGCGATCACGCTCGACGATGTGGACGAACACGTCTCGCCGATTCACGTTCGCTTCGACACCAGCGGCGACGAGGCCATCTGGCGACTGGAGGACCACAGTCTCAACGGTACCTACGTGAAGACACAGACCGGCTGGCAGCGTATCCTCCAGTCCGGTGGCCGAGAGGTACTCGAAGCCCGCGGTGGCGATCCGACCGACGGGAACGGCGACCACCCGCCAGACGAGCACGCTCTCGCCGACGGTGACCTCATCGCACTGGTCCATCCGAACTACGGAACGACGTTCCAGTTTTCCATTCCCAACACATGATCTACGCGACGAACTACGACATCGGCGAGCGCAAGCGACGCGGCGGCATCAACGAGGACAGTGTCGCGATCAACGTGATCGAACAGGGCCACCGTGACGGGTTTGCCGACGACGAGGCTGGACACGGCGGTGATGCAGACGAGGATGATCGACCGACCGACGGAGCGACCCGGCCACTGAACCGAGGCATCGCTGTCTTCGCGCTGGCCGACGGCGCGGGCGGCTACGAGGCCGGGGACGTGGCCTCATACATCGCGACGACGGTGATCTGTGAGGAGTTGGGCGAGGTCGCCACGCGCGTCGCCCGGAGTAATCCCGACGACTTCGATGTTTCACTGCCCGATGCGCTCGCGCCCGAACAGCCGTCGCCGGCCGAGATCCAGACGGCCCTGGAAGACGCAATCACGGCCGCTCACCGCGAGATCATCAACTACGCCAGCGAGACGGGCAACCGGGCGTACACGACTGCCGTGGCCGGTCTCTCCTTTGGCGGGACCTGTTACTACGCCTGGGTCGGCGACAGTCGGGCGTATCTCGTCAACGAGGCCCGAGAGACCATCGAGCTACTGACAAAAGACCACGGCGTCGTCGAGGAACTCCACGACCGCGGCGAGGTCGACGACGTGGAGGCCCACGTCCACCCGCGTGGCAACGAGATCACACGCGCGCTGGGCGGGACGGGCGACCAGGACTCGGAGACGGCCACGATTGCCATCGACAGCAACGCTGTGCCTGTCTACGCCGAGGACGTCCTGCTCGTGACCAGCGACGGCCTCATCGACGCCCAGACCGACGCGCCGGATCTCTACGACGAGTACCAGCGGTCGGACAAGAGCGAGGAGGTGGCAGCGACCGTCTACGACGCGGTCGTCACGGACGAGGAGATACGAGCGTTCGTTCTCGATGCCGACTCACTTGTACAGGCGGGTCGAGAACTGTTGGCCATGGCGAACGATCGCGGCGGGAAAGACAACCTCTCGATGCTGTTCGTCCAGGATCCGGCGTTGCCATCGACACCCCGTGACCGGCCACTTCGGCGATCGCTGGAGCCGACACCGCTAGAGAATCGGGCGACGGTGTTGCTCCCGGATACCGACTAAAAGTATTCGATCACTTATAAAAACTACTTTTTAGATGTAGGTAGACGGGGCTAACACGCATGTCAGAAAGTCCCAGTCAGTCGGTCGAATGCCCACTGTGTGGCGAACGGTTCGATCCGGCTGTTGCGGGGGGGTGGTGCACGAACTCGGAGTGTGGTGAATGGCAGTACGACGGGGAAATCGAGTCGACCAGCGACGACGCTGCCACACCAGATGACGAGGACGAAGCGGGCACCGACGATATCGCGGCCAGTTCGCTCTTCGGTGACGACGAACAAAGCGAGTCCGAGACACCCGCCGCCGAGGAGGGGGCATCGTCTGGAGACGCCACCGAAGCAGGTGCATCGGCCGCCGACGCCGACACGGATGACGCGGAGACGGCACAGGCCGACGCCGATGCGGCCGAAGAGGGGGAGACCGCCGAAGCAGATGCCGAGACGGCAGATCAGGCAGATGGTGGGGCTGCTGACGCTGATCCACTTGCAGGCGAAGCCGCGGATGACGAGGGTCCACTTGGAGGCGAATCCGCGGAAGATCGAGCGGATGGAGAATCGGCCGCCGAAGCCAAAGCAGTAGCCGAGACAGACGACACTGCATCGGATTCCGAAGCCGGGACCGACGACGCTGAACCCGCCGACGAAGCCGAGACAGTGGACGGGGATATCGAACCTGCGGCCGAAGACGAGACGGCGGCAGACGAACTCAGCGCCTGTCCCAAGTGTGACACGGCAGTCGAATCGAGCGATGCATTCTGTGCCTCGTGTGGCGAGGACCTCGACGCCCATCGCGGGAGCGACGACGAGGGCGAAGCAGCGGAACTCGACGCCTGCCCCGGGTGTGGCGGCGATGTCGAGCCAGGTGATGCGTTCTGTGCCTCGTGTGGCGAGGACCTCGACGCGCATCGTGCTGGCGACGTACCCGGGGCCACGGACGAGTCCGGCAGCGGGACGGCCGCGCCCTCGACGCTGGCACTGACGGCCTTCGGCAGTTCGGTCGTCGTCGACGACGGCCAGACCGTCGGCCGTGAAATCCGGTCGCTGCTCGCAGACGCGGGCAAAAAGGAGGAGGAAGCGGTCCGCATCCACCGCGAACACGTCCGGTTCGTCCGCGACGGCGACCAGTTCCACGTCGTCGACATGGGTGAGAACCCGACCGAACTCAACGGCGCCAGAATGACAAAGGGTGACAAGCAGCCCATCGGTCCGGGTGACGAACTCGGACTCTCGGACGTGGTGACGCTGTCCGTCGAACACCCCTGACCGACGGCCGTTCGAGCTATCGCCGTAAGTGCTTTGACAGCAAGTGTCCAACTGGGAGTAGATGGCCGGACATCGCCGACGCGAACTCGACGGGTCAGTCCGACTCGCGGTCCACAGTGAGCGCTGGTTCCTGCTCGATTTGCTGATAGCTGTCGTCGGTTTCGTCGCGCTGGTCGCTGGAACCGGACTGCTCGCTGTCAACGGTGGGCCGAAAGCAGGGGTCCCACTCACTATCGAACAGGGGTCGACGACGACCCTGGCTGTGCTCGGTGGGGCCGCCGTTCTCTGGATACTCCTCCCGGCAGTCGTCGCGACGATGCGCCTGCGCAGCCGAGTCACGAACACCGCCGGAAACGTCGATAGCCAGTATCGTTTCGAGCAGCCGGGCGTCCTGCTGGGGCCGCCGGCGGTCCTCGTTCTTATTGCGCTCATCGCAACGGTCGCCGCACCGCTGAAGTGGCCAGCCATCGCGTTCGGGTTCGTCGCCGGGGCGTACCTGCTGGTTCGGACAGTCGCGTTTAGCTACCGTGTCTTTGCCTTCTCGCATCCACTGGTCGTTTACGCTGGTGCGTTCGTCACGTTTGCCCTGTACGCACTCGCCGGCGTCGTCCAACTGGCGAGTATCGTCGACCAGCAGGCGATGGTCGCCGACGCACTCGCCGTGGTCGGCGTCTCGGCCGACCTGTCCGGCAGTGTAGGCAGCGGCGTCCTCGCGTTCCCACTCGTCCTCACCGTTGCCATGGCGACGCCTATCGTCCTCGTCGCACTGTACCTCGCCGGTCAGGCCCTCGCTGGGGCTTACGTCAGACGGGCCGAACCGACGGTCGACCGCGGGTCGTTGCGTGCCGGCCAGCGCAACCCGTTCCGGCCGACGACGGCCAACGGTGCCGGCAGCACCGTCCAAAGACAGCGTCGCCCGTCCGACGCCGGCGGCGCACAGACCGCACCGGCACACATCCAGACGACGCGAGTGTACACCCCCACCGACGAGGAGGTGGCCGACCCGGCGAGCAGCGAGTCAGATCCGACGACTCGCAATGGTCAGCGGTGTCGCACCTGTGGGACTTCGTTCGGTACTGGCGTCGAGGTCCGGTTCTGTCCGAACTGTGGGCAACGACTCGACGATGGCTGACAGCGCGAGAACCGCGCCGACCGCTACTTTTCGATGATCGACTCTTCGACGGCCTCGCCGAAGTGCCGGGCCGTGTCTTCAGTGTACAACAGGAGTTCGTCACCGGGTTCGATGTCGGTGATGGCGGTCCGACCCGCTTTCGTGTGCATCTTGATCGTCTCGGCGTTCTGGACGAGCGTCTCGATGCGGTCGCCATCCTCGGTTTCGGCCTGGATGCGGAACATCGGTCGCTTCTCGATTTTCGCCCGGCCGACGATGGCCTCGCGCGTGTTGCCGTCGGTATCGACTATCTGGACCTCGTCGCCGGACTGGAGTTCGGAGAGGTACTTCGTGCCGCCGTCGGGAGTACGCACGTAAGCGTGGACTGCGCCGGCGTTGACCCGGAACGGGCGAGAGGCCACGTACGGTGACTCGGCGGTCTCGGCGTGGACGAAAAAGAGCCCGCGGGACATCGATCCGACGAGCATTCCCTCGTCGTCGGCCATCAGCGAACCGGTGTCGATGCAGACGCGGTCGGCCGAGCCAGCCTGTTCGATGTCGGTGACCTCGGCCCAGGACAGCGAGAGTTGTTCGCGGCCGGCCTCGTCGCGGACCTCGACGGTGCGACGGATCTCGTCCGGGTCGTCAGTGTCGAGCAGGACGCTGTCGGCACCGAGTTCCAGCGTTTCGTAGGCCGTTTTGGCGTCTGCTGCGGTCTGGACACCGGTGATCAGACTCGTCTCCTCGCCGACGCGGGCGATGAGGTTCTCCAGCGGGATGATCTGCCAGTCGTCGCCGATGACGACGGTGTACTCGGCCGTCTCGGCGACGGCTTCCGCGAAGCCCTCGTACTCCTTCGAGCGAATGCGGACGTACCCGCCCTGTGGCAGATCGTTGTCCTGGCGCAGTACGGAGAGATCAGCGGAGCCAGAGAAGTCAGACGGGAGGTCGACGGTACCGTCGCCTTCGCCGTCCTTGCCGACGATTCGTGCGTCCGGTTCGACGTCGTCGCTTTCGGCGTCCATGACGTGGACGTCGCCGTTGGTGAAGGCAGCGACGTTGACTTCGCCCAGCTCCCGAACCCGTGCAACGTCGTGTTCGTCGACCAGTACCCAGTCGATGCCCGCTTCGAGGCCGGCAGTGATACGGCGCTTCCGTGCTTCCCAGTCGCCGACTTCACCGTCGGCCTTGAGCCACACGCTACGTGTCATACTCGTTCTCTGGACTGGGGCTGGCTTGAACGTGGCGGATACGGCCAGCAACTCTGTTCTGTCCAGTACTCCGGCCAGTATGCCCCGTTCAGGCCTCGACAGCGAGACCGGCCTCGCGAAGCGCGGCGGCGGCCTCGCTGTCCTCGTGGACGACGCTCGCGACGGCGCGTGCGATCTTGCCGGGTTCCTCGTGCTGGAAGACCGACCGGCCCATCGAGACACCGGCGGCACCGGCATCCATCGCACCATGGACCATATCAAGCGTCTCCTCGTCGGTGCCTTTCGATCCGCCCGCGATGACGACGGGAAGGGCCGTCGACTCGACGACGCGGTCGAACGTCCCCGGACTGCCGCTGTAGGCGGTTTTGACGATGTCTGCGCCGAGTTCCTCGCCCAGTCGGACGGCGTGGCCCAGGTCCTCGGCGAACAGTTCGGGGTCGTCGTTCCGGACGTCGTGGCCGCGCGCGTACGTCATCGCCAGCACCGGAAGTCCGTACTCCCGTGCCGCGCTCGTCACTTCGGAGAGGCTCGTGATCTGGTCCGGTTCGTGTTCGCTCCCGACGTTGATGTGGAAGGAGACGGCGTCTGCGCCGGCCCGGATGGCGTCCTCGACGGTTCCAGTGGGACGCTTGTCGGTCTCGTCGGGACCGATCGAGGTCGATCCATTGAGGTGGACGATGTAGCCCGCACCATTCTTGTGTTCGTGGACTCGATTCGCGATACCTCGCTGGGTGAGGACCGAATCCGCGCCGCCGTCAGTAACTGCGTCGATTGTCGATTCGATATTTACGAGGCCATCGACGGCCCCGAGTGTGATGCCATGGTCCATGGGGACGATGACGTATCGCCCGTCTGTCCCGAGGCGTTCCAGTCGCGCTGCTTTCCCTGCGGTCATGTTATGAGAGTGTGTGGCAAGTACGACTATTTGCCTTCCGGTTGCGGTCGGTTCTGCGCGCCCCGGAGCGCACCGTCTTTGAGTTCGCGTGCCTTCGTTTCGAGTCTCTCGGCGACGGTCGAGACCGGGTCGCCGTTGTCGTGGCCCTCGGCAACGATGTCGACGAGTGCGGAACCGACGATGATGCCGTCTGCACCGGCCGACACGATCCGTTCTGCGTGGTCGCCGGTCTTGATCCCGAAGCCGACGGCCCTGGGCACGTCCCAGTCGGCGATGCGGGCCAGACTCGCCTCGGTCGCGTCGTCCACGTCGTCGCGCGCGCCGGTGACGCCCAGTCGCGCCTGGACGTAGACGTAGCCCGAGGTCTGGTCCATCATCGCGGCCAGGCGGTCGCCCTCCGTCGTCGGCGCGACGATGAAGACGAGGTCGAGACCGTACTCGTCACAGGTCGCCCGGAGCGGGCCGGCCTCCTCCGCTGGCAGGTCCGGCACGACGAAGCCCTCGATGCCGACCTCGGCGGCCTTCTTGACGAACGGCTCCGGGCCTTGCTCCCCGCTCACGGCTTCGCCGTTCGCGTCGTCCGAGGCGTAACGCGCCTCGCTATCCCCGTACTGATAGATAAGATTGTAGTAGGTCATACAGACCAGCGGCACGTCGACGTCCAGGTCCTCGACGAACTCGAAGAAACGGTCGGGAGTCATGCCCGCTTCCAGCGACCGGACGACGGCCTCCTGGATGGTCGGTCCCTCGGCAATCGGTTCCGAGAAGGGGAGGCCGAGTTCGATCACGTCAGCACCGCCGCGGGCCAGTGCCTCGACGTACTCGACCGAGGACTCGTAGTCGGGGTCGCCCGCCGCGAGATAGGGGACGAAGGCCGGTTCGTCGGCGAAGGCGCGTTCGAGTCCCATCTACATCCCGCCTCCCATCTCGCGGAACAGCGACATGTCCGGCGCGATATCCAGGTCGCGCTTGCTGGTCTCCTCGATGACAGTTTCGAGGTCCTTGTCACCGCGGCCGGAGACGTTGACGACGACGGTGTCGCCCACCTGGTCGTGGTGCTCTTCGAGATAGCCAAAGGCGTGAGCAGTCTCCAGTGCCGGGATGACACCCTCGTCCTGGGAGAGGCGATGGAAGGCTTCCAGTGCGGCGTCGTCGTCGACGTTGACCGGCGTGACACGGTCCTCGTCGACGAGGTGGGCCAGTTCCGGCCCGACGCCGGCGTAGTCCAGTCCCGCCGAGACGGAGTGAGACTCCATGATCTGGCCGTCCGAGTCCTGCAGGAGTTTCGTCCGAGCGCCGTGCAAGACGCCCTCGTCGCCGGTCGACAGCGACGCGGAGTTCGGCGCGACGCCTTCCTCCTCGTCGACCGAGAGCGAGGAGCCACCGGCCTCGACGGCATAGAGGTCGACGGCCTCGTCGGGCACGAAGTGATGGAAGGCACCCATTGTGTTCGATCCGCCGCCCGCGCAGGCCAGTACTGCGTCCGGGAGGTCGCCGGTCTTGTCCTGGACCTGCTCGCGGGCCTCCTCGCTGATGACGGCCTGGAAGTCCCGGACCATTGCCGGGAAGGGGGCCGGACCGACGACCGACCCGATGACGTAGTGGGTCGTCTCGACGGTGGTCGCCCAGTCGCGCATCGTCTCGCTGATGGCCTCCTTGAGCGTGCCCCGGCCGGTCGTGACCGGGTTCACTTCGGCATCGTTGAGCCGCATCCGGAAGACGTTGGGCCGCTGGCGTGCGATATCGGTCTCGCCCATGTAGATCTCACAGGGCATGTTCAGGTGGGCCGCGGCCATTGCCGTCGCCGTGCCGTGCTGGCCAGCGCCAGTTTCGGCGATGATGCGCTCTTTGCCCATGTACTTGGCCAGCAGGACCTGTCCGAGCGCGTTGTTGAGTTTGTGCGCTCCGCCGTGTAAAAGGTCCTCGCGCTTGAGATACACCTCGGTGTCGTAGCGCTCGGAGAGTTGGTCCGCGCGCTGGAGGGGCAGTGGTCGGCCGCCGAAGTCTGCCAGTCGCCGGCGAAACTCGTCCATGAAGCCGTCCTCGTTGTCGATCACGTACCGCTCGTAGGCGTCTGTCAACTCCTCGATGGCTGGCATCAGCGCCTCGGGTACGAACTGTCCGCCGTAGTCGCCGAACTTCGATTCGCTACTCATTGTGTCTCGCTCGTCTGTTCCGTCAGTCGTCGTGTGTTCGCTGTCACGTCCGTCGCCGCGCCGCCCGCGTGGTCCATGATCGCCGAACCGACGAGCAGGCCGTCCGCGCCGGCCCGACTCATTCGGGCCACGTCCTCGGGACTCTCTATGCCGCTTTCGGCAATGAGAGTGACGCCTTCCGGTGCTGCCGGGGCGACTCTCTCGAAGGTTGCCAGATCGACCTCGAGTTTCGCGAGGTCGCGGTTATTGACGCCGATGATCTCCGCGCCCGCCTCGATTGCCCGGCCGAGTTCCCCGGCGGTGTGTGTCTCAACGAGGACCTGGAAGCCACGGTCGCGCGCGGCCGCGATCAGGTCGTCGAGGTCGCCCGTCCCCGATTCGTCGAGAAAGCGCACGATCAGCAAAACCAGATCCGACTCGACCACGTCGAGTTGTGCCTCGTGCAGGACGAAGTCCTTGCGGAGGACGGGCACGTCGACGGCCTCGCGAATCCGCTGCAGGGTCTCTATGGAACCACCGAAGTGCTCCGGTTCGGTCAACACCGAGAGCGCAGCAGCGCCCCCCTCGACCATGCTCCTCGCGAGTTCGACCGGATCGTCCGTTCGCTCGCCGTCCGTCGTCGGACTCGTCGGCTTGATCTCCGCGATCAGTGGTACGCGACCGTCGGCGTCCGCTCGCTCGAATGCATCGATCAGTGACCGGGCCTCGACGCTGACCCGACCCTCGGCACCACCCCGCTCGCGGGCGGCCGCCAGAATCGACTCGACTTCCGGTGCTATTTCATCACTGTCGCCCATTGATGTACAGTAACGGACAGAGTTGTACATAAGACTTGTCTTTGCCGGTGCGGTCCACTGTTCCGGCCCTGTCACACGACGACCAGTCGCGGTACATCGACAGGTGTCCCTGATTCGTTTGTCCCCTTCCTACTGCTGGCACCGAGTGCGGCTTGGCGAATGTTCAAGAGCCGACGGGGCGAGAAAGGGGACATGAGCACCGCAGAGGCGGGCATCTACGCACGAGAGTCCGAGTATCTGGACCGATACGTCCAGTTCGGCGCGGCAGGCGAGAAGGTGATCCAGTTGTCGTTCCCCGAGACACCGGAAGACGAGGCGCGGGCGGAACACGCCCTCTTGGACCGGATCGAGGCGTATCTCGAAGGGACCGAGGACAACTTCACCGATATTGACGTCGGCCTCACCGTTCCGACAGACCACCGGAGCGTCCTGGAGGCGGTCCGAAAGGTCCCCTACGGCGAGCAGGGCAGCGTCGAACAGGTCGCACGGATGGCTGCAGGGATCAATCACGAGGACGAGGATAGCATCCGGACGGTCAGGGAGGCACTCGCGAACAACCCCGCTCCGTTGCTGATCCCCGACCACCGCGTGCGTGACGGGCCAAGCGGCGCACCGACACCCGTAGTGCAGAAACTCCGGATCGTCGAAGGACTGTAGCGGGCCGGATGGTCGAACGCACTCGTGGATTCGACCGCTCTTTCGATAGCTGGCAACAACGAATCGCCCACACGTTTATGTAATACGGTGTAATTGAGGGCAAACATGCCGACGATCAGTGCGCGTCTCGCCGACGACGAGAAGGCAGAACTGGACGCAGTCGCAGAGCTACTCGCCGAGGACCGGTCGACGACGATCCGGAAGGCCCTGGGTGAAGGGCTGGAAACCCTGCGAATACGGGTCGCCGTCGAGCGCTACCAGTCGGGTGACGTCTCCGCCGCCGAGGCAGCCCAACTGGCCGACCTCTCCGTCGCCGAGTGGCTCAACGTCGCTCGCGAGCGCAACCTCACGACCCAACTCGCGCTTTCGGATCTGGAACTCGACGCCGACACCGCGACGGAGCTATGACCCGGATCTACGTCGGCCCGACCGTCGTGTACAGCCTCGGGCAAGTCGGCGAGCTGTCGCTTTTGACCGCGTTCGACGGCGAGGTCGTCATTCCCGATCCGGTCGTTGCGGAGTCGACCGTCGAACCCGCAGCGACGAACCTGGCAGACCTGCTCGAGGGCGACGAGGTCAGCGTCGTCACGGACCACGAGGACCACGTCGAGCGAGCGCGGGTGCTGCTTGGCGAGAAAGACGTCGGCTCGGCCCTCTCGGTGCTGGCCGGCGTCCTCGGCCACCGCGACCCCGAGGATCGGTCGGCCGTCGCCGTCGTCTCCGAGGACCGGACCGTTCGCCGGATGACCCGTGGTCTCGGTGCGGAGGTGACGAGCAGTTTCGGCGTTGTCGTTCGGGCGACACTTGAAGACAAGTATCTGAGTCCGAGTCAGGCAAAGCGAATCGTCCGCCGGATCGACCAGCACGGGATGCATCTCACCGGCGAACTGCGCGAACGAGCAGTCGGCGAAATCGCCGAGTCGGATTAATATAGAGGCGCGAGTTCCTCGGTCTCGTCTCCCAGCAGTGCCTGGAGATTGTCGTCGCGCTCTCGCTGTGCGATGCCTTCCTTGGCTTCGATTGCCACCCGCTGGAGTTCCTTGACCCGCGGGACCTGGTGGACGCCAGCGAGGAGGACGACACTCGCAACGTGGTCGGCCGAGGGGAGCGGATAGTCGCCGCCCCGGACTTCCATACTGCCCGTCTCCGCTTCGAGCCACGCGCGCCCGCGTTCGATTCCCTTCCGGTTGAGGTGCTCCGGCGGCCCGCTGCAAACCAGCAGAGACCGCTCTGTGCCCTGCAAGTCACAGGGAAGCGTGAGACGACCGAGCGCCGCCTTCCTGACGAGGCTGGTCACGCGATTGGTCGTCTCGGTTCCGTCCACGGAGTCACTGTCGTCTCCCAACAGAGGAATGGACGACCCAGTGTCAGTCTCGACGGTCTCGCGTGCGTAACCGACGGTCGAGACGCCACCGCCCGAGAGCGTGTTAATGATATCCGAGGCGTCGACGACGCTCTCGCCGACCACGTCACTGGCGTCGACCGCACCCGCGCCAAAGAGGATCCCGAAGCGCCTGGCAATCTCCTGGTTGATCCGCTCGAATCCGCCGCGCATCGACTCGCCGGCGCTACGCCAGGCGTCGTTGTCGAACACCAGCAGATTGTCGACCTCGCGGACGAACGTCCGGAACGACCGCGCGGCATTCAGCGTGTACAGACCCCCCTCGGCCGCGGCTGGCAAGATCCCGAGACCGAACACCGGTTCGGTGTAAATCATCCGGAGGTGTTCGGCGAGGACGGGTGCACCACCACTGCCGGTCCCGCCGCCGAGGCCCGCGACGATCAGAAACGCGTCGATCTCGTGAGTCGAGAGCCGATCTAGCGCGCCCTGCATCTCTTCGATGTCGTCGGCCGCGATCTCCGCTCCGAGTTCGTTGTCGCCCCCGACGCCGTGGCCCTCGACCCGCGATTGCCCGATCAATACGCGGTTCTCGTCGGGAACGTGTTCGAGGCCAGCGAGGTCGGCCGCCGCGGTGTTGACCGCGACCGGAGCCGTGAAGATGTCCTGCCCAGTGCGTTGTTCGTAGTCGACGAACGCGTCGACGATCTTTCCACCCGCCTGTCCAAACCCGATCAGTGCTAATTTCATTGGTTAGTCCCCGGGGGCCGCCCGCCGTCGCCGGAGTGCAACCAGCGTCTTCTGGTCTGTCACGGCCCCCGTTCCAGATCGACGTATCACTACCAGCTCACATTGTTATAGAGTCGTTTACTCCAGCTGTCATTGCCACTAGGTTACAGAACAACTTCCGAGAACGCCACCTCAACCGGTCCGTGCCTGTCGGACGGAGAGAGCCGTTGCCGGTCTGACGAGACTCGTTAGCTCGCCGTCCTCGTTAGGGACTCAGACGACTGATCGCTGCGAGATCGGGCGGCTCTACGGAGAGAGCCGCTGGCGATCTCGCGGGAATATCACTGCCTCCCGAACGTTACCGAGACCGAGCATCGTCATGATGAGGCGCTCGCCGCCGAGACCCCAGCCGGCGTGGGGCGGCATGCCGTACTTGAACATCTCGGTGTAGTAGTCGAAGGCTTCCGGGTCGAGTCCCTGCTGTTCGAAGCCTTCGACGAGGTGCTCGAAGCGGTGTTCACGCTGGCCGCCAGAAACCAGTTCCATCTCGGGGTGCATCATGTCGAAGCCGGTCGAGACTTCGTCGTCCTGGTCCATGATGTAGAAGGGCTTGATCTCGCTTGGCCAGTCGGTGACGAAGTAGTGTTCGCCGACGTCCCGTCCGAGCGCGTGCTCGCCCTCGGTCGGCAGATCGTCGCCCCAGACGAGCGGTTCGTCGAGTTCGTCCGTCGCGTTGATGCGTTCGATGGCCTCTTCGTAGGTCAGGCGCGGGAAGTCGCCATCGGGAGTTTCGAACTCGTCGGCTATGTCGAGCGCTTCGAGTTGCTCCCGGCAGTTCGCTTCGACGCCTTCGTAGGCCGCCTGGACGACAGACTCGCAGGCGTCCATCGCTTCGGTGTGGTCGTAGAAGGCCGACTCGAAGTCGATGGAGGTCGCTTCGTTGAGGTGGCGGGGCGTGTTGTGCTCCTCGGCACGGAAGATCGGACCGATCTCGAAGACGCGTTCGAGGCCGGAGCCGATCATCAGCTGCTTGAACAGCTGCGGGCTCTGGTTCATGAACGCTTCCTGCCCGAAGTACGTGATCGGGAACAGCTCTGTACCGCCCTCGGTTCCGGTGGCGACGATTTTCGGCGTGTTGATCTCGGTACAGCCCAGTTCCCGGAACTGCTCGCGAACGGCACGCTGGACCTCCGCGCGGATCTCGAAGATGGCCTTGACCTCCGCTTTGCGCAGGTCGAGCGTTCGGTTGTCGAGTCGCGTCGACAGTTCGGCATCGACCTTGCCGGAGGGATCGAGTGGCAGTTCGGGGTCGGCCTCGCTGATCACGTCGACCGATCCGGGCGTGACCTCGACGCCGGTGGGAGCACGGGGCTCTTCCTCGACGTCACCCGTGACGCTGATAACGGACTCGCGGCGGACGTCGAGCCCCGTCTCGACGAGTGCGTCGTCCATCTCGTCTTTCTCGAATTTGATCTGAATCTTCCCCGTCGTATCCCGGAGGATCAGGAAGGCGATGCCACCGAGGTCGCGCACCTCGTGTACCCAGCCAGCGACAGTGACCGTGTCGCCTGGCTCGGCGTCTGCCGTGTACGTTCGCTCGTCCATGGGCGTCCGTTTGACGGCACGGACTTAAACTCCGTTTATTTAGATTCGCCAGCAGTCACCGACCGCACAGCCACTCAGCGAGCCACTCGCGATGGACGGCGACGGCGTCGTCACCGGTCAGTTCGGGATAGCGCGGCCGCGTAACCGTCCCGGCCGAATCGACAGCCGAGCAGACGATGGCTGCGACCCGGTCTGCAACCGAGACGTCTGGCAGTGGGCGAACCGACTCATAGCCCGCCCGGACGGCCCGCCGGAGCGTCGACGGGTCCTCGGCGTACCACGTCGCCACGAGGTGTTGGACGGTCGCAACCGCGAGTGCTGGATGGGCGGCCAGTGGCTGTCCCCAGTCCAGAATCGCAGCCAGTTCGTCGCCGTCGACGAGGGCGTTGCCCGGCCGGAGGTCCCACGGGAAATAGCGAGCGGTTCCGGACACCGGCTGGTGGTCGGCCAGTGCGGATTCGATGTCCGGCCGCAGGCTGTCGAACGCGTGGGGGAGCGCGCCGACGCCCTCGCGAGCGTACTGCTCGAAGAAGTCGGCCGGGTCCGGGCCTGTCGCAGTGAGTGTCCCGGTTTCGTCGACGGTCACCGGTCCCGCAGTCCCGAAGGCGAACGACGCGTGCAGTTCGCCGAGCGCTCGGCCGAATCGGCGCGCCAGTCGGCGCTGTGAAGCGTCGTCGAGGGCGGCGAATCGCTCGTGGAGGTCGTCGCCGGCGACGTACTCCGTGACGAGATAGCCCTCCTCGCCGCGACGGCCACTGCCCAGCAATCGTGGGACCGGAATCGTAGTGCGCTCGCTGATCGCAGTCAGGACAGCGGCCTCCGTGCGGGCCGTGCACGCCTCCGGCGTCGTCTGGACCACGACCGACGGGTGTGTGGCGTAGTGGGCCACGGCAGTCTCCTTGTGGTTGCCCTGCGACGGTCGCTCGACAGCGTCGGGGTCCTGGTCGCCGACGACGCGACTGAGAATGGACGCGACGGCCGTCATGCCAGCACGTCCGTCAGGTCGTCCGGTCGGTCGAAGACGTACTCCGGCCGGTACTCCTCCCGGTCGGACGGGTCGCGGGGGCACCACGCCGCCTGAAGTCCGGCACCGTGTGCGCCCGCCACGTCGTAGCCCAGCGAGTTGCCGACGTAGAGGGTCGCTTCGGCCGACCGCTCGATGTCGGCACAGACCGCTTCGAAGGGTTCCGGGTGGGGCTTTCGGCGGGGCATGTCACCGGCGTAGACGACCGAATCGACGCGGTCGTCGAGGGACAGTGTCTCGACTTTCGGGGCCTGCCGTCGCCGAGGGCCGTTCGTGAGAATCGCGACTGGGCCGTGGTCGCGTGCGACCGACACGGCGGCGTCTGCACCGTCGCGAAACCGGACTGCGTTGCGGTCGCTCGCGTCGAGCAATCCCGCCGCGAGGTCGTCTGCCGGCACCCGCCGGAGGCCGTGCTGTGCGGCCACTCGCCGGAAGCCAACCGCGAGATACGACTGCTCGTCGTCGGGGTCCGGCGGCCCGTCGAGGGCGGCCCAGAGTGCCCGGGCACTGCCGAAGGGGTCGAGGTCGGTTGCCTCGAACGCCGCCTCGTAGAGCGCCGTCTCGTCCTGGGTCCCCTCACACAGGGTTCCGTCGAGGTCGAAAACCACTGCCGTCGGCGTCGTCATGGCCGCCGCTTGGGGCCCAGCGAGCAAAAGTCACGTGCAAAAAAGGAGGGGGTCCCTACTCCTCGTCGCCGCCGTCGGTCACGATCTCGACGGTTTCGTCGACCTCCTCGTTGAGGAATTCTGGGATCTCTTCGTCGTCTTCAGTCGTCTCGTCCGGTTCGCGTGTCCAGTTGCGAGCGGTGTATTCATGACACATGGTGTCACACCACAACAAGGTCACAGGACGCGAGAGGATTAATCCTTTCGCACGGCGCGAAAGATGTCACTCGCCGGTCGCGGGGGGCGTCTTCGCCGCCTGTGCGCCTTGAACGGTCTCGCGCACTGCATCGACGCCCTCGTTGTGGACGAGGTCACCGACGACAATCGCATCGGCGTGCTGGGCCATCGTGTGCGCCGATTCGTAATCGTGGATGCCACCACCGTAGAACAGCGTTGCCTCGTCGAGTGCCCCGGCCGCTGCGCCGACTATATCGGTGTTGCCCAGCATCCCCGAGTACTCGACGTAGACGATTTCCTGACTCAGCAAGTGCTCGGCGGCCTCCGCGTAGGCCGCAACCTCGTCGGCGTCGAGGTCACAGTTTGCATCGGTGTACGTCGCGACCGAGGCGTCGGGGTTCATTACGATGTAGGCCTCAGTAAACGTACGCGACCAGTCGATGTCGTCGTCGATCCGGATCCACTCCTTGTGCGCGCCCGTGATCCAGGTCACGTCGCCCGCGTTCATCACGACAGGAATCAAATAGCCGTCGTGGCAGTCACTGTGGACCACCGACGCCGGGTTCGATGGCTCGATGTAAACGGGGATATCGTGCGCCCCGCAGGCCTCGACGACACGTGACATCTTCTTTTCGGTCATCCCGGTGGTTCCGCCGATTTCGATTGCATCGGTTCCGGTGGCGGCGACATCCTCGAACGTCTCGTCCTCGACCAGCGTCTTGTCGGGGTCGATCTTGACGATGTGGTCCCAGTCCGCCCACGTGCTCATACGTCCACTGACGCAACCCTGGCTGTATAACCGCTTCGAATGTGCGAGCAGTGTTAGACGCTGGCGACGAGCGAGACGTAGTTTATGCGCCCGTCCTCGACGGCCGTTTCGAGCGCCTAAAGGGAGCGTCGCTCACGCGACCCTGTGAGACACAGCGCCCGGGCGATGGGGTCGGGCAGGTCTGGTACGTCGCCCTCGACGACGACATCGGACAGTGCCAGACGACCATCCGGAGCGAGCACGCGATCTGTCTCGGCGAGGGCCGCGTCGAGGTCATCTGCCAGACAGAGGACACACTCCGCAAGGACGACATCGACGGCACCGTCACTGACCGGGAGTGCCGTCATCTCCCCTGGGACTGGTCGCAGGTGGCTGGCAGGTTCGTGGAGTAAGCAGAGCAGGCACCAAAGCCATTGCCGACGAGCGAGTACACCCACCAATGCTCGGCGGTACGGAACTCACCACGGTACAGGATATCCGCGACGACGGATCGTACGTCTGTACGGTCAGGGACGCCTACGGCGACGAAGACGAGGTCATCGTCGTCTCCTGTTCAGACGATACTGACCAAGCGGTTAGGGGCTGGATCAACCGCTGTACGCACGAAGCCCAGCGGTTCGACACGGGCGAGGGCGTCCCGATGCGGGGCGGCCAGATTATCTGTCCCAGGCACGGGTCACTGTTCGATGCCTGCTCGGGCGAGTGTGACAACGGGATGGCCGCCGACACCACGCTCCCCGATGTCGAACTCACCATCGAGGACGGCACAGTGTACCTGACCGACAACGATTATAAATTCTCACACGAGGGTAAGATAGAGAAAGACGACGACAACGGCCCGAGTTCGACCTCACACATCGGGTTCTGAAATAGAAGTACCAATCGACGAACGATCAGTCGGCGAGTTCGGCTTGCCAGTCTTCGACCTGACTCGCAGAGACGCCCTGGACGTCGGCAGCGATTTCACCGGGGTCGACATCCCGGAGGTCTGCCGGTTCTTCGACGCCGACGGCTTCGAGTTTCTCGGCGGTTGTGCCGCCGATACCGGTGAGGTCTTCGAGGTCGTCGATAGCGTTTCGGGCCTGGTATTCGGCGTAGTTGCAGATGGGACAGCCCAGTTCCCAGGGGTCGTCGTCCCCGTCGTGGATGGCGATCTCCGGCAGGTCGTGGTCTTCACAGCGGTCCTCACCGACCACGATGTCACCGTTGCGGGGCAGGGGCAGCGAGTACTCGCAGTCCGGATAGCGGGTACAGCCAACGAGTCGAGAGCCAGAGCGGAGGCGCTTGATCGCCAGTTCGCCACCCTCGTCCTTACCGCAATCCGGGCAGATGCCGATGATTTCGTCCTCGGTCTCGTTGGCCTTCTCGGCCTCACAGCGGGGGCACCCATGGACGAAGGTGTCCCGGCCGGCCAGCATCTTGACACGGTTCAGGCCATGGTCCTCACAGGTGTCGTCGAGCACCTGGGGTTCGCCAGTCGAGGGCAATGGGAGCGTGTAGCGACACTCCGGGAAGCCGTCACACCCGACGAAATACGACCCCTGGCGCGAGCGGCGCACGAGTAAATCGTCACCACAGTCGGGACAGGGTCCCAGCGTTTTGTCGGCCTTGAGCGACTCCTGGAGGTACTCGCCGATCTCGTCGCGGGAGTCGGATAGTTCCTCGAACACGCGGTCGAGCATCTCCCGTGATTCCTGTGTCACTTCGTCGAACGTTGCTTCGCCGCTGGCGATGGCCGACATGTCGGCCTCCATCTGGGCGGTCATCTCCTCGCTGACGATGTGGTCGGCGAACTCCTCTGCAGCCTCGACAACGGCCTCGGCCAGCGTCGTCGGCCGTGGCGGGTCGTTCTCGATGTAGCCCCGGTCGTACAGTTTTTCGATGCTATTGTGTCTGGTACTTTTTGTGCCCAGCCCAAGATCTTCCATTCTCTTGATAAGTCTGGACTGGCCGTAACGTCGCGGTGGCTGGGTCTGCTTCGCGTCGAGCACGACGTTACTCATGGCCAGCTCGTCGCCCTCGTCGACCGGTGGAACGACGTTCTCGCTGGCCGAGGAGTAGGGATAGACGGCGTGATATCCCGGTTCGAGCAGGCGCTTACCGTTTGCCTTCAGCGAGTGGCCAGCGCTCTCGGCGACGACACGCAGGTGTGCCCACTTGGCTGGCTGGGCGACCGTTGCGAAGAAGCGCCGGACGACCAGTTCGTAGATTTCCCACTCGTCGTCGTCGAGTTCGGTGCGGGCGGGCAACTCGCCGGTCGGATGGATCGGTGGGTGGTCGGTGGTCTCCTCGTCGCCCTCGGTCGGGACGATGTCGTCCTGTTCGAGCAGCGACTCGGCGTCCTCGCCAAAAGGTCCACTACCCACGAAGGAATCAAGTAGTTCATCCGGTTCGAGGTCGTCGGGATACACCGTGTTGTCCGTCCGGGGATAGGTCATGTAGCCCGCAGTGTACAGTTCCTCGGCCAGACTCATGGCTCGCTGGGCGGAGTAGCCAAGCGACCCTGCCGCGGAGATGAAGGCCGTCGTGTTGAACGGCTCGGGCGGCGCGTCGGTCCGGGTGCGCGTGCGCACCGAGGTGACCGTGGCGCTGTCGACGCCTGCGAGGTCATCATACACCGCCTGGGCCGTCTCCTCGTCCCAGACGCGCTCTGCCTCGCTGCCGTCGTCGTCGTAGAAGTACTGGGCCTCGAAGCCAGCATCGTCTTTCTGGAGGTCGGCGAAGAGTTCCCAGTAGTCCTCCGGATCGAACGCCTGGATCTCGCGCTCGCGGTCGACGATGAGTTTCAGCGTCGGCGACTGCACTCGACCGACCGAGATGAAATCGTCGCCCAGCTGGCGAGCCGACAGCGAGAGGAAGCGCGTCAGCGCCGCGCCCCAGACGAGGTCGATCACCTGGCGAGCCTCGCCGGCCTCGGCCAGGTCGAAGTCGATTTCGTCGGGGTTGGCGAAGGCCTCCGTCACCTCCCGTTCGGTGATCGAGGAGAAGCGCACCCGGTCGACGGGCACGTCGGTCTCCTCGCGGATGAGTTCGTAGGCCTCCTTGCCGATCAACTCCCCTTCCCGGTCGTAGTCTGTCGCGACGGTCGCTGTGTCGGCCTGGCGGGCGAGTTTCCGCAACGTCGCGACGATGTTCTCCTGGGTGGCCGACTTGACGATCTCCGCATCGACGAGTTCGGCCGGTTCCACGTCACGCCAGTCGGCGTACTCCGGCGGGAAGTCGACGCCGACGACGTGGCCCGAGAGGCCCATACAGCGCTTGGTGCCCCAGCGATAGACGTTGACACCGTTGACGCGGTCGGCAGTGGCAGCACCGTCGCTGAGGATCTCTGCGATACGCCGGGCAGCGTTTTCCTTCTCGGTGATGATCAACTCCACACGACATCACCCTGAGGTCCGGTCATAGGACCTGATAGGACCGACACAGTTCTAAAGCTTTTCGCCCGAAATCGCTGCACAGCGCGGGTATGCGTGCGTTTGCGGGCGTGCATGCGGTCGCGCGTGTGCTGGTGGTGCGTTTTTGCTCCGGTCTCGACCTCTCTTGATCGAGGCCTCGTTCCGTGTCAGTGGTCGCCGGACCGTCGATCCCTCGCCCTAGCGTACTGTCCCGTGCATCCACGAATCCCCTCGATAGGACGTAACGAGTGGATTTTTCACGGGCCACGTTGATCCTCAGGTATGCGTGTGGCGTTTGTCTCGATGGAGACGACAGACCATCGGGACACCGAAGGAAACCGTCGCCTCGAACGAGTGGCTCGGCACCTGGCCGAGGCCGGCCACGACGTGTCGATGTACTGTGCCCGCTGGTGGGACAGCGACCAGCGCACCTTCGAACCCGAGCGCATCACCTACCGAGCGGTGACGACCACGCCGTCCCCGGTCGCCTTTGCCACGCGACTGCCCGTCCGCCTCGCGCGCGACCCGCCGGACGTAATCCACGCCAGTCCGTGCCCATCCGGCGGCGTCATCGCCGCTGGGATCGGAGGCACCCTCACCCGCGCACCGGTGCTGGTCGACTGGTTCGGCGACGAGGACCTCGACGGGGCCCGCCCGGCCAACCGGGCCGCCAGAAGTCCGGACTGCGTCGTCACTCCCTCTGAACTGGTCAGGACGCGCGTTCGCGAACGTGGCGCGAGCGGCGACCGAACGCGGATCATCCCCGAGAGCATCGACATGGACCAGGTCCGCGCGACCGAACCAGCCGACACCGTCGACGTGGCCTTCGCTCACCCGCTGGACGACAGCGCAAACGTCGAGAGCCTCCTGCTCGGACTGGCCGAGTTGCGCGAGAAAGACTGGTCTGCGAAGATCATCGGTGATGGGCCACACCGGGCCGACTACGAGCGACAGGTCAGCGACCTCCGGATCGACGACCGCGTCGAGTTCGTCGGGGCCTGCGACCGCGAGGAACGAATCAGCATCTACCGGGGTGCTCACGTGTTCGTCCAGACAGCCTACAGGGAGTACTTCGCGACGGAGTTACTGTGGGCACTTGCCTGTGGCTGTATCGGCATCGTCGAGTACCAGGCCGAATCCAGCGCGCACGAACTCATCGAACAGCGTGATCGGAGTTTCCGGGTCACGAGCACCCAGCAGATGGCCAGGGCCATCGTCGAGGCCGGCGAGTTCGATCACGAAATCATCGACGAGTCGCTGGCCAAGTACGATCACGATGCCGTCAGATCACATTACCTGGACCACTACAGACGGCTGATCGACGACCACGGCGTCCTGTGAACCGACTATACTCTCGCTTCGGGTTTGGCGGACAGAACGACGCGCCCTCTCCGCTCCGACGCAAGGGGTTTACTCGTCGGGCCGATACGGACTGGCAGTGACCTCCGAGGATGCAGACCGGATAGGGGACGACGGTGACCGACTAGCAACTGAGCAAGAGACGCTCGCTGTCGGCGACGTGTACGACGCAATCGACGCCGTCGGCAAGCCCCACCTCACGCCGGCGGAGTTGGCCGGCAAGACCGGCCTGACCGCCGACGTGGCGCGCGAGCAACTGGCGCGACTGGCCGAGGACGACGAACTAGAACGCCAGCGCGTCGCCGACGCCGAGGCGGTCTACTATCCGCCGGACCTCGACGCCGTCACCGACCGAGAGCGGGTGGTTCTTTTTCCGGACCGCCACGAAATCGTCGCCGAACACGCAGACCAGTTCACGCGCGCACAGTTATCGCAGTTTGCCCGTCTCGTCGATACCAATCGTTCGGGCGGAGCCATCTACGAGATGCGCGAGGAGGACGTCTGGCAGGCACCCTATGAATCGCTCGACGAATTGCTCACGACCATGCGGGACGTGTTCGGCGAGCGCTCGCCCCACCTCGAAGAGTGGGTCACCAGCCAGTGGGAACGCGCCCGGAAGTTCCGCCTGGTCACCCACGAGGACGGCTACACCGTCCTGCAGGCCGAGAACGACGATCTGATGGGCAACGTCGCCCGGCAAAAACTCGACGACGACGTGTTGCGTGCGCCTATCTCTGACTCGGAATCGTGGGTCAACGAAGCGATGACGGCACAACTCAAGCGCACGCTGTACGAGGCGGGCTACCCCGTCCGTGACGACCGGGACCTGGACGAGGGCGACGCCCTCTCCGTCGAGTTGCAGTTACCCCTCCGGGCGTACCAGGCCGACTGGGTACAGCGGTTCCAAGCGCAGGGATCGGGCGTGTTCGTCGGCCCGCCAGGGTCGGGTAAGACCGTCGCCACGATGGGTGTGATGGACGCCATCGGCGGCGAGACGCTGATCCTGGTGCCCTCGCGGGAACTCGCCAGTCAGTGGCGCGAGGCGTTCCTCTTGCACACCGACCTCGACGAGACACAGATCGGCGAATACCACGGCGGCGAGAAGTCGATCCGGCCGGTCACTATCGCGACCTACCGGACGGCGGGAATGGACCGCCACCGGAAACTGTTCGACGAGCGCCGCTGGGGACTGATCGTCTACGACGAGGTCCAGCACATTCCCGCAGACGTTGCCCGGCGGAGCACGCGCCTCCAGAGCAAACACCGTCTCGGCCTGACCGCAACCCCGGTCCGGGAGGACGACAAGGAAGAAGAGATTTTCACGCTCGTGGGGCCACCCATCGGCACCGACTGGTCGGCGCTGTTCGACGCCGGGTTCGTTCAGGAACCGGAGGTCCAGATCCGACTCGTTCCCTGGGCTGACGAGGACATCGCCGACGAGTACGTCTCTGCGGTCGGCCATGGCCGCCGCCAGACCGCCGCCTCGAACCCGGCGAAACTCGACGAGATTCGCTACATCCTGGCCGAACAGTCCTCGGCAAAGGCGCTCGTCTTCGTCGAGTATCTCGACCAGGGCGAGGCCGTCGCCGAAGGTCTCGACGCGCCCTTCATCAGCGGCGAAACCCGACACGCCCGCCGAGAGAAACTGTTCGACGAGTTCCGACGCTCCGAGCGAGACACGCTCGTCGTCTCTCGTGTCGGCGACGAGGGCATCGACCTGCCTGACGCCGAACTCGCGATCATCGCCTCCGGCCTCGGTGGCTCACGTCGTCAGGGCGCACAGCGGGCCGGCCGAACGATGCGCCCGGTCGGCGACGCCAGACTGTATCTCCTCGCGACCCGGGGCACCGAAGAAGAGGACTTCGTCCGCCAGCAGATGCGCCACCTCGCTTCGAAGGGCATTCGCGTGACCGAGCACGACGCCGCGGCCGTTTCCGACCCGACCCGGGATGATGGAAACGAAACCCACGACGACAACGGCCGCGCCTGACGCCAGGTATCGACCCGATCACACACGTACGCCAGTCACGTTCCACGCCCCCTCCCCGCGCCAGGACAGTCACTATCCCACGCTAAACACTCGTCCGGTAATCCGCGGTGGCGCGCACTCGCTCGCGCTTCGTCGCGAGCACACACTGTGCGAGGGACGAACGAGCGCAGCGAGTGAGTCGGTTGGGGAGGCGTGTGGTTTCGGTGTGGTGCTGTCCTGGTGGACGAACGGGCGAGAACAGGTCGCGGGTGGTGCGCGGGCACTATTGGAGCGAACGGAGTGAGCGAGAATATCCCGCACAGCACCCGCGAGCGGATCGAGGGCGTTCAGAGCAATGATGATTGTCGAGAAATATCGAGAGAGCGGATCGAGGGCGTTCACTCGCCGTCGTTTTCCAGAGCCGTCTCGACGACGTACCCCCACCGTTCCAGTCCCTCGTCCTCGTGAGACCACAGTTGCTGAAGAATCGGAACGGCGGCGTCCCACTGCTCGTCGGTCGTCAGTTCCTCCCAGCGCAGAATGATCGCGTGGTACGAGGCGATAGCGTCGAAGGCATCGTTGGCGAAAGGCAGGTTCGCGAGGTCGCCCTGGACGAACCCGGCGTCGGGGACCCGCTCCCGGGCAGTGGCGATCTGTTCTGTCGAGATGTCCAGACCGACGACGCTGTGGCGTTCGGCCATCGTCTTCAGCAGCGGCCGACCGGCCCCACAGCCAGCGTCGAGGACGAGTCCCGACTCGATGCAGCCGTTGCCCGCACACCACACTGCCAGGCACTCGTCTTCTGGAACCTCGGTCGTGTCATTCATGCCAGGTGTCCTGACCGCAGCACTCCTCCTCACCGGGTTCGAAACGCTGAGTCGCGGCTTCGCCATCAGGGGATCGACAGGATGATACGACGACATCGAGGCGTTCACACAAACGAAGACAGATGGGACTGACAGACATCATCGAGGACTACCTCTTGCTGTGGATCCTCCTCTCGGTCGTGATCGGCATCGCCGTCCCGCGAGTAGCGACCGTGACGCGTGTCTCGACGGCGATCCTGGCAGTGATGATCGGGAGCATCTCGCTGACACTGTCGGCTGACCAGTTCCGACAAGTCGATTCCCGGACACTCGGGGCCGTCCTCCTCGGCCACGTCACGATGCCGTTTCTCGCGTTTGACGTGGCATACGCACTCGGGTTGTCGCCGGAACTGACGGTCGGGTTCGTCGTGCTCGGATCGGTCACGCCGGAACTGGTGACGCCAGTGATGACCGAACTCGCCGACGGTGACACGGCACTCTCGACGACCGCGCTGGTCGTGATCGGCATCGGAAGCGTGGGGTTCATCCCCGCTGTCGTCACCCTTCTGGTCGGCGGTATCGACGTGCCGACAGCGCCAATCGTCGAACAGTTAGTCGTCGCAGTCGTTGCACCGATGGTCGTCGCCGTCAGTGTGCGGGCGTGGCGACCCGACCGTGTCGGCGCATACGACGAGTACTATCCGGCCATCTCTGCGACGATGGTCGTTCTCATCATCGGTGGCGTGACGGCCGCGAATGCGACAGTCATCCGCTCGAACCTCTCACTACTGGCGGGCGTCGGTGCCGGTGTCGTCGCCCTGAACGTGCTCGGCTATGGCGTCGGCTTTGTCGTCGGCAGTCAAGCACCACAGTCGATGCGTATTTCGTCGATTCTCTCGGTTGGGATGCGTGATTTCGCAGTCGCTGCTGCGCTCGTGATAGCGGCCGGCCTGCCGACGATTGCATCGCTCCCGGCAGTTGCGTTCGGAGTCGTCGAGATGGCAACGAGCGCTGGTCTCGTAAAGTGGTTCACTCGGCGGAAGTGACCCGACCAGAGGCTCTGTTTCCAACTGTCGAGTGCGCGCCGGAGCCTAATATTTTAGCCAGGCGTCTTATACCTGATGACTTCTTGTGATCCTATGATGAGTGTCCTCCGCCGAGTCCGAGACATCCTTCCAGCGAATAGTGAACAACCTAATGTACCCGAACAGCCCTCGACACGCCTCTATCGGTGCGATCCGTGCAGTCGGACCTACGTCAGCGAGTCGATGGAGTCCTGTCCGGAATGCGGGGAGACGGTCGAAACGACGCCCACCGGTCAAGACCTGGGCTACCTGTAGCAGTGCCGTTTTTCGACCGAATACCGCGCCTGGGTAGCGACGCTATTCGTCCTCGAACCTGTCGGGATCGTCTGCGGCCGTCACGACGTTCACCGCGGTAACGGCTTCCGGCACGTCGTGGACCCGGACGATGTCGGCCCCGCGTTCGGCGGCCAGCGTCGTCCCGGCGATGGTTGCCTCCAGGCAATTACCGGCCTCGGCCCCGACGAGTGAGAACATCGACTTGTGAGAGTGGCCGACGAGGATCGGACAGCCAAGCGACTGCAATTCCTCGATCCGACCCAGTAGTTCGAAGCTCTCGGCGGGGTCCTTGCCAAAGCCCAGGCCGGGATCGACGATGATCTGCTCGCGGTCGAGACCTGCCTTCTCGGCCAGCAGGACCCGTTCGGTAAGCTGGTCGATGCAGTCCTCGACCACGTCGTCGTAGTGGATGTCGGTGCCCGGGTCGACCGGCGTCTCGATGCTGTGCATCACGACCACGGGCACGTCGTAGTCGGCGGCGACCAGTCGCATTCCCGGGTCTTCGAGGCCGGAGACGTCGTTGAGGATGTCTGCGCCGGCATCGAGTGCGGCACGGGCGACGGGCGCTTTTCGCGTGTCGACGGCGACGGCGACGTCGAGGTCGGCGAGGCGTTCGATCACCGGTTCGATCCGGGCGATTTCCTCCTGGACGGGGATCACGTCGGCACCGGGTCGGGTCGACTCTCCGCCAACGTCGAGGATGTCGACACCGGCGTCCACCATCGCCCGTGCGCGCTCGGCGGCGTCGTCGACAGCGTTGTATTCGCCCCCGTCGTGGAAGGAGTCGGGCGTGATATTGAGAATGCCCATGACGGCAGTGCCGTCCTCCCAGGGGTACCCTCGCGACCGGTCCGGTTGCTGGATGTCCAGCGCTCGCTCGAGTTCGTCGGCCAGCGACGCGAGGCCGTATGGCTGGCCGTCGAGTTTCTCGGTCAGGCGCTTGTACTGGGCCAACGTGGCCATCGTGAGTACGTCTAGCATCTCCTCGTCCTGGTTGTTCAGCGCCGATATCGCACAGTCCCCACCCAGCGAGAGCAGTTCCTCCTTGAGATACTGTGCCTGCCGTGGCTGGACGCGAGTCTTGAGGAGGCGATGGACTGCCTTGCCACGCATCCGCCACGTGCCGGCCTCGGTGACGTTCGCCGCTTCGATGGTTTCGCGGGCCGCTTCAATGCTGTCGGCGCGTTTCGGAATCGTCGGCCTGATCCAGCGCTGTCGTGCCTCCGCGACGGCGTACAGCGACCCGGTCACGAGGACACAGTCGTCCCCGTCGGCGGCGTCCAGTGCCGTATCGAACGCGCCGGCCACGTCGCTTCTGGTTTCGACCTCGGCGTCGGTAGCGTCCTCGAACGCGGTGGCGACGACGCTTTCGTCTTCGGCCCGGTCGCGGTCTGGCTGGCAAGCCACGACGTGGTCGGCCTCATCCAGAGTCCTCGCGATAGATCGCAGATCCTTGTCGACCATCGCGCCCGCGACGACGTGGAGGGTGTCGTACTCGAAGCTCTCCAGGGTCTCGGTGACTCGCTGGACGCCGCCGGGATTGTGCGCGCCGTCGAGGACGACCAGCGGTGCCTGACTCATGACCTCGAAGCGACCGGGCCAGTGGGCGTTGCGGAGGCCACGGGCCAGCGTCGCCTCGGCCACGTCTGTGACCTGTCTGCACAGCGCCGCCGCGATACCGGCGTTGGTCGCCTGGTGTTCACCGAGCAGGGGCAGATTCGTCTCGACGTGCCAGCCGTCGCCGTCGATTGTGACGACCCCTTCGAGTCCCTCGCGACCGCGGTATTCGACAGTGATGTCGTCGTCTTCGCTGCCGACGGTCTGGACCGCGCCGGCAATCTCACGGACGCCCTCTCGGGCCTCGCCGGTCACGGCCGTCACCAGCGGGCGGTCCGTCGGCGCGACGTGGGCCTTGTCCCGGGCGATTTCCTCAGCCGTGTCGCCGAGGACACTGGTGTGTTCGAGCGTCACCGTCGTCACCGCGCTCGCGATGGGGTCGACGACGCTGGTCGCGTCGAGTCGCCCGCCGATTCCGACTTCGATGACGGCAACGTCGACCTGCTGACGGGCAAACTCCCAGTATGCAAGCGCCGTCAGCGTCTCGAACAGCGTCGGTGCGGTCCCATCGGCCGCCCGATCAGTGACGTATGGCTTGACCCGCTTGACGAATTTGACAATCGAGGACTCGGGGACTTTCCGGCCGTTGACACGGATTCGTTCACGAACGTCGTCCAGATGTGGAGACGTGTACAGGCCCACGTCAAGTCCGGCCTCCCGGAGCGTGCGTTCGACCATGCGTGCGGTGCTTCCCTTCCCGTTCGACCCGGCGATCTGGATGCAATCGAGTGACTCGTGGGGATCGTCGAGATGGCCCAGCAGTGACCGGGTGGCATCGGTCCCCGGTCGCAGTGCAAATCTGCGTAGATCGAAGAGGAAATTCGCCGCCTCGTGGAACTCCATACAAAAGCAACCCCGTGTCAGCCTCCGGCCTGTAGTCGGCGCACGACAACGGCGGCGACAGCAAGCAGCGCCATCCCGAGGATCGGTGCTACGTCGATCTTCGAGGAGAGCCGCTCGCTCGTGGCGGTCTCCGTTTCGCTGCCGCCGTCTGTCCCCCCGCCGTCTCCGACCGGCAGGCCATCCCGGTCGTCGAAGTCGAAGTCGATTCCCCTGTCGCGGCCTCGGCGGCGGTAGAGGACGGCCCCGACGACCGCGAGGGCGGTCACGCTGATAGCGCCGACCAGAGCGATCCGCCGACGGTTCCGCCCGCCAGCGTCACTCCCCTCGGCCTCGGTTGTCGGATCGCCAGCCCCTGGCGGCGGGGTCTCGCCGACGCGTGGCCCCGTTCTCTCTGTCGAAGGTGGTGATTCACCCGCCTCGTCGTCGCCGTCATCGGTCTCGGCCAGCGGTTCCAGGTCTGCCGGTTCGACACCGGGAATCGCTTCGAGCAGTGTTCGCATCGCCTCGGAATCCACGTCCAGACGGAGGACGGTCAGGTCATCTGTCATATCTGTGCCGACGACTTCCGACAGTATAAATTCATGCTGTCGGACGAGCTTTCGGGAGTCTCGCCACTCTCGGGTGCCAAAACGCGTCACGGACGCACGTCGACTGTATTAGCCGCGCTCGGGTTCGGTGTGTCTGCGATCAGTCTCTCGCTCGTCGGTAGCCGCGGTTTCGTCGTCGCCGCCAGCGGCCGGTTCCGCGTCGAGATTGTCGACGGTCGAGCGGTCGACATCGGTGTCCGATTCGTCAGACAGCAGCGCATCGAGTTTCCGCTCGTACTCGATCTGTGTCAGTTCGTCGTCGACGTAGCGCTGCGTAAGTCGCTCCCGTTTCGTCTCTGCTGAGAGTGCAAAGCGATCCGAGAGACCGAATCGTGCCAGCGACGGGAACGTCCGCTCTGCCCGGTCGAGGGTATTCGAGAGGCGTTCGCTCTCTGGAAGCGACGGCAGCGCCGGCCCCGACACCCGCCGGGTGACGGTAACGAGGAAGGCAATAGCGAACGCGAGGTCCGCAGCAACGAGGGTGGCAGCGATCAGCAAGACCAGCGCTGCGTCGCCGAGGACGGTACCGATACCGGCACCGCTGGCCAGTCCGGCGAGTACGGACAGCAGACCGACACCGACCGTTCCGACGGCCAGAACCGTCGTGACGGCGACCAGCGCGAGCAGGATCCAGTGGCGGTTACGGTCGAACCAGGACACACCGGCCCTTAGTGTGGCAACGGTAAAAACGCGTGGTAGTTCTGGTTCCAGCGGTCCGTCCTATAGTGGTTGTCGTCATTCTGGCTCGGCGGCTGTCCGTCTTTCGAACAGTTGGCACATGACGCGTTGCTGGCCGCGTCGGAGATGACGGTTGACTGTTGGCTGTGAGACGCCGAGCATCTCTGCGATTTCTTCGCCGGTCGTGTCCCGTGGCCAGTTGAAAAAGCCGGCGAAGAACGCGGTCCTGAGGACTTCTTGCTGGCGCTCGGTGAGGTGTTCGATGATCGCGTCGACGAGGCGCTCCTGGCTCTGCAGCGAGCGGGTGACCTCCCGCTTGCTGACCAGTTCGACACTTTGCTCCTGTCCGACCATTTCGACGAAGGAGCGAACGTCAGTCGACACCGGAACGTCGACGACGATGTCACTCCCGTCGGCGGTGGCCTCGATGGACTGCGGGCGGCCGCCATGTCGGACCATCTTCGAGACGATGGATTCACCCCGAAGCGCGAGTTCGAAGACGTCACCGTCGTCGGATTCGCTGACGTGGCGATAGTGGCTGATCGCGTGTCGACCGTCGAGTCCGTCCGCAACCGTCGACGCGTCTGCTCCTGTCGTCCGGACGAACAGGCGGGTCTCCTCGGCCGACCGCGTCGCGAGTCCCTCGTAATGGACCGTACAGTCGGCCGCTGCAGCGATTCCGGTGAACTGATCGCCGGTGTCCTCGACGCGCAGTGTCAGCGAGACGAGTGTATCCGAGTGAAGGGCTTGCTTCGTTGTGACGCTGCTGATAGCGTTGGCGATGCTCTCGCCGAGTTCCGCGAACACCGTCTCTTCGAGCGTCCCGAACATATCCGTCTCGGGTGCGTACACCGCCAGGACGCCGTAGCCGTACTCGTCGAGTGTGATCGGTACGGCGAGTACTGACTGGAAGTTCGACGCGAGCGCGGTCCGTCGCCACGCCTCTTGCTGGACGTTCTGGGCAACGGTGCCGACGGCAGTCGGTTCACCTGTGACAGCGGTTTCGACGGCCGGTTCGAGGGTTTCACCGGAACTGTCCAGCGACGCGCTGTCCAGATAGCCCTGCTCTGACCCGGCCCACTCCCGGGCCCGAAGTGACTGTCCGGCCGAATCAAACTCGCCGATCCAGGCGAAGGCGATGTCGTCGCCGGCCGCTAACCGCTCGCAGACGTCCTCCTCGAGTTCGGACTGGCTGGTCGCGCCGATCAGCGACTGTGAGACCGACCTGATCGTCTCATTGATCCGTATCTGGCGTCGCAGGCGCTCGTTCTGGGCCTCGATCTCCGCCTCGCGCTCGCGCAACGACGCTTCGCTTTCGATGCGGTCGAAGGCTGCTTCCGTCGTCGCGACGAGTGTCTCGATCAGGCGTCGCGTCGACTCGTCGAGACGGTCGGATTCGTCGACAGCGACGAAGACGCCGTGGCCCCCGATCGGGACGACGATGCCGCTACTGACACTGCTGACCAGAGCCCCGTCCTCGGGGATGGGGGCGGTATTGTCGATAGCGCTGAGGGTACCGGTCACGTACGAATGCCAGAGGAACGACTCCGTTCCGGGACCGATTGCACGCACGTCCTCGTTATAGCACGCTTCGAAGTCACTGGACAGTGCTGCCGGTGTGAGCACGTTTTCCGTGTCGTCGTACTGGTAGATACCAACGGCGTCCACGTCGAGGATCGACGCTGCGGCGTCGACGACGAGGGACGCAGCATCCTCGATGGTTTCGGTCGTGAGCAGGTCCTGTGTCGACTCCTGGAGTGATTCGAGGGCGAACTCGCGTTGCTTCTGGTCTGTCACGTCTTGGATCGATGCCCGAACTGCGACCACGTCGCCGTCCTCGGTCACAGGGTCGGCGATTGCCCGGAGCCAGCGAGTGTCTCCCGTCGCAGTGACGACCTGGAATTCGATGTCGTAGGATTCGCCGAGGTCGACCGCACGCTCGACGTGGTCTCGAACGTACTGCCGGTCGTCGGGATGGACGATCTCGAATGCTTCCTCGTAGGCCATGTCTGCGTCGGTCGGCAGGTCGTAGATCCGATACACCTCGTCGGTCTGGAACAAACTGGGTTCCGACCCACGTACGTCGAGTTCCCAAGCGCCGACGCGTGCGAGTCGCTGGGATTGCTGGAGCATCTCCTTGGTTCGCTGGAGTTCCCGCTCGCGCTCGCGTAACTGGCGCTCGCGTTCCTTGCGCTGGGTGAGATCGCGAGTAACGCCGACTATCTGTTCGATCTCGCCGTCGCGAACGACCGGCGACAGTTTCGTCTGGAACGTGGCAGTTTCGTCCGGCAAGTCATACGTTTCCTCGTAGTCGACCGGTCCCTGTTCTTCGAGACACTCCCGATACCGTGATCGTACACTGCTCGCAATATCCTCGTCGAACAGTTCTCCGATTTCTCTCCCGGTCGCCTCGCTGGCGGAGAGACCGAGTACGTCCTCCTCTGCGTTGTTGATTCGGGCGATCCGGAACTCGTCGTCTGCCTCGACGTCGACGAGAAATATCGCATCCTGCGTGTTGTCGAGGACCGTCTCGTACTCCTCGTTGAGTTCCTGGAGGCGCTGCTCGCGCTGTTCGCGTTCGGTAACGTCGTGGCAGATTCCGACGAGACGCTCACTAGCATCTCCCTGGGTGAGGGACATCGTCACCTCGATCCAGCGCTCCTCGCCGTCGAGTGTTTGCATCCGGGATAGCTCTTGCTGGACTGTCGTCTCTCGTTGCACTTTCTCTAAGAGTTTCTCGCGGTCTGCTGGGTCGACCCACAGCTCGCTCGCTTCGTGTTCATACATTTCCGCCGTCGAGTCGGCACCGAACTGGTTGGCAAACGCCTGATTGACGTCAAGAATCGTTCCGTCGACGCTGGTCAGGAAGGTGGCGACAGGGGCCGAGGCCACCAGATCCTCGTAGCGTTCGAGTTCCGTCACACGGTCATGGCGCTCGAAGACGTGACTGATCCACCGACCGATCAGATCGACGAACACCTTCTCGGTGTGTGAGAAGGTCATCTCGCGCGGTTCCGAATCGATGAAACAGAGTGTCCCGGCGAGTTCGTCGTCGATCAGGAGCTTGGTTCCCAGATAACAGCTAATCCCCCACTGGTCGTACGCGGGATCGTTCTCGTACCCCTCTTCGCGGGCGTTATAGACGCCGAGTGAGTCATCGGCAGTGACTGTCTTGCGACAGAACGTTTCGGAGAGATCAGTGACAGTACCTGCAGTAACAAAATCACTCCCGTTGGCCCGCTGTATCTCGTAGCGACCACTCTCCTGGTCGATGTCGGTTATTACTGTACTTTCGACGCCAAGCCGTTCACGGCCGAGTGCGAGCAGTCGGTCGATCTTCTCGTCGGCGTCCAGATCCGTATTCGAGGTGATGTCGTATAGCTGCCGCCGATAGCGCTCGCTCTCCTGGAGTGCGTCCTCGCTGGCACATCGGTTGTCGACCAGGTCACCGACGGCGTCGTACAGGTCGCCGATTTCATCGTCCCGGTCAGTGGTGAAATCGACCGACTGCTCGCCCTGCTCGACCCGGCGGATCTTCTTCGTGAGTCGCGAGATCGGACAGCCTGGCGTCCCCTCTATCGCGACCCCGAGAAGCCCGACACACAGGAGCCCCACGACGACCCACCCACCAGAGCGTGGTCCCTGTATCGATACGACCGCCGTCCCGAGAGCCTCTCCCCCGTCGACTGGGAGAGCCGCAAGCCACCACAGTAGCATAGGACAGCATTATTCGCGGATGGTGATTACTGTCACGATATTGTCGACCACCGATATTTTTGCAGCGCCATTCTATCGACACGACCGGGGCTTGACCGCCACCGAGCGATCACGTTCCAAATCGACGGACTGCACCGCGACTTCACGGGTGGCGCTATACATATAGCCCCGGAACCGGTGGTGCGTGAACATAGTTATGGGCTACGGGCAAGACCCTGGGCGGCTTTGAGTGAAACAGGTATGACGATGAAAGCCACTCCACGGACACGCGCTGCACCGTCCATCCGCGTCGTGCACGCGGTCGCGAACACACTCGATACCGACCCGGTCGAACTGTCGCCACCGCTTGGCGCAGTGCTCGATCCGGACGCACTCGATAGTATCGGCCGGAGCAAAGCGGCCACGACCTTCGAATACGCTGGTTGCTTGGTGACGGTGACCGCAGACAACGAAGTCCGCGTCGAAAAATCCGACGACAACTCTCCGTGATACAATGCCAACGAACGAAACCAACCGGGAATTAGACGACGAGATCCGCGAAACGTACGAAGAGTACACGCTTGGCGGCCAGCGAGTCGCAATGATCGCCGATCCGGAGAACACGCACGCCTGGATCCAATCGTCCTACACAGTCGAGGTTGACCCGTGAGCATCCCGATCCGCACCTGCGGGGGTGCCGGTCAGCCACGCACAGTGTCCCTGTACAAACAGTATGATTAGTCCGGATAACGACGCGCGCTCGCCAGGTACGAACCGGACTGACGGGATAACTGTCCTCTGTATAGGCGAGGACACCGAGTATCTCGCGATGATCGAAACTGCGTTCGAGGACACAGACCGCCTCAGTATCCTGATCGAAACCGAACCATCGCAGGCACTCGACCGGTTGGACGGCGTCGACTGCGTCCTCAGCGAGTACTGCATGACTGGCCTCGATGGCATCGAACTCCTCGATGCCATCCGTCAGCGCGTCCCAGACCTCCCGTTTGTCCTCCACGACGACATCGACCTGGCCGAAGTGAGCGATCGCCTCTTCGACCGCCCGAAAACGGATTTCCAGTCGAAAGAGTGGGACGAAGCGTGTATGCGACTCCTCTCTCGACGAATCACGCTCGTCGTCGAGTACACGCGCTTCGAAGCAACTGCGAACCGGCTCTCTGCGGCAGTCGAGACGAGCAGGGAGGCGACGCTCGTCGTCGACCCGGACGGCACGATTGCATTCGTCAACGACCGACTCGCCGCGGAACTCCCAGACGACCTGCTGGATGGGGCACAGAACCACTGGGAGGCACTGTTCACTGACGAATCGGTCACACATCTCCAAACTGACGCCTTCCCCGTCGCTGCCGACGGGTGGAACTGGACCGGTCAAACGGTCCTGCACACCCGGTCAGACGGCGATGCGACCGCACGGACCACCCTCTCGCATCTGGACGACGGCAGCATCGTCTTCGTCTTTCACCGTCTCGACCGCGCGACCGGCGAATCGTCGTAGATGTTTCGCTCGATCTCGTCTGGTATTAATCGTGCCGGAAGCTCCGCTGGCCCGTGAACACCATCGTGATGTCGTGTTCGTCGGCGGCCTCGATCACCGCATCGTCGTTTTTCGATCCGCCGGGCTGGATGACCGCATCGATGCCGGACTTTGCGGCCTCCTCGATACCGTCGGGGAAGGGGAAGAAGGCGTCCGAGGCCATCACAGCGCCGTCTATACGCTTGCCTTCGGCGTGCTCCTCGGCTTTCATCGCTGCGAGGCGGACAGCGTCGACCCGGGACACCTGCCCCATGCCGATGCCGACAGTCTCGGTCCCCTTCGCAAAGAGGATCCCGTTGGATTTGACGTGCTTGAGCGTGTGCCAGGCAAAGCGCATCGATTCGATCTGTTCGTCGGTCGGTTCGCGCTCGGTGACGACTTCGAGGTCCTCGGCGGTGAGGTGTTGTCGGTCGCGCTCCTGGACGAGTCGCCCGCCGACGAGGGGCTTCTCGGTGAGGTCCTCGGTCACATCGAAGTTGTCGTTTACATCTAGTACACGCAGGTTCTCCTTCTCGAAGAGCACGTCGAGTGCGTCGTCGGTGTAGTCCGGCGCGACGACGACTTCTTTGAACGAGTCGATGATCTGCTCGGCAGTGCCGGCGTCACACGTGCGGTTGAGTGCGACGATGCCACCGAATGCGCTCATCGGATCCGTCGACAGGGCCTTCTCGTAGGCCGTCTCGACGGAATCAGCAGTCGCACAGCCAGCAGGATTCGTGTGCTTGATGACGGCGGCGGCTGGCTCCTCGAACTCCTTGATGAGATCGAGCGCGCCGTCCGCGTCGTTGTAGTTGTTGTAGCTGAGTGCCTTTGCGCCCTCGTTGCGCTGGTCCGCGTGGACGACGCTGGCCTCTTCAGTCGTCCGGTCGGCGTACACTGCGGCCGCCTGGTGAGGGTTCTCCCCGTACCGAAGGTCGGCCACACGGTCGTTCGAGACGAGACGCCGGGTCGGCAACTGGCCGCCGTCGTCGTCCTCGACAGAGACGGTCTCGGTGTCCCAGTCGACAGTGACGCGGTCCCGGGCGAACCACTCGATTGCACGCGGGTAGGCTGTGAACTCCGCCTCGTAGAGAACGCGCTCTTTCAGGGCTGCAACGTCGTCACCTTCATACACCGGAACGGGTTCCTGCGTGACGATTGGCCCGTCGTCGACGGATTCGTCGACCACGTGAACGGTACAGCCGGTCGTTTTGACGCCCGCATCGAGGACTTCCTCGTGAGCGTTCGCGCCGGGGAACGACGGGAGTAGCGACGGGTGGACGTTCAGCGTCGTCGGCACGTCGCCGAGGAACGTCTCGGTCAGGATGCGCATGTAGCCGTCCAGACAGACCAGGTCGAAGTCGTAGTCGTCCAGTGCATCGAGGACACGCAGTTCGTGGGCCACCCGCTCCTCGCCGTCCCGGTGCTCGACGACTGCCGTTGGAATCCCGCGTTCTTCGGCCGCCGTCAGCACGGGTGCGTCAGCGTGGTTCGTCAGCACGACCGACAGCTCTGCCCCACCCGGAGCACGGTCGGCGATGTTCATCAGGTTCCGGCCGCGATTGCTGGCTACACCGGCGAGTTGCATATCTGAGACGGGGAGGGCACCGAGCAAAGTAATTGCGATGTCGGGATGACACAGTCGACACCTGTCAGTCGTCGCTCGGTACCACGTCGGGTTCGACGGTGTCTGCCTCGACGGTCGCCGAGGCGGGCGGTTCGTTGCGCACGTCGTCGCGTTCGCGCTCGTCGATGACCTCGGCGTAGGCGTCGGGCATGATTTTCACGAACTGATCGAGTGCCTCGTCCCACTCCTCAAGCAGTTCGGCCGCGCGCTCGGAGTCGGTGTAGGCGTAGTGGTTCTCGACCAGTCGGGTGACCATCTGTTCGTCTTTGCCTTCCAGCGAGCGTGACAGCGAGACCATCTCGGTGTTTGCCGTCTCCTCGAAGTCGCCCTCGGGGTCATAGACGTAGGTGACGCCGCCGGACATCCCGGCCGCGAAGTTCTTGCCCGTGTCTCCGAGGACGACGATGGAGCCACCGGTCATGTACTCACAGCCGTGGTCGCCGACGCCCTCGACGACGCCCTTGACACCGGAGTTCCGGACGGCGAAGCGCTCGCCGGCCATCCCGTTGATGTAGGCCTCACCCTGGGTCGCGCCGTACAGCGCGACGTTGCCGATGACGATGTTCTCGGCGGGGTCGAAGCCGGCCGTTTCCGGGGTCTTGATGAGGAGTTTGCCACCGGAGAGACCCTTGCCGACGTAGTCGTTTGCAGTGCCGTCAAGTTCCATCGTGACGCCGTGCTGGAGGAAGGCACCGAACGACTGGCCGGCTGTCCCGTCCATGTCGATCCGAATCGTGTCGTCGGCCAGCCCGTCACCGCCGTACTTTCGACTGATCCGGTTCGAGAGCGTCGCACCGACAGCCCTGTGGACGTTGTCGATGTCGGTCTCGACGGTGACTGGCTCCCGGTTTTCGAGTGCCGGTTTGGCGGCCTCGATCAGCTCCCAGTCGAGTTGCTCGTCGATGTCGTGGTCCTGCTCGCGGGCCTTGACCCGGTCGTCGCCCGCGGGTTCGGCGATGACACTGGAGAGGTCGAGCCTCCTCGCCTTCGGGTTCTCGATGTCGTCGCGCTGGCGGAGCAGTTCCGCCCGGCCGATCATCTCGTCGACCGTCTCGACGCCCAGTTCGGCCATAATTTCTCGCAGTTCCTGGGCGATGAACGTCATGTAGTTGATGACGTGCTGTGGCTCGCCGGGGAACCGGTCGCGGAGTTTCTCGTTCTGGGTCGCGACGCCGACCGGACAGGTGTTCTCGTGACACTGGCGGGCCATCACACACCCGGAGGTGACCAGCGACGCGGTCCCGAAGATGTACCCCTCGGCACCGAGCAGTGCGGCGACGGCCACGTCGCGGCCGGTCTTCATGCCGCCGTCGGTCGTGATCTTGATCCGCGAACGCAGGTCGGTCGCCCGCAGCATCTGGTTTGCCTCGGCCAGGCCCAGTTCCCAGGGCAGGCCGGCGTTCTTGATCGAGGTCTTCGGCGAGGCACCAGTCCCGCCGGAGTGGCCCGAGATGTGGACCACGTCGGCGTTTGCCTTCGCGACACCGGCCGCGATGGTCCCGATGCCGTCCTCGGCGACGAGTTTGACGTTGATGTCTGCCTCGGGGTTTGCAGCCTTGAGGTCGTGGATCAACTGCTTGAGGTCCTCGATGGAGTAGATGTCGTGCAGCGGCGGCGGAGAGATGAGGCCAACGCCGGGTGTCGCATACCGGACGTGGGCGATCATCTCGTTGACTTTCTTGCCGGGCAGGTGCCCACCTTCACCGGGCTTGGAGCCCTGTGCCATCTTGATCTGGAGGGTCTCTGCGGATGCGAGGTAGTCACTGGTGACGCCGAAGCGACCGGAAGCGACCTGCTTGGTCTTGCACTCCTTCTCGGTGTCGAACCGTTCGGGCGGTTCGCCGCCCTCACCGGTGTTTGCGTTTGCGCCGATCCGGTTCATCGCGATGGCGTTGTTCTCGTGCATCTCCGGTGAGAGGCTCCCGAGACTCATCGCAGCCGTCTCGAAGCGCTGGACGATGTCGGAGACGGGTTCGACATCCTCGATAGGGATCGACTCGCGCTTCTCGTCGGCGAATTCGAGCAGTCCACGCAGGGTCTGGAGGTTCTGTTGCTGGTCGTTGATCTCCGTCGCGAACTCCTCGTAGGTCTCGTAGTCGCCCATCCGGACGGCCTGCTGGAGTTTCCCGACCGTACTGGGGTTCCACTGGTGGTGGATGCCGTTCGAGCGGAACTCGTACTCGCCCTGGCGTGGTATTTCGGGTTCCTCTTCGCTCCAGGCCACGTCGTGGCGCTTGTTCAGATCGGATTCGATCTCTTCGATACCGATCCCCTCCGTGCGGCAGGTCGTGCCCTCGAAGTACTCGGCGATGAAGTCCGAAGACAGACCCACGGCCTCGAAGATCTGCGCACCTTGGTAGCTCTCGACCGTCGAGATACCCATCTTCGCCATCGTCTTCAGGAGGCCGTCCTCGACGGCCGTGATGTACGCGTCGATGGACTGTTCGAGGTCGGCTCCGTCGGGACCGGCGACCAGGTCCTCGATTGTCTGGTAGGCCAGATACGGGTTGACCGCACCGGCACCGTATCCGATCAGAGTCGCGAAGTGATGGACAGCACGCGGGTCGCCCGATTCGAGCACGAGACCGACGTGGTTTCGCAGACCGTTTCGCACGAGGTGGTGGTGGATCCCGCCGACTGCGAGCAGACTGGGGATCGGGACGCGGTCCTCGCCGGCGGCCCGGTCCGAGAGGACGATCACGTCGACATCCGCCGCGATTTCGTCGGCCTCTGCGCGAACGTCCTCGATGGCGTCTCGGAGGTCACCGTCTTTCTCGTAGGTGATGTCGAGTACCGCAGCGGAGAGTCCGTTCTCGTCGAGTTCTTTGATCGCCCTCGTCTCCTCGTCGGTGAGAATCGGTGAATCGAGGACGAGCTGGTTGGCGTGTGCCCGGGTCTCTTCGAGCAGATTGCGCTGGTTACCGAGCCGGGACTCCAGGGAGGTGACCAGCTCCTCGCGGATGTAGTCGAGCGGCGGGTTCGTCACCTGCGCGAACAGTTGCTTGAAGTAGGTAAAGAGCGGGCGGTTGAACTGCGACAGTACCGACAGTGGCGTGTCGTCACCCATCGAGCCGACGGGGTCTTTCCCCTGCTCGGCCATCGGCTGGATCAGGTGGTCGACCTCGTCGTACGTGTAGCCGTACATCGCCTGGTGGCTCCGGAGGCCGTCGACCTCGCCCATCGGTTCGTCGGACTCGCGGGGTGCGACATCCTCGATACCGACCTGCTGGTCGTCGACCCACTCGCCGTACTTGTCGTCGCTGATCCGATCGAACACTTCCTCGTCGGGGATGACGCGGCCTTCCTCGGGATCTGCGAGGAAGCACTGACCGGGCTGGAGGCGTCCTCGCTTTTCGATTTCGTCGGCGGTGTGGTCCAGCGCACCGATTTCTGATGACATCACGAGCGTGTTGTCCGTGAGGATGTCGTAGCGACACGGTCGGAGCCCGTTACGGTCGAGCACGGCACCGACGCGGTCGCCGTCGGTCGCTGCCACGAGTGCCGGGCCGTCCCAGGGTTCGACGACCGAGGCGTGGTAGTCATAGAAGTCCCGCCGGTCGCCGGTCACGTCGTTCATCTCGCCGCGCCACGCTTCCGGAATGAGCATCCGTAGCGCGTGCGGGAGGTCGCGCCCGTCCTGCAGGAGGAGTTCCAGTGCGTTATCGACGCTCGCCGTGTCTGACTGCTCGGGGTCGTCGATGATCGGCTTGATCTTCTCGATATCGTCTTCGAACGCGTCGCTCTTGATATCCGTCTCACGTGCCCGCATCCAGTTGATGTTCCCCTGGATGGTGTTGAACTCGCCGTTGTGAATGATGTTCCGGTAGGGGTGGGCGAGGTGCCACGCGCCGAGAGTGTTCGTCGAGAACCGCGCGTGGACGAGTGCGAACGTCGACTGCATCCGCTCGTCGGTCAGTTCCGGGAAGTATCCCGGTAGCTGCTCGGCCTTGAGCAGACCCTTGTAAACGACCGTCTCGCGGTCCAGCGAGCAGACGTAGAACCGTTCGTGGCCGTCCGGTTGCTCGGCTTCAATCGCGTTTTCGAGCATCCGACGACCGACGTAGAGCTGGCGGTCGAACTCGTCGTCGGTTGCCGCCCCCATCGATGTGACGACGACCTGTGTCACGTCGGGTTCGGACTCCAGTGCAGTCGCGCCGAGACCCTCGTTGTTCGTCGGGACCGAGCGCCACGCGAGCACGTCCAGTCCTTCCTCGGCCAGCGTCGACTCGACGAACGCTTTCAATCCTGTCGCCGCCTCGTCGTCCTGTGGGAGAAAGAGCGTTCCGACGGCGTAGTCGCCGGGCGCAGGGAGAGCGGCGTCGATTTCGTCGAGAAAGAACTCATGGGGAATCTGCAGCATGATGCCGGCACCGTCGCCAGTGTCCTTCTCGGCACCGGTCGTGCCGCGATGTTCGAGGTTCTCCAGCAGCTCGATCCCGTCCTGTACAACCCAGTTGTGTGACCCACCGTCGAGGTCCATGACGACCCCGACACCGCAGTTCGACCGTGTCTCGGTCGGGTCTGCGAGCCCTGCGCCACTCGCAGACTGGCCACTCTGCTGTCGCTCAACCATGTGTGACTGCTCACTAACGGCTCCCCCCACAAGAGGCTGACCCTCTAAGAATAAGGGGTCATTATACACAACTATATGCGCATCTCTCTATCACCCAAGATGATGGTGAATATCGAACGGCCATCCGTGTGCTCGCTGGAACGATACTGGTAAAAAGATCGGTCCGTTGGCATAAAGCAGACAGACTAGGAGAAATATTTGCTGGTTATTGGCTGCAGTCTGTCGTTTGTCACACGATAGTCTGACGTCCATTTATACTTCCCCATCAGGGATAGCTTCCTGGGGGCACCGGAGAATGTCACACGCTCCCCGACCCCATCTTCGTTTTCGCGCCGACGGTGCGGTAGACGACGGCTAGTAGCTCTTGGCGAAGTATGCGGTTTCTTCGGCGATCTCACCACAGATGGCACACTCGTCGTGCACCGGTTCCTCGTCGCGGTCGAGGGGCACCATCACGATTTCGGCGGCGATGGCGTCCTTGATCGGTTCCTCGCAGTCCTCGTCACCGCACCAGCCACACTTGACGTAGCCGCCGTACTGGCCGATGGTGCCAAGGATCTCCTCGCGGGACTCTGCCTCGCGAATCTCGCCTTCCAGCGTCTCCTCGGCGCTGGCGTACAGTTTGGCGAAGACCTCGTCGAGTTGCTCCCGGGTCGTGTCGACGATGTCGGTGCTGCTTTTCGTAACCGACTGGCCGTCGGGGCGATGCGAGAAGGTGACCTCTCCGTCCTCGACCTCGTTGGGGCCGATTTCGATGCGCAGGGGGACGCCCTTGAGTTCCCAGTCGTTGTACTTGAAGCCGGGATTGCGGTGGTCGCGGTCGTCGAGGTGGGCGCGAATCCCCGCCTCGTCGAGTTCGGCGGCGATGTCGGCGGCGTATTCGAGCACCTCGTCTCTGGTGTCCTCTTGCCAGATGGGGACGACGACGACCTGTTTGGGCGCGAGCGTCGGCGGGAGGACGAGTCCCTGGTCGTCGGAGTGGGTCATGATCAGCGCGCCCATCGCGCGCCAGGAGATGCCCCACGACGTGGTGTGTGCGGTCCGTTCATTTTCGCCCTCGTCGATGTATTTGATGTCGAAGGCCTCGGCGAAACTCGTCCCGAGATAGTGAGAGGTCGCGGCCTGGACGGACTTGCCGTCGGGCATCAGCGTCTCGATGGTCGTGGTCGTGTGTGCGCCGGGGAACTTGTCGTGTTCGGGCTTGCGACCCTTCATCGGGGGCATGGCCAGCACCTCCTTGTACAGGCGCTCGTACTGGTCGAGTCGGGTCATCGTCTCCTCGACGGCGTCGTCTTCGTCGCGGTGGGCGGTGTGACCCTCCTGCCAGAGGAACTCCTTAGTCCGGAAGAAGGGCTTGGTCTCGGTGGCCTCCCAGCGCACGACCGAACACCACTGGTTGACTCGCAGGGGGAGGTCCCGGTGCGAGCGAGTCCACTGTGCGAGGAAGGGTGCGATGATCGACTCGCTGGTGGGCCGCACTGCGAGGCGCTCTTCGAGTTCGTCGTGACCACCGTGGGTGACCCAGGCGACCTCGGGGTCGAACCCTTCGACGACGTCTTTCTCCTTTTCGAGGTAGCTCTCGGGGATGAACAGCGGGAAGTAGGCGTTCTGGACGCCGGTATTCTTGAACCAGCCGTCGAGGTGCTCCCGTAGTCGCTCCCAGACGGCGTATCCGCGGGGGCGCGTGACGATGAACCCGCCCATCGGCGCATAGTCGGCCAGCTCGGCCTTCTGGACGACTTCTGTGTACCACTCGCCGGGACTGTGTTCTTTGCTCTCGGTAATCCCCAGTTCCTGCTCTTCGCTCATACAGGACACTCTCTCATGGAGGCAATAAACGCCCTGTGTTTCGCCCGTCGTCTCGTTCGAGGTGACCGCGTGGTGTTGGCAATCACACGACGCAGGCTACGCGCCGATAGTCGTCAGCGAGGCCATCGAGTCCGCCACGCGCCGATCCATGTCGGCCCCGTCGAAACTCGGGACGGGGTCGACTCCGACTGCGTAGTACTCGTCCTCGTCGTCTGCAACGAAATCGACACAGATAGCGCGGGCGTCGGAGCGATCCAGCAGTTCCCGGATGCGTGTCGCGAGTTCGACGCGCACGTCCGTCTCTTCGAGGATCCGCTCGTCCTCCGTGAGTTTCGACCGGAGTGTTATCGCTGTCAGATGGGTCTCGATGCCGTCGTCGAGCGCGTAGTATTTGTGGACGACTGACTCCGTACTGACCTGTGCCCGGTAGAAATCACCACCGCCGCTGATTGCCGGCGGTCCGTCCCAACAGTAGCGTGTCATCTCGACGTGCTCGCCCTGCGGTTCTTCCAGGGAGATGTGAGGAACGGGACACCCGACCCGCTCCAGTGCGTGAAAGGCAACGAGTCGGCAGGCAAGCGCTGTCGTCGCCAGATAGCCGTTCCACGTCTCGATCCCGTTGTGATCGGCATAGTGGAGCGCGGCGAGGGCCTGCCGGCGGAGCGACTGGTTGACGAGTGCATCGAGTGCGTCGATGTCGACAGGCTGGATCGGTTCACCCGGCGAGAAGAACTCGACGTGGAATCCCCTGGCAGCGAGCCGTTCTGCAACTCGCCCGAAGACGGCGTCGTCCGGCGCACAGATGACACCGATCGTGTCCATGCTGACCACCACGAAGCCGGGTTTCAAAAACGTATGGTCAATACCGATCACTCGATAGCAAAGGGACTGTCCGACTCGCGCCAGGACCAGCCGGGCAACCGGGTCTGGAACCCGGCGGCGAGTGCAGCGTCGAGGTCGTCGGCCCCTGCCGGATCGTCGCCGTCGCCGTGGGTCGCGACATCTGCGTAGTGAAAGGTCGCCTCCGCCAGCAACCTGAGCGGTTGCTCGCCGGCGATCATCGCCGCCAGTTCTCTCCCCAGCAGTTCGTCGACGACGAAGCCCGGATAGTCGTTGTCCACGTCGAGGTCCCGAAGCAGTCCGATCAGCGCGGCGACGTTGACTGCCCGGTCCCCGTCTGCGAACACCTCGTCGACAGCCGTCAGGTACGTCGCAGTCTCCACTCGCCCGACATCTGTCTCGAACTCCGTCCCGAGGCGCTGGCGAGTCTCGTTGATCAGCGGAACGATCACCGTCGCCCGCTCGCGAGTCCACTCGTGCTCTGCCCGGACCGTCGCTTTCGTGAGTCGCATACTCGAGATTGGGGCGCTCGAAGCAAAGTAGCGGTGGGACTGGGATTCGAACCCGATGCCAGACCTCGCTGTGCTCGGTCTCCCGTGATTCACATCCCAGCGTCTCGCTGTTGCTTCTCGCGTGAGAGCTCGAAGCAAAGTAGCGGTGGGACTGGGATTTGAACCCAGGAGGCTTGCGCCACCTGCTTTCAAGGCAGGCGCAATGGGCCGCTCTGCCATCCCACCGTGGTGCGTCTGTCGATAGTGAGGGGGTGCCCTAAGGCGTGTCGATTGTCGCTTCGGCATCGGGCAAAGAGCGAAGGCAGGTGCCGTCGAATCGACTCCTATGTCGAGTGACTCACTCGCCGTGGTCGGCACGTACACTGACAAGGGAAGCGAGGGAATCTACACAGTCGGCGTCGACACGAGTGGCGCAGTCGAACGGCGGTCCGTGGCAGACGCCGGCCGGAACCCATCGTTCCTGGCGATCAGCCCCGACGGCGGCACCTGCTACGCGGTCAACGAAATCGAGGACGGTGCCGTCACTGCACTCTCGGTCGATCAGGACACCGGCGCTCTGGCCCGGCTCAACCAGGTCACGACGGGCGGTGGCGCGGATCCGTGTCACTGCAGCATAGACGCGACCGGCCAGTATCTCCTCGTTGCACACTACACTGGCGGCGCTGTGGCGATGGTTCCCATCGCCGACGACGCAGTCGGCGACCCGACTGCTGTCGTCGAACACTCCGGTTCGGGCCCGAACGAGGAGCGACAGGCGTCGGCCCACCCACACTCGATCCAGCCCGGACCGGACAACGAATTCGCGTACGTCCCTGATCTCGGTGCGGACCGTGTCGTCGGCTACGAACTCGACCTCGAAAGGGGGACACTGCTCCCTGCCGAGGACGCGACGGTTGCGCTCCCCGACGGTGCTGGCCCGCGCCACATGGCGTTTGGCCCTGACGGCGAGTACGCCTACCTGATCAACGAACTCGACTCGACGGTCGCTGTGCTGTCCCGCGATGCCGACACCGGCGGCCTCTCTGTCGTCGGGACGGCACCCACGCTCCCGGCCGAGTACGACGGCGAGAACATCACCGCAGACATCCACGTCCACCCCTCGGGCGAGTGGGTGTTTGGCTCCAATCGCGGCCACGACAGCATCGCCATCTTCGCCGTCGAGGACCACGCCGGCCACATCGAGTTCCGCGGGACAGAATCGACGCGGGGCGAGTGGCCGCGAAACTTCGCACTCACGCCAGACGGCGAGGCCCTGATAGCCGAGAACATGCACAGTGACGAGATCGTCACGTTCGAGAGAGACGCGACGACCGGTGAACTCTCGCCGACCGGCCACGTGACCGACGTTCCCAGTCCGTCCTGCCTCCAGTTTTTGCAGTGACTCCCGACAGTATCACGACCGCTCGACGGTCGTCTCACCGTCCTCTTCGACGACGCTGAGTCCAAGCGTCTCGATCACCGCCGTCGTCCGGGACGGCACTAGCCTGCCCGCTGCCTGCCGCGCCCGGAGTTGCGAGACGACTGTTGGCAGGTCTGCTGGCGTCTCCAGGACCGGGACCGTCGGCAGGAAATCGACCGACAGTCCGGCGTCGTTGGCCCGCTCGACCAGTGTCTCGACCTGTGGCGTGGAGTCGGCGTTCTCGAAGTCGATGGTCTCGGCAAACCCGGCGTAGGTGACGCGACCGTCTGTTGAAGGGCCAAGCACCACGTCGTTGCTCCGGAGTTTCATCGCTGCGCTGTCGATGTGCCGGCGGCCGAGCAGTGCCGCCGACGGCGTGACCGCTGCTGCCGTCCGGACCCCCTCTCTGTCGAGCAAGTGGGTGATCGTGTTGCCGACACGGCCGGCGAACGTCGACCCGACCTGCACCTCGAACCGCGTCGAATCAGCGTCGATCACGTCGCTGACGGCCGCCCGCACCGCCGCTTCCGAATCGGTATCGCCATCGGGCAACTGCTCCTCGGGCCGATAGTTCACCAGCAGGTCGGCCCCACTGGTGTCGACGGCCCCACACACGTCCGCGAGCAGTGCCGCGTACAGTTCCGTCGCCTCCGCGGGTGTCAGCAGGCTCTCGCCGATCAGTTTCGGGAGCACAACCCCATCTCGGGGCGGATCTGCCAGGACAGCGATGGTCGTCATGTCTCTCTCTCGGGCGACCCGACTCTTTGCACTTTCCACTGATCGGCGGTGACGAAAAAACGCCAGGGGTCAGCAGAGGGGCTTTGGGCCATCTCCGTTCGGCTATCGACTACGTCGTCCCTTCGTCTGGCGGTAATCCCGTCCGAGCGTCTGGCTGATGTGTTCGAGGAACGCTTCGCGCTGTTCGTCGGTCTGTGCCGCCGGTTCGATCATCGGGAGGAGTTCGAAGCCACGGCCACGAATCGTCGTCGCGTGGCGCTCCTCGATATCGAGTTCGTCCTCGCTCAGGGTCGTGTACTCGAACGCCAGTGCTTCGAGCGCGTCCTGTCCGACCGGGAGCAGCAGTTCGGGATTGATCATCCGGACCTCGCTGTTGAGGTACGGCTCACAGTTCCCGACCTCCTCCTCGGTCGCCGCCCGCTCGGGGTGGTAACACCGGGCGACGTAGGTCAGATACACGTTATCGAACTGCGGTTCCTCGGCGTCGGGGTCCTTGACCATATCGATGGCAGCGAGGATATCGAGCAGTTCTCGCTCTTGCTCGCCGACGAATGGGAGACCGGACTCGTCGGCCGCTACGCTCGGCGAGTCACCGAGAACGAGAAATTCCGCGCCCACGTCGCCGTAGCCGTGGACGACGTTCGTGCGTGTGTCACACAGCTCGGGGCAGTTCTGGCACTCCTCGTCCATGCCATAGGGGTTCGAGAGGGACTCCTGGTTAGCGTCCATCGTCGCCCTCGTCGACGGTCTTCGCGTGGGTATCGGCCGCTTCGGGGTCGTTTTGCGGACTCGACGGGTGATACTCGGTATCGTACTGGCCGGGCCGGTCGTCGAGGCGGTCGGGGTTGATGCGACCGCCAAGCAGCATGAAGTCCAGAACGGTGCAGTACAGCATCGCCTCGACGACGGGCACCGCCCGCGGCGGCAGGACTGGATCGTGACGGCCAGTCACTGTGATCTCCTTTTGATCGTCAGTCTCCCAGTCGACGGTCCGCTGGGTCTTCGGGAACGAAACGGGGGCGTGCCAGGTGACCTCCCCGTAGATCGGGTCGCCGGTCGTGATGCCGCCCTGGAGACCGCCGTGGTCGTTGCCGACCGGGACGGGGTCGCCGTCTCCGTCGAACTCCCAGTCCTCGGTGTACTCCGTTCCGGCCGCAGTCCGAGCGTCGCGACCGATACCGAGTTCGAAGTCGGTGACCGCCGGAATCGAGTACATCGCCTGCCCCAGTCGCGACGGAACCGAATCGAACCGTGGCGCACCGAGACCGCGGGGGACGCCGCGACACTCGAAGTAGACCCCGCCACCGATGGAATCGCCTTCCGTCTGGTACTGGTCGGCCAGGTCACGCATCCTCTCGGCGGCCTCCGGGTCGGCACAGCGAACCTTGTTTTCCTCGCTGTGTTCGAGCATGTCTTCGAAGGTGACCTCGCCGGCCTCGATGTCGCCGATCTGGTTGACGTGAGCCTTGATCCGGATGTCGTACTCCGACTGTTCGATGATCTGCTTTGCGACGCCGCCCGCCGCGACCCAGTTGACCGTCTCACGTGCCGACGAACGGCCGCCACCACCCCAGTTGCGCGTCCCGAACTTCGCGGAGTACGTGAAATCGCCGTGGGAGGGACGGGGGGCTGTAATAAACGGCTCGTACTTCCCCGAGCGGGCGTCCTTGTTCTGGATAACCATCCCAATCGGTGTCCCGGTCGTGTAGCCGTCCTGTCGGCCCGACTTGATCGACACCGTGTCCGGTTCGCCGCGTGACGTGGTAATCATCGACTGGCCGGGCTTGCGGCGGTCGAGGTCTTTCTGGATGTCTTCTTCGGACAACTCGACGCCCGCCGGGACCCCCGAGACCGTACAGCCCATCGCCTCCCCGTGGCTCTCGCCGAACGTGGTCAGCCGAAACAGCCGACCGAACTCGTTCCCGTTCATTACGTTGACGGTAGAGTCGGGGGCATTTCAAGCTTACAATCGCCGGGACGAACGTTTACGTACCGGGACGGGGCCACGCATCGCCATGACCTGAGAACTGACGCGCGCCGGCCCGCGGGAGCACGGCACACCGGCGCGCGACGGATCCGTGCCGTCTGTTCGCCCCCTCGTCTGTCACTGCAATCGATCCGCTCGTACCGCCGCGAACGGCACCAGCATCTCGTGTGGATGCAGCCCCCCGTGCATCCCGACGAGTTCGAGTTCCGCGGCCTCGATATCACCCCACCAGGTCCCGAGGTCCCGATGGGTCACTACGAGGTCGCCACAGCGACGCTGGAACCGATCCGACGCCGGTCGATCACCGAACAACTCCCGCTCCAGCGCTTCTGCTCGCGTGAACGTCCAGGCGTCTAAGTCGGCAAGTGCCGCCCGCGTCTCATCTACAGCACCGTCCTGCAGATGCAGGTGAGCGTTGCGTGGACTGCCGGCCAGTCGAATCGGTGTTCCGTCACCGTACCGGCGGAGATTCGCCAGCAGCGTCTCGTTGTTCGAGAGGTCGACGTTGGACTCGGGCACGGTATCGACGTGGCCGTGATCGGCGGTCACGACCAGCAACGTCTCCTCGGCCGTGGTCTCGTCGAGGCCATCGACGAACGCCTCGATCTCCGCACAGACCGTCGCCAGCGTCGCTTGGAACTCGTCGCTGTCGGTCCCCACCTCGTGGGAGACGTGGTCCACGTCCGGGACGTACCCGTAGACGTAGGTCGGGTCGTCGCTCTCGGTCACGACCGTCGAGAGGCGTCGCCGAAAGTCGTCGAGGCCGTCGTACGTGTGCTGGGTGACGCCTTCGGTTTGCTCCTCGAATGGCTGGAGTCGATGACAGTCGACGCCACGGGCCGCTATGTCTGCGTAGTGGTAGTCGATACCGTCGTCCGTCTCCGGTACGATAGCGCCATCGTCGCCACGAGCGCCGCTGGCGTCGTGCTTGATATCGCCACCGAGCGCGAGAAAAGATCTGTCGGTCGACGGTTCGTAGACGTTCCAGCCGATGCGGCCGTGTTCGCAGGGCAACTGACCCGTCTCGAAGGTCGTCATCGCCGCTGCTGTCTCGGAGGGATACACGGAGGTCAGCGGCGTCACGGTTCCGCGCTCGCTCAGGCGGTCGAGAAACGAGTGGCTGTCCCGGTCTCGCTTCCAGGTTTGGAGACCGTACCCGTCGACGAGCACCACGACGACGTTCGAAACGTCCGTGTCCACGCCTTCGAACACGTCGTCGGGGAGCGCTCGCCGCCCGCCCGCGTCGAGGACCGACCTGATCGTGGCTGGTACGTTTCCGAAGCAGTAGCTATGGTAGGCCGGCAGCAATCGGCCTGCGGTCTGGTTTGCCTCTCGAAGTCGTTCCTCGACGCCAGTCCGGAGCATACACTGATCTTTCCGAGTGTGCAAAAAAGCCCACCGGCTCCCTGTCGGGCGTTACCGTGGCTCGCTATCGGCTGACGGCTCCGCCAATCGATTCCAGCACGTCGAAGAAGTCCGGGAACGAGACGTCCACGTGTTCGATCCCTTCGACGGTCGTCGTACCCTCGGCAACGAGACCGGCGAGAGAGAGCGCCATGACGATCCGGTGGTCGGCGCGGCCGTCGACGACCGCCCCCTTGAGGGTGGATTCGCTGCCGTGGATCGTCAGCATGTCCTGTTGCTCTTCGACGCTCGCACCCATCTTCGTCAGGGATTCAGCCATCGCGCTCACGCGGTCGGTCTCCTTGTACCGGACGTGTTCGCAGTCGACGATTCCCGTCGTTCCGTCGGCCACAGCCCCGAGGGTCGCAATCGTCGGCAGCAGATCCGGCGTGTCTGCGACGCTGACTTCGATACCCGATAGTGGGGCGCGGCTGACGGAAATCTCGCCGTTCTCGCGGTCCCAGTCGACGGTTGCGCCCATCTCCCGGACGATGTCGACGATGGCCGTATCGCCCTGGGCGCTCGGGTACGCCGACGTGATCGTCAGTCCGTCGTCGCTGGCGAGTGCACCCGCGGCGAGGAGATACGAGAGCGACGAGAAGTCACCGGGCACGTCGTACTCACCACCCGCTGGATCGTAGGACTGTCCGCCGGCAACGGCGAACCCGTCCGGTGTCGCTTCCGCGTCAACGCCGAAGTCTTCCAGCACTTCGAGCGTGATATCGACGTAGGGCGCGCTCTTGAGTTCCGTTTCGAGGTGGATTTCGATTCCCTGCTCGGTGACTGCACCGGCCATCAGTAGCGCAGTGATGTACTGCGAGGACACATCGCCGGGAATCGACACCTCGCCGCCCTCGATACCGCCGCCGACGACCAGTGGGGCCTGTCCGTTCGCCCGGGTACTCTTCGCTCGCCCGCCGAGGTCATCACCGATGGCCCGGAGTAGCGGACCTTGCGGTCGCGAGCGAAGCGAGTCGTCACCCGTCAGCACTGTCAGGCCGTCCTGCAGTGCCGCGGTGGCGGTGACCAGTCGCATCGTCGTGCCGCTGTTGGCACAGTCGATCACGTCGTCGGGTGTGTCCGGACGGCCCCCGAAGCCGCTGATATCCAGTACGTCGCCGTTGTCTCTGCGGCCGACGCTGCCGCCGTAGGCAGTGACTGCCCGCATCGTTGCCTTCGTGTCTGCACTCACCAGTGGGTCGTGGACGACTGCGCCGTCGGCGTAGCCTGCCGCCAGAATCGCGCGGTGCGTGTAACTCTTCGACGGCGGTACCTGTGCCCGGCCGCTGACCGTCGACGTGCTGAGTTCGGCGTTCATGTACGTGCCCTCGATTCGGTCTGCCAAGAGGGTGTCGGGACTGTCGCCGCTGTGTCCCCGTCGTCGTCAGGGCGATCCGTGTCACTGGCTCGATGAGACGGTCATTGCGAAGGCTTTTATTATCTGAAGGGAATACGCTCAGTTAGAATCGGTTTTCCGGGCATCGTTTCCAGTCCGGATACTTCGACGGCTAGCCGATCACGTCAACTATGTTACTACACAGCGTTCGTCCCGCCGTTTGCCGGTCGGTCTCGCCGGCCACGCCAGGGGCGACACTCGCTTCTGAGCTATGAGTACGGTAGATAAGCAACTCGAAACAGTTCGTGCAGAGATCGCAGACGAGGTTCCGAGAGACATCTCCATCTCCGATGTGAAATACGAGGGGCCGGAACTGGTCATCTATACGCGGGATCCGAAGAAGTTCGCGCGCAACGGCGACCTCGTCCGACGCCTTGCCAGCACACTCCGCAAGCGGATCACCGTTCGACCCGACCCTGACGTGCTGACCCCGCCCTCACAGGCCAGAGAGGAGATCCGCTCGGTCATTCCCGAAGAAGCGGGCGTCACCGACCTCGATTTCGACGCCGACACGGGCGAGGTCGTCATCCAGGCCGAGAAACCCGGCGTCGTCATCGGTCACAACGGGTCGACACTCCGGGAGATCACACAGAACGTCGGCTGGACGCCCGAAGTGGTGCGCACCCCACCGATAGAATCATCGACAGTCGAGAACGTCCGTAACTTCCTCAAGCAAGAGCGCAACGACCGGCGCAACATCCTCGAACGCGTCGGCCGACAGATCCACCGTGAACCCATGTCCGACGACGAGTACGTCCGGATCACGACACTGGGATGCTGTCGGGAAGTCGGTCGCGCGGCCTTCGTCCTCTCGACGCCGGACACGCGCATCCTCATCGACTGCGGGGACAAGCCCGGTGCCGAGGGCGAAGTGCCCTACCTGGAAGTGCCCGAAGCCTTCGGTACCGGCGCGAACTCAATCGACGCGGTAGTGCTCACTCACGCCCACCTCGATCACTCCGCACTCGTCCCGCTGCTGTTCAAGTACGGCTACGACGGCCCGATCTACTGTACGGAACCGACACGAGACCTGATGGGCCTACTGACGCTCGATTACCTCGACGTGGCCGCCAAGGAAGGGCGCACGCCGCCCTACGACTCCGAGATGGTTCGCGAGGCGATCAAACACACCATCCCACTGGAGTACGGCGACGTGACCGACATCGCACCGGATGTCAAACTGACGTTGCACAACGCCGGTCACATTCTCGGCTCTGCCGTGACCCACTTCCACATCGGCGACGGCCTGTACAACGTCGCCTTCTCCGGCGACATCCACTACGACGACACGCGCCTGTTCGACGGCGCGACGAACGAGTTCCCGCGCGTCGAGACGCTCGTCCTCGAATCGACCTACGGCGGTCGCAACGACTATCAGACCGATCAAACCGACTCCGAAAAAAAGCTCAAGAAAGTCATCAACGAGGCCGACGACCGCAATGGGACGGTCCTGATCCCGGCCTTCGCCGTGGGGCGTTCACAGGAGATCATGCTCGTCCTCGAAGAGGCCATGCGCGAGGGCGACATCCCCTCGATGCCGATCCACCTCGACGGGATGATCTGGGAGGCGACGGCGATCCACACCACTTACCCCGAGTACCTGCGCGAGGACCTGCGCAACAAGATCTTCCACGAGGACGAAAACCCGTTTCTCGCAGACGAGTTCAACCACATCGACGGCGGCGAGGAGGAACGCCAGGCGGTCGCCGACGGCGGCCCCTGCATCGTCCTCTCGACATCGGGGATGGTCACCGGCGGTCCGATCATGTCCTGGCTCGAACATCTCGGTGGGGACGACGACTCCACGATGGCTTTCGTCGGCTACCAGGCCCAGGGGACGCTCGGCCGACGCATCCAGAACGGCTGGGACGAAATCCCGATCAGCGACGACACCGGTCGCTCGAACACGATGCAAATGGAGATGAACGTCGAGACGATTGACGGGTTCTCGGGCCACGCCGACCGGCAGGGCCTGGAGAATTTCGTGCGCACGATGAACCCTCGCCCCGAGAAGATACTCTGTGTCCACGGCGACGAATCATCGACACAGGACCTCTCTTCGGGGCTATACCACGACTACAACCTGCGGACCTTCGCGCCGAAGAACCTCGAAACGTTCCGCTTCGTATAGGCGGCCCGTCCCGTTTCCTCGTTCAATTTCTCTCCAATGTGACTGCCGACCACTGCTACTCGTCTCCCTCGCCATCGGTACTTTGCCAACGGAACGTTACCGTCCACTCCTGCTCGCCGTCGTCCGTTCGGGAACGTTCGACTATCTCCACGTCGTTGTCTGCTTCGGAGAGCGGTCGAACTTTCCGGAGCGTGCCGGTGAACATCTGTCTCTCTTCGTTTTCTACGGGTCGACTGGTCGTCTCGATCGGCCCGTCTTCCACTTCCATCTCCTCGTAGTAGCCGGTCAGTCGCGTTCGGAAATCGCGGAGATAACTCGCCAGTTCGCCGCCAGCCATCGATGTGCTGAGTTCCGTCTCGCTCTTGTCGTGTGCCGCGTCGTGGCCGTTACCGCCGGGCGCGCCCTCCGAATGGCCGCCGATGACGGCGTTCAGGACAGCGCCGACGAGAATCACGAGTCCCGAGAAATACAACCACGTAACGACGACGATCACGCCACCGAAGAAGCTCTCTGACCCATCGCCAGTGAAGACGAGATATACCTGGAAGACGGCCTGCAATGCTGCCCATCCGAGTGCGGCAAAGACCGCTCCCGGGAGAACGTCTCGCCAGCCGAGTTCGGTGTCAGGGAAGCGATAGTACATGGGGAAGAAGGCCAGTACGAGTCCGGGGACGGGTACGAGCGGTGTCAGGAGGCCGACGAACGGAATCTGATCGGAGAGTATCTCGAAGACGGTACTGACCGCGACCGTTGCGACGATTGTGATGATGACCGCGACCAGTGCGACGAACCCGTCGACGAATTTGTCGACTAACGTGTTCTCACCGACAGTCTCGTAGATCTCAGAGAAGGCGGTGTCGAGCCCACGGAATATCTTGAGCGTCCCCCAGAGCAGCACGACTAGGCCGACGACAGACACGCTGGTCGCTTCCGACTCTCCCGAGAAGATTCCGGTGATGACGTCCGATATCGGTCCCGGCAGTGAGTTCTCTATGATCGTGACGAGACGTGTTTCGAGGCCGCCACCGACGACCGAGATAAACAGCAACAGTAGGATCAAGAGCGGCGCGAGCGAGACGAACGCGTTGTATGCGATGCCCGCCGCCATGAACGAGACGTTCTTGTCGGAGAAATCCGAAAACACCTGCTTGCCGACTTCGAGGGGGTCCCACAGACTGGGCATATGATTCCTTGTGGAGGCATCTCAAAGAGAGTTGGCCGCGAGCGAGTCCCTGGCCTCTAGCTATAAATAAGATACTGGCCGCACTCTTGCCTCGTATGGACGATTCCCAGTACAAACGGCTTCGATCCCTGTATCGTATCCCCTCGTTTCCGTCTGCGGTCGGTCTCTGCATACAACGAATACGTCTGTAATACCGGCCAGCAGTCTTCTGTGTTTGTTTGGCTTACTCAAAACTGTATCATGGTAGTGTATGTGTTACAACCTGATATTCCCCATATAGTAATAATCCGTTCACTAGAATTGTTACTCCCCTATTAGTGGACGGGGTGATCATAATGACACGAGACATTTGCGCATGCCGACGCAGAGACGTATTGCAACTGATCGGTGCTGTTGGGGTCGGTGCGACCGTTTCCGGGCACGGGGCCGCACAGTCACAGAACTGTGATCTGCAGGTCAATCCTGACGCCAATTCGCCACAGCAGTACGATACGGTCCAGGGTGCGGTCGACGATGCGTCTGCGGGTGACACCATCTGCGTGACGGCCGGGACCTACGAGGGCCAAGTCGTCGTCGACACGGACGATTTAAGTATCAGAGGCACCGGGAACCCGAAAAACGTCGTCATTGATGGCGGAAGTGGCGTCCGTGATGCAGTTTTCATCACCAACGCCGCTGGCGTCACCGTTGAGCGAATCACAGTCAGGAACACGGGCGGAAGCGGTGACTCTCAAGAGAGCTTCGGCGTTCGCGTCGTGGGCGAGAGTGACGGTTTCACCCTGGAGAATTCCGTCGTCGAGGACGTTAGCGAGGAGGCGCGGGCGACAGGACTCGGCGTCGATGCCGCACCCGGCCCGCTCCCCACTGTCAGCCCGAGTAAGGCAACGATCAGCGGGACGACCGTTCGTAACTGTCGAATCGAGAATATCGCCGCAACGAGCGACAGCCCTGGCGGTGACTTCGGGAGTAAGTCGAAGGCGAAAGGCATCGCGAATCACGGCGACGTTCCGGGGACGACCATTGTGCAGACCACGGTCACGAACGTCGGATCGAGCGGTTCGACGTTCGGCCGCGCGGTGACTCTGACCGAGGACGACAACAACGTCGGCCCAACTGACTTCGAAATTCGACAGTCTGAGTTCAGTGACATGACGGGCACCTTCGGGAACCCGTTCGAAGGTGCCGCCCTGTTCGTCGGGGAGTACCCGGACTTCGGCGACCACGTCGTCGAGAACAACAACATCCTCTCGACGGTGGAGAACTTCCCCGACGGCGACCCCCCACAGTCCAACAACGACGTGCTCGACGCACCCAGTAATTATTGGGGCGCCAGCGACGGACCGAACGTCGTCAATGGAGGCGGTGGAAGCGGATCCGCCGTCACGAAAAACGTCGAATTCGATCCGATCAGGGAGGGCGAGGTGAACAACGCAGGAGCGAACGTATAGCATTTCCGATACTGCCGGCTGTCACTGTGTCATACTGTTCGCGACTCGGGGTTGCGAAATCTGTTACAGACGTACAGCCGGCAGTATAACCTTGACAGCACTATTTTCGACGCTCGATCGGCAGCGCTAGTGGCAGCCGATACCAGTTAAGCCGCTGGCCGCGCTCTTGCCTCGTATGGACGATTCCCAGTACGAACGGCTTCGATCCCTGCGTCGTGACCTGCACCGACATCCAGAACCCGCCTGGCGGGAGTTCTACACGACGGCGCGTCTCGTCGAGGAGGTACGGCCAGCGGCAGACGAGGTGATCGTCGGCCCGGACCTGCTGGACGACGAGCGCCGTCTCAACGTCTCCGACGAGGAGACGCTGGCCGAATGGCGCGAGCGCGCACTCGACGCGGGGGCAGACGAGGAGACGGTCGCCCACCTCGAAGACGGTCAAACCGGTCTGATGGCGATACTGGACCGGGGCGAGGGGCCGACGGTCGGCCTCCGTGTCGACATCGACGGCCTGCCACGGGAGGAATCGGCGGACCCGGACCATCAGCCAGTCGCCGAGGGCTTTTGCTCCGAAACCGGCGCGATGCACGCCTGCGGGCACGACGCCCACGCGACGTTCGGCGTCGGCGTCTTGGAAGCCATCGCCAACAGCGACTTCTCCGGAACGCTCAACGTCCTGTTCCAGCCAGCAGAGGAGATCATCGGCGGCGCGAAGGCCGTCCAGCATCGGCATCTCGACGACATCGATTACTTGCTGGCGGTTCATATCGGACTCGACCACCCGACTGGCGAAATCGTCGCGGGGATCACGGACATCCTGGCGGTCAACCAGTTCCGCGCCGAGTTCACCGGCGAACCGGCCCACGCTGGCGGCCACCCGGCCCAGGGCCGCAACGCCGTCCAGGCGATGGCCGCGGCCGTCCAGAATCTCTCTGCGATTCCCCGCCACGAAGACGGGGTGACCCGGGTCAACGCCGGGGTCGCCGAGGGCGGGACGGCCACGAACATCATCCCCGAGCAGGCACGTATCGAGGGCGAGGTCCGGGGCGAGACGACCGATCTGATGACCTACATGCGCGACCGGGCCGACCGGGTGATCCAGAGCGCCGCCGGGATGCACGACTGCGAGGTCACTATCGAGCAGACGGGCGACGCGCCGAGCGGGGACAACGACGACGAACTCGTCTCGCTGGGCTACGACGTGGCTGGCGACGTGCCCGGCCTCTCGTCGCGTCTCCGCACGGCACCGCTTGGCGGGAGCGAGGACGCGACGGTGCTCATGGGGCGGGTCCAGGAAACAGGCGGCAAAGCCGCGTTCGTCTGTGTCGGAACCGACCATCCGGGCGGCCATCACACCGCGACGTTCGACGTGGACGAGCCGTCGCTGGCCATCGGTGTCGACTGGCTCTCGGCGACGTTGCGAGAGATTGCACGGCAACGGCCCTGATACTGTTTGTTGTAACTGTTTACCGCTGGCTCGCCGACACGGTGTGGCGAGCCAGCGGTGCTGACTTACAACAGACAGTATAAAAACAGGTTCGTGCGAGTGGGTCAGTATTTGGGGTCTGCGCCGGTGACGGCGTACACCTCGTCCATCAACTCGTCGCGCCGGGACTGCCACCGGCCGAAGTCGTCGGGACTGGACGGGTAGGACTCGTAGTGATCCAGCAGTGTGTCGGCGAGTTGCTTCGTCTGATAGAGGTCGTAAATCGTCCCCCAGTGGCCGAAGCTCTTGATCGCGGTCTTGAGTTTGAGTCCCAGTCCTATGTCGGCCGACCCGGAGTACAGGGCGTCTGCGATCTTCGTGGCCGGCATCGCGGCCAGTAGTCCCATCAGGTCGTCCACGTCGTAGGCCGTCGTGAAGATGTTGTACACGTCCAGCGCCGCGTAGCGCGAGCCGAAGTGGGCCATCACGCGCTCGTTGTACTCCCAGAGGGCGGCCTCCTCGTCGGCCCGGCCGGATTCGAGCGCTTCGATAGCCTGCTCGCCGGCGTACTGGCCGGCGTAGGCGGCCCCCGCGATGCCGCCACCGGTTGTCGGGTTCACGTGGCCAGCGGCGTCGCCGACGGCGATAAAGCCCGGCGCGACGGCCGAATCGTAGGGCCGCCGGGTCGGCAGCGCCGCGCCGAGTTTGTCCTGGACGGTCACGTTCTCGAACTCCGGTCGCCCGGCGAGGTCCTGTTTGAGGTCGTCGACCAGTTCCATCGGTTCCTCGGTCATCTGGAACCCCAGACCGACGTTGATCTCCGTGTCAGTGCGCGGGAAGTACCAGACGTAGCCCGCCGCGCGTTCGGCCGGCTTGAACACGAGCGCGTCGTCCCAGGGCACCGGTTCCTCGGTCTCGACGATCTCGCGATAGGCAGAACTGAACTGCGAGTAGGTGACGTTGGTGTCGAACGTCGCCGCGTCGAGGTCGGCCTTGTCCTGCAGGATCGACAGCGCGCCCGCGGCGTCGATCACCAGGTCGGCCTCGTAGGTGACAGCATCGCCGTTCCGGATCCCGGAGAGTCCCGTCACGCGCCCGTCGTCGTCCTGGCGTACGTCCTGAACGACGGTGTCGTAGTGGAACTCGACGCCGGCCATTTGCGCACCCTCGATCAGCAGGCGGCCGTACTCCCAGCGGTCGATGACGGCGAGTTCGCCCGGCACCGGAATCTCCAGGATCGTGTTTTCCTCGGGAATCTCGAAGCGTCCGTGGTCGACACCAGTGTTGGTAAAAGCCCCCTCGATCTGTGATTTGGGGATGGCCTTCGGGAAGTTCGAGGCACCCTTCAGTGCGTCGCCACAGGCGATGTGGCCCGCCTCCGTCTCGTCTTTCCGCTCGGCGACGACGACATCGTACCCTTCGTGGGACAGCGTCGCCCCAGCGTAACAGCCCGACGTGCCCGCACCGACAATGGCCACGTCGTACTCGTATGTGGTCATGCAGAGCACTGTTCTCCCGAGGGAGAAAACTCTTTATTCCGACGCCACAGAATCTGTCGATTCGACGGGTCGTTCACCGGCCCAGCGTCAGTGCCAGATCTCTTCGTTCCGGCTGTGATGGTAGTGATAACTTATCACACGGACCGGACGATCCGGAGACGGGTGAACTACCCCGACCTACCGTGGGGACTGAATCCGTAGTCCGAAGAGTTTTGCCGGGTGGTTCCGAACCCCCGAAATATGAGCGAGCACACGGTCAAGTTCGTGGGGACCGGGGAGGTCATCACGGTTTCAGACAAAGAGACGATCCTGAGCCGCTGTATCGAGGAGGGGATCGCACAGGAGTACTCCTGTCGCGTCGGGATGTGTCTGGCCTGTTCCGCGGAGGTCGTCGAGGGTGATGTGGTCCAGCCTGCCGCGCGCGGGCTGACTGAACAGGAGCGTGAGAGCTACGCACTGACCTGCATGGCGCGGCCGGCATCGGACCTACAACTCGACCGCGGCAAGTACCCGCCGAGCATCGAAACGGAGACCGAGACGGACGAACCTGCCGCTGCTGACGATTGATTCGATTACTTCCGGACGAACGAGCAGAAAGAAGTTCGGAGATACTACTCGACAACTCAAGGCGGGCTTTCGACCGGTTTCAGACGCGTTGGCATGCGTCTGTCGAAAGGACAGATGATATAAGCGAGTGGCTCCTACAGTAGGTTGACCCGTTGCAGTCCTCCGCCAGGGGACGGCCGTCAAAGCTTGCCACACTTTCACAATCATGACCAGTCGCGTATACAGACTCCACTCGACGCTCGAACTGCCACTCGAAGACACGTACGATTTCTTCGAGGAACCTGATCTTCCCCCGAACATCTCCGATATCGAGATCACTCGCCGAAACAATACGCTAATTATCAGTGCTGTTTCGGCCGACGACACGATCAGCAAGTACACGCCAACGGCCCAGCTCAAGGCCAGCGTTACCGAAAACCGGGTGTACGAGGAAGATCCAGAAGAGATGGACGGTCCCGGACCGGGGCCGAGTGGCGGTGGTGGCAATCCTCAGTGGGGCGCATTCGAGGAGGAAGAAGAGGAGATACCGTCCGAACTCGTCGAGTACGCCTGTTTCAAGGGCGACCGCGAGACCGTTTTGCAGAACACGGCACTCCAGTACCCGATGTTCCAGGTGCTCTGTGAGGTCGCGAAAAACGCAGAGAAAGGCACTCTTACTGCGATTGTCTGCGTCGACGAGGAACTCGACGCAGTCCGTATCGTCGACGGCGAGGAACGACCCGCGACGATCAACGTCGCCGAGGAACCACGCGAAGACCGCGACGACGACAGCGTCGACTGGCGAAACAACGAGTTCATCAGCTAATCGACGACACGTCTCTGGACTCGCTTCGTCGATGGCGACTGGCACCATGAGACTAGCGACCGTCGGCCGAAAGATGTCCTTTATCGGCCGATCTGCTCTGCCAGCCGAAGTGTCACCTCGGCCTCGATCCACGCCGCGACGACGATCATGACGACGGCGACCGCATAGAGGACGGCGGCTTCCCTGATTTCCTGACCGGTGACGAGTTCGTCGGTGCGCCCGCGGATGTACAGGTACGTCCGGTGGCCGAAGCGAAAACCGATGGCTGCGACGAGCAGGATCGCCGGAATCTCGACGATCCCGTGGGGCGCGATCAGCACGAAGACCGTGAGCGCCGACACTTCGCCCATCGCGATCTGTGCGACCGCGCCGACGACGATGCCGTTCAGCACGAGTACGAAACCACTGAACAGACCAATCGAGACGACTCCGAGCAACGTGACGGTGATCGCTATCAGGTTGTTGACCAGGATCGTCCCGAACGTGATCTCGTCCGGAAAAAACGGCGATCCGCCGGCGTCGCCACGCAACAACTCAGCGGGTACCTGTGTCCCGAGCAGAAAGCCGAGGGCGATGCTGACGGCAAAGAGGGCTGTGGCGGCGGGGACGTAGCCGCGAAGCCATCGACCGGCAATCGCCCGGGCGTGCCTGCGTCGCATTGGCTGTCTTTTGAGACTGGTCTTGCCTAATCATCTGTGCTTTGAGGCGTCGGTGCTGGTGTGTTTACTGTTCACACATCTGTCGGTTGTCCAAAAAGTACTTACATCTGACCTAATTACATCTCATTACGAATGAGCGAGCAGGCAAACTTCCCGGAGTATCTCGACGTCGACTACAGCGACGGCGAAGGCGAGTCGCCAGAAGACTACCCGTCGATCAACCACAAGATCGAGAAGGCCATCGAAGTAACCAAGCAGGGTCTCGAACAGTACGAGAACCCGGTGGTCATGTGGACCGGTGGCAAGGACTCGACGCTGACGCTGTACTTTGTCAAGGAGGTCGCCGACCGCTTCGACCTCGAAGTCCCGCCGGTCGTCTTCATCGACCACTACCAGCACTTCGACGAACTCATCGAGTTCGTCGAGCGCTGGGCCGACGAGTGGGACCTCGAAGTCGTCTGGGCGCGCAACACCGACGTTGGCGACTACGTCGCGGAGAACGACCTCTCCCCCGGTGACGACGTTCCCGTCGACGCGCTCTCGGAGCACAATCAGCACCACATCCGAACTATCCTCGAATACGAGGAGGACACCTTCCCGTTCCTGCTCGACACGTACGTCGGCAACCACCTCCTGAAGACCGTCGCGCTCAACGACACTATCGAAGAGCACGACGTCGACGGGATCATCTCGGGCATCCGCTGGGACGAGCAGGAGTCCCGCGCCGACGAGACGTTCTTCTCGCCGCGTCACGACCCCGACATCTACCCGCCCCACGACCGCATCCAGACGATTCTCCAGTTCGCCGAGGCCGACGTGTGGGAAGCCTTCTGGAACTTCGTCGCCCCGGACACCGTCGAGGCGTTCCCGGACGAAGGGTACGTCCCACAGGGTCAGGACGACCTCCCCGAGGGCGTCGAGAAAGAGGACGTGCCGGTCTCGCCCAAGTACTTTGCCGGGTTCCGCTCGCTCGGCAGCGAGGTCAGCACCGACAAATCCGCCGAAGAGCCTGCCTGGCTGCAGGACATGGCGAACACGACCGAGCGCGCCGGCCGCGCTCAGGACAAAGAGGACCTGATGGAGCGCCTGCGCGACCTCGGCTACATGTAGTGCAACGCCGGCCTACACTTCTTCGGCCAGTTCGTCGGCAACACCGGTGTAGTCCACCGGCGTGAGCGCGAGCAGTTCCTCGCGAACCGACTCCTCGACATCGAGTTGCTCGATCATCTCGTGGACGTCCTCTATCGTGACCTCCGTCCCTCGCGTGGCTTTCTTCACCTGTTCGTAGGCGTTCTCGTGGCCCTCGCGCCGGAGAATCGTCTGGATTGCCTCGCCGATCACCTCGGGGGTTGCATCGAGGTCGTCGCGCATCACTTGCTCGTTGGGGACGACCTTGTCGAGGCCACGCTGGCATTTCTGGTAGGCGACCAGGCAGTGGGCGAACGCCCCACTGATATTGCGCTTGACCGTCGAGTCCGAGAGGTCACGCTGGAGTCGAGAGGTGGTGACGTAGTCGCCGAGGAAGACCAGATCGGAATTGGCCTTGGTGAGGTTCCCCTCGCTGTTCTCGAAGTCGATGGGATTGACCTTGTGGGGCATCGTCGAGGAGCCCGTCTCGCCCTCGACAGTCTGCTGACCGAGGTAGCGATCCGAGACGTAGAGCCACATATCCAGATCGAGGTCCCGGAGGATGTCGTTCGCACCACGGAAGGCGTCGAACAGTGCTTCCAGGTCGTCACAGGGGTTGACCTGCGTCGTCAGTGGCTCGTGTTCCAGTCCCAGGTCACGGACGAACAGCCGAGAGAACACCGGCCAGTTCACGTTCGGGTAGGCGGCTTCGTGGGCGGCGTAGGTCCCGGATGCGCCGGCGAGTTTCCCGGCAAGTTCGTCGGCGGCACGCTCGATGCGTGCAATAGCCCGACCGAGACGGGAGGCGTAGACGGCCATCTCCTTGCCGAAGGTCGTCGGTGTGGCTGGCTGGCCGTGTGTGCGGGCCAGCATCGGCAGGTCGCCATGCTCGTGAGCGAGGTCGACGAGTCGGTCCCGGACCGTGCGTAGTTCCGGCACGAGCACGTCCACAGCAGCGGGCTTGATCAGCAATCGATGCGCGAGATTGTTCACGTCCTCGCTGGTGAGTCCGAAGTGGATCCAGTTGTCTACGTCCAAATCCTCGGGCTGGCGCAAGCGAATAAAGTATTCGACGGCCTTCACGTCGTGGTTAGTCGCCGAGTACCCCTCGTAGCCCTCCGTTTCGAGTTGCTTGACAACAGTCGCATCCTCGCCGTCGAACGACTCGTAGAGGGCGCGCAGTGCTTCACGCTGAGCTGTATCGATAGAGAGCGACGTCTCGTCCAGATCAGCCAGTGCGATCAGGTATTCGATCTCGACCTGCACGCGAGCGCGCATGAGCGCACGCTCGCTGGCGTACGGAACGAGCGGTTCTGTATGACGAGCGTAGCGGCCGTCGAGCGGCGAGACGGCGTCGAGTGGACCCCGATCAGTCATACTCGTGGATGTGCGAGGCCGGCGAAAAAGGGTGTCGGATCAGGCGTCGGTCCGCTCAGCCTCGCCGCTGGCGCGCTCGTAATACGCCCGGTACCGCGACAGTTTCCGGTACAGCGCGTAGCCGACGATGCCGTCGAAGAGAACGACGAAGCCGAGCAGGGTCAGGATATTCCAGACCGGCAGGACGGTCGGCAGCGTCGAGACCAGCGTGTTGTAGGTCGCGTGGATCAACGCGGCGATGAGGAGGCCCTTGACCACGATTGGGCCCCTGTCGTCGGGATTGAACTTCGCCAGACCGAGGTAGTAGCCCGCGAAGGCCGAGTACAGCACGTGGCCGGGACCGACGAGGGCGCGACCCGTCGCGGTGCCGACGGCCTGCTGGAGTTGTGCCATGTTACTCATACTCGCCGCCTGCAGGTACCCCTGGGCGATGTACAGCGTGTTCTCTATAGTCGCAAAGCCGAGGCCAGCAACGGCCCCGTAGACGGCTCCATCGACGACGGCGTCGAACGACTCCCTCTCGTAGGCGTGGGTTCGGATCGCGAGCCACTTGACCGTCTCTTCGATGGGACCGACGACGAGGAGAAAAGACAGCGCCAGACCGATGATCGGGATCAGCCGGAAGAAGCCACCGAGGATGGTGTTGACCGGTGCGGCAATCGCGGCGAACAGCACTGCGAGGACGAACGTGATCGCCATCGTCTCCACTGGCTCCCGGCGCGTCGGGTCACCGTACCAGACGTACGCGACGAGCGCAACGGCAGGAACCGCCGACAGCAGTGCGAGCACACCCAGACGTGGCCGGCGAACGACGAGCAGGCCGGCAAAACTCAACTGGAGGGCGAACAGGACAATCGCTCCGAGGAGCAGGATGTACCGGCGACTGGCACGGAGAAAGCCATGGAGAGACACCGAAAAGCGGTCGAAGGCTGATCTCGGGTCCCACTCGGCCACGTCGTACAGGTCTTCCTCGCCGAGGGCCTGCTGGATGGGGTCACGATCCGACATACTGTATCACTCGCCCGCCTCTGTGGAGTATTTTTGGGCTCGTCTGCGACTCACCGGCGCAATGCGCTCGGTTCGAGATGCTCGGTGGGTTGCTCCGGGTTAGACTGGAGATACCACCCGAAGCTGATCCAGGACAGGCCGAGTGGAATCGCGAGCAGCGTGGTGAGCCCCTCGCCATCGCTAAAGCCCAGAAAGAGAATCGTCCCGACGATCAGGGCGACACCAATCCAAGGCGGCGTCCGGCGCGCCCGAAGCAAAGCGATAGCGAGCAACAGCGTGCCACCGACGAGCGCGAGAACGCCGAGAGCGATGAGTAACTCGACGAGGACGTCGCCATCTACGAGGAGTGTCAGCCACTGACCGATTGCAAATACGAGACCACCGACCAGAGCGATGCCGCTGCCTTCGCCGCCCGGGAACTTGTAGATCCACGGGAGTCGTAACACGACGCCGAGCAGACCGACCGCGAGGACGAGTCCGGAGAAACCGACGAAGGCCCGAATCGGCCCGGTGGTCGCGCCGGTTGCGAACATTGTCAGGCTCCATCCGGTCCAACAGACGCCACCGAACGCGAGTGTGATCTGTGGCCACGGACGCTCCTGTTCGGTCATACCACGTCGGTCGGTGCCGTCCCCTGAAAACGTTACTGTCGCCCTCGCCCGATCTCCACCTCGGCCCTACAGTTTTGTCACTCCCCCGCAACAGACTGGTATGGACACTGTCCTCGTCATCGGTGGAACACGGTTTATCGGGCGTCACACGGTCGAAGTGTTCCGTGACCAGGGGTACGACGTGACGATATTCAACCGGGGCACGCACTCGAACCCCTTTGCCGACGACCCCACCATCGAACACGTGGCGGGAAACCGCCGAGACCGAGAGGACCTGCGGGCCGCCCGCGAGGCGGTCGATCCCGACGCCGTCGTCGACTGCGTCGCGTACTTTCCCGAAGACGTTCGCGAAGCGACAGACGTGTTCAGCGACGCCGGGGCCTACGTCTACGTTTCCAGTGGTGCGGCCTACGGTGCCGAGCGCGTTCCAAAGCGTGAGAACGACACCGTACTGGCCGACTGCACGCCCGAGCAGGCGACCACCGACAGCGCGGCGACGTACGGGCCGCGCAAGGCGGAGGGCGACCGCGAGGTGTTCGCGGCCGCCGACCGGGGCGTGCGGGCGATGAGTGTCAGGCCGACGGTGGTGTACGGTCCTCACGACTACACCGAACGGTTCGACTACTGGATCGACCGCGTCGACCACCACGACGCTGTTGTCGTCCCCAGTGATGGGCTGTCCCTCTGGCAGATGGCCTACGTCGAAGACGTGGCGAGTGCGTTACGAATCGTCGCCGAGAATGGCGAGGCGGGCGCGGCCTACAACGTCGGCGACGAACACGCGCCGACACTCGGCGGATGGATCGAGTTGCTCGCCGACGCCTGTGACACGTCGGTCGAAGCGGTCGGTGCGAGCGAGCGAGAACTCGCCCGGTTCGACCTCGAACCGGATTCGTTCCCGATCTATCGGTCCCCGCCTCATCTGCTGTCAGTCGAAAAGCTACGGTCGCTCGGGTGGTCCTCGACCTCGCACGACGAAGCGCTCGCTGCCACTGTCACAGAGCACAGAGCGAGTGAGCGAACAGGGAGAGAAGCGGGGCCCGACCGAGCATACGAACAGCGAATGATCCGCGAACTCGGCGAGTGAGAGGGCTGTCAGCGGTCGGATCGAACGGGCGGCGCGTAGGCACGGAGGCGATGCCGTCGGACGGCATACGACCCCCGGCACGGTGCTCCCCCGACTTCTGTCCCCCAATCTATACCCATTTGTCAAGACAGTCCGTCGAGCAAAACGCCAGGTCCACGTCTGAGTCGGACTGGTCGACGTGGGCCCTGAGCGTGTACGCCTGTTGGTTGCTGTCACAGTTAACACACGACATCGCAACTACGTATTCAGGTACCATTCACATTGTTATACTGTACTTACCAGCCGTAGTAGAGAGCAGATAGCCGACCAGGGTCGAAATCGCGACCAGAAACTGACGTCGCGTTCGATCCTCGCTACCGACGCGGCGGCAACCACCGATCACGGCAAGGGTTTTCACCCGTGGCACGCCAGCCACAGGTATGTTCGACAAAACGAGTTGGATCCGCCTCCCTCACAACGTCGTGGTGGGCCACGGGGTTCTCGACCAAACCGTCGCTGCGGTCGAGGACATCCACCTGTCGGGACGACCGCTGGTCGTCTCGAGTCCGACCCCGTACGAAGTCGCGGGCGAGCGCGTCGTCGCACAGTTCGCGGCGACCAACGCGGACCCGGCCGAGGTGATCGTCGAGGAGGCCAATTTCACGGCCGTCGAATCGGTTATCGAAACGGCACAGTCGGTCGACGCGGGCTTCCTGCTCGGGGTAGGTGGCGGGAAAGCTATCGATATCGCCAAGATGGCCGCCGACGACCTGAACCTGGGCTTTGTCTCGGTGCCGACCGCCGCGAGCCACGACGGTATCGTCTCGGGCCGGGGGTCGGTCCCAGAAGGCGATACGCGCCACAGCGTCGCCTCGGAGCCGCCACTGGCGGTCGTCGCCGACACCGAAATCCTCGCGGAGGCCCCCTGGCGGCTGACGACTGCTGGCTGTGCCGACATCATCTCGAACTACACGGCCGTCCGGGACTGGCAACTCGCCAACCGGCTCAAAAACATCGAGTACTCCGAGTACGCCGGCGAACTCGCGCGAATGACTGCCGAGATGCTCGTCGAGAACGCGGGGTCGATCAAGCAGGGTCTCGAAGAATCGTCCTGGATCGTCGTCAAGGCACTCGTCTCCTCGGGTGTCGCGATGTCGATTGCCGACTCCTCGCGGCCGGCATCAGGTGCCGAACATCTCTTTTCCCATCAACTCGACCGGACCGCGCCCGACCCGGCCCTGCACGGCCACCAGGTCGGCGTCGGATCGATCATGACCGAGTACCTCCACAGCGGGGCGAACGGCCAGTGGATCGACGTGCGTGACGCGCTGGCCTCGATCGGTGCCCCGACGACGGCCGGGGAACTGGGCATCGACGAGGAGACCGTTCTGGAGGCGCTGACGACCGCCCACGAGATACGGGATCGATACACGATTCTGGGTGACGGGATGAGCGAAGCGGCGGCCCGCGAGGCGGCAACGGTCACGGGCGTCATCTAGGGCATCGGCCGGGACCTATACTAACCCGGGCGTCTCTGGATCGGACTGCCAGACGCCGTCGCGCAGTTTTCCACCTGATCGGGAGCCGTCGAACAGGACGAGCAGTCGATACACTGTCTCGGCGTCCGGATCGTCGGCGTTTCGGACGCCGGCGATCGTGACACGGACGATCTGTTCGATTGAACACGTGACGCCGGTCGACTCTTCGACAGCGTTTCTGGCGCGGTCTTTGAGCGACCGACCGCTGTCACCCACACATCGCGGGACGCGACGCTGCCCATCCGTGCCGATGTGGAGTACGTCGCCGTTGTCGTTGTAGACGCGCACGTACACGTCGGCGATACCTTCACTCGCGCGCTCGCTCGCGTCGTGGTACGCGTCCGCTCTCAGGGAGAGCGTCGTCTGATTGACCGGAAACGAACCGTGTCGCTTCTGCAGCGACTCGATCCCCTCACCGATGATGTTACTGGACCCACCCGCCATATCCATATCATCCACTGAACGTCGGTACTAATAAAAGCAACCGGTCGTTTTCAGTCTCGGATCCCGTTCAGGTAGCCCTAGTATATAGGAATACACCATCGCGAACAGTGCGACGACGGCAACCAATGCGGTCGCGTCTGGCGAGAGTGTAAGGCCGCCAGTGCCTGTCCCACCGCAACGTCGTCGCCGACGTTCCAGCGACAGTCGCGGTGCACACCCACACGCCCCCTGCCACAAGCATAATCCCTTTCCACGGACAAGCCGTACCCCTCGCCAATGTCGAAGTGCGACGCGTGTGGCAAGACCGAGAATATGCCGTACCGGTGTCACCACTGTGGGGGGACCTACTGCTCTGAACACCGGTTGCCGGAGGCTCACAACTGTCCGGGCCTGGAGAACTGGGACGACCCGAACGGCGTGTTCGATAGTGGATTCGACGACAGCGTCCAGACGAACCAGTCACAGGGCAGTGGTGGCTTCAGTGATCGGCTCTCGGTCGATACCGGGCCCGGGAGCCTGTTCGGGTACTTCCGCGGGAACGCCACCTACACGATGCTCGGACTGATGTGGATCACGTTCCTGTTAGAGCATCTCGTTGCCCTCTTCGGTATTCCGATCGGGGGCGAAACCTGGAGTGCCATCTTCACGATCCAGCCCCAGCATCCAGAATACGTCTGGACGTGGGTCACATCGATTTTCTCGCACGCGCCGGTCCAGTTCGGCCACATCGTGTTTAACAGCATCATCATCTTCTTTTTCGGACAGATCGTCGAGGACTACATCGGCTCCAGGAAGTTCGTCTACCTGTTTATCGGGTCCGGCGTCCTGGCCGGACTCGGTCAGATCGGCCTCGCGCACGCGCAGGTCTTGCTCGATATGACGAACACGCTCGGTCCGGGTGCCCTCGGTGCCAGCGGTGCCGGCCTGGCGATCATGGGCGTTCTGACGGCGCTCAACCCCAACTTGCGCGTCTATCTCATGTTCCTCCTGCCGATCCCGATCTGGGCGTTCACCGGCTTCTATCTCGTCATCAGTATCGCGGGCGTCCTCTCGACCGGTGGTGGCCTGCTCGGTGGCAACGTCGCCGACATGGCCCACCTCGTGGGACTGCTGGTCGGACTCTGGTACGGTCTCAAAGTCAAGGGACAGCGCCGGACGCCCAACCAGATCCAGCTGGGCGGTGGCGGGCGCGGTCCGGGCGGTCCCGGCGGGCCGGGTGGACCCGGTCGCCGTCGACCCTGATGGAGCCAGTCCGTCCCGAGTTCGTTCCGGACCCCGCGCTGTCCCGCGAAGAGATGGACGCAGTTCAGCGCGACATCGCAGCGGCGGCGACGTTCACCGATGACTTCGACTTCGATGTGGCCGCGATTCACCACGACGATGTCAGACAGCAAACACTCGGCACCGCCGACGAGGCGGGCGATCAGCAAGTGCTCGACGCTGGCGCTATCGAAGACGGGCGTCCACTCGTTGCCGGCGTCGACCAGGCGTTCGTTGACGACGTGGCCGTCTCGGCTATCGTCCTGACCCGCGGCGACGAGGTTGTCGAGCGCGTCTACGCCGCCGTCGAGACAGAGATCCCCTACGTTCCCGGTTTGCTCTCCTTTCGCGAGGGGGGCGCGATTCTGGCGGCGTTCGAACACCTCAACGGGACGCCGGACCTCGCGCTGGTCGACGGGAGCGGACGCATTCACTTCCGCGAGGCCGGACTGGCGACCCACGTCGGCGTCGTCCTCGACGTGCCAACCGTCGGTGTCGCGAAGAGTCTGCTCTGTGGGACGCCACGCGAGTCACTGGACCGAAGGCTCCCGGTCGGCACACGAATCGAGGTCGAAGCCGACGATTCGGTCGAGACGACCGATCCCGGAACGCTGATCGGTCACGCCGTCCAGACCCGCCAGTACGAGTCTGGGAACCGCTCCATCAACCCCCTCTATGTCAGCCCCGGCCACCGGATCAGTGCCGAAACGGCGGCCGACATCGTGCTGGCCTGTCGGGCCGGCTACAAACTCCCGGAACCGACGAGACTGGCCGATAGTTACGCCGACGAGGTCAAAGCCGAGGTTCGCACTCAGTATGACTGATACTGCCGGTTGTAACTATTGCAAGAGATTCGCGACCCCGGGCTCGCGGCATGCTTCACGGACGGACAGCCAGCAGTATGACCGCATGGCAGTGTGGCCGGCACAGTGACGGGAACATTAACTACCCGGGGGGCGACCCCTCGTGCATGACGAAGACGGTGTTGATAACGGGTGCCGCCTCCAGTATCGGGCAGGCGACGGCACGGACCTTCCTCGACGACGACTGGCAGGTCTGGGCGACAGCCAGAAACGACGACCTGGAGGCGTTGGCCGACGAAGGGTGCAAGACGGCCGAACTGGACGTGACCAACGCTCGCGAGTGCGAGCGGGTCGTCGACAACCTCGTCGCGGCCGAGGGTCGGATCGACTGCCTGGTCAACAACGCTGGCTACGGCCAGTACGGCCCGCTCGAAGATGTCTCGACGGTCCAATTACACGAGCAGTTCGACGTGAACGTCTACGGTCCCCATCGACTCGTTCGAGAGGTCCTCCCGCACATGCGTGAGCGCGAGGACGGGACGATCATCAACCTCTCTGGTAGCTCCGGCCGGATCGCAGTCCCCGGGTCCGGTGCGTACGCCGGGTCGAAGTTCGCGCTGGAGGCGATGAGCGACGCCCTGCGCTCTGAGGTCGCATCCTTTGGCGTCGACGTGGTGCTGGTCGAACCCGGCCCCGTCGACAGCGATTTCTTCGAGCGAGGGCGCGAGAGCCCCGAAAGCACCGAGCAGTCCGGTGCCTACGACTGGCTGTACGAACTGTACGAGGAGACGTCACTGGTCGGTGGCCGTTCTATCGAGGTGACGCCAGAGGAGGTCGCACTGACGATCAGGGACGCCACTGTCGCGTCGAACCCGCGGCCCCGCTACCCGGTCGGACAGTTCGCACGCATTACGGCCCTGGCCCGGCACCTTCCGGGCCGGTGGCAGGACGCTGGGGTCGCGATCCTTCGCAAATTCGTGTGACCGACAGCGTCGACGACCTCGCTGTGACCCCCCGCTATGAATAGATAAGCAACCGCGCCGAATACATCGGAGACACCGAAAGCCCTCGTACAGTTGCAGTCCCGCGGCTCGCTGCGCGCGCTTCGCGTGCTTGCCACGAGGGACTCTCCGAGTCCCTCGGCC
>PXRO01000037.1:285277-293185 GCA_003021685.1 Halobacteriales archaeon QS_4_62_28
CGACAGCGAGCCCCGGAGCGGTCGAGTGGGCGGTCGGTTCCACCGACCGCCTTCTCCGCGGCGGCAACTGCCGCCGCGCAAAGCGAGGGCTTTCGGTGTTTTGTAAGCGTTTCTCTCGATCTCTCCTCTGAACACCGCCCTCACCGGGGACACCCTCCACAACGGTGAAATGCCCCAATAATTCTCAATCCAGACAGGCGGCGACGATTCGGAGCAACTCCTCGCCCTGCACTTCCTCGGCCAGCAGCGGGACCCGGGCCACGTCGTGGCCCCGAAACAGTTCCTGTGAGCGGGCCAGTGCGTCCTGCTGGACCGACCAGCGCCGGGCACAGAACTCACAGTCGTCGTGGTTCGGCCCGACGTAGTCCGCGGGCACGTCGGCCTCGACCACGTCGTCCAAGTCCTGGAGGACGCGGTTGACGACGATAGTTCCGGCCGGTACGCCGAAGGCGTCGAGTCTGTCGAGCAGCCGTTCGGACTCCATCACGGAGAGTTCTTCGGGCACCATCACGATCCGAAAATCAGTTTTCGCGGGATCCTGCAGCACTGATCGCAGGTGTTCGATCCGTTCTCGCATCGCCTGCAGGTCTTCCATGCCCGCTTCGTCCATGCCGGCCGCCTGCTCGTTCTCGCCGCCGAACATCCCGCCGAGACCGTCGAGCACGCCCGACAGCCGCTCCCGAAGAGTGAGTATCTTTCCGAGCATCGAGTCCATCGTCTCGGGGAGTTCCAGCAGTCGAAGCGTGTGCCCGGTCGGGGCAGTATCGATGATGACTCGGTCGAATCGTTCGTCGTCCATATATTCGAGAAGCAGTTTCATCGCCGCGGCTTCGTCCGATCCCGGCATCGAACCCGCCATCGGGTTGGCCTCCTCGCCGCCGAGCAACTGTTCGAGGCCGCCGAGGTCGGCGTCCATCCCGAACGGCCCCTCGCCGACGGCGGCCTCCGGGTCGATTTCGGCCGCGTACAGCGGTGCGTCCTCGCGAATCCGCGTCGGTTCCGCGGGAATCGCCGTTCCGAGCGTGTCCGACAGCGAGTGGGCCGGATCGGTCGAGACGACGAGTGTCGCGGTGCCGTCCCGGGCGCTGGCGAGTGCTGTGGCCGCGGCACAGGTCGTCTTCCCGACGCCGCCCTTGCCGCCGTAAAGGACGTACTCGGGCGCGTCGACTCCGGTCGGCGCGTCGATTTCCTCGACCGCCTCGACATCGATCTCGCTCATATCGAAAGCTACGCCGTTCTGGCCTTGAGAGTGACGGTTGTCTCCGCCATCCGTAAAAACCGGGCGGTCGCTCACGCTCTCTCTGTGATCACCATGAGTTGCCGCGGAAAACGGGCCGTGTATGTCACTGTCGCGACGACCGTGCTTCGCGAACGTCGGCACCGTCGCGAAGTTTGTCCTCGCAGTATGGACATACCCGGGGTCCGTCGCATCCTTCGGGTGTGAAGACCCGAACGTACTGCTCCGTTACGAACTCACCGCAGTTTTGACACTCGGGCATCCATTGTTTCACTGACACGCCGACATATATACTTTCCGCCTCGCGAGATAATTGACCCGCCAGGCCAAGTTGGAAGAGAGTCGTCCCGGAATACCAACAACCCACTTTAAGCAGGGCGTCGTCCTTCGGATATGGACAGATGGACGCGACGAGGTTTCCTGGCAACGACTGGCGGGACGCTCGCGGCTCTCACTGGCTGTGCCGGGGCTGAAAACAGTGACGCGCCATTCGATCACGCCTCGACGATGGGTATCGCCGACCAACCGACGCTCGGATCGCTCGACCGATCCGGCGTCATCGTGGCGTTCGAAGACCCCTCCTGTACGACCTGTCGCCGGTTCAACCAGAACACGTTCCCGCAGATCGAGGCAGACCTCGTCGAATCGGGCGACGCGGCTTACGTCTTCCGTGGCTACCCGATCATCTACCCGTGGGGTGATCCGGCGTCCCACGCATTGGAGGCGACGCTCGACCGCGACCCCCGGGCGATGTGGGCTCTCAAAACCCACTACTTCGACACGCAAGACCAGTTCTCGACGGAGAACGTCCTCGACCGAACGGCGCAGTTCCTGACCGACGAAACCGAAGTCGACGGGACCGCTGTCGTCAACGATGTGGAGTCCGATGCCTACGCTGATACGGTTCAGGTGGACCTGGACGCCGGCGAGGCGGCCGGAGCATCCAGTACGCCGACATTTTACCTGTTTCGCGACGGCGAGTACCAGACGACCGTCAGTGGAGCCCAGGACTTCACTGTCTTCGAGAACGTGCTTCGAGGATGAGGATGTTTAGCCTTCCCACACGCTCGGCCGACTGGCGGTTGATGGGCCACACAGTACGGCTCGTCGTCACGATTCCGACCTACGCCGCGGTCGCCCTGTTTGGCTCGCTGCTGGCCCTGACGGCCTTCGTCTTCTCACTGAACGTCACGCTGGTCACGGACACGCTCGCTCTCCCGATTTCGCCGGTCGCGAGGGCCGAAATTGTGCTCAGTCTCTACCCCTTCGTCGGGTCGGCGTTCTCGCCCCTCCAGGGTGGTCTGCTCGTCCTGGTGGCGCTCACGCTGGGGGTTAACATCGCCATGGTCGTCTATCACTTCCGCGAGCACGGCCTCTCGCTTCAGCAGGGTGGGACGAGCGCCGTCGGTGCGGTCCTCGGTGCACTCGGGGCTGGCTGTGCGGCCTGCGGATCGGCGATCCTGCTGGGCGTTCTTGGCCTCTTTGGCATCTCGACCTCGCTCCTGTGGCTTCCCCTCGACGGTCTGGAGTTTGCGCTGCTGGCGCTGGTCGTGGTCCTGCTGTCGACCTACTGGCTGGCAGACGGGATGCGGGGCGGCGAAATCGACGGCTGTCCCGTCGATCTCTGATCTCAACGGAGCGTGCGAGCACCTAGTGTGCGTCCCAGAACAGCGATAGCTGGTCGGCCAGGAAATCCGGGGTCATTCGGGTAAACTCCTCGCGTTCGTTCTCCGGGAGGAACTCGTAGACCGAGTGGCGCGCGCCGGGGCAGTATCGCCGGCCCACCAGCGCGCGCACACCGACCTCCTCGGTCCCCCGGATCACCCGGCCAATCGCCTGCCGAGCCCGTCGGACTGCGGGGACGGTGAGCGCGTACTCGAAGGCCACGTCCTCGCCGAACGCGTCGCCGTAGGCCCGCTGGACGGCCCGGACACGGGGTGAGCCGATATTGACCAGCGGAATCCCGACGACGGCACAGGTCGAGAGTTTCTCGCCGTCGTAGTCGACGCCCTCGGTGAGCGTGCCCCGCGTGCTGGTGACCATGACTTTGCCGGCCCCGTCGTAGAATCGCTGTTTGCGCCGATCCGTCTCCTCGTTGCTGGAGGACTCGTCGACCAGCACTCGCTTGTCGATTGTTTCCGCAAGGTAGGCCCCGGTCCACGCCGCCTCCCGGTAGTTGGGCATGGCAATCAGGACGTTGCCCGGCGAGCGCGCCAGCTCCCGCAGCGCGTGGGCGTACTCGTCCCGGGTCGGGTTCCAGTTCTCGCCGAGCGGGCGCATCGTCTCTGGTTCGCCGCGATTGCGCGCGGTGAAGGGCCGACAGTCCACGAGATACGACGCGCGATTCTCCGCCGGGAAGGAGAGGCCGTATGTCGCCTCCCGGACGTACCGCGGGTCCCGGTCTTTCCCGCCCTCGCGCAGGAACTCCAGACCGGAGACGTGGGTGAACACGTCCAGCGGTTCCAGCGTCGCACTCATCAGTACCCCGCCGCCGAGTCCGTCGAAGACGTTTCGCAGCGCCGTCGAGGGCATGCAATTGTAGCACAGCAAGCCCGGCGTGTAAGTGGCCTCGTAGTTGGCGTCGACGCTTCCGTGATCGGCCGGTGCGTGTTCGAGTTCGATCTCTCGCAGGAACCCCGCGTGGTCGCGCTCCCACCACTGGCCCATGATCGCGCCGACGGCGGCACAGACCGGACTCCGCGTCAGCCCCAGGGTGTCGATGGCGTCCTCGACCGCGGCACCGATCTTCGACAGCGAGCGCCACAGGCCCCCGTCGTACCCCTCGCGTTCGGCCCACTCGGTCAGTTCGTCACGCTCGACGGTCTCGGGGTCCCGCAGCGGTATCTCGTGGTCGTGCTCGGACAGTCCGTCCGTGTCGGTGCGCCAGCCGTCGAACTCGTCGTCGAGATAGCGCTCGATGCGGCTATCCAGCCAGTCGAGCACGCCGTCGTAGAACTGCTGGGCGCGCTCGACGGCCTCTAACGGGACTTCACGGGTGTCGAGCACTTCCTGCACCTGCTGTCTGTGGTCGTCGGTCTGGCGCGCCCGCTGTGCCAGGAGATTGAGATCGTTGCGGGCCTGTTTCAGGGTCTGCTTGCCCACTCGATCCGAAAGCAGGTCCCGGACGCGCTCTTCGAGTCGATGGGCCTCGTCGACGACGACGAACGTGTCCTCGCCGAGCACCTCCGAGAGGAGCGGTCGCGTCCTGGGATCGAACAGGTGATTGTAGTTGCCGATCACCACGTCGGCCGACTCCAGCATGACGCCCATCGCGCGGTGAGGACAGGTCCCGTACTCGACGGCGGCGGGCAGGTAGTCCTCGGCCGTGACGACGCTGTGTTCGCCGACGCTGAAATCTATCGGCGAACCAGTGTCGCGCGCGTACCAGTCGGCTTCGAACGGACAGTACAGCGGCGGGTCGTCGCCATCGACGAGTTCCTCCGGCGCGGCGGGCTGGCTCGGACGGTACGGCGAGTCGGCCCCGCCTGTCGAGAGCGTCCCCTCGCCGAGCGTGCGCTGGTCCCGTGCCTCGGGTCGGGCCGCCGCCGCGAGATCGCTGGCAACCTGTGGGTCCCACCACTGTTCGTCGTCTCCGAGTTCGGCCTCGATGGCGGCGCTTGCCGGTGCGTGGTCGGTTCCCTGCGCGTCGGCCTCGACGAGTCGCGCGGTGTTCTCGCGCAGATCTTCACAGCGGTCGTGCGTGCCGGCGTCGTCGGGAAACACCCCTTCGCGGCCGTACGGACAGAGGTCTGGCTTGCCGACCAGGGCGATGCCGTCCAGTGGGTCGTCGAGGCCGGCGTTCATCACTCGCAGGTCCTCGACGAACTGCTGGAGTTGCTGTTTGACCGGTGTAACGACGACGATGGTGTCGTAGCGGTCAGTTTCGAGCAGCGTCCCGCCGGCAGTGAGTGCGGCCATCGTCTTGCCAGTCCCGCAGGGTCCCTCCATCGCGAGGTACCCCTCGGCCTCGCCGGCTTCGATGGCGCGCTCGATTGCATCCGCCTGGTTTGGATACGGTTCATCGAACGCGAAATACTCCTGCCAGTCGCGCTCGGTCCCCGTCGAATCGGGCATTACAGGCTCTTTGGTCGCCCCCGTGTTTGAACCTCAGGATACGCAGCCGGACGACCCCATATGTTACTCGTTCACACGCCGACACCGTGGTCCCCGATGCCGTCCTGAACGTCGGCTACCGGTACCGGTGGATGCCAGCAGACGCTCGAAAACGGTAGCCTCCGGTGATACTGCTGTTAATTACCCGCTTCTACCGGCTAACCGGCGCGTAACTAACCGGTACTGGTGTCTCAATGTCGGCGAGATGGGAACCGCCACAGGGAGTGATGCCCTCGATTTCATCGAACCGCAGGCCCGACTGTGGATACTGGTGATTGTCTTCTTCGGCGTCGGTGATCTCGTGACGACGATGCTCGGGTTGACGATTGGGTCCTCAACCGAGGCCAACCCGCTGGTCGCGATGCTCGTCGATCAGTACGGTGTCTTCGTCTTGCTCCCATTGAAAGTAGCGATGATAGGGGGCTGTTATGTCGGCTGGAGACAGCTACCGCTCCCGCATCCGGTCGTCGTGCCACTCGTGCTGGCACTGCTCGGTATCGTCGTCACAATCTGGAACACGGGCATCCTGTTGACGGGGTCGCTGTCCTGATACTGCCGTCTTTAGGTGGCCAACACCTATGTAGCGTTCGGACGAACTGTCAGACGGATAATGCCCTCCACAGACGAGTCGACGCACCGTCACCTGCTCGGCCGCATCCGTCGCGCGCTCGCCTTCCTGCGCCGCCTCGATTTCCGGAACGTCAAGATGCTGTCGGAGACGCTGCTGATCCTCTCACAGCCAGCGATCAGGGACTGGCAGTACAACCAGCGGCTAGCGCTCAGGGAACTCCCACGGGCGGTGTGGAACCTGGTGACAGACCCCGGAAAGATGAACGAATTCCAGTCGCAGTGTTCGGTGGCTGGCTACGTCTCGACGCCCGACGACGGTATTCTCGCGGGCTACACCGACACCGGACGGATGAGTACGCTCCTGTACCCACACACTGGCTTCACGCAACAACTTCTGTACATGGAGGCTGGCGGGGGCCACCTCAACGGCGCTCGCCCGCGTGACGGGGGGTTCTGGGGCGTCGAGGTCGGCGCGGCGACGGAGGTGACCTACGTCTGCCCCGGCACCGAGACGGTCGTCCGAGACATCACCGTCGAGAACGTCGGTGACCGACCTGTCGAGGGACTCACCTACTACATGCAGGCCAACGCGAACGACCGCCAACAGTACCCGCCGGGGATCACCAGCCCAAATCGCGTGCGGGCGACAGAGGAGGCGATTCACTGGGACGACCGCCAGAGCAACGTTGGTCTCAGGCTTCGGGCCGCCAGGTCCGGGGGACTTCTCGACACCGGCGTCACTAACTCGGGTCTCGCTGGCGTCGGCGATGACCGGACGGCCGCGGCGGGGACCCACGTCGGCGGGTACGTGACCCTCGATTGCACGCTCGACCCGGGCGAACGTGTCACGCGCTCGGTGTTTGTCTCCGGAATCGAAACGGAGGATTCAGCGACGCTCGACGAGTCGACAGCGGATCGCCAGTCCCTCGTGGCTGACTACTGGGACAAGCGCCTCGCCAGCGCGCCCGTCGATGCCGTCCCGGAGCGCTTCCGGGGCCAGTATCTCCGCTCGCTGGTGGCACTGCTGGCACTGTTCGACCCCGACTCGGGGAGCATCTCGGCCGCACCGAATCTCCAGCCAGCGTACTACCCCTCTTGGCCCCGAGATGGGGCCTTCGTCGCCATCGCACTGGCCGAGGCCGGCAGCGGCGACGTGGCGAAGGCGTACCCGACCGACTTCCTCGGCTCCGTTCAGGAAGCCGACGGCGGGTTCGAGCAGTGCTACACGAGCGACGGCGAACCCGCGGGGATCATCCACCGCGAGAACGACCAGCAGGGGATCTACCTCCACGCCGTCCGCCGCGTGTACGAGGCGACCGGTGACGAGGACTTTCTCGAACGAGCGTGGCCGACGGTCCGTGGGGCTGCCGAGTACACGCTCGACGCCGTCGCCGACAACGGCCTGCTCGAAGCCACGCCCGACTTCGCGGAGATGCCCGACGATGCCCGCCAGAGTCTCTGGACGAACGCATACGCCTACCGCGGCCTGCTCGACGTGGCCGCGATGGCCGAGACGCTCGGTCACGACGGCGACCGGTACCGCCGGGCCGCTACGGCTATCGGCGACGCCATCGAGCGACACCTGTTCGACGGCGACGGTCGGTTCGCGACCCACCTGACGATCACCGGTCCAGAGCGGTCGGACAACGTTGCCTTCTCGGCGGCCGTCCACCCGACTGGCTGGGCAACGGCGTACGGCCGGACCGACCAGTTGATCGAGACGTTCCTCGACTCCTACGAGCGCTCACAGGAGTACTGGCTCCCGAAAGAGTTTACGCTCGCAACCGCGCTCTACGCCGTCGGCCGGGACGAACTCGGCGACGAATTGCTGACCGAACTCCGGGCCGAGACGTTACCGGGCGGGACCCTCGCAGAGGAAGTCGGGACCGACGGTGAACACCGCTTTGCGGCGCTTGGCTGGGCCAACGCGGGATTCGTCCACGCAATCCACGTCCGCCAGGGCATCGCGACCGGCCAGCCAGTGCCCC
>PXRO01000037.1:293341-299310 GCA_003021685.1 Halobacteriales archaeon QS_4_62_28
CGACGTGACTGCCGTCGACGACCTGGATCTGACCATCGACGAAGGCGAGGTGTTTGGCTTCCTCGGCCCGAACGGCGCGGGGAAGTCGACGACGATCAACATGCTACTGGATTTCATTCGACCGACCAGTGGGGCTGTCGCAGTGTTCGGACAGGACGCCCAGACGGATCCAGCGGCGATTCGAGAGCAGGTCGGTGTCCTGCCCGAGGGGTACGGGTTCGACGATCCCTTGCAGGGCCGAGAGTATCTCGAATGGGCAATCGAGACCAGGGGGGCCGACGACGACCCCGACGAGTTGCTGGAGCTGGTCGGCCTCGCCGGGGACGGCCAGCGGATGGCCGGGGAGTACTCGAAGGGGATGCAACAGCGCCTCGCCCTCGCCATTGCACTGGTGGACGACCCGGACCTGCTGATCCTCGACGAACCCTCGACGGGACTGGACCCCAACGGAATCCAGCAGATGCGGTCGGTGATCCGCGACCGGGCCGAGAACGGGACGACGGTGTTCTTTTCGAGTCACATCCTCTCGGAGGTCGAGGCCGTCTGTGACCGCGTCGGCGTGATGAGCGAGGGGCGACTCGTGGCGGTCGACAGCATCGACGGGCTCCGGGAGAACGCTGGTGGGCACGCGACGATCCGACTCGAATGTGCCACCGCACCGACGGGACTGGGTGTCGGCACGCTCGACGGCGTCGTCTCGACGAGCGTCGACGGCGAGACACTTATCGTCAACTGCGCGGACCCGAGTGCGAAAGTCGACGTGGTCACGCACGTCGCCGGACAGGTACCGGTGACCGACATTCTGTCTGAGACCGTCTCGCTGGAGACGCTGTTCAACGACCTGACCGACGGTGGGCGAGATAGCGACGAGGACGGGGCAACGGCGGAGGTCGTCCAGTGAGCGCCATTGCCGTCGCGAAGAAAGACTTCAGGAGCGCGCGCCGATCACGATCGCTGTGGCTCGTCGCGACCCTGCTTGGACTGTTGACGGCGCTGATCGGGTACAGCTACGAGGGGTACCAGATCACACCGACGGAGTCCGTCCAGCAGTTGTTCGCACAGATCGTGTTGCTTCTTTCGTTGCTCCTCCCCATCGTCGCGCTCGTTGCGAGTTACATGTCCATCGCTGGCGAGCGAGAGAGCGGCGGCGTCAAGTTTCTCCTGAGCCTGCCCAACACCCGCCGGGATGTGTTCCTCGGGAAGTTCTGTAGCCGACTCGCCGTCGTCGGGGCAGGCATCGTCTTCATGTTCCTGACGGCGACGGTCGGTGGCGTTGCCCGCAACGGCACGCTGCCCGTCGGCTTCGTGGTCGCATTGCTCGCGATCACGCTCGTGTACGGCGGCGTGTTCGTCTCGATTGCAGTGGCGCTGTCCTCGATGGTCGCGGCCAGGAGCAAGGCCATCGCCGCTGCCGTTGGCTCGTATTTCCTGCTCGTCTTGCTGTACGTCGTGCCCGGGCTCAGCGTGTTCATGCTCGCACAGTGGGTCCACACCACGCTACTCGGGTTCGACACGAACCTCGATCTGTACAACGCGGTAAGCTACACCAGTCCACTGACCGCCTACCGACAGGCGACGAACATGGTGTTCCCGGAATCGGCCGAACAGCGCGTGTTCCGGCGAGCGTCCGATGCGGGCGAACTGCCAGTGTATCTCTCGGAGGAAGTGTCGCTGTTCGTGTTTGCCGTCTGGCTCGTGGTCCCGCTAGTCGTCGGCTACGTGCGGTTCCAGGGGGCTGATCTCGAATGAGTCCCGACCTCGGATCGACGGGGCGGCGCGACACGGTCGGCGCGGTGCTGGTGGCGCTTGGCATTCTCCTCCTGATCGCTCCCGCACTGGCTCCGGTGCAGCCGGTGTTGTATCACGAGTCGTACGACGGGACGACGGCGAACCGGACGACGCTCGAACAGCAGGGCCTCACAGTCATCAGTTACGAGAACCTCTCGGAGCGTGGCCAGGAGCTGTACGTGGCGACGCTCGAAAGCGGTGGCCGATACACCGTCCCCGTCGGTCAGGGTGCAAGCGAGTTTCCGTACCCGACCGAGGGCGATCTCGGTTCGGCTGAGGATTACCGGGAACGCAGTGCGATGGAATCGATTGTCATCGAGCGACCGGACGACGCGTCCCTGCCACCGGCCGACGAGAACCGGGAGGCCGCGGAGTACAGAGCCAGAGAAGAGGTCGAAGGCGGTGAGGAAGAAAGCACGCCCAGCGAAGAAGAGGTCCAGCAGTATCGCGAACGGATTACACGCTACGATATGATGACGACCAGGACGGATACACCGCCGCTGTCGGGAACGGCACATCTCGTGCGCATGCTTGCACTGCTCGCGGGTGCCGTTGCAGTCGGGACTGGCGGCTACCTGCTGTCCTCGCCGTAACAACGGAACATAGACGACCGAACACCTGATCGATCAGTTGCCTTCGAGACGGTCGATAACCTCCTTGATGTCGGCGGCCTCCTCGACGCTCTCCTTGACGTTCTCGCGACGCCTGACGTCGGCAGCATCGGCGTCGTACGCCCGGACGTACTCGGCGCGGCTGTGTTCGTCGAAGGCGTGACGGATCGCGAAGTAGCCGTCCGGAAGGACCGCACCACACACTTCACACTCGATCCGGTCGTGCTCGGTAGACTGGTGGACGATCAGGTCCTCCACGCGTTCGAAAACTTCCCCGTCGGCGTCGATAGCACACTCCCAGCGTGGCATTATCGGAGGGCATGCGAGCCGTGGCTAAAAGCGTTCTCCCCGACCCAGAGCGCAACCCCTAATTGGTGGTCACCAGTAGGAGTGGCCGTGACGGGCTTTCGGGTGGATATGCACGTAAAGATACTCGACGAGCGCGTCGTCGAGCGAGCGAAAGCACGGGGGCTGGACGCACTCGTCTACGCGCCACACTTCACGCGCTTGCCGGAGATCCGCGAGCGTGCCCGACGGTTCTCTGACGACGAACTGACCATAGTGCCGGCCAGGGAACTCTTTACCGGCACCTGGCAACAGCGTCGCCACGTTCTGGCTGTCGGTCTCTCCGAGCCGGTCCCAGACTTTCTTACCCTCGAAGGAACGATGGCGGAACTCGACAGGCAGGACGCGGCGGTGCTGGTCCCCCATCCGGAATTTCTCACCGTCAGCCTCACGCGCGACCAGATTCGCCAGTATCACGACCAGATCGACGCCGTCGAGGTGTACAACCCCAAGCACTGGGCCCACCACAACCGCGAGGCAGAGTCAATCGCCGCCGACTTCGAAATGCGACCGTTCACGTCATCCTACGCCCATCTCCACGGCACTGTCGGGGAGGCGTGGGTCGAGTTCGACGAGCGACTGGACAGCGCCGAGAAACTCACGACGGCACTGCGGGACGACACGGAGCGGCAGGTCTTCCACCGTGGCGGACTGGGTCATCGGCTTCGCTGTGGCCTGGAGTTCTGTCACCTCGGATACGAGAACTCCTGGTCGAAAATCGACCGCCTCTTCCTCCAGGGGACGGAGGCGACCCATCCCAACCACGTCGCCTACAACGGGCGCTTCGACGACGTGACGGTGTACTGACCCGCTTCGTGCGGCGTCTCCCGTAATCTACGAACGATCCCTATCAGCCCCGCCCGTTAGAAGCCGATCAGTTGCACTGCCTGTGCCGGCACATACTGTGGGAAGACGTAGAGCAACACGACGGCGACGGCGACCTCGAAGACCGTGATCACGACAGTGACCAGTCCGGCCCGGTCGCTGGAGGTCGTGACGCCCGACGGGGACCCGAACTCCTCGTCCCACAGCGGATAGAACAGCGCGATGCCGCGTCGAGAACCGAAGTAGTCGAGCGCGTAGTGGGTCACCACGCCGAGCCACACCCACTGGAGGTTCGCGAAGTACAGCGGGTACGCGGCGATGATAGCCAGTACTGGTAGATTGTGCAGCGTCTTGCGGTGGCGGCCGAAGGCAGTGTCCACGTCCGGGAACAGCGCGCCGAGGATGATCGGGACCGACACCTCGGCGATGGTGACGAACGTCACTACGTCGCCGGACGGTTCGAGGACGTACCCGAGGCCGATACTCAACAGGGCCGCATTCAACACGTGCCCGCGTTTGTTCATCACCAGTGTCGTGGCTGTCGACACTCATAACGATGGGCGGTATGCAGCCACCGAACTGGAGCCGGTCAGTCTCGCGCCTCGACGGCAGCGAGCAGATCAGTCAGCGCCTGTTCGGCAATCGTTCGCTTGACCGTCGTTCGGTCGCCGTCGAACTCGTAGCGCTCGACCGAACACGTCGAGTCACCGCTACCCCACGGGGCGGCGTAGGCGACGCCGACGTAGGCGGTCCCGACGGGTGTCGCCTCGGTCCCGCCGGTGGGGCCGGCCACGCCCGTCGTCGCGACGCCCCAGGTCGCATCTGCGGTGTCCCGGACCGCTCGGGCCATCTGGCGGGCGACTGGTTCGCTGACAGCGCCGACCTCGTCGAGCGTTTCGCGAGCGATTGCGAGCACGTCCCGCTTGGCGTCGTAGGAGTACGTGACCACGGACCGGTCGAAGTAGTCGCTCGATCCCGGCACGTCCGTCAGGAGCGACCCGATCAGGCCGCCGGTACAGGACTCGGCGACGGCGACGGTCGCGTCCGTATCGCGGAGTGCCTCGCCGACGCGGGCCTCGACGGGGTGCTCGGCCGAATCGTCAGGCATATCGATAGCTTGGGGTGTCGGGGACATAATGGTTCCAGAGGCAGGCGAACTAACAGTCTCGAACGCCAAGAGGAGGTATGTCCCATCAGACGACGCTTGGCTGGTCGTTGTTCGCGTCAGGCATCGTTACGCTCGTCATCGGCTTTCTCCCGCTTGGAGACCTGTTCTGGGGCCTCCTGCTCGTGGGCCTCGGCGTTGCGACGCTCCTCGTTCGCCAGGGATAGCAACGGAAAGAGCAACGGGGCTCGACGAATAGCTACGGATATGGACTACGAGACGCCCCAGTTCTTTCGCGTGATGCAGTACGCCAGTCGGGCCGACCGGGACGTGGTCGACATGGTCTCGGGGAATCCGGACTGGGACCCGCCCGAAGGACTGCGGGATGGGGTGCGTGACTACGCGGAACTGGACGCGGCCGACTACCAGTACCCGCCGAGCATCGGACTCTCGGAACTGCGCACGGAAATCGCCGACAGGCGCGGCGTCGACCGTGACCGTGTCGTGGTTACCAACGGCGCTGGCGAGGCTAACCACCTCGCGATGGTCGGCGGTCTCGAACACTTTGCCGGCGACGAAGTGCTGCTGACCGATCCGGTGTATCCCTACTACGCCGGTCGGGCGAACTTCCTCGATGCCGATATCGGGTTCGTCCCAGTCGACGAGGACGGCCACCTCGATCCGGCCCGCCTTCGTGAGCGTGCCAGCGACGGGACGGCAGTCATCGTCCTCAACACGCCCAACAACCCGACCGGCGCGGTGTACGGCGAAGAAGTGATGGCCGAGTTCGTCGATATCGCCGAGCGCTACGACGCTCTGCTGGTCTCCGACGAGGTGTACGACCACTTCGTCTACGGCGGTGGGTTCACGTCCACACTCCAGTTCGATTCGAACAACGTCGTCGCTACGAACTCCTTCTCGAAGACGATGGCAATTACCGGGTTCCGGGTCGGCTACGCTGTCTTCCCCGACGAGGACGGGCCGACCGGCGACCTGCTCGACCGGGCGCGAACCCGACACATGCTGACGAACGTCACCGGGTCACGACCCGCCCAGTACGCCGTCCTGCGTGCGCTCCGGACGACGCCGCCGGACTACTACGCCGATTGCAGGGCCAGACTCGCCGACCGCGTCGACACGTTCTGTACGGCTCTGGACCGGGCGGGCGCGGAGTACAACCGTCCCGAAGGCGGGTTCTACGTGATGGCTCGCTTCGGGGACTACCCCGGAAGCTTCGAGCACGTCTACGAGTTGATCGACGAGGCCGGCGTCGCGGGGATGCCAGGCGAGGCCTT
>PXRO01000038.1 GCA_003021685.1 Halobacteriales archaeon QS_4_62_28
TCTCCGGCGGACATACGAACTACCCGTTTCACGTCAATCTCCCGGGATCGATGGACGAACTCAGCAAGGACTCGCACGTTCAACTGGATCAGATCCGCACGGTTGACATCGAAGAACGAATAATTGACAAGTACGGTACCGTCTCCCCATCTCAGATGGAAGAAATCGAGGACGCTATTCGTATCTCATTAGGACTATAGGGTATCGGTATCGGGGGCAATGACCAATTGAGTATCGCCCGTGTCTCCGAGTCGCAGCACGCGAATCCGAGCCAGCCATGACCCCCGTCACGACTCGTAATGAATTCTTTCCGGTTCCAGTAGTGACACACTCTGGTGGCGGTATAGGTCCTGAAACGCCCGAAAATGGCGGATAAGGAGGTAGTGGACTCGCCGGGATTCCGTTACGCCGTTTCAAAGAATCCGTTTAATCCCGGTGCAGTCTAGCGATTAGACTAACGGCCGATTGCAGTGATGCTACAGGCGATACTGATACCTGTCGATGACTTCTGTGCTTCTCTCGGGTTCCCCCCCCTCTTACCCGTTCTGTGACTCCATGTATTCGAGCGCCGTCCAAATATCGATGACGCGGATGCGCCCTTCGTAGTACGAGTTCTCGATGACGCCGGAGATCGCTCGTTCCGCGTTCCGGTCGTCCATCAGAATCCCGACGGAGTCGTGCGACGTCGAGCCGAGGAGCATCACGCCGACTGCTGGCAGTTCCGAGTCCGTCTTTCGCAACTCGTCCGGGTCCGTCTGTTCGAACGATGCCAACCGCTCGTGAACCCGGTCCATGAGTTCACCGGCACGCGGTCCATCATGGACCCGAACTCCCGGTTGGATCTCACCTGCGAGGGTAATCCATTCCGTCGTGTCCGCCCGGTCTACCCAATCGACGCTGATGTAGCCACGCTGTTCGTTCAGTTCTTCGACGACACCACGACTCAGGTACAGCTCCCGGTCTTTGTCTTGGACGTACTGAATGAACGTCTGGTAGGGATCAGTTCCCGTCCCACCGATCGTTCGGAGAAAACTCGTATCCAGAACGAGTGCAGTCGGGAACGGCGACGGATGCGACTCACTCATCGATGCGCTGGTACGGTGCCTGCTCAATCGCCCGGTCGTGGACGTTTACGTCGAACGTGACGTCCTCAAGCGTCGGATCGTGGCCTTTCACCACCGCGATGATCCGCTCAATCGCCTGCGTGACTGCGATGGCCTCCACAGCAGGGATCCCGAGGTCGTCCGCGACGCCACGGCGGGTTGTGTTACCCGCCAAGTACTCCATTGTTGCCGTGACGGCGGGCGCGAGTGCTGCCTTTCCGTGACGGTCAACGAACAGTTCGAGGTCGTCATCGACGCTGGTAGCCCCATAGATAGCGATGATGACCGGGCCGAGTTTAAGCGTCGTTTCGTCCGTCCAGTTGCCGCTCACAGGGTCGGCACGCCAGAGAGCCGATCCGTCCTCGTATTCCTCGAGTTCTGCTGCGACCCCCAACTCGGCCAGCGTGTTGGCGTACTTGTACGCGGTGCTTTTCGAGAAGCCCTGGCGGTCACGGGCGGCAGTGACCGTCGTCGGGGAGTTGATCAGGAGATCCGTGTAGAACCGAGCGAGCTCGGGAGTTCCCAACAGTTCCTGGAAGACGAAAAACCGGCGGGCAGTGTGTCCCGCGTCCGGTTGGTGAGTGGTGGGTGGAGCGTCAGACATAGTTCATAGTTCGCAAACTATGTTCTAAAACGTTTCGGAGAATCCACTCTTGACTCGCTCGGTATACTCATCAGTATATTTCAATGGCCGATTGATTATCTCGTCTGTTTCCGTGTCGAGGAACACGAACCAAGCCAGCGATGACCTCCGACACGAATCGTAACGAATTCTCACCGAATTAGTAATGCCATACTTGGCGGGCGATAGAGGGCCTGAAACACCTGAAAACGACACATAAGAGGGAGTGGACTCGCCGGGATTTGAACCCGATGGCGAGACGGTCCTGCTCGTCGCTTCGCTCCTGCGCGGGCTGCGACTCGCGTGATTCAAATCCCGGCTCGACCATTCTCGCTCGCTCGAAAACTCGCTCACTCCGATGGACTCGCCGGGATTTGAACCCGGGGCCTCTTCCTTGCGAAGGAAGCGATCTACCACTGATCTACGAGCCCGCAGAGAGCCACTCGAACGCGGATCGAGTTAAATTCTGCGCGTGAGAGTGGTCGTCACACAGTACGGTCACTGTCGGACGGTCGAACGCTGGTCGCGAAGCGGGCACGCCCGGTCGCAGGTCGTCAGTCTTCGAGGACGATCTCGATCGAGACGTCGTTGGGGACCTGGATCCGCATGAGCTGGCGCAGCGCCCGTTCGTCAGCGTCGATGTCGATGAGCCGCTTGTGGACGCGCATTTCCCAGTGTTCCCACGTCGCGGTTCCTTCACCGTCGGGGGACTTGCGGGTTGGGACTTCCAGCGTCTTGGTCGGGAGCGGGACGGGGCCCGACAGTTCGACGCCCGTCTTGTTCGCGATTTCGCGAACGTCGCCACAGATGTCATCGAGGTCTTCGGGGCTGGTGCCCGCCAGCCGAACGCGTGCCTGTTGGGACATGCGTTATCGCTCGTTGACGCTCAGGACCTTGCCGGCTGCGATGGTCTGGCCCATGTCGCGGATGGCGAAACTGCCCAGTTCCGGAATCTCGCCCGACGGCTCGATACTGAGGGGCTTCTGTGGGCGGATCGTGACGACTGCTGCGTCACCGTTCTGGATGAAGTCGGGGTTCTCTTCGGCGACCTCACCGGAGGACGGGTCGATCTTCTGGTCGATAGACTCGACGGTACAGGCGACCTGTGCCGTGTGTGCGTGGAACACCGGCGTGTAGCCGGCGGTGATGACGCTCGGGTGCTGCATGACGACGACCTGTGCCTGGAAGGTCTCGGCGACCGTCGGCGGGTCGTCGGCCGGGCCACAGACGTCGCCACGGCGGATGTCGTCCTTACCGATGCCACGGACGTTGAACCCGACGTTGTCGCCGGGTTCTGCCTTGGGTACCTCTTCGTGGTGCATCTCGACGGTCTTGACTTCGCCGCCGACATCACTTGGCTGGAAGGAGACGTTGTCGCCGGTTCGCAGGATACCAGTCTCGACACGGCCGACGGGGACGGTACCGATGCCGTCGATGGTGTAGACGTCCTGGATGGGGAGGCGCAGCGGTGCGTCCGTCGGCGGTTCCGGCTCTGGGAGGTTGTTGAGTGCCTCCAGCAGGATTTCGCCGTCGTACCAGTCGGTGTTGTCCGAGCGCTCGGCGACGTTGTCGCCTTCGAACGCCGAAATCGGGATGAACTCGGCGTCGTCGGTGTTGAAGCGGACCTGATTGAGCAGTTCCTTGACTTCCTCGACGACCTGGTTGTAGTCGGACTCGTCGTAGTCGACGAGGTCCATCTTGTTGACGCCGACGATGAGTTCGCCGATGCCCAGCGTGCGGGCGAGGAAGACGTGCTCTCGGGTCTGGGGCGCAACACCGTCGTCAGCGGCGACGACGAGGACTGCGTTGTCTGCCTGGCTCGCGCCAGTGATCATGTTCTTGACGAAGTCGCGGTGGCCAGGACAGTCGACGATGGTGAATTCGTACTCGTCGGTGCTGAATTCTTGGTGGGCGATGTCGATGGTGACACCGCGTTCGCGCTCCTCGGCGAGGTTGTCCATGACGTAGGCGAACTCGAAGCCGCCTTTGCCCTTCTCCTCGGCCTCTTCTTTGTGCTGCTCGATGACGTGCTCGGGGACGGATCCTGTCTCGTACAGGAGTCGCCCGACGAGCGTGCTCTTTCCGTGGTCGACGTGACCAATGATGGCCAGGTTCTGGTGTCGGTCGCTCATTGTTGTATCTCACGCGCAGAGGCGCTGTATCGGAACCTTTACGCGGTGGTTCATAAAACGATTTCGAAAGTGTCCGTAGACCATCCCGACTCCCTCTTGCGATTTGACACGCGGTGTCACGGACTGATACTGTCGGACGTACCCATCTGAAGAGTCTCGCCACCCCGGGGTGGCGAAATCCGTCGCGGACTTCCGTCCGACAGTACGAGCAGTGATCATCTCTCCCGACGGGACGAGAACGGCAGCGAACTTAGCGTTCAGGGAGTCGGCCGACATCAGCCAGGACGGCGCTGGCAGTTTCAGGGCCGCCCGCACCGCGTCCGGAGATATTGAGGCGGCCGGCGTGGTCGGTCTCCAGCTGGACGATATTGCGGGTCCCGGACACCGCAAGCGCCGCCGTCTCGGGGACGAGTCGCGGACCGACTCGTACCTCGTCGTTGGCGACTTCGCCGATCAGTCGGACGGTCCGGCCGTCCTCCTGTGCGAGTTCGAGTGCGCTGCCGGGAATCGAACTGATACCGTCCACTTCGGCGTCCTCGAGCGTGTACTCTCGCTCGCCCTGTGCGAGCACGTTGGCGACGATGACACACTTCAGGGCGGCGTCGGTGCCTTCCACGTCGAAGGTCGGGTCGGCTTCGGCGACGCCGAGGTCCTGTGCTTCGGCGAGGACGTGTTCGTACCCCAGTCCCTCGGCGGCCATCCGGGAGAGGATGAAGTTGGCGGTCCCGTTGAGGACGCCCCGTGTGGCCGAGATGTGTTCGGGGTCGAAGTCGTCGATGGTCGACAGCACCGGCATCGCGCCCCCGACCGTCGCCTCGAACAGCACAGTCCCGTCGCTCTCTCGTTCGAGCGCGCGCACGTCGGCGTAGCGTTCGGCGACGGGCCCTTTGTTTGCCAGGACGACGTGCCGGTCACGTTTCAGGGCGGTCTCGACGTGGCCGAAGCCGGGTTCGGCGTCGCCGAGTGTCGTCGGCGTCGCCTCGACGAGCACGTCGTATTCGCTCGCGATGGCGGTTTCGGGGTCGGCCGTTCCGACCCTGCCCTGTTCGTCCTTCGACGTGAGTGTCCCGGTGACGTCGATTCCGTCGGCATCGGTGACTGCACTCGCGGAGTCGGCAAAGGCCGTCACCGTGTGACCGTAGTCGGCCGCGAGTTCCGCGACTGAACGCCCGACCGCGCCAGCACCGATGACGGCCAGTTTCATGCGCTCCCTCCGGCCGTCAGCGGTTCGACGATGGTGAGATCTTTCTCGGCCGCGATTGAACGTACCGCGTCCAGTACGTCGTTGGCCTTCCCTTCCTCGGTCGCCAGCCGGAGTCGCGCACTGGAGACATCGTTCGTTCCTGCCGGTGCCGACAGCGAGAGGTCGGTGACGCTCGCATCCGTTGCTTCTTGAATGTTCGAGAGCGTATCCGAGAGATCCGTGTTCACCAGATGGCCCGACAGAACGATTGTGAGTGCCTCGCTGTAGCGTTCGGCCCCGGCCTGGATGATGTCGAAGTTCTCGTCTTGCAGTGCTTCGACGATGGTGTCGAACCGTTCGGGCGTGGCCTCCAGGTCGACCTCGACCGGGATGTGTCCCCGCGGCGTCACGTTGCCACGCTCGTGGAAGATAGAGAGGAGGTTTCCACCGTTGTCGGCGATCGGGTGGAGCGCCCGGAGCAACTCGCCGGGTTCGTCGACCAGTTCGAGCCGAATTGTGTACGCCCGAACCTCGTCCTGCGAGTCGCTCATCGACCGCTCACCTCCTTTCGAAGAGTGGTACCGCTCATTGTCCAAGTCCACGAACCGCGTGCTATAAGAATCCGTCCGTTCGACTGCGCGGTCTCTTCGTACTGTCGAACGCACGTCCGCGGCCAGAAGGGCAAACCATATTCGCTATGATCCGAAAGGGGTTTGGCATGAACAAGCGGGTGGCAGTCGCGGTCGGGGCGCTGTTCGTCGTTGTCGGGATGGGTGCCGGTGCCTATGTCGTCTTTTCCGGGGAGCAAGGGCCGCCAGCGGTCGGTCAGGTCCCCGATGACGTCGACGCCGTGGTTCACGTCGACGGCGCAGTCACGAACGATGGGGCGTCCCGGACGCTGGCAAACACTGGGTTAGAACGGGCGTCGCTCATCGAGGGAGTCCCCAACAGCACTGCCGATGTCCTCTCCGAGTTCGAAGGCCGGACCGGTCTCGATCCGGACGTGGCCGACGAGACCGTCGTTTTCAGTCGGCGAACGAACGGTTCGACTGAACTGGCGTACGCCGGTATCATCGTCCACGGCAACTGGGACAGAGCGGCCGTGATCGAAGCCGTCCGCAACGATACGGACCGGGAACTGACTGAGACGACGTACAACGGGCAGACGGTCTATCGGCCGGCCGGCGACAGTGACACCGCGACTGGTCAGTGGATCGGCGTCCTCGGCGAGGGGCAGTACGTCTTTGGTACGGAGGCCGCTGTCAAGGAGACCATCGACGTGACTGCCGGTGACGGCGAGGGCTTCGGTGGTCGATTGCAGACCGGGCACGAAAACGCACGCGACGGCCTCGTCACGTTCGCGGTCCGAGTGCCGACCGACCGAATCCCCGAGCAAGTCGGTGCGGGTCCCGGTATCGAACTCACCCGCTATCGACAGGTTGCCATCGTTTCGGGGAGCTACTACTCGAAAACCAATGGTGCCGGTGTCGAACTGCGACTGCTCGCCAACTCGACCGAGGCGGCCCAGGATGTCGAGGACGTCACGAGTGGTGCCCTCGCGACGTTCAAACTCACCACTGGAAACGAGAGCGTCAAGCAGAACATCGACGCAATCGAGGTCGAGCGAGACGGCACAAGCGTCATCATCTCCTACGAAGAATCGATCGAGAGTATCCAGGCTCTGCTACGTCACTACCAGCAGCGCTCCATCGGTGGTCAGTCAGCGATCCAGGCGACCGAACTAGTTGAGGTATCAGGAACATGACTGCCAGATCCCTGTTCTCGAAGGAACTGCGCTGGCTCCGGCACAACGCCGTTGGCGTGTTCTTCGTGTTGCTTATTCTGCCGTCGCTGTATGCCGCCTCGACTGTCGCCTTTCAGCAGGCCATCCCTCGCGACACTCCCATCGCAATCGTCGCCGAAGACGACTCGGTTACTGACGACGAACTCGAAGCAATCAAAGGGGTTTCGGCGTTTTTCTCACGACCTCACGTGTACGACTCCCCCGCAAATGCCCAGCGGGCACTGCATCGCGAGGAGGTGTATGCCATCTTCACCGTGCCCCACGGCCTGTCCGACGAGGACGCCGACCTCACGATCCAGATGACCGTCGAGAGGGAGATGGTCCCCTACGAACAGCCGTCACTCGTGATCCGGAACATACTCGCACGGCAGGTCAGTGACGCGTTCCCCGCCGACATCTCGGTCCAGCGAGCGACGGTCGGCGAGGAACGAAGCCTCTCGGAGTTCCTGATCAGTGTCGGCACGATCCTGTTGACGGTCGTCTACGCGTTTGCCTATCTGCCCCGGGTGGTCACGAACGAACGAAACGTCTTCCGGCGAATCCGCGTCGAATCGTCGCTGTCGCGGCTCCTCGGTGTCAAGTTCGCGGTGTTCACACCGCTGATGTTGCTCCCGGTGGTCGTGTTCCAGGGCATCGCGAACTACCTCCAGCTACGCCTCGACATGCTCGCACCTGGCGCAGTCGTCGCGACGCTACTGACCTTCGTCTCGCTGACCGCGGTCGGTCTCGGGGTCATGTTTCTCGTCCGGTTCCGGACCGCCGGCCGGATGATCAACGTGACGCTGCTCTTCGGGACGTTCACGTTCTCGAACCTGATCTATCCGGCCGGCTTCTTCTCACCGCTTCGGCGCACCATCGCCCACCTGTCCCCGGTCCACTACGCGATGGTCATCCAGCGCGGCATCTCACTGAAAAGCAAGCCGGCAACGCTGTACGCCGACCGCTTCGGGATATTGATCGCCTTCACCGTCGCGTCGTTGGCCTTTCTGGCACTCAGCGTCGTCTACTACCAGTGGAGGGCCTGACAATGTCGGACATCGTCTTCGACGGCGTCGTGAAACGCTACGACGATGTCGTCGCACTCGATGACATCGACCTGACGATTGAGACCGGCCAGTGTCACTGCTTGCTCGGCTCCAACGGTTCGGGCAAATCGACGTTACTGAACCTGCTCCTCGGACTCACGCGGCCCACCGAGGGCACTATCCACCGTGGCGACGGCACCATCGGCTGCAGCTTCCAGACGCCGACGTTCTACCCGGATCTCACTGTTGAGGAGAACCTCGACGTGTTCGCGTCGATGTGCCCACCCCCGTCCCCGAACTGGCGCGCCGAACTGGTCAATATCCTCACACTCGATCAGGTCGCCCACCGCGTCGCCGGCGACCTCTCCGGTGGCTGGCAGAAGAAACTCGACCTGGCGCTGGCCTTCCTCAAACGCCCGACGTTCACCGTGCTCGACGAACCGCTCGACGACCTCGACGATGTCACGAAACGCCGCTTCCGGGCGTTTCTCTCCCAGTATCCCGACGACGACCACGGACTGCTGATCGCAACCCACCACATCGAGGACTTCGAAGCCTCCCTCGATCACCTGACTGTGCTCGACCACGGGCACATACTGTACGACGGGCCGACTGAGGACGGCCCCGCCGCCCGCGAACGGTATCTCGAACTGGTCGCTGACTGATACTGTCGGACGGAAGTCCGTGACGGATTTCGCCACCCCGAGGTGACGAGACTCTTCAGAGAGGTACGTCCGACCAGAGTGTCATAGTGCAATTTACAAGGTAGTTAGTTTCAGAACCATCAAACACGAATCGGCTGCTCAGTAAGCGTGCTCATTGGACATGGACGGTTTGTAGACTTGTATAAGGAGACAGGCAGCTATACACTGAGAGGTCACTAGAGGTTTTTTCCGACTGGTTTTTCCTTCTCTTCCTGGATATCATCGTCTTGAACTATTTCATTGGCACTACGATCCCCATGCTTTCGTATTGTATTAGAAACGGCCCGCTTTTTTTCACGAAATGATCTGTCAAAGCGCATCTTGGTTCGTTCCCACCCGCTCATATATCGATTTCCTTTTTTTGTTTCCTCCACTGTATGCGGTTCCTCTGATTTATCTACCTTTATAAGACCGAGGTCAATATAGCGCTGCATTGTCTGCGAGAGACCAGGTTCACGCGGCCCTCGTTGATCTCGGATTTGAGTGATCTCTGTCTCAATATCCTCCTCCGATTCGTGTTTGTATAGCAGCTTATTGAACTTAGCAGCACCCTCAATTTTCCCGTCTGCTTCGTGGAGTAGCATTAATCGGGTCTGGTCAGAGGTTTCATCAGTCATTTGCTGCCTCTTGGAGTGTCACCTGTTCAGATTCAGCCAGTTCGATGCGCTCAAGATCTCGGACTTGCCGAGTCCGGAACTTCGATTCCATTCGTACATCTGATGAGGTTATGATACACTGTATATCGGAGTTGAGGAGGAAGTCAAGCACTCGATCTTGAGTTTCTACTCCCATCTTCGCCAGCGGTTCATCCATAACGAGAACCTCACAATTATGTGTCTCTTCGTTAGTTGCTAACTCAGCCAACGTGTATGCAAACGACAGGTTGAGTACCCGTCTTTCACCGGTACTCAATTCGTCATAATCCCTGAGTTCACCAGAGGTGGTTCCCGGGGCTGTAATATTGCCCTCTGGATCAAGTTCGATTTCAGATGATAAGCTAGGGGACATCTCTTGATGATTTACCGACCACACATCTCTGAACCGAGTAATTACTTCTTCATAGGACTCCTCAACCAACTCTTGCTCACGCTTCTCTGCCCACTTCTTCCTCTCTCCCAGATGTTCTATTGCCTGTTTACGCTCTTTGATTTTGTCTTCTAACCCCTCTTTCCGCTCTTCTTCCTCTACGACGGTTTCCCGTAGTGCCTCTAACTCGCTTTGAGCACGTTCCTCAACCTGGCCAATACTATGATCAGCCTGTTTCAGTGCGGTCCGAACCAATGAATTGAGTTCTCTTAATTTGCTATCCTCACTTTGGAGTTCGTCGATTTTCTCATTAATTTCTTCAAGTTCCGCGTCGAGGTCCCCCAACTGTGACTCAAGTTCCTCTATCCGTTCGTCAGCACTATCTACCTCTGATTGTAGATCTGCTCTCAAATTTTTTAGAGCATAGGGTCTATCGCGCCCACAATGTGGACAGTCGTTCCGTTTGAGCCTCCTTTTTGCTTTATCGTGTTCTACAATTCGATCACATACAGGGCATGAAACCTCGCGGACTGCATCTACAATGAGTTCGTTGACTCGCTCTTTGGTATATCGTCGTGCTTCATCAAGTCGGTTACTTTTCTTCCCGATTTTTTGCTCTAGTGTACGTTTTTTATCATACAGTTCATTCAATTTATGACCCTGTTCAGAATCCTCTTGTAGTCGATCACTAATTGCGTGGATTTCGCCGGACTCCACGAGCGAAAGTAAGTGTTCTATCTTGTTGATACGGTTCCGGTGTTGATCAATATTTAGCTTCTCTAACTGGCTTTCGAGTTCGTTTAGTCCTTTCTTCCCTTCACCGTATATCTCCCGGTCAATCAGCTGGTCTATATGAGTTTGTGCCCGATTATGATAGGTTATTTTCTGCTGGAGACTGCTGTTGAGTGCTTCTCGGATTTTCTCTACTAACTCAGGGCCGGAATGGTCCGACAGAGGTTGATTTCTGACGTTTGAGTTAATAAATTGAAGCTGAACAGAGTCTTCTGGACCAAGTTTGGAATTGATGATATCTGGATCTATTTCTTCGCCATCATCGGTTCGATAGATTTGAGGGCTGCCACCTCGATCAATCGATTCAGTATTATCAAAATAGATCTCAACTGAACTGCTTCGCCCTGGCGAAATATTGTTTATAGAGCTGTTACCGTATAGTCCGTACAGTATTGCGTTGAAAACGAGGGTTTTGCCGGACCGATTACCGCCCCTGAAAAGGAAGTCATTTCCCTCCAAGTTTTTCTGATTGATTTTAGGGCACTCGTCGATTGCGAAGTCTTCGATTTTCAGTCTACTAATTTTCATATTTTGCTTTGTATACTTCAGCGATGTTCTCTGCTTCCCGGTTCAGTTCCTGAATTGATTTATAAGTTAGCAGCCAGACAGCGAGACCAGTAATAATTAATGCGGTTACAGAACCTAGCCAGCCAAAATGATAGTAACCGAGAATCGGGGCGCTTCCGCCGATAATCAGTCCCGATAGAATTGTCGTATTGTGCTTGTGTGCAAGTTCGTCAAATTTGTTAATTTCTTCCTGAGCATCGGAATCCAATTGTCGATAGGGACGATTACTACCTGTAATCCGATGAGCAACCTCACTAGACTGTTTTAAATAACCGCCAGCCCAGAAGTCATTTAGTTTGTTGTTGAAAGCGTATGATAGAAACATCACGGCTATGGATGGAGCGGCGGCTGCCGCCACAAGCACCCATCTTGAAGATGGCCGCCAGACAAACCATAGATTGGCACCCGTGTAACACCAGAGGAGTATTGACCCCCAGCCTCCACTCTGTAACTGATTGACGTACCCCATTTTCCGCCTCACAACATACAACAGCTGTCAGCATAAAAAATCTTCCACCATTTCATATCTCTAAAGTAGATGAGTGCAATAGATAGTGCATTTACCCGAACGGAAGTGTTTCGATGATTCAGCAGCGGAGCGGTACAGGATCGGGCAGAAGAGATTACTGAATTAGAAGCCCGAAACTTCTACTACGAGACATTACGCTAAACAATAGTAGCGGAATTCAGAGCGCTAAGCAACTCTACACGCTCTTCAAACGGTAATAGATCTCAGCAGCCGTGCAGAGTACATCCTCTCCATTCACCCAGCGGTTTTTACGGGTTCTGGATAGGTTTTGACGCAATGTGATAGATCGTTTCCCTACACTGAGCGAGTTAAGGAAGCGAAGAACGGGTACGAGAACCGTTGTATGACATTCTCGTGTCCGACAGTAGAATACTGATTGCTGGTCCCCTGACAGCACTTCTGGCGAAGCCTCCCGCTGGTCGGCCTCCCATCTCACAGGTCACTGCGTTTCCCGTTCGCACTTCCGAGGCCTCCCGCCGGTCGGCCTCGCTTACGGCAAATACCGCTCGTACAACTTGTCGATCCATTCGTTGTACTCGTCGCCGCGGGTACTGCCCCAGGGGTTGCGCGAGAAGTACCACATCGCCGCGAAGATGCCACCGAGCGTCAGCGCCAGTCCCGGCGGCAGCGCGAGTCCCCACATGAACGTCGAGGTGCCGGCGATGACAGCGGCGACGAGGATATCCACGAACTGGTGGAGCCGATTGCCCATACGGCTGGTTCGGTGTGAACTGTCCTAATACTGCCGACTGTCACTGTTTCATACTGTCTGACGGTCTGGCGAGCAGCCACGTTCGCGTGCCAGCATAGCACGCTCACGTGGAAACACCGCTGGAGCTCCCACCAGCCGGCTCCAGCGAGCATCGCGGTTCGTGCTCCTGAATGTCGCACTCACAGCGAAACAGCACCCTTTTGACCCTGCTATTGATAGGATGCCGTATAATGGGCCGACGCAAGAAGATCGTACAGGAATGTGAGACACTGATGAACAGTCCGGAAGACATCCGGAACATTGCCATCGCTGCTCACGTCGACCACGGCAAAACGACACTGACTGACAACCTCCTCGCTGGCGCGGGGATGATTTCCGACGACACCGCGGGCGAACAGCTCGCGATGGACACCGAAGAGGACGAGCAAGAGCGTGGGATCACCATCGACGCGGCAAACGTTTCGATGACCCACGAGTACGAGGGCAGTAACCACCTCATCAACCTCATCGACACGCCGGGCCACGTCGACTTCGGTGGCGACGTAACCCGAGCGATGCGTGCCGTCGACGGCGCGCTCGTGGTGGTCGACGCAGTCGAGGGCGCGATGCCCCAGACCGAGACGGTGCTGCGACAGGCACTCCGCGAGGGTGTCAAACCGACACTCTTCATCAACAAGGTCGACCGACTCATCTCCGAGCTACAGGAAGGGCCGGAGGAGATGCAGAACCGCCTGCTGAGCGTCATCGCCGACGTCAACGAACTCATCCGCGGAATGACCGAAGAGATGGACGACATCGACGACTGGACGGTCTCGGTCGAGGACGGTACCGTCGGCTTCGGGTCGGCCCTCTACAAGTGGGGTGTCTCGATGCCGTCGATGCAGCGCACCGGCATGGACTTTGGCGACATCATGGAACTGGAACGCGCCGACAAGCGCCAGGAACTCCACGAGCGCACGCCCCTTGCCGACGTTGTGCTGGACATGGTCTGTGAGCACTTCCCGAATCCGGTCGACGCACAGCCGCGTCGTATCCCGCGCATCTGGCGTGGCGACGCCGAGTCAGACCTCGCAGAAGGGATGCGTCTCGTCAACGAGGACGGCGAAGTCGTTCTGATGGTCACCGATATCGGGATCGACCCCCACGCCGGCGAGATCGCCGCCGGGCGTGTCTTCTCCGGAACGATCGAGAAGGGCCAGGAACTGTACGTCTCCGGGACTGCGGGCAAGAACCGCGTCCAGAGCGTCGGCATCTACATGGGTGGCGAGCGCGAGGAGGTCGAAGAGGTCCCCGCCGGGAACATCGCCGCCGTCACCGGTCTCAAGGACGCCATCGCCGGCTCGACCGTCTCCAGCGTCGAGATGACGCCGTTCGAGTCCATCGACCACATCTCCGAGCCCGTCATCACGAAGTCCATCGAAGCCAAGAACATGGACGACCTGCCAAAGCTCATCGAGACGCTCCGACAGGTGTCCAAAGAGGACCCGACGATCCAGATCGAGATCAACGAGGACACCGGCGAGCATCTCGTCTCCGGACAGGGTGAACTCCACCTGGAAGTCCAGACACAGCGGATCGAGCGCAACCAGGGCATCCCTGTCAACACCGGCGAACCGATTGTCGTCTACCGCGAGGCCCCCCAGGAGTCCTCGCGCGAAGTCGAGGGTATCTCGCCGAACCGCCACAACCGCTTTTACATCACCGTCGAGACACTCGACCAGGACATCGTGGACGCGATCAAACTCGGCGAGGCGTCGATGGACATGCCCGAATTGGAGCGCCGTGAAGCACTGCAAGATGCCGGCATGGATAAAGACACCTCCCAGAACGTCGAGCACATCCACGGCACGAACGTCTTCATCGACGACACGAAGGGGATCCAGCACCTCAACGAGACGATGGAACTCCTCATTGAGGGTCTCGAAGAGGCACTCAACGACGGCCCGCTGGCCGCCGAACCGGTCCAGGGGTCGCTCATCCGCCTGCACGACGCCCGCCTCCACGAGGACGCCATCCACCGCGGTCCCGCACAGGTCATCCCGGCCATGCGCGAGGCCGTCCACAACGCCCTGATCGACGGCGAGATCCGCCTCCTCGAACCGATCCAGAACGTCCGGATCGACGTGCCTAACGAGCACATGGGCGCTGCCTCGGGCGAGATCCAGGGCCGTCGTGGCCGTGTCGACGACATGTATCAGGAAGGCGACCTGATGGTCGTCGAGGGCGTCGCACCTGTCGACGAGATGATCGGCTTCTCCTCGGATATCCGCTCTGCGACCGAGGGTCGCGCCTCCTGGAACACCGAGAACGCCGGCTTCCAGGTCATGGCCGACAACCTCCAGCCGGAGAAGATCGACGAGATCCGCCAGCGCAAGGGCATGAAGCTCGAACTGCCCGAAGCGATCAACTACTTCTAACCCGCGTTTTTACCCTCGTCCAAAGCGTTCCGACTATTCGAGATACTGGCCGTATACGCTTCCTAACAACCGAATGCGGCGAAAAAGTAATACGGTGGAGTTCCCTGGTACATACACACATGGATGTGCACGTTCGGGGCGGTCCGGCCGCACCGTTTCTCAGTGCCAGTACCCTGTTCGAGACGGAATACGATCTCGGACGGCCCGTGACGGTACGCGTTCGAGAGGACCCTTCGGAGCGAACCCGTGTGAGCCACGACGACCAGAGCCACCTCCTGACGATCTCCCGGCAGGCGGCGACGAGTGCGATGGCTCGCGAACTCGCCCTCCACGAGTTTGCCCACATGCACCGCTACGAGGAAGGGCACCCTTCACACACACAATCGACCCGTGAGGCGATCTACCTCGGACTGGCAGGGCAAAGCGTCGAACGCCGGACACTGTCTCACTGTTATCAGATAGCCAACCATATGAAGGACATCTACGCCGACGACATCTGGCTGGACGTGGTGCCGGCGAACAAACTCGTCGCCTTTCTGGAGTCCAGTCTCGCCGCCGCTGTCGCCGACACCCCTCGGAAGCACCAGGCGTGGGACCGGTTGACCCCGGCCGCCGACCCCGATATTACTGCGGTCAACGCGGCGTTTGCGCTCGCGCTCGTCGAACGACACGAACTGGTTGACGCCGACCACCCGCTCTACGACCTGGCTCACGCCGCTGCCCAGGATGCGCCCCACGTCGGCCTCGACGAGTTCAAGCGCCAGTTCCGCTCGCTCGCCCGCGATCCGGACGAGAGCGAGTACAGGAAGGCACTGGTCGACGTAACACAGGCTTACGCGACGGCGAGCAGTGCGAATCAGGCCGCAGACTGAACCAACGGCGACAGTGCGAGTAGCACACTCGCCACAAGCACTGGGTAGTCCAGCCGTGACAGTGCCAGTGGCGGCAGTGTCGGATTCCACGCGAAACACCGCGCCCTGAGTGCGACTGCCAGTCGATCCGAGCGTGCGAGCGCTCTGTCGAGCCCCTGGACCGCGAGTCGACGTGCGCGGTCGATCACGGCCTGGCGCTGGCCGCCGCGGGCGTCCATTGCGGTTCGGACCGTCCGGAGGTCGTCGACGACCAGCGGAAAGAAGCGGACGACCAGCGACATGCCGACTGCGAGGAGCTGCCCCGGCCGTCCGGGGACGAGTCGCTCGATGGCCGCTCGTGTCTCGCGTATCGGCGTCGTGGCGACGTAGACGGCGCTGACTGCCAAGACGGGCGGAACGCGGGCGACGGCCCGCAACGAGGTCATCGCGGGATCGACGCGAAACCACGGTGGGCCGAGGGTTGTCCCGGCGATGACGGGTGCCAGCGCCAGGACGACGAAGACCACGCCGTACCCGCGAACGACCCGACGTGGCGAGAGCCGACCGGCCAGCAGCACGACCGCAGTGAGGCCGTACAGCCCGGCGAGCCAGGCGGTCGAGGGCTGGGCGAACGCGGCGATTGCGACCCCGATCTGGAAAGAGAGCTTCGAACGGGGATCGAGCTGGTGGGCGACCGTGTCGCCAGGCACGTAGCTCAGCATCGCGGATCACGGACGCCGATTGCGTCGAGTGCGTCAAGCGCCGCCCCTGGCGGACGGTCGAGTGCGACCGACCCGTCGACGAGGGCGACGACTCTGTCGGCCAGTTCCCGCAGATCTCGCAGGTCGTGCGTGACGACGATGATGCTCGTCCCGTCGGTCACGAGGTGACGGAGGTGGTCGACGACTGACTGACGAGCCGCGAGATCCAGCCCGGCGAGTGGCTCGTCGAGCACGAGATGGTCCGGGTCCATCGCGAGCGCGCCCGCGATGGCGACACGGGCCTCCTCGCCGCCGGACAGCGTGGCAATCGACGTGTCACGTTCGCCGTCGAGATTCACCGCTCTGAGCGCTGTCGTCACCCTGCCCTCGATCGCTCCACGATCGAGTCCGAGGTTCTCCGGGCCGAAGGCGACGTCTGCACCGACAGTCGCGGCGACGAACTGGTCTCGCGGGTGCTGGAACACCATCCCCACGCTCGTTCGGGCTACGACCGGATTCTCACTCGCTTCCCGTCCGTTGATTTCGACCGATCCGTCGTCTGGCTCCAGCAGGGCGTTGAAATGGCGAACCAGCGTCGTCTTGCCCGAGCCATTGGGACCGACCAGCAGCACGCACTCGCCGTCCGGCACGGTCAGCGATACGGCGTCGAGGGCGACGACATCCCCGCGACGCGCGGTCAGCCCACGAACGGTGATCATTGCCGGGTGAGATAGCCACCCCTGATGATCCCGACCGCGACGAGGACCTTCAACAGGTCCAGTGGAACGTACGGTGCCATGATCGTGGCAGCATCTGCCAGCGAGAGTCCAAGCACCGACGCCATCCAGGGCACACCGACGGCGTACACGACGGCCACTGTCGCAACGAGGGCAAGCACTTGCACGGGCACCGAGAGTTCACCGAGTGGACGGGGTGTACTCCTCTGGTGGGCGATTGCACCGGCGACGACGGCACCGACCAGAAAACCGATCAGGAAGCCGCCGGTTCCCTGCCCGACGAGGACATAGCCCAAGCCCGCGCTGCCGTTCGAGAAGACGGGGACGCCAGCGATGCCGACGAGCAAGTACAGGAGGAGTGCGAATCCACCCCACAGCGGACCGAGTAACAGTCCCGCAAAGAAGGCTCCGAACGGCTGAAGTGAGAACGGCGGGAGGCTTCCCGGAAGCGGGATCGAGACCTGTGCGAGTGCCGCGGTCAGGGCCGCGATCAACACTGCCCTGGCGACGTATCCGACCGTCTCATCGTCGACGAGTTCGACCGTACCGTGTTGCTGTGTCATACGAGTAGCTGGCACGTCAACCGAAATATAGCCGACGGTTTACGCGATTAGATCGGGACACATGCACGGTTGTAAACTACCCTACCCTACTCCCTCGGCGTTACGCGCCTCGGTCCTTGAGGGTAGGGCTTTGATGTGGACTCCCGGCAATCAGTCACCGGCAATAGGCTGGTGACTCTCGCCGTTCAGCGTCCCACCATTTATACGCACGTTTACTGGTGCGTCTCCATCCCCCGACGTGGGCGAGGAACGGAGTCTATGTATCCGCTTTCGAGCGTATCGTAACCCGATGTTCTTCGCGGTCGCCAGACTACGTCTGGCGGGCAGCCAGAAATCGTCGATTTCTGGCGACGGCGTTGTAATCCGCATTCACTTCGTACCCGCACTTCTGGCACGCAAAGTGTTCTCCGTGGCGGTTGTCGTCGTGCGTGAACCCGCAGTCCGTCCGCGAACAGCGGGTGGACGTGTGGCTGGGCTCAACTTGTTCCGCGGAGACACCGCGTTTCGGGGCCTTGTAGGAGACGTACTTGAAGAGGCGTCGGAACGCCCAAATGTGGTGCCACTTCGCGTGTGGAAGTCGCTCTCGAATGTCGGTTAAATCCTCGAACACGATTACGTCGCAGTCGTGTGTGACGGCCTCCGTAACGACTTCGTTGGCGACGGTGTGGATGTACTGTTTGCGCCACGCTTCCTCACGCTTCCCGAGTCGAAGCACGGCGTTGTGTGCGGCCTGCGTGCCGCGTTGTTGCATCTCCCCGCGTCGCCTCTCGAACTCGCGGCACCAGTGGTCGTACTCGTCGGCCTGCCAGAACGTACCGGTCGAAGCGACGGCAAGACTGTTGACGCCGAGGTCGATGCCGAGGACCGTTTGGTCGGGGTGCCCGGTATCTGCCGAAACCTCTGTGTCGTCATTGTCGGTCCGTCGCGTCGAGATGTGGAGGTAGAACTCGTCGGTTACCGCGTCATACCGTAGTGTACTCTCGCGGAACTCGTAGTCCTCGGAGAGGACGTATCGTTCGTAGGGCGTCGGGCTGTCTGCCGGGAGAACGAATGGAAGTTCGATTCGCCCCTCAACAGTTGCCAGCGACGCTTTGCGTCGGTAGAACGTCGCGCTCCGCGTATCGTAGTCCATCGTCTCAGCGGTGAACGTTGGTCGGGAGACGCGCTGTCCCTTCTTCCACCGTTCGACAACGCCTGTGACGGCTTCGACGCCGCGACGTATCGCGGCTTGAACGAGTTGAGAGTGAAGCTCCGTTTCGTCGCGGAGGTCGTCGTAGAGAGCGTCCCGAACGTTCCGTTTGTTGGTCTTGCACTCGGTGTAGGAGGTTTCCGACCAGCAGAACTTGGCGGTTCGGTTCGCGCAGTACAGGTATTGGTCGGCGGTTCGGTGGAGTGCGTCGCGTTGCTCACCGGAAACATCAAGTTTCACGACGGCAGTTCGACGCACCTCCATAGTTCAGAGAGGCTCCAGGGATACGTAAACATTTGGGAGTTAGCCGGTCAGAATATGGCGGTTGCATCACACCATGTCGGTTTCCTCTCCGGCCTACTCGTTTACTTCGCTCACTTCTTGAGGCCGGAGGCTCCACCTCGAAAACCGCTGATCGTGTCGCAATTGGCGACGTGAGAAAACGAGTCGTGCGCAAAGAGTAGTTATCGGGCGGCGGCCGCGACGCGTTCTTTCTCTTCTTTCTGATTGACCGGGTACGTCTGGACGTCGTTGTTCGCTGCGCCGATGAGTTGCTGGGCCAGTGCGTCCTCGGCGTCGGTCGTCGTCTTGAACGAGGCACCGTAGACACCCTCGGCGATGAACTTCAGGGCCTGATCGACACGACGCTGGGGTGCGACATCGACGGCTTTGGGCACGGAGATACCACCGTATTTCAGGCGGACAGTTTCCTCGCGCGGGGCGCTGTTCTCGACGGCTTCGACGAGGATCTGGACGGGGTTCTCGTCGGTGCGCCCGTGGACGATTTCGAAGGCGTCCGAAACGATGGTCGTCGCCAGCTGCTTCTTGCCGGTGTTCTCGTCGGTCTGCATCAGGCGGTTGATCAGGCGCTCGACGATGCTGATTTCCGACTTCTTGAACTGCTTGTCCGAGTGGCGACCCATCGTGTGTGCGATTGGCGTGACCGTGATGTAGCGCTCGGTCGAGGGGTCCGAGAACTCGATGTCCGTCACGTCCCACTCGTCAAAGAGCTGTGCAACAGCGACATCGTCAGTGCCGGTCTCCTCGTCCGGCTCGGAAGCGTCGTCTGCGCTCATTATCGCACCGGCTTCTCCGCGTTGCCACGAACCAGTTCGATAAGCGAGACGCCGTTGACCTTCTCGACTTTGTAGTTGACGCCGGAGATGTCACCCATCGCGCGACCCTTCGCGCCACCGATGCCGGCGATTGTCACTTCGTCGTGTTCGTCGATAAAGGAGATCGCACCGTCACCGGGACAGAACGCAGACACCTGCTTGCCGTTCTTGATCAACTGGACCCGGACACACTTCCGGATCGCGGAGTTGGGCTGTTTCGCTTCGATACCGATCTTCTCGAGCACGATCCCTCGACCCTGAGGAGCGCCTTCGAGCGGGTCGGACTTCTGGCCAAGCCCGCGCTCGCGGCGCGCGTAATCAGAGTCGGACCACCGGTGGTTCTGGCGGTCCTTCTTGAGTTTGCGTGCGGCGTATTTGCCGTTCGCCATAGTACGCGTCGTTATCCTGCGGAGGTACTTAAGACCCTCCTTTCGTCCTCACCAAATCGGCCACAGCGGGCGTGTGAGCCAGTTGCATGGAGCTGCCGCGGTTCAACATGGCTGGCTCTGACGGTCAGGGTTGCTCGCCGGTTTCAATCGTGAACTCCGCGGTCGGGTAGGCAACGCAGGTCAGGCAATAACCGTCTTCGAGGTCGTCCTCGAACAGCGCTTCGTTGTTGCTGTGCCGGATACGTTCGGTCGCGTTGCCGTCCTGGATCTGACCCGAACAGGAGACACACTGGCCCTGGCGGCAGGCGTAGGGCAGGTCCCAGCCCTCGTCTTCACCAGCATCGAGGATCGTCTCGTTGTTGGCGACTTCGATTGTCTCGCCTTCCTTGGCGTACTCGATTTCGTAGTGTTCCACCTCGTCCTCGGCGATGGCACTGGGGTCGAAGCCCTCGTCTTCCTCTTCCTCGCCCTCTTCGAGTTCCGCGCCGCCCTCTCCGGCCGGAATTGCCGCCGTCCCACCGCCACCGCCAATCGAGCGGTTGTACGGTTCGGGGAACTCCGTCTCGGGTACCGTCGACGCCCGCTGCTCGATGACGCTCTGGGAGATGTCCTCGCTTGGCTCCCAGCCCGTTCCCGAGGTGTAGTGAACCGCGACGACGACAAGGGTGAGCACGGCCCCGACGGCGACACTCACTGGATCTACCATAGGCGACGCTTTGGAGTACTGGCTTATAGAAGTTACGAGGCTAACCATGATCGATGGCACACCCGTATATTCCACGCCAATCGACATTATTTACAAAGTGGTGTTCATAATCAACTATGAAGCCAAAAAATGAGCCGAACTATCCGAACTTTCGAGGCAACGATTACGAACCAGCAACAGGTTCGTGACGACCTTGACCAACTCGGATGGGCCGCCTCAAAACTCTGGAACGTCGGTCGCTACTACACTCAAGAACAGTGGGACGAAACGGGCGAGATTCCCGATGACGGGGAACTCAAAGCCGAACTCAAAACTCACGAACGCTACACGGACTTGCATTCTCAATCCAGTCAGCGCGTTCTCGAAGAACTCGCTGAAGCGTTTAACGGCTGGTTCGGCAAGCGTCGAAACGGCGACAACCGTGCCCGACCGCCCGGCTACCGCAAAAACGGAGACTCCCACCCACGTTCGACGGTGTCGTCCAAAGCGGCTGGTTTCAAGCACGACGCACAGTTCACCCGCGTTCGCCTTTCAAAAGGTCGCAATCTCAAAGAACATCGGTCAGACTTCATCCTGTGTGAGTACCAGACTCGCCCGGATATTGACCTGACCAAGTGGAACATTCAACAGGTTCGCGCCGTCTACAAGCGTGACGAGTGGCGACTCCAGTTCGTTTGTCGCACCACCATTGATCCGGATCCGCCGGGTGACGACGTGGCCGGTGTCGACCTCGGGATTTGCAACTTCGCTGCCGTCTCGTTCGGCGGCGAATCCCTGTTGTATCCCGGTGGCGCACTCAAAGAGGACGAATACTACTTCACGAAGAAGAGAGCCGAGTGCGACAATTCTTCGTCCCGAGAGGCTACCCGTCTCGGCCGCAAGCGAACGGGTCGCCGGACACACTTCTTGCACGCACTCTCGAAAGCAGTCGTGGAGGAGTGCGTCGAACGAGGTGTCGGCACGCTTGTCGTTGGCGACCTCGGCGGCATCCGAGAGGACGACGAAAGTGGTGAGTCCCGTGACTGGGGCGACCACGGCAATCTTGACTTGCACGGGTGGGCGTTCGATCGCTTCACAACGTTACTCGACTATAAAGCGGAAGCCAACGGTATCGACGTGGAGTTGGTGTCTGAACGCGATACGTCGAAGTCGTGTTCGGCGTGTGGTCACACGGACGAAACACAGCGTGTCGAACGCGGGTTGTACGTCTGTGGTGAGTGCGACACAGTTGCGAACGCGGATGTGAACGGTGCTGAGAACATCAGGCGAAAGGTACTCCCGAGTCTCGCCACGGATGGCGGTGATAGGGATAACGGCTGGTTGGCACAGCCAGGGGTTCACCTGTTCGACCGGAGTGAGGGTGTTTTCGCCCCACGAGAACAGGTCGTGAACCATGAACCGTAATGTCCCAACGGCGGTCGGGAATCCTCGCGGTTCAACGCGGGGCGGATGTCAATATGGTGTTGTTTTGCCTGCCCGTCGTCACTGTCCAACAGGGAGAAAGAAATAAATTCCACTCATCTGGTTACGATATTATGGGTCTTTGAGAGCGATGGAGCGAACTCAGCACAGGGATGAAGTACTCGTGGGCGCCGGCGTCGGTATCGGGGTGTTTGTCGTCGCCATCCCGGTACTACTCATTCTGGCGGCCGTCGTCGGATCGTTCGTCCTTGGGATGGATGGCGGAGACGTCCCAGATGCCCCGACGGCGTCGATTGAGTACGAGTACGAGGGGGCAGGCAAAGAGATGACGGCGACGATCACCCACGAGGGCGGAGAGCCAATCGAGAGCGGGAACCTGGCGGTGCGGATCAACGACCGGACTGTCTCGTGGACAGACGAAGACGGCGAGATTGACGTCGGCAACAGTGTCACCGTCGATGTCGCAGCCGGCGGCCCGACCAGGGTCGTCCGGGACAGCGGGAGCACGAGTGGCATCCTCGTCTGACGAGGCTCCTGCAGCACATTGGCAGACGCCGAACTACTCGTCGCGCCGGGGCACGTCGTGGCGACCGAACCCGTAGCGGAGACGACTGGCCAGTCGTCGCGAAAAGCGGCCGTCGTCAGCGCGCGAGCCGAACCGCTCGGCCAGCGCCTGATAGATGAGCGGCGTCGGGACGTCCTGTTCGAGGGCTTCCTGGACGGTCCAGGTCCCCGTTGACCCGCCCTCGACACGATCGGCGACGTCGCCGAGGTCGTTGCCCTCCTCGCGGAATGCCTCCTCACACAGCTCCAGCAGCCACGAGCGGATGACAGCGCCATTGTTCCACGTGCGCGCGACCGCCTCCAAATCGAGGTCGAACCGCCCTTCTGCGAGCAGTTCGAACCCTTCGCCGTAGGCCTGCATCAGCGCGTACTCGACGCCGTTGTGGACCATCTTGACGTAGTGGCCGCTGCCCGAGGGACCCATGCGGTCGTGGCCCGTCGGTCCGGTCGCGACGGCGTCGAACACCGGAACGAGGTCTTCGTAGGCCCATTCTGGCCCGCCGACCATCAGCGAGAACCCCTCCTCGGCGCTGGCCGGACCACCGGAGGTGCCACAGTCGAGGTAGGCCGCGTCGGTGCGCTCGGCCCGCCGGAGCGTGTCGTGGAAGTTCGAGTTACCGCCGTCGACGACTACGTCCGATCCGTCGACCAGTCCGTCGAGTTCCTCCAGCGCGGCGTCGATGGGGTCGCCCGCCGGCACCATCAGCCAGATGCGCCTGTCCTCGCCGAGTTGCTCGGCGACGTTCTCGATGGAATCGGCCGGGGTCGCCCCCGCCTTGGCCGCGCCGCCGACGGCCTCCTCCGAGATGTCGAACGCGACCACGTCGTGGCCGGCATCCAGTACTCTGTCGACGACGATCCGTCCCATCCGCCCGAGTCCGATGACGCCAAGTTCCATACTCGGGAGTGACCAAGCGGGGAAGTAGGGGTTGCGGTTTGCGCGAGTCGACAGCTACTCGTCGCGCATTTCGTCGAGTCGACCGATCAGTTCGTCCTGGTCGGCGTCCGACTCGAAGCTAATTTCGCCGTCGTGGTCGTTGTTGTGGACGGAGACGGCATCGTCGTCGTTGAGGTCGTTGTCCTGGTCTTTCTGCTCGGACTCATCGTAGCTACCGAATCCCATGTCTATAACAGTGCAATTCTCCTACAAAAATACCGTGACTCGCCGACAGTGCGCCAGCTATTCCCGCTCGCGGCGTCTTATCGTGGCACACAGCCGACACCATGACCGACGATAGCACCGACCTGTCGCCCCACGACGCCTTCGCGTTGCTGGGTCACGACCTCCGGGTCGATATCTTGCTCGCGCTCAGCGACGCCGATAACCGTTCGCTCCCCTTCACGGAACTGCGCCAGCGCGTCGACGAGCGCGACAGCGGGAAGTTCAATTACCACCTCTCGAAACTCGTCGACCGCTTTATCGCCCACAACGAGGACGCCGACGAGTACCGACTGCTGTACCCGGGTCACCGCGTCATCGACGCCATCGAGAACGGCGTGTTCCACGAGCAGGTCACGATAGCGAACGTCCGTCTCGACGCGACCTGTCACGACTGCGGGAGTCAGTTACGCTTCGACTACGATACGATCAACGCCGGGCGCGTCTCCTGTCCGTCCTGTGACCGTCTCCTGATCGGGTTCCCGTTCGATCCCGGCGGTCTCACCGACCGCGACGGCCAGAGCGTCGCCGTCGCGTTCGACCGCCGGACCCGAAGCACGTGGGAGCGCGCCCGTGCGGACGTGTGTCCCGTCTGCTCGGGCCACGTCGACGCCGCGTTCGTCGACGGTAGCGTGGACGAAGCAGCGACCCATGGCCTGCCGGTGCTCGTAGATTTCGACTGCACGCAGTGCAGTTTCTTCTGTCACGTCCCGCCCGGTGCCATGCTCGTCACCCATCCCGACGTGGTCGCCTTCCTCACCGAGAACGGTATCGACGCACGCGAGCGACGACTCTGGGAGCTGCCCTTCGTCGTTGACCCCGGCGCGATAACTGTCACGGAAACTGATCCGTGGCAGGTCGCCGTTACCGTCGCGGCCGACGATGCAGCACGGAGAGCGGTCTTCGACGACGCGGTTTCCGTCGCGTCGTTCGACGTTGTCCGGTGACTGGGACTGGATTAGTCGTCGGCCGGCGTCGCGTTCTGGCACCGTTCAGTCGGCCTGATTGTCGCGTAAGCGACCACTTGCTCGCCGAGTTCGTCCAGTCGGTCATCGATGGTGTCCGGGAACGCCTCACCGATGCTGTGGGTATCCGGGACGGCGACCTGGTGGGGGAGCACCCAGGCGTTCAGTGCTCGACCGACCGCCCGGAGGTGATCCAGCGGCCGCGTCGGGAAACGACCGCCAGCCACCGACACCAGGCCGACGGTCGTGTCTTCGAACTCATCGAAGCCACAGTAGTCCAGTGCCGTCTTCAGCGGCGAGGAGTAGGAACCGTGGTACATCGGCGTCCCGAGGACGACTGCGTCGGCAGCCTCGACCCGGTCGGTCACCCGTCTGGCGTCGGCCGGCGGTTCGGCGTCGGGGTCGAGCATCGGTAGTTCGTACTCCCGCAGGTCGAGCAGTTCGGTGCGGGCCCCGCGTTCGCGAGCGCTTTCGAGCGCTCGTTCGAGTGCCTGTCTGGTGACACTGTCCTCGCGCTGGCTTCCGGCAATGGCGACCACAAGTGGTCGGGTCTGGGGTGAACTCATACTCGATTAGAGGGGCGTCGCCCACCTAAATGTTCGCTGAATTATATTTCTGTCGTCGCGGCTACTGAACTCAGTTTCACCAGCGCTCGGCAGATGACACAAGAGGTTTATTCACGTGCTTGGTTTACACGAATCATGCAACGGTCCCGCGGTATGGCTCTCATTCTCGCCGGCCTCATCGTCTTTTCAGCGACGATGGTCGTCAGCGCCGCGACGGCACCATCGCGCGACATCCAGGCCAGCGACACGCGAGCGACTTCGACACAGACATCGACTGACAGCACGGCAACGGCGACAGCGACAGAACCCGACGCCACGGCAACGCAAAACAACTCGACGGCGACCGTAACACCGACGCCGACTGCCACCTCGGGGACGACGAAGACTCTGTTCGGTATCCAGGGCGGTGGACAAGGGTGGCACAAACACGGCCGGGTCGGCCTGCTGGTCGACAACGAGGTCGAGTGGCGCGTCTCCGACGCCGACAGCTACTTCGACGTGACCCGCCTGGAGAACGGATCGGTCGTGGCTGGCTTCATGCACGGCGGCTACGAGGAGGGCTGTGCCCCGTACGAGTCACCGTGTACGAAGACCGGCATCCGGATCGTCGACCCATCCGGTGCGGGGGAACCGACCGTCAAAACGGTGTACACCCTGCCAGTCCGGACGCCGGTCAACAGCGAGATTCACGACGTCGAACCCCTCGGTAACGGCCGCTATCTGTTCACCGACATGGAGAACGAACGCATCGCCATCTACGGGAACGGTGAGATCACCTGGGAGTGGAAAGCCAGTTCCTTCTACGAGGCACCGGCAGACCCGACTCGCGTCGACTGGCTTCACATCAACGATGTCGATATCATTGGTGACGGCCGCTATCTGGTCTCCGTTCGCAACGCCAACCAGTTGCTCGTGATCCAGCGCGGTGAGGGCGTCGTCGAAGTGATCAACGAAGACCGAAACAACCCGAGCGAACCCTGCACTCAGCACCGCGGCATCGAGGATTACGACGGCGACGGCGACGTACGCTGTGGGGACCCCGAACTCTTCGACGAACAGCACAACCCCCAGTGGCTCGGCAACGGTGCCGTGTTGGTCGCCGACAGCGAGAACGACCGGATCGTCGAGGTCCACCGGACCGACGACGGAGCGTGGGAACCCGTCTGGGCCCTGACCGAGGCTGGTGGCAGAGAATTCAACTGGCCACGAGACGCCGACAGACTCCCGAACGGCAACACGCTGATTACGGACTCACTCAACAAGCGAATCCTCGAGGTCGAACAGAACGGCGACGTGGTCTGGAGTTACGGAACGGAACTGTATCCCTACGAGGCAGATCCGTTCCCGGCCGGCGAGTACCCGGATCGTCAGGCCGGGCAGATGCGTGAACCGACCCCCGCTGAGTCATCGAATGCAACGGAGACAGTGGAATCGACGGAGAGCGAACAATCGCCCTCCTCGTCCGGCAGTATCGGGACAGTTGCACCCGAACAGGCCGGCAACGTGGACAGGAACGACGGCCTGATCCCGGGACTCTCGCTGTTGCTCGCTGGCGTGAAGGCAGTGGCTCCGTGGCTGCCGGTATGGTTCAGTGAGACCCAGATCGGGATGACGATAGTCTCGCTTGGCTTCATCGCCAGCGGAGGAATTAGCCTCTGGCGGAACTAGCCGAGAGTTCCATCCGCGACGGTCCTGTAGCGACTGACGTGCCTGCCATTGCGATTAAATCGTCCGGGTCCAATACACGACGCATGGAGGCTGACACTTTCGTCGAGACGGTCCGAGACGACGCCGAGACACATCTCGGCCGCCTCGGATCGGAGAACGCACTGCTCGCCGCGACGAACGCCGACCTCGAACCGACGCCGGTTCTCGAAACGCTCGCCGGGCGCGAGGCGGGCTGTCGCCGTCACTACGGATCGTGGGCCAGCGACGACGAATCCGGGACGACCTTCGAGCACGCCAGCAATCGCGCGGGCGAGCGCTACGAGGCGCTGACTGCCGGACTGGACCGTTCGCCCACGGAGACGGGGTGGCCCGTCGTCGACCACTTCGAGGACCTGGCCGACGACATCGAACGGGCTGCCGGACTGGTCGCGGTGGCGCTGGTCGCCGACCGAACGTACCTGCAGGCGGTCAACTTCTTCGTCAACGAGGCCGACGAGACGATGGCCGACACCTGCCGGACCGCACGAGAGAGCACAGCCGAGGACTGCGACGACGGCGTAGCACTGCTCGGGACGCTCTGTTCGGACGCCGGGGACTGGGAGCGCGCACAGACGGTGGCAGTCGAAACGATTGGGGTTGCCTACGACGACTACGCGAGTCGACTCGACGCGATGGGTCTCGACCCACGGCCCGTGTGTTGAGGCCCGCGCGGAACTCAGCCAGACTGTCACGCGCAACCTCGCGGTCGCACTCGTGGCTTTTTGTTCACGCGCTCCAAAGTCCGAGTAGATGTCGAACCCGATCGACAAACGCGTCAAGACGCTGTTTACTTCCTACACGGTCATCGTGGTCGTTGCCCTGCTCGTCGGGGTGGCAGTCGGCCCGGCCATCACGTCGTCGCTGGTCGCACCCGGCGAGACTGGAACGGTCGCCGTCGTCACCATCGAGGGGCCGATCACGGGATCGTCGGCAGACAACGTCGCTCGTGAACTCCGTTCGGTCCGGCAGAACGACTCTATCGATGCCGTCGTGTTGCGCATCGACAGCGGTGGCGGTGGCGTTTCGGCAAGCGAAGCCCAGTACCGGTCGGTCAAGCGACTCGCTCGCGAGAAACCCGTCGTGACGAGCGTCCGAGGAATCTCTGCTTCGGGAGCGTACTACACCGCCTTGCCCAGCGACGAGATATACACGACGCCGGGCGCACTGGTCGGCAGTGTCGGCGTCAGGGCGCTCATTCCCCGCCAGGATGGTGTCCCAGCGCCGGTCACGACGGGGCCGGACAAGGTCGGCGGTCTCACACGGGACGATATCCGCGCCCAGATCGAGACCCTGAAACGATCGTTCGTCGACACGGTGTATGCCGAACGGGGTGACCGGCTCGAACTCTCCCGGGACCAGTTGACGAACGCGAAAGTGTACTCCGGCGCTGCGGCCGTCGAGAACGGGCTTGTAGACGAGGTCGGCGGTCTCGAAACCGCGATCGCCGCTGCAGCAGAGGCGGCGGGACTCGACGACTACAACGTTGCCTACCGGTCGACGACGCCGGACATCCTCTCGCTGCTTCGCGGCGTCGAGGGCAACCAGACTGCGGCCGACCGCATCGACCGCGCGACGCTGTTTACGACGCCGGGCATCGACCGCCCCCGCTATCTCATGCTGTGGGGCGAACTCGATACGGACGCTCGGGAGGTGCGTACCGATGGAACTTCGTGACATCGCGCTCCGCGTGGGCGTGTTCGTCGCTATCGTTCTGGTGGCCGCCCTCATCACCGGCGTCGGGACGCTTCCCAACGCAGGCGGCCAAACTAACCAGTCGACACCGCTGACTGTCGATAGCCACCAGCCAGAGACAATCCTCGCGACGCCACCAGCAGAGCGCGGCGACGTGGCAGTCGACAGCACCACGACGGACAAGACAATCGTGATCGACCAGAGCCACAACAACAGCGTCAGTCCGGACGCGATCAGTCCCTTTGTCCAGCGACTCGTCGCCGACGGCCACAGTGTCCAGTTCTACACCGACGCGATTGCGCGCAACCACTCGCTCAACACGACACTCGAGGACGCTGATGCCTTCGTCGTCGTCGCACCGGAAGACCAGTACGGTCCGGACGAACGGGCATACGTCGCTGAATTCGCCGAGAACGGTGGTCGGGTGTTGCTGGTCAACGAACCGGAGCGCCAGTCTGCTGACGAAACAAACACGTCGGCGACACCGCTGACGAACCTCGCCAGCACGTTCGGGTTCGGCTTTGGCTCTGGCTACCTGTTCGATCAGACCCAGTACAACACCAACCACCGTGACATCTACGCGTACCCGGCGGGCGACGGCCCGCTCTCAGACGGGGTCAACCGCCTGACACTGCACGCTGCGCGGCCGGTCACTGGGGGTGAGCCAGCGTACACGACCAACGAGACGACGGAACTTTCCGAGACCCGTCGCGCGCAGTCCTACACCGTCCTCGCTCGCCAGAACAACGTCGTCGCCCTCGGTGACCGCTCTCTGCTCGGACAGGAGTACGTCTACACTGACGACAACGAGGTACTCGTCGGCAACGTGATCGAGTTCCTCGTCTCTGGTAACCGTTCTGGCTAGACGATGGGTGATCCTCACGCTTAGTTGGTGCCGGATCGAGATATACTGTCGATTGTGGCTGCTGGGCGAGGACTCGATCCAAACGCCACAGTGGCG
>PXRO01000039.1:0-28829 GCA_003021685.1 Halobacteriales archaeon QS_4_62_28
GCCCCTACAGGAGGCCGGCGTCATCGAGTCGGTCGATTGCTTCCTGAAGTCGTTCCTTGTTGTTGGCGTAGGAGATCCGGGCGTAGCCGGGCGTCCCGAAGGCGGTACCCGGCACGGTAGCGACCTGAGCGTCCTCGATTGCGGCGTTACACCACTCAGTGTCGTCGCCGTCGGGGGCGATTTCGGGCATCATGTAGAAGGCACCCTGTGGTTCGGGGACGTGGACGCCACGGTCCTCGAACAGACCGAGCAGGAACTCCCGGCGCTCGTCGAAGGCTTCGACCATCTGTGTGACCTCGTCGTCGGTGTGTTCGAGCGCCTCGACGCCGGCGTGCTGGACGAAGTTGACGGCACAGGAGACGGAGTGGCCGTGGATCTTGCCCGCCTGCTCGACGATGTCCTCCGGGGCGGCGAAGTAGCCGAGTCGCCAGCCAGTCATCGAGTAGGCCTTCGAGAAGCCATTGAGCGTGATCGTCCGGTCTTCCATCCCGTCGAACGTCCCGAGCGATGTGGCTTCGACGCCGTCGTAGGTAACTTCCTTGTAAATCTCGTCGGAGATCACGGTGATGTCGTGTTCGACGGCCAGATCACGGACGCCCTTCAGAGCGGCGTCGCCGTACACTGCACCGTGGGGGTTGCCCGGGGAGTTGACCACGAGCATCTCGGTGTCGTCCGAGACGGTCTCGGCGAGGTCGTCGAGTGCGCCCGCTAGCTGGAACTCGTGTGGGGCAGTGTCGACGCGGGCGAGCGAGCCACCGGCGATTTTCACCATCGCCTCGTAGGAGACCCACGCCGGGTCCAGCAGGACGACTTCGTCGTCGTCGTCGATCAGGGTCTGGAACACCTCGAACAGCGCCTGTTTACCTCCGGGTGTGACCATGACGTTGTCCTCGCCGTACTGCGTGAGTCCGTCGTCGTGTAGCTTCTCGGCGATGGCGCTCTTGAGTTCTGGGATGCCACTCGGCGGGGTGTAGCCGGTATGGCCGGCGTCCAGCGCCGCTTTGGCGGCGTCCTTGATGTTTTCGGGCGTGTCGAAGTTCGGTTCGCCGACGCTCAGATCGACCACGTCTTTTCCGTCTGCCTCCAGTTCGGCGGCCGTGTTGCTGATCGCGAGCGTCGCGCTCGGTTCCACTCGTCCGACGCGTTCGGCAAAGTCCTGTGTCATTGTTGTAGCTCCAAAGCGAGGTCGACTGCGCTATCGACCGCACCACCGCCCTTGTGGGTCCGTGCTGCGGCCTCGTCCTGGCTCATGCCCGGGCCGATGATTCCCAGTGTCACTGGCGTGTCGCGGTCCAGACTGACGTCGGTCAGTGCCTGTGCGGCGGCGTCGCCGATCACCTGATCGTGGTCGGTGTCACCGGTGATGATCACACCGAGGACCGCAACGGCGTCGATGTCGTTACGACGGGCCAGACGGTCGGCCGCCAGCGGTGTGTCGTACGATCCCGGTACCTCGATGGTCGCGACGATGTCTGTCTCGCGCGACTCCGCTGTAGCGCGTGCCGACTCCTCCATCGCCGCGATCACGTCGCCGTGTTTGTCGTACTGGGCGACGACGAGCCCGAGCTGCACCATGCACGTGAGGGCGGAGTCGGACCTAAAAGAAGTACCGTTTACCGGCGGCACTCTTTGTCCACTGAGGGCTTTCTCCGCCCAAAACCAGAAGGATTCTAAGCGGTCACCGTTTCACTGGCCAGTATGGACTCGTCGGACCGTTCTGAGGAGGAAGACGAGGTCGATCCCGACTCCCGGGGGCCGGCTTCGTTCGACCCCCGCCCCTGGTTCAGGACTCACGCCGCCACCGCCGTTGGCCTCGTCGTCGCTGTTGCCCTCCTCGGTCTCGTCTTGCGACTCCTCTTTCTAGGTGACCGGATCGCTCACTGGGACGAGGGCCGCGTCGGGTACTGGATCATCTACTACGCCGAGACTGGATCGTTCGCGTACCGGCGGATCATCCATGGCCCATTCATCCAGCACGTCAATAGCTGGCTGTTCCCGATCATCGATGCGAACGACTTCACGATGCGACTTCCCGTTGCTCTGATCAGTGCGACGCTCCCGCTGTCTGCCCTGCTCTTCCGGAAACACCTCCGGACGGCCGAGATGGTCGCGCTGGCGCTGTTTCTCGCCGTCAATCCCGTTATCCTCTATTACTCGCGGTTCATGCGGAGTGACCTGCTCGTCGCGACGTTCATGTTTCTCGCGCTGGGGACGCTCGTCCGGTTTTACGACACCCGCCGGTGGCGGTACGTCTACGCTGCCTCGGCGCTGATGGCCTGTGGGTTCGCCTCGAAAGAGAACGCGATCCTCTATGTCCTCACGTGGCTCGGTGCTGCCGGATTGCTGGCCGACCAGGCGCTGTATCGCCCGCGCAACTTTGCCAGTGGCTACCAGTTACTCGCCGAGAAGACGAACCGGACGACCGAGCGTCTCGACGGGGACGAGATCGCCGCGAACGGCGAGGGGAGCGGGGTCGACGACAACTCCCGGTCGCTCGCCGACCACGCGAGTCTCACCGTGCTCAACCTTGCTGGAGCCTCGATACTTTTTCTCGCACTCAGCCTCTTTTTGTATGCGCCCCGGAGCGGTGGAATGGCCGGACTGCGCTACCCGCCGTCGACCGCCGCCGATCAGGTGATGTTCTGGCAGGGGGTCACCGATCCGACGCTGTTCCCGACGCTGGTCGAACAGACCTGGACCCACGTCTCCGAAGAGTTCGGAACGTGGTTCTCCCAGGCTGGCGAGGCTGGCGACGACACCATCCTCGACACGTTCGTCGAGTTCACCGGCCGTTTCCTCCGGGTGATGCGAGACAAGGCGGCCGTGCTGTCGATCCTCGCGCTCCTCGGATTCGTTTACGAGCGATACGGTCGATCCACCTCGCGCAATCTGGTCGTGTTCTCTTTCTACGGCGGATTCGTTTCTGTGCTTGGCTACCCGCTGGGGACGGATATCTTCGGTGCCTGGATCGTCGTTCACGCGCTGGTACCACTGGCAATTCCCGCTGCAGTCGGTCTCGGGACGCTGTTTTATTGGGGTCGTGAAGCCTTTGCCGTCGAAGACGAAGTCGGCACGATTGCGGCAGGCCTCCTCCTCCTGGTGCTCACCGGCCAGATGGCCATGGTCGCCACCGGCTCGGTGTATCAGAACTCACAGTCCGACGACAACACGCTCGTCCAGTACGCCCAGCCCAGCGATGATCCGCGGGCCGAATTGAACGCGATCCGGCGGGCCGCTAGCAACGACAGCAGGCCCGGTCCCGACGTGACGCTGTTCTATGGCCCGGAGGGCAACGCGTACCAGGACGGGGAGGCGCTGGTAGAGAAGGATCCGGCGGAGTGGAACACGTCCTTCTACAACTACAGGCCACTCTGTAGCAGATGGTTCAATACGCTTCCCTTGCCGTGGTACTTCGCGAGCAGCGACGCAAACGTCACGTGTGCCCGCGATCCGGCCGAGTTCACGAAGCAGGTGGGAACGAACCCACCGGCGGTCGTCGTCACTGTCGAGGGCGACAGTCGGGTCCCACGCTCGGCGCTCGAAACGGAGTACACGCGGGAGACGTACAGCATGCGAACGAGTGGCACGAGAATGGTCTTCTGGGTCCACGAGAGCGTCGACATCGACCGGTGACGCCGCGGACGTGGCACTTGCTCATACTGTCGGACGCAGGTCCGTGAATTATTTCGCCACCCCGGGGTGGCGAAATCCGTCACGGACTTCCGTCCGACAATCACTCTGTGAAGCAACCCTTAAGCGGATCCGTCGGAACCACTCGCACATGACGCTCTCGACACCCGGACCGACGCTCGGCGTCGTCGGTGGCGGCCAACTCGGGCGGATGTTGGCCGAGGCCGCCGCGCCGCTTGGCGTCGACCTCGTCGTCACTGATCCGACCGATGGTTGTCCCGCAGAACCGGTGGCCAGCGACGCGCTGGTCGGTGATTTCGACGATGTTTCGACGATCCACACCCTCGCCCAGCGCGCAGACGTACTGACCTACGAGATCGAACTCACCGACCCAGACGTGTTAGAACAGGTCGCCGAGGAGACCGGGACGCCAGTTCACCCAGCGCCCGAAACGCTCCGTCTCATCCAGGACAAACTCGTCCAGAAACGCCGCCTCAGTGAGGCCGGGGTTCCGGTGCCGGCGTTTCGCGCGGTCGATTCCGAGGACGACCTCCGCGAGGCGGGCGAGAAACTGGGGTACCCGCTCATGCTCAAGGCCCGCAAAGGTGGCTACGACGGTCGCGGGAACGTCCCCGTGGCGTCGGCCGACGACGTGGCCGCCGCACTCGATTCGATCAATGGGCCGGCGATGGCCGAGGAGATGATCGATTTCGAGCGGGAACTGGCCGTGATGGGCTGTCGTGGCTCTGACGAACGCGACACCTTCCCGGTGACAGAGACGATCCACCGCGAGGAGATTCTTCGCGAGAGCGTTTCGCCGGCGCGTGCGAGCGACGCCGTCGAGGAGCGCGCGCGAGACGTTGCACTCGACGTGCTCGATTCGATGTCGGGGCGAGGCGTCTTCGGGATCGAACTGTTCGAAACGAGCGACGGTGAGATCCTGCTCAACGAAATCGCGCCGCGACCGCACAACTCTGGCCACTGGACAATCCAGGGCTGTCACACCTCCCAGTTCGAGCAACACGTTCGCGCCGTCACTGGCCGCTCCCTGGGAACGACTGACCGCCGGGCACCGACGGTCTCGGCGAACATCCTGGGCGATGTCGAGAAGCGCCAGCGGGCCACGCTCTCCGGTGAAGATGCGGTCTTCGAGACGCCGCGTGCGCACCTCCACTGGTACGGCAAGCGCGACGTGTACGAACTCAGGAAGATGGGTCACATCACGCTCGTCGGCGAGGACGAGTCGACGGCGGAACTGCTCGGAGACGTGCGCGCTCTGCGCGACACCCTCACGTTCGAGTGACGGCACTTGATCTAACTGTTCGTCGCGTTTCGCGCGTGTTCGGCGGGACGAATTGCCTACACTTACGTCCAAGCGAGTCCGAGCCACGTGCATGACCAACGCCGACAGCGTGCAATCGCTGATCGACCAGCTCCACGAACAGGCCGAGATGGACCGTTCCGACGAGGCGACGCCGGACGTGGGAATCATCATGGGGTCGGACTCGGACCTGGCGACGATGGCCGGCGGCAAGGGCAAGCGACCCGGCGCGACTGGGGCGCTGGCCGACGAACTCGACTTCGCAGAGCAGACCGACTACACCGACGCACCCGACGCGCGGTTCACCTTCGAGTCCTTCGTCGTGTCGGCCCACCGGACGCCCGAACTGATGTACGCCTACGCGGAGACTGCCGAAGCGCGCGGTCTCGATGTCATCATCGCCGGGGCCGGCGGCAAGAGCGCAGATCTGCCCAACATGACGGCCTCCATTGCCTACCCGCTCCCGGTGATCGGTGTCCCGGTTCAGGAGAAGTCCGTCGACTCGGTGATCGGAATGCCACAGGGTGCCCCGATCACAGCCGTCGACGCCGGGAAGTCGTTCAACGCAGCCCTGACGGCGGCTCAGATCCTCTCGCGGAAACACCCGGAACTCCGTGAGCGACTCCAGACGTATCACGACGGCCTGCAAGCGGGGGTCGGAGCGGTATCGCGTGATCTACACGAACTCGGAACGCCGGGATTCAAAGACGCCCACTGGGACTGACGGACGTGGACGTTAGCTGTCGCGACCCGGACTCACGACCGGGTGAACCGCGAGAAAACACAAGAATCAACCCTTATATGCCAGCGGTCAAAACCAACGAACGATAGGAGATTCCGGAATGAGTAATCCATGGATCGCGATCGGTGCGCTCGCGCTCGTCGGCGTCGTCATCCCACTCAGCATGATGGTGGTATCGATGCTGCTACGGCCGAGTGTGCCCGAGCAAGGCAAACGCGCCACCTACGAGAGCGGTGAGATCCCGACCGGCAGCAGCCAGAAGATCCGCTTCAATATCCAGTACTACATGGTCGCGCTGCTGTTCGTCGTCTTCGACATCGAGACCGTCCTCATCTTCCCCTGGACGGTCATCTACCAGGACGCGGTCAGCGCTATCGGTATCGGCCCGGCACTGTACCCGATGCTGGCGTTCCTCGGGATCCTCATCGTGGGACTCGCGTGGGCGTGGCGTAACGGCGCAGTACAGTGGATCACGAGCCCGCGTGCCAGCAGTCGGGCGGTGGAACAACAATGAGTAGTGACCAACCAACACCCGGCGACGCACAGTCTACACAGGAAGCCCGGATCGGCAGTGGCGCTGACGACCGCTTCAACTCGAAGCTCCGGGAAGCGTTCGGCTCGACGCCCTTCATTCTCACCAAGTTCGACAAGTTCATGAACTGGGTGCGGGGGTCGTCGATGTTCATGCTGCAGTTCGGGATCGCCTGTTGCAGCATCGAGATGATCCACACCTACGCGATCAAGCACGACCTGGATCGCTTCGGAGCGGGTGTGCCACGCGCGTCTCCGCGCCAGGCGGACGTGATTATCATCCCCGGCACCATCGTCTCGAAGTTCGCGCCGCGTATGAAGCGCGTCTACGACCAGATGCCAGAACCCAAGTTCGTCGTCTCGATGGGGTCTTGTACTATTTCCGGGGGACCGTTCCAGGAAGGGTACAACGTCATCAAGGGTGCAGAGGAAGTTATCCCGGTCGACATTCACGTTCCGGGGTGTCCGCCCCGTCCCGAGGCGCTGATCTACGGCGTCGCGAAGCTTCAGGAACGAATTGCCAACGGCGAGTCCTCGCCGGTGACGGTCAAGCCGTACGAACTCGAACAGTTCGGTGATCTCGAACAGGACGAACTGGTCGACAAACTGGCCAGCGAGATCGACGAAGAGGACCTGGTCATGCGCTACAACTGGGCTGATGCACCATGAGTTCCGATGGACGCTCTCGCTCGCAATCGCTCGCTCCCTGCGACTATCGACCGCACACTCGCCACCGGAGGTGTCTCGCATGAGCCTGGAAGAACCTGAACCGTCCACGCACGGCGACGTCGGCGTCACCGAGGACGGCCTCGACTACGCCGCCCTCGAAGCGCTCATCGGCGACTCCGTCATCGGCCGCGAGAGCCACGTGAACGCCGACGGGTTCGTCGTCCGGCCCGACGATGTCCAAGCCGTTCTCGGGACGCTGAAATCCGAGGCTGGCTTCGACTTCTGTTCCTGTGTCACCGCCCAGGAGTACCAGGACCGCTACGAGTCGATCTACCACCTCAAGAAGTACGACGATCCGACCCAGGAGGTCAGCATCGTCGTCCCTTCGCCGCGTGACGACCCCCACAACCAGACGGCGACACCGGTTCACCAGACCGCCGCGTGGCACGAACGGGAGGCTTACGACCTCGTCGGCATCGAGTACGACGAGCATCCCGACCTTCGCCGCATTCTACTCCCGGAGACGTGGCAGGGCCATCCCCTCTCCCGAGACTACAATCAGGACAAGCCACAGATCGTCACCCTGCGGGAACACGCGAATCCGCTGCAGGAGGACGCGCGGAGTGCAAGCGATCCGGACACGATGTTCGTCAACATCGGACCACACCACCCGGCGACACACGGTGTGCTCCACGTCAAGACGACGCTCGACGGCGAACAGATCGCCGACATCGAACCGGACATCGGCTACCTCCACCGCTGTGAGGAGCAGATGTGCCAGCAGAGCACCTACCGCCACCAGATCATGCCCTATCCCGACCGGTGGGACTACGTTTCGGCCGGCATCCTCAACGAGTGGGCGTACGCCCGCGCGGCCGAGGACCTCGCCGACATCGAGGTGCCCGAGTACGCACAGGTCATCCGGACGATGTCTGCGGAACTGTGCCGGATCGCCGCCCACGCACTCGCGATGGGGACCTTCGCACTGGACGTGTTCGGCGACTTCACCGCCGTCTTCCAGTATGCCTTCCGCGACCGCGAGGTCGTTCAGAACATCCTCGAAGACCTCACCGGGCAGCGGCTGATGTTCAACTACATGCGTCTGGGCGGGGTCGCCTGGGACCTGCCGGAACCCCGCGAGGAGTTCTTCGAGAAAGTCCGTGACTTCCTCGACGAGTTGCCCCACAAACTTGAAGAGTACCACGACCTGGTGACGGGCAACGAAATCTTCCAGATGCGGTGTGTCGACACTGGCGTGCTCTCCCCGGAGAAGGCAAAAGAGTACGGCTGTACCGGCCCGGTCGCCCGCGGATCGGGTGTCGATTACGACCTTCGCCGCGACGACCCGTACGGGTATTACGACGAACTCGACTGGTCTGTCATCACCGAAGACGGCTGTGACAACTTCTCTCGCGTACTCGTTCGCTTGCGCGAAATCGAGGAGTCGGCCCGTATCATCGAACAATGTACCGACCTGCTCGAAGAATGGCCCGAAGACGACCGCGAGATCCAGGCCAACGTTCCCCGGACGCTTCGGCCCGACCCCGACAAGGAGATCTACCGTGCTGTCGAGGGCGCGAAAGGCGAACTCGGCATCTACATCCGCTCGGATGGGACGGACAAGCCAGCCCGGTTCAAGATCCGTAGTCCGTGCTTCTCGAACCTCCACTCGCTGGCCGAGATGTCTCAGGGCGAGTACGTGCCCGATATGATCGCCTCGCTTGGTAGTCTCGACATCGTGCTCGGGGAGGTTGACCGATAATGCAAAGCCAGACGCCGCTGCCGGACTTCATCGCTAGTCTTTTCGACATGATCCCCGGTGTCAGCGGAGACAGCCAGCTGGTGTTTATTGTCTCGGCCCTGATCGCGGGGACTATCGTCGGATCGCTGATGCTGACACAGACGGCGCTCGTGATCTGGGCCAAGCGAAAGATCACGGCGGCCTTTACCGACCGGATCGCGATCAACCGCGTCGGGCCGGCCGGGTTGCTGATCATTCCGGCCGACGCGCTTCGTCTCCTCTCGAAGGAACTCATCGTTCCCGAGGGCGTCGACCGCCCGGCCTGGGATCTCGCACCGCTGGTGCTCGCGTCGTCTGCACTACTTGGCTTTGCAGTGATCCCGATGGGGTCGCTCCTGGGCATCGACTTCCAGGTCGCAGACCCCGAAACCGGTCTGGCGTACGTTTTCGCGACGGCATCGATAGCGTCTATCGGCCTCGTGATGGCCGGCTACGCGTCGAACAACAAGTACTCGTTTCTCGGGGGACTGCGCGCGGTGGCACAGAACCTCGCGTACGAGATCCCGCTCATTCTGACCGGGATGTCCGTGGTGCTGTTTGCGGGCACGCTCCAGACGAGCGAAATCGTCGCTGCCCAGTCCGAGACGCTGTTCTCGCTCGGCGCCGTCGCGATCCCCTCGTGGTACGCGTTCGTCAATCCCTTTGCCTTTGTCCTGTTCCTCGTCGCGAACCTGGCGGAGGTCGGGCGTAACCCGTTCGACATTCCGGAAGCGCCGACGGAGATCGTCGCCGGGTACCAGACGGAGTACTCCTCGGTGTATTTCGTCCTGATGTATCTGGGCGAGTTCATCCACATCTTCCTCGGCGGGGCAATCATCGCTACCATCTTCCTCGGCGGACCGGCCGGTCCGGTCTTGCCGGGTCTGGTCTGGTTCCTGATCAAGATCTGGGGCGTGTTCCTGTTCACGCAGTGGGCTCGCTCGGCGGTGCCCCGCGTCCGGATCGACCAACTCATCGAGATCGGCTGGAAGGGCATGCTCGTGCTTTCGTTCGCGAACCTGCTCCTGACGGCCGTGATCGTCGGAGTGATCGTCTGATGAACGCGATATACACTGGAGGTGACCTGTTATGATCGGAATCCTGAAATCGATGGCAACGACGATGAAGCACGCACTGGACGGGGAGACGTTTACGGTCGAGTATCCGGACGTCGCACCCGAAGTGAGTCCACGCTTCCGTGGCGTCCACAAGTTCAGCCAGGAGCGGTGTATCTGGTGTCGACAGTGTGAGAACGTCTGTCCGAACAACACGATCCAGATCGTCACCGACGACCAGCGCAACGGCGAGCAGTACAATCTCCACATCGGCCAGTGTATCTACTGCCGCCTGTGTGAGGAAGTCTGTCCGGTTGATGCCATCCTGCTGACCCAGAACTTCGAGTTCACGGGCGACACCAAAGACGAGTTCGCCTACGACAAAGAGCAACTCAAGAACGTCCCGTGGTACAAGGACATCGACCCGCTGGAGTCGCGTGAACCCGACCGTGGCGCGTGGATCGGTGAAGGTGACGGCGAGATAGACTACCAGTAGCCCCGACTTCTACTTAATTAGTCACATTTCCGACAACCACCGGTAGCTATTGCCGCAACTAGTTCTGAAATGTGGCACTATCGACGGTCGCTGACGAGACGAAAGAGGAATCTTCAAAAGCGCTCCGGCAAGAGATTCCAACAACGATGGGACTGTACGAGACAATAGCGTTCGTGCTGTTCGCAGCCGTCACAGTTGCGAGCAGTTGGGGCGTCGTGCTCGTCCGCGACGTCTGGCACTCGGCGCTGTTACTGGGCGTGGCGTTACTGAGCGTCGCGGTCCACTACGTCATGTTGCGCGCCGAGTTCGTAGCTGCAATGCAGATCCTCGTGTACGTCGGCGGGGTTCTGATACTGATCACGTTCGCGGTGATGCTCACGCGAAAAGACGAGAGCGCCGCTGAGGTGGGCGCATGAGCCGTCCACAGCTCGAACGGGACATCTCGCTGTTGCCCGGATTAGCAGCGGTTGGCCTGTTCGTCGTTCTCGCGGTCGCGTTTCTGAGCGTCGAACTGCCCGATCCGTCCGGCTTCGGAGCGGATGCGGCGCTGATGAAAAGTATCGGCGCAGCGATGTTTGGCTTCGAGGCGTCAAACGTCGTCTCGGATGGGACCCCAATCGCTTCTGAGGGGTTCTTGCTCGCGTTCGAGATCATCGACTTCCTGCTCGTCGCGGCCCTCGTTGGCTCGATCATGCTCGCGCGCCGCGAAAAAGGTGGCAAGAACGTTACCATCGCCGCCACGACCGAGACCGAAGAGACGACGCCCGTGGCTGCCGACGGTGGCGAGCGGGGAGGTGACGACACGTGATTCCGACACAGTACTACCTGCTGTTGTCGGCAGCGATCTTCTGTATCGGTGTCTTCGGTGTCTTGACGCGCCGGAATGCACTGATTTTCCTGATGTCCGTCGAACTGATCCTGAACGCCGCGAACATCAACCTCGTGGCCTTCTCCTTCCAGCACGGAAACCTCTCCGGGCAGGTGTTCAGCCTCTTTACAATGGGGATCGCCGCCGCAGAAGTCGCCGTAGGACTCGGCATCGTGCTGGTGCTGTACCGGAACTTCTCGGACGTTGACATCACTGAAGCGACGACAATGAGGTGGTAACGTATGGCAGGTGCATTCGATTTCGCTCCCGCAATCGCGTTGTTGCCGTTCGTATCGTTCCTCGTTGCACTGTTTGCCGGCCAGTACCTCCCAAAGCGGGGGGCACTGGCGGGCATCGCTGCGACGGCGGGATCGTTCCTGCTGTCGGCGTGGGTCGCGATCACCGTCGCTGGCGGTGAGACGTACAACGAAGCGTTGTACACGTTCACAGCGGGCCTGGATGCCTTCGAACTCCATCTCGGCCTCCTGATCGACCCGCTGACGGCACTGATGTTGCTGATCGTCACGCTCATTTCACTGCTCGTGCACGTTTTCTCACTCGGATATATGAACGACGAGGGCGAGACGGGCCTTCCCCGGTACTACGCCGGACTGGGCCTGTTCACCGCGAGCATGCTCGCGTTCGTCTACTCTGATAACATCCTGATGGCGTTCATGTTCTTCGAACTCGTCGGGCTGTGTTCGTATCTCCTGATCGGGTTCCATTTCCGCGAGAAAGCGCCACCGAGTGCCGCCAAGAAGGCGTTCCTGGTCACTCGCTTCGGTGACTACTTCTTCCTGATCGGAGTCGTCGCAATCTTCGTGACGTTCGCGGGCGCGACCCGGACACCGGGTGCCTTCGCCGGTGAGGGATCGTTCCCGGTGCTCGCCGAGCACGCACTCGCCGACGGTGCGACTGAGGGGCTGAACACCCTCGGCTTCGAGCCGGATACCTGGTTTACTATCCTGGGCTTGCTCGTCCTCGGCGGTGTGATGGGCAAGTCGGCACAGTTCCCGCTCCACACGTGGCTGCCCGACGCGATGGAAGGTCCGACGCCGGTCTCTGCACTGATCCACGCCGCGACGATGGTCGCCGCCGGTGTGTATCTCGTCGCACGGATGTACGGCTTCTATGCCCTCTCGCCGACTGCACTCGCGATCGTTGCACTGATCGGCGGCTTCACCGCGCTGTTTGCGGCGACGATGGGCGTGGTCAAGCAGGAACTCAAGCAGGTGCTCGCGTACTCGACGATTTCCCAGTACGGGTATATGATGCTCGCGCTGGGCTCGGGTGGCTACATCGCGGCTGTCTTCCACCTGACGACCCACGCGGTGTTCAAGGCGCTCCTCTTCCTCGGTGCCGGATCGGTCATCATCGCAATGCACCACGAGGAGAACATGTGGGAGATGGGCGGTCTCAAGGACAAGATGCCCGTCACCTACTGGTCGTTCCTCTCGGGGTCGCTCGCGCTCGCGGGCATCGTTCCGTTCGCTGGCTTCTGGTCCAAGGACGAGGTGCTGTTCGAGGCACTGATCCACGGCTTCGGAAGTGAGGGCGGGCTCGGAACGGCGTTCCTCCTCGCGTACGCGATGGGACTGCTCGCAGTCTTTTTCACCGGCTTCTACACCTTCCGGATGGTATTTCTGACTTTCCACGGTGAACCCCGGACCGAGACGGCGCGCAAGCCCCACGGCGTTCGCTGGAACGTCAAGGGGCCGCTGGCGGTGCTCGGCGTGCTTGCGGCCATAGTCGGATTCATCAATATGGCTCCGGTCAGGCAGCTCACGGGTGCACACATCGACTTCCTGCACACGTGGCTCAACGGCCCCGAGGAGGGCGGCTGGCCGGCCGAACTGTCGACGGGACTCCACCACTACGAAGAAGTCCTCCACGACTTCGGGCTGGTTTCGGCGTCGTACCCGCTTGGCGGTGAAACTGGGACGCTGCTCGTCTCGGCCGCACTCTCGCTGGGACTGGCACTCGCCGGCGTCCTCGCGGCGCGTTCGCTGTACGCGGTGCCCGAACCAGTCGAACACACGGACGAACTCGGCTCGATCAAAACGCTGCTCATGCACAACTACTATCAGGACGAGTATCAGGTCTGGCTCGCGACGGGCGTCACATATCCCATCGCGCGAGCCGCAGACAAGTTCGACCAGGGCGTGGTCGACGGTGTCGTCAACGGAATCAGCAGCGTCAGTCTGTTCACTGGCAGTCGCGTTCGGCGTATCCAGACTGGCGTCGTCAGCAACTACGCGGCCTTCATCACGATTGCACTGGTCGTGTTGCTGGTCGTCTTCGGCGTCGCTGGGGGGTGGTTCTGATGGTCGCCATCGCCGCACTGCTCGCTGTGACGCTGCTCGGCGCACTTGGGACCTTCCTGGTTGACGACCGCCATGCCGCCAAGTTCGCGACAGCCGTCAGTGCGGTCCCGCTGCTGGGATCGGTCTTGATGTACTACGTCTACCTCACGGAGTACGGCGGCGTCGGGAACGCGCTCCTTGCACCCGGCGACATCGCCTTCCGACAGGCCGTTGACTGGATCGAACTCAGCGGCTTCACGCTCCAGTACTCCGTTGGACTCGACGGCGTGAGTATGCCCCTGCTGACGCTGACGGCCGTGCTCACCACGCTCGCGCTGGTCAGTTCCTGGACGCCGATTGACGAGCGCCAGTCCCAGTTCTACGGACTGATGCTCCTGATGGAAGCGTCCCTGATCGGTGTCTTCGCTGCACTGGACTTCTTCCTCTGGTTCGTCTTCTGGGAGGGCGTCCTGATCCCGATGTACCTGCTGATCGGGGTCTGGGGCGGCCCGCGCCGGAAGTACGCCGCGATCAAGTTCTTCGTCTACACGAACGCGGCGTCGCTTGTCATGTTCGTCGGCTTTTTCGCGCTAGTGTTCTCACTGGGCGATTCGATCTCGACACTTGGCCTCCCGGAGATCGCACAGGCATTGCGGGCCGGCGGGGCGCTCTCGCCGCTTGCGGGGATCAGCGTCGACCAGTTGAAACTGCTCGCCTTCGTTGCGATGTTCTTTGGCTTCGCGGTGAAGGTGCCCGTTTTCCCACTGCACACGTGGCTCCCGGACGCACACGTCGAAGCGCCGACGCCGGTGTCGGTGATGCTGGCCGGCGTGCTCCTGAAGATGGGAACCTACGCACTGCTCCGGTTCAATTTCACCATGCTGAGCGACGTCGCGACGGGGGCGGTCCTGGCGATCATGCCCGTCGCAATCGCCGCAATCGGTGTGTTCAGCGTCATCTACGGTGCGATGTTGGCACTCGCACAGCGTGATTTGAAGCGCATCGTCGCGTACTCCTCGATCTCCTCGATGGGGTACGTGATCCTCGGGCTGGTCGCGTTCACGCCCTATGGCGTCGGTGGTGCGACCTTCCAGATGATCGCCCACGGCCTGATCTCCGGGCTGATGTTCATGGCCGTTGGCGTCATCTACAACGAAACCCACACCCGGATGGTCGGTGACATGTCTGGCCTTGCAGACCGGATGCCCTGGACGGTGGGCATCTTCGTCTCGGCGGCCTTTGGTTATATGGGGCTGCCCCTGATGGCCGGGTTCGCCGGCGAACTGTTCATCTTCCTGGGCTCGTTCGGGGCGACTGAGACCATCGGCGCGCTCGCGCCGCTGCTGACCTCGGTCGCGATGTTCGGCATCGTCATCGTCGCGGGCTATCTCCTGTGGGCGATGCAGAAGACGCTGTTTGGCAGCTACGAACTCGAAACCGACTACGAGATCAACGGTGCACCGTTCCACGACGTTGCACCGCTTGCAGTCCTGCTGTTGCTGGTGATCGTCCTCGGTGTCAATCCGGACCTCTCGTTCCGGATGATCCAGCAAGCGGTTAATCCGATCCTCGACGTTGGAGGTGGTATCTAATGGTGAATCTCCCGACGTGGACCGCACTCGCGCCGACACTACTACTTGCACTCACGGCTATCATCCTCTTGGTCGTCGACAGTGTCGACCCCGATACGTCGAACAACGAACTGCTGGCCGGCATCGCTGGCATCGGTTCGCTGGCGGCCGCCGCAACGAGTGCCTGGCTCATCACCGGCGGAACGGGTCTCCCGGGAGAGAGCGGAGCACTGATCACCTTCTTCGGCGATCAGCTGGTCGCCGACCAGATGTACCTGTTCTTCTCGTTCCTGATCGCGAGCGTCCTCGCGCTGGTGGTCGTCGCGAGTTACGACTACATGCGCGAGCACCGCTACCAGGCCGAGTACTACTCGCTCGTGTTGCTCGCGGCCACCGGGATGAGTCTGCTGGCGGGCGCAAACAGTCTGGCTGTCGCTTTCGTCAGCCTCGAACTCGCCTCGCTCCCGTCTTACGCACTCGTCGCGATTCTCAAGCGCAACAGGGGCAGCGTCGAGGCCGCACTGAAGTACTTCCTCGTGGGTGCACTGTCTTCGGGCGTGTTCGCGTACGGCATCTCGCTGATCTACGGTGCGACAGGCTCGCTGCAGTTCAACGATGTCGCACAGGGACTCAGCGGTGGCCCACCGGCTGCCCTGCTCGGCGTCGGTGTCATGATGGTCGCCGGTGGCGTCGCGTTCAAGACCGCGAGTTCCCCGTTCCACTTCTGGGCACCGGAGGCCTACGAAGGTGCGCCAGCACCCGTTTCGGCGTTCCTCTCCTCGGCTTCGAAGGCCGCTGGCTTCGTGCTGGCGTTCCGTGTGTTTGTCACTGCGTTCCCGCTGGATGTCGTCAGCACGACGGTCGACTGGGTGATCGTCTTCCAAGTGCTTGCCATCGTGACGATGTTCGTCGGGAACTTCGCCGCCGCGACCCAGGAGAAGGTCAAGCGGATGCTGGCCTACTCGAGCGTCGGCCACGCTGGCTACGTTCTGATCGGTCTGGCGGCGCTAACTGGTGGTAGCTCGGACACCTTCGTGCTCGGTTCGGGCATGTCCCATCTCCTCGTCTACGGGTTCATGAACACCGGTGCGTTCCTGTTCATCGCCCTGGCTGAGTACTGGGACATCGGCCGCACGTTCGAGGACTACAACGGTCTCGCGACCGAGGCACCACTGGCCTGCGGTGCGATGACGGTGCTTCTGTTCAGCCTCGCCGGCTTGCCAATCGGCGGTGGCTTCTTCTCGAAGTTCTACCTCCTGATGGCGACGGTCAACACGGGAACGTGGCTACTCGGTGCTGCGCTGATCATCAACAGCGCGCTGAGCCTGTTTTACTACTCCCGAATTGTCAAGGCGATGTGGATCGAAGAGCCAGCGGCCTCGCTCGAAATCGACAGCTATCCAGTTGGGCTGTACACTGCCGTGATCGTCGCAGCAATCGTCACCGTGTTACTGGTGCCGGGCTTCGACGCGGTCTCCAGTACCGCAGAGAGCGCCGCAGCGCTCTTGTAGTCAGGCCGGTTCGTAGACGATCACGCCGCCGCTTTCCTCCTGTTCGACCTGTCCTCTGGCTTCGAGCACGTCGAGATGACCGACGGCCTCGCTCATCCCGGAGAACTGCTCGGTCGCCGGGAGTTCCCCGAACAGTGCCTCCATGACATCGACCGGTGTCGTCGGGCGGTCGAGGAGGTCGACGACGGTCTCGGTTCGCTCCTCGTGCTCGGCCCGAATCGCTTCGATTCGCGCCGTCGGGTCCTCGATGATGTCCCGATGTCCGGGGAGCAATCGGTCGAGCGACTCGGTCGCCAGTTCGTCCAGCGAGTCGTTGTAGCGGGGCAGGACGCGCGGTCGGGAGCCACCGGGGGTGGCCGGTGGCTGGAGGAACGGGTTAGGTGTGATCTCTGCGAGGACGTTGTCGCCGACGATGGCCTGCCGTTCGTTGCCCGCCTCGAAACAGAAGAAGACCTCGCCAACGGCGTGACCCTCGACGCCACGGATCGTCACGGGCGTGTCGTCGACAGTAATTTCGTCGCCGTCGGTGACCGCGTGGTCGACGTGAACGCTCGACGCGTAGCTGAGAAACGCCGCCGGGAGTTCGGTCACCGTTCTGGCTGTCTCGCTGGCCATCCCACAGCGCTCGAAGAAATTGACAAAATACGCTTGTTCTTCGTCGAGTCGACCCGGAAAGTCGTGTAGAATCGCCGTACTGGATTCGCTGGCGACGATTCGTGCGCCTCTCTGACGAAACCGACTGGCGAGTCCGAAGTGGTCCGGGTGTGGATGTGTAATCAGGATCTGTTCGATGTCGTCCGGTGCGAGTTCGCGTGCTTCGAGGGCGGCGAGTAGTTTTGCCCACGCCTCCTCGCTGTTCGGACCCGGGTCGACGACCGTTCGACCAGTGAGATAGGTGTTGACAGGCCCGACCTGGAACGGGGTCGGGATCGACACACGGTGAAACATACCGCGCCTACACTCTCACAGTGGAAAATACTTCCTCCGATAGATTGGGCCACAAATATTTTATTCGTTGCCTCCTTAAGGTCAGATATGAACAAGCACTTCGAAGACGCACGGTACTACATCAAGCGTGCTGGCGAAACCGCCAGAAAAGGCGTTGCCGAGGAACTCGAACCCGTCGAACAGCGATTCAAGACATTGACCGGCCAAAAGGAGGAACCGGAACCGAGCCGCCTCGACGAGGTCAAGGCCGACCTCAAAGAGATTCAGGGCAAGGCAGAAGGTGAAGCCAGAGAGGCAATCGCCGATGCCCGTGAGCGGATCGAGTCTTATCGCACGACTGAGACCTAATCCGGAGGACAATTCTTAAGTCGACCCCTCGAATAGCAACGGATGCGCGGGTTGGTGATCTAGTCCGGTTATGATACCTCCTTCACACGGAGGAAGTCGGCGGTTCAACTCCGCCCCAACCCATACGCGGCACGCACGGATTGTATTCGGCCGTATTCTCCGCTTTCAGCACTTCTAACGGGAGAACCATCGAAATCGAGGCGAATGCCCGCAGCAACAAAAACGGACAAGCACCTTCACAGGACGATCTCTGCCACCGCCGTCATGTGCGGGGATTTCTTCCGGTTCGATCCGTTCTAAGTATCAGTATGCCGCTGTCGTTTATACCTAACTCTCGGGGTCATCAAACCGGTATTATTTCATTTCTTCAGAAGCGACGAAAAGACGGAAGCTAGTTGCCTTGGCGGCAACGATGTGCGGATTTAAGTACTGACACAAACCCGTTTTCGTTGCCCGAAGTGTCTGAAACCAGTCATTACGGTGGGTTACGACCAGTGTTGAGCGGGGCCAGCGACTCGGCGTGATAGGCCGCCCGCCAGAGTTTGATGGCTGCCCGGGTGACGAGCGTTTCCGGCCGCTGGTTGATACACGACGCTTCGACGTCCGCCGGGTCTGAGGACGCATCCGGCGGCGGGTGGTAGTATTCGAGCCCTGGCACCTGCACGTAGTCGCCGTCGTGCGGGTGTCGTCCCCATCGAAGATCGATCCCTGCAGCGTCCGTGTAGTGGTACTTGTAGTCGTTGCGCGTCGTCCACTGGACGTCGATTCGAGACTGATCGGCCGACAGCAACCCGTCATCGTACTGTACTTCGAGCGCACTCGGATTCAAGAAATCGTCTAGTGCAGCGGTTGCAAGCGGCTCGTTCTGCGTGAATAGGTCTCGAATAGCGATTAGTGCCGGGCGGTCGATGGGGCCTCGCAACGAGTGCGACTCGTTCTGTCCACTCGTCATCGATTACGGAGACGACACGGATTCATTGTCGGTCCGTGATCCGGTTTCGACGAATCTCCGTGCGTTCGCAATCGAGAGTGCGGCGTTGGCGAAGGCGAGATTGCGCCGTGTCGTCTTCCATTCGCGGATGGTTTCGTCGTCCGGCTCCCCACCCCCGTCTCCGCTTTCATCGAGCAGTTCGTTCGTCCGATCGATGGCCAGCTCCTCGGGTGATTCGACACCGTACTCGCGCTGGAAGTTCATCAGCTGCTCGCGCATCTCCGCGATCCGCTCGCGGAGTTCCTCGGTCGATACCTGTGACAGGATATCGCCGGCCTGCTCGACGACGAGTGATTCCGCCGAGCGGCGGTACAGCGTCGCGCCGTTGGCCCCCGTTTCCGTGGCGACGAACCCGCCATCGGCAAGCGTGTTGAGGTGTTTCCGGGCCGTCTTTGGCGATGTACACGCCTCGTCCGCGAGTGTTTCCGCATCGGTCGGGGTATACGTCCGGCTGATTACCTCCCTGATGCGTTCGTACGGTGTGGTTTCTGCCTTCCACTCGTCTCTAACCGCCTGATTGACGTCGTCGAAGGCCTCCGGCTCGCCCGGGTCGGTCATGTGCCGAACTCGTCGTTAGAGGAATATAGTTTTTTGATAAAATAGTATATTACACATTCCGAACGTTCCTACCGGGAGAGGTCCGAGTTACATCCCCTCATTCCTCGGATCGGAGCGACTCCCCGAACTCCTCGTGGAACTCGTCGACGATCCGGCCGAGTGGGGACTGGAGCGCGAATTCGGCGTCCTCTTTGGCTTCGAGGAGATGTTTCCGCTGTTTTCCCGAGTACTCGTCTGCCATGCGCTCCAATTCGTGTGCGACCGCCACGACGGTTTCCTCGTCGTCGAGCGAATCGTACGTTCGAAAGACGTCTTTGAGGGCGCGCTTCGCTGATTGCCTGACGCGGCCGTCGTCGTCCGTGATCGCCTCCAATAGGAACCCACAGAGTGCGTCAGTCTGATCTCGAACGTCTGCTTCGTCTGCGCCGATCGACCGGTCGTCGTTATCGACAGCCATCACCGTCGCAATCCCCGGAACGAGTCGCTCCCCGACTCGGACGATGGACTGGCGGACGTACCCGTCATCGGCCGCTGCATACATTTCGGTCAACTCGTCGAAGCAGACGTCGAAGAGGTCGATCCGTTCTCCGAGGTCCATGTCTTTGATGTCGTCGACCACCGCGTTGACACGGTCCGGATCACCCGATTCGAGGGCCGTCGCAAACTCCGTCCACTGCTGGTTCATGTCCGTCGCTACTGGTGACACGTTCATAATCGGTGCGGGTTCCAGGTCCAGAGCAGGAATCGACACCGGTATACGGGGGAGAGATACTGACTGCGAAGCGATGCAGTCCCTCGCCGCTGAAGCGGCGTCGATTCCGAGTGCTCCCGAGAGGATTCGAACCTCTCACGACCGGGGTAACAGCCCGGCACCCTCACCTGGAGGGTCTCCCAAGCACACAGAGGGCCCGACGGGATTCGAACCTGCGTGGTCTCGTTACAAGCGAGATTTTTGATGCGTCCGAACCAGCATCACTCATCTTCAAGCCTCCCATGACGAGAGTCGATTTCGTCGAGTACATCGAGTGTCTTGCGTATTGACGCACGGATCGCGTCACTGCGATTCACGAACTTCCCATCGTTCCCGACATGCTCATCAAGGTCGCTTAGGAGTTCTTCCGGGATCCCTACACTTATGTCGGGCATTAGTTACTCACCTTATAGAAACTCTATTATTCAGTATGCGTCGGCGGACTACATCATTCACTTCTCGGTTGAGTGCTCTCATGGTATTCTCATGCGCATATTCAGAGCGTCCAAATGAAAGACCTCCGAGTGAAACGTTCCGCGTTTCTGTCGGGTCTTCGCGTTTTGTGGAGGCCTGTTCTCGTGTGTTTGAGTGTGGCGGAGCGCAGTGGGATTTCGATTTGGCAGAGGTCACAGGTGGGCTCGTGATTGCGCTTATGCTCGAGGACTGTTGATTCGGAACGTCATCGACGCAACAACTCCGGTCGAAGCGGCTGCTATCGCGGAGTAGAAGGCCGAAGTCGAGGAAACCGATTCTGTCAATGGAAGTCGATCTCCTCAACTTCGTTGAGCAGCGTCGACCATGGCCAAACAAGTGTTGGGGAAGCATGCGGGCGAGCCCGCGGGCGGCGGGTTCGCACGCTGGATGCAGTCCTCGCAGTGTTTTCGGCTCCAAGAAGATCACGGCGACCGTGTCACGTCGATTCAACTGGAGTACGTGGTGGAGGTCCGTGATGCCCTCAACCATCGTCAGGACGGTCTGCCGGAATACCGGACTGACGGCCCGACCGCGGCCGGTCGGACCGGCAGACAGCCACAGTAATCGCTACGGGGCGGGATAGGCCTCCCGCAGGTAGGTCCCGAGCGCGTCGACGCGGCCGGGGGTCCGCGTCCAGAAGCCGTGGTAGACGCCAGGGTCGCGCTCCTCGGCGACGAGGGCGGCCTTCCCGTCGTCGTCGCCCGCGCCGTCGTGGACGACGAACCAGCCGTCGCGTATCTCCTCGTGCTCGGAGGCGTGAACCGTGACGCGGTCGTCCGCGGGCGTCTGGACGTCGGGAACGCCGTAGACGTGGACATCGACGCCCCTGTCGACGAGGCGGTCGTATATCCGGCGTGCCCGGGGGTCGCCCCACAGATTGGAGAGTGCCTGGAAGCCGGCGTCAACGCGACCGGCGCCGGTCCGGTAGCTACGCATTTCGACGATCCGGCTTACTTCGATGAGAAACGCCTTATCGACACCCCTGGCGCCGTGGATGTCGTCGTGCAGCGCTTTGAGCACGTCGGGTTGCTGGCGCCAGTCGAACCCGTCGCCGGACTCAAGGGCGATCGCGTCCGTGAGGGCGTCGATGGTCGTCGCCGCGACCAGTTCCTCCCCGCGGTGCAGCAGGGCGACGTTCCGCGGCGCGGACGCATTGAGCGTCGCCGTTCGGACCGAGATATCTCGGGCCTCGAAGTACGACCGAAGCCTGTTGCCGTCCCCGTCGGTCGCGTCGTCGTTACACAGCGTCAGGGTCGGCCGCTCGTCCTCGGCGGCCGCGATCGCCGCGTGCAGCGACTCGGGGACGGGGTACGTGCCGGAATCCCCGTTTGTCCCTGCTGGCGCCGGTGTGTCCGGGTGTGGGTCCGAGTCGTCGAACTCGACGGCCGTCCAGTCGGTCGCCTCGCCGAGACCGCGGAGGCGGGTTTCGATCCCGCCCGGGTCGCGCTCGCGGATCTCAACCGTGCCGTCGACGAACGCACCGAACTGGCTGTCGAGTCGCACATCGAACCCGTCGGTGTGGACGACGACGAGGCCGAATCCGTCGATCGCGTTGATCCGCCGGGTCATCGCGTGGAGGAACTTGACGACCCGCTCGCCTTCCGCGTACATCACCATCGTGTTCAGCGAGAGCAGGCCGAGACGGACGCGGTTGAGTTCCTGCTGTGCCACCAACGCCTCAAGGAGTTTGCTCACTGCCATCCCAACGCCGGTGAGGTCGGCCGGCGACCCGACAGTGGCGACGCGGGGGTCGCTCCCGTCGGTCGCGTACTCGTCTGATGTCGTCCCGGCTGGGTCGCTGCCGGTGCTGCCCGTGGCGTCGACGATACCGACAGATCTCGGGTCGGCCGCCGGTACTTGTGTACGGTAACGTTGCCAGAGTGCAGACGGGCTGTCGTCGGTCGTCACGAAGACGGTCCCCGTGTTGGCGTCGTCGTCTGCGGCCAGCGTCCGCACCGTCAAGTCGGTCTTGCGGGTCATTGCTGGCCCCCGGACCAGGAGCGTCGTGTCCCCGGTCACCGACGCTGTCGACAGCCACGGACCTGTCGAATACATAGTATCGCTTGTGTGGGTCGTTCCGTCCGGAAGGGAACAGCCTGGACGGTAATAGGTGTTGCTATTGGCGATCACCCGGCTGAACGTGGGGGATGGCCCATCGCCGAGAGATGTATTCGCCGGTATAGTCGATGTTTGCGCCGATGACGCCAGGTGACGCGATTATCTCCTTCTCGTGGAGAAACTCTGAGATACGTTCATCGGCCTGAGTCATCCAGTCTACGCGAGCCCATCAACATCCGCGTGCCCGTATTCACCGGGCTCAACCCACCGGAATGAGAGATTAAGCGTGAGATCAGCGGCATCGTCTGCGGAACCGATTCGGTGCAGATCGTAATCAACACGGGCGAACGCGATAACCGAGCCGGACGACCGACGATTGTTCCATCGTCCCTCAACACCAGTCTCGAACTGGTCCGGGTTCGCCTCGACGACCCGATCACCGAACCGTTTGAGTTCGTGTTCTAACTCGGTCTCGAATCGATTGATCAGCTGGATCGCTTTCAGATACCGATTCCCCTGTAGCGCTTGCGTGAAGAACTCGTCATTCGTTATCGTCACCCATGGTGCGACGAAGGTATTGTAGTTGTTCATCAACACCGCCAGTCGCCACGGATAGTGTCTGGGATGCGTGGATCACATCGTCACTGGCGGCGATCTGATCAACCGTCGTCTTGGGAATGAGTTGGAGGATTTTCTGTTCGATCAAGGTACAGAACAGATTGCTTCAGCCACGTCCAACCAGAAACCGCCGAATCATGGCTTTAAACCTTTGCTCGCTGGCATAACTCCACTAACTAAACACGATGGGGAGTGGTGCCCAAACATTGAAACAATAGAAAGTGCTATTTGTTGACATGGCACTGTGTCCTTCCTGTGAGGCCGATATCAGCGACTGGGCGCAACGAGTCACGCAAGCACCCGCGGCCAACACGCCCCACGTGTGGACCTGCCCGGAATGTGACGTGGTGCTTGGCATCACCGACTGGGGGTCAGAGTGACCGAGTGATACTGCCGGCTGTCCGTCTGTCACGGATGTTACGACTCCAGGGACGCTAATATCGTGAAACAGCGACAGCCAGCGGTATCTATCTCGTTACCGTCGGCGTCCCCCGCGTCCTGACAGTATGATGTCGGCCCGTTCCATATTACTACGGGCAAATAAGACGATGCTACGCTCGTGAGAATCATTGCTAACTGGATAATAACTAATCCACCTCTCAAAAAACGTGGTGTAATCCCATCAGTCATCCGATTCGAGAAAACATAATGAATCTAAACAGTGCTATGATAAGAGTTGGAGATTTAGTTTCAGACACACTACCTCGTGATTTCACCTACGAAATGTACGAGGCCTTGATCGAGAAGACAACCGAGTGTGCCTACAGTACGCTGCCGGTCAAAGAATATATTTCAGCCGAGTCGCTACCAAACCGATTCGCTGTCTTCCGGCACGATGTCGACAGGAAGCCCCAGAACGCACTCGATATTGCCCGTATCGAGGCAGAACACGGTGTTACTGCTACGTACTACTTCCGCACGGTCGATAAGACGTTCAATCCGGAACTGATCCAGACAATCGCTTCTCTCGGTCACGAGATCGGGTACCACTACGAGGACCTGGACCGGGCCGATGGAGACATCGACCGGGCCCATGAATTGTTCGCAGAGAACCTCGAACAATTGCGAGCGGTATGTGATATCGATACGGTCTGCATGCACGGCAATCCGTTGACGCCCCACGACAACCGGGACATCTGGACGGAGGAATACGATTTCGACGAGTACGGTCTTCTCGGTGAGGCGTACCTCTCGGCGAATTTTACCGACCTGACATACTTTTCAGACACTGGTCGAACGTGGCGCGACGGGACACTCAAAGTAAAAGACACGACAACCGGCCCGAGCGAGAAGCAGTATCAGGCATCAGGAACAGAAGAACTCATCCAGTTAGTCAAATCCGGGCGGCTACAGCGGCCGTACATTCTGTCTCATCCCAACCGGTGGGCTGGAAGTTACGATGAACTCGTCTACGTGACTGGGAAAGATACCGTTATAAACGTCGGTAAACGCGCTCTCCAGATGTTCAGATAATCATGGTCCAGCGAGTCCTGTTTAGTATCAATCATCCAGCACAGGTCCACCTATTCAAACACGCTATCTGGGAACTCGAATCGAGAGGAATCGATACGTTGGTAGCCTCACGCGAGAAAGAAATGACCATCGAACTGCTCGAGGAGTGCGACATCGATCACCATCCACTCACCGCAGCGGGCGATGGGATTGTTTCGTTGGGGACAGAACTCGCAAAGCGAGAAGTCAGGCTCTATCGCCTGGCGAATCACTTCGACCCGGATGTAATAGTAAGCCGACTCGCACTACCAGCAGTCCACGTCTCAAACGTCGTGGGCTGTCGAAATATCGTCTACACGGACACTGTTCTCCGTCCATGGCCTGTCCGTGCGGTGTACCACGGGACTACGCTCCCGTTCAGCGACGATGTCTGTACACCACCAGGATTCGATTTGCAGTTCTCCTGCAACCGTCGCCACGATGTCGGCTTCCAGGAACTCACATATCTTCACCCAGACAGATTTGAACCCGATGCCGAAAAACTACACCGTCATGGTATAGACCCTGACGCACCCTATTTCGTCTTGCGCTTCGCGGGATGGGACGCCTATCACGATGTCGGCAATCGAGGACTATCAGGTACCAGTAGATGGGATATCGTCGATTTCCTTGCCGGTCGAGGGGACGTCTACATTACGAGCGAACAAGAACTGCCGTCGAAATATGAACAGTTTCGATTGACGATTCCGCCACATTGCATCCACGATTTACTGCATTGTGCAGACCTTTACCTGGGAGACTCCCAGACGATGCCGACCGAAGCGGCACTCCTCGGAACACCCGCAATTCGTGTCAATTCTGTCGCTGGCGACGACGAGATGCACAACTTCGAAGAATTAACTGAATACGGACTACTGTTCTCGTTCGCTGACGAGGACGCGGCTCTCGACTGTGTGGAAGATATCGTGACAGGCGATACAGTTGGAGAGTGGAAACGCAAGCAGGCGGCGTTAATCGATCAAAAGCGAGATGTCACTGCCCACATGGTTGATCTCATTCTGAACAGAGATATCGACACTCGCTCTGCAAGCGCCCGCGATACAGTGGAGGTCCAGTCATCGATATGACCACACTCGAGGATGACAATAGTACGTGTCTACAAAGAAAACCAGACGACGAGGCACTTTTGAAGCTGCTCAATAATGCATTCGACGGCTGGGGGTCTCGCGAGTACTTCGAGTGGAAGTACGACCAGTTCCCGAATTATGATCCCTCCGAACATAATTTCATTGTAACTACTGCGACGGGCAAACTGATCGGAGCGAGGCGCGTGTTCGAACGACGACTACAGCGACCCGATGGCGAGACAGCCCTTGCACACGTCCACGGCGGAACGGCCGTTCACGAAGATCACCGAGGCAAAGGACATTATTCGGATCTTCTCAGACGGTCGAACGAGTACAGTCGTCAAAAGGCAGACTGTCTTTTCACGTTCAATCGATCTGGAAAGATTACGACTGAACATCACGAAAAAAACGGCTGGAACTACATCATCTTACCCGTCTTTGTCAAGCCCCTCTCGCCATTAAAGGTCGCGTCTAATTACGTCTTCGACAATCTAGCGCTGCAGTCAATCGCCGGTAAACTCAGCAGCGCTGGTCGGCATCTCACCAAGTCGGAGATAGTTTCTCGATGGATTGCCGTCTCGGCCGGGCGGATATATGGTAGGAATCGGCAAACGGTATCGACTGCGAGAACGCCCTCAACGGACTACGTCATTGATGTTGTCGAGGACCCGAGCGAAGAACTGATCGAACAATTGGACACTGTTCTGACCGACATGACGAACGAAACCTACAAATTCGAGCGATCCAAGAAAGCTATCCGTCACTCGTTGCTCTTTCCGAGCGCGCGCTTGATTCTTGCGAGAAAAAAAGACCAGAGGACGATAGCCGGGTTCGCCGTCGCCGGACATTTAAACAGGAGTGGACTCGTAGAAACCAGGGTACTTGAACAGGCGTGGGACGACCCGGCCGTGACACAGCGGCTGCTTACCCGGGTCGAGAGCGATGCACGCGAGTTCGGAGCCGATGTCGTCGTCGCTTGTTCGGAGCATCAACCATCAAAAAACTGGATCGAAATGGGAACGGAATACATGATGTGGCCACCTGGCTTCTCCACCCACGAGTATCCAGCATCACAGGGCGACTGGCGAATAACGACGAGAGATATTCTGTAGGACGAGACAAAGAGCAAACGGAGTGCAGCTCACATGTCTGGCTACCAGCATCTCTCCTATCATTCTCCCGGAAGATACTGGCGAACAAACGGTATCTGCACGCCAGTTTTCGATTCTATCAGATCAATCACCACCTGATCTTCCGGCTGGAACCCACCCACGGCACCGACAGTAACCAGAGCGAGAATACCAACACAGAGCAGGAAAGGTAACAACAACACTGCATTCAGGGCGAGATGTTGAGAAGCGACATAGAAGGGTGCTAAAAGCACGAGAGGAAGAGTAACGTACGTTCGTACGGACCATCGAGAAAACGGAGAAATATTGAATTTGAATGCCAGTATCGCACAGACAAATATGTTGAGAAAGATGATCGACACGGCTGATGCTACTGCTGCCCCAACGAACCCGTATCGTGGAATCAGTACGAGGTTCAGTGTGATATTGAGTACGAATGCGATGCTGTTAGAGAGCAATACGTACCTCGTGTGTCCGAGCGCTGAGAGCGTCTCGCGGTTTCGCCCGCCGATAGCGTTCGAGAAGAATCCGATAGCCAGTATCGTGAGTGCAATCCCTCCTGGAGTGTATTCGGCACCGAAGAAGATACGCAACAGATCCTCCGAGAAAAAAACCATTGTAACAAATGCAGGGAACGTGCCAATATACACCCACTTTGTCGTTGTTGCATAGATCGCATCGATTTCATTACGCTTTCCTTCAGCGTCGAGACTGGACACTAATGGAAGATACATGAATCCAAAGGAGCTGAGAAGAATAAGCATTCCCCGCCCCAGCGGATACGCGGCCGAGTACTGACCGACTTCGAACGACTCCCGAAAATAACCGAGCATGACGGTATCCGTTCGGAGTAGCAGCGATGCCAGCAATGTCGCAATGACGAGCGGAAGAGAGAACCGCACGAGTTCGCGCACACGCAGTTCGAATCGCCCAACGAGTGGAAAGAGATTGTTGAGGAGTAGATGTGCGACGATGAAACTGATGGCGGCAGCGATGATGTATGCGTATCCTGCTGCCATCACTCCGAAACCAAATATCAACAGCACGGTGACGAGGACAATCCGAAGAAACGGATACAGGAGGTCCTTCGTGTACGTTTTATAAATCGTGTTTTCCATCCCACGTACTCCGCTGACTCCGATTAGTAACCCTGTCACACACGGGAGTGCAACAGCAAACAGGCGTACGAGTCTCGTCGCGTTCGCTCTCTCGAACAAGTGGGTAGCGAGAAAGTCAGCGTTGAGGTACAGTAACACCGCGATGACAAGAGCCGTAAAGAACGAGACGAGGATTCCACTGACCCAGACACCGCGCTTCTTTTCTGTTGCTTCAAATCTGGAGATGTACCGTGGAATCCCCTGGCTTAATCCGAGCAAACAAACCGTCACCGAAACAGACATGATGGTCAGTGCGATGCTCACCTCACCATATGCAGCCGGGGAAAGGATATTTCCGATAATGACACGTTCGAGGAGTGTCCCTGCGGCACTGAAGACTCCACCTACGATAACGAGTGCAGCACTGGACGCGAGGGTTGAGAGAGCATCGTTCTCAGCCATCAAAGATAGCCAAGATTCTCAAGCCGCTCTTCCATCGTTTTCTCTTTTTCTGCACCACGTTCTGTCCCTTCTCTGCCAGCAAAATCAATCGTGAGGTCGTCATACTGAGCCGTCTCGATTGACCGGGTGAGTAATCCGTTTGGGACCGTTCCAGTCATTCGGTCGGGGACCGGCTGTTTTAGAACTGCCATCGCGGTTGGGGCGACATCAGTCAGTGAGAGCCGACCAAGGGAAGTATCCGCCTCGAAGGCAGGCCCATCAGCGAGGAAAACGCCCGCTGGTTTGTGATCGTAGGTATCGATGGAGATAAACTGACGACCAAATAGTTCCGTTCCGAT
>PXRO01000039.1:28884-35201 GCA_003021685.1 Halobacteriales archaeon QS_4_62_28
ACATCTTCGAATGCATCACGGCCATCGGGCGTTTTGACTCCAGTGAGTAGTGCAATGATATCGTCTCTGACCCGTTCGTAGTCGCTCTCGGGAACCACACCCTGTGGATCTCTATTCCTGAGATTGATACGGACACCGAGCCGTGAACTGCTTCGACAGTAAGCCGTTGATTTGGCCCAGTCGATTCCGTCACTCGCTGCTGCTCGCGAGGTGTAGGGAACCATTTTGCTTACTGAGTCTGCGATACCCAGGTTCTCCAGGACTGTGTAGAGGGACCCGATCGGAAGATGTTCGCCGAACTCTTCGACGAACCAGGTAACCGCTGTAGCGGGAAGGGGGCGGTTTTCAGAGTCTGTCGACTCCGACTGCTTGAACCGACGCTTGACGTGTTTTAGTTGTGGACCCGTCCCACCCGTCCCTATCTCGATGTAGCCGTGCTCGCGGAGAATTTCATTCAGATAGATTCCGTACCCGTTTTTTCGACCCATCCCATGATCCGAGCAGACGATAACGTTTACGTCGTCACTGACAGTATCCAGCACTGCACCAAGGAGTTCGTCGGCGGCCTCGTACACACGTCTGAACGCGCTTTCATCGTCAAAGGAGTGAAAAACGTTATCGGTCTTCTGGACCTGAATGAACGAGAAATCCCACTCTCTCGACTCGAGGAGATGTATCGCCGCCTGCTTTCGGAGGTCGATCAGATCGGTGTAATCCGATACCTGTACCGTGCCGCTCTCGGCCTCATTACGTGAGTATATTCGGTACGGTTCACCGACTGCGTTCGACACCTCGTCTCGGATCGTCGCTGGATATCCGGTCGCATCTTCAGAAGCGAGATAGCCCGGGATCAACACACCGTTGAGTTCGCCGGCAGGATGTGTCACGGGGACATTGAGTACAATCGACCGTGCCCCCTGAGCCGTGAGGTAGTCCCAGATAGCCGGTTGTTCGACATCTCGGTTGGTCACTAATTGTGCTTTGTCAGGGTACCCACCGATGGTGAAAAAATCGTAGACACCATGATAGCTGGGATCCATCCCGGTGTACATCGAAGGCCAGGCGCTCGCAGTCCACGGCGGAAACGTCGAATCTAACGGTGCCTCGAGACCACGATTTCTGAGGGCCCTGAAGTGAGGAAGAGATCCTTGGAATCGGTCCAGATAGCGAAAATCAAGTGCATCGAATCCAAGTATCAATGTCTTCGAGTTTGCTTCGGTCATGGGTTAGGAGCTGGTATGATAACTGCCGCGTTGGGTTTCATTCTCATCTCAGTCGTTTCCACCAGTCAGCGACACGAGAGTGTCATAGCGACTGTCGTCTCATAATCCGGTATCCGGATGGTTTCTACCGATACGCATTGTTATAGTCAGCTTAGTCGATCAAGGTAAAAATATCACACCTGCGTGGCGTTGAACGGTACAGTGTACCGGTATAACTAGCTTTGACTCGGGTAAAAAAGAGTCTACGATACCGCTTTTGAATGAAACGAGCGGTTCGATGTGATCTGTTTTCTATTACCTAATCGTTAGAAGGTCCTGTTACTACAAATCCAGGCCAACGCCCGATGGTGGTGTCGACGTTCCGTAGTGATTATCTTGAATATTCATATTACGGAAGTCACAACCCCCGTTGGCGAACGCTGCTTCCTGATCGCCCGGGTTGTTCGGGTCCGGCTCGTTGGGATTGAAACACCAGTTGTGGTGGATGTCGATCGGACCGTCAATACACTCTCTGGCTCGGAACGCGGATGGCATGACATCGACCGTTCCGGGGACCATCTCGAATCGGTTGTTGTGGATTTCGGTTTGCCCTGCGTCGCCGTGGTGGTCAAACGCGTGGTGAACTTGCCGTTCTCGGCAGATGTTGTACCGCGCAGTGTATCCTGCAGAGCCCTGTCCAGCGATGCAGTGACGGTTACGGTCGAACTCACAGTACTCCACGATAGTTTCGTTGGATCCCGAAAACACCTGAACGCCGTAACCGAGGCCGGACATAGAGTTGTTGCGGATGACCGAGTGATGGATATGATTATCACCCCTACTGCGGAGAGCGTCGTAACCGAATCCAGCCACTTCACAGTTCGAAACTTCTCCGCCGCTACCGTACATCTGGAAGCCGATACCAGCGTGGTCCCAGGTGTTCGAGTAAGAGACACCGAACTCCGAGTGGTGCGGCCCGTAGAGTCGCAGTCCGGACAGATGAACGTTATTCTCGCTTCGTAGCACGCGAACATTTCCGTCACTGGGCTCGCTGATCAAAGCGCCCGAGGATCCGTCGGTACCCCGGTCAGATGCCAGCGTAACACCGTCGGGGATATCGACTGTCGTTCCGTTCATCTGAATCGCAACATCACCTGGAATGAAAACGACGTCACCAGAGCCGACGGAATCCATGGCGGCAACTAGTTCGTCGCGAGATGTCACGACAACCGTTGCATCTGACTCGCTGAAGGTTTGGCCAGTGTACGAGCCGCCACCGCCGATGTCAGAGTCCCGTATCTCGGGTTTTTCTGTACCGGTAAGGCTCCATTTATCGGTTTCCTGGCCGTTCAACAGGACTGTGTAATCTGTCGCGGGCGTGTTGAATCCCGTTACCTCGCCATCGAATTCGAACCCATCACCGTAACCATTGCCGGTGTATCCAGTCGCAGTCCACGTGCCATCATTGTTCTGAACGACAGTGTCGTTGTTCTGTTCGGCAGAGTCCGTTCCGTTGTCGAGAAGTTTGGTAATCTCGCCGGTAGTCGTGAATTCGTAGGAAACCTCGGAGTCCGAGTGAATTACCAGTTCGTCTCTGTTCTGCTCGGTCCCAGTTAGCTCGTAAGCGTCCGTCGCGTTGCCGTCAAGAGAGAGTTCGTACGAGCCGACTTTAGGACTGAAATCCGTTACCTCGCCCCGGAACGCGAATCCGTCACCGTAACCGTTGCCGGTGTATCCAGTCGCAGTCCACGTGCCATCGTTATTCTGGACGATGGTGTCGTTGTTCTGTTCGGCAGAGTTCGCTCCGTTGTCGAGAAGTTTGGTGATCTCGCCGGTAGTCGTGAATTCGTAGGATATCTCCGATTCCGAGCGAATTACCAGCTCCTTCCGGGGCTCCGGTATTTGATCGGCCAGACCAGATCCAAACAGCAGCGAACCGGGCCCATCCACGTTCAGGCTCAGGATTCCCCTTGAATACCCGTACGCGGAAATCTCGTTACCGACGGTACCCGACACCACGGTGTCGTCAATGGTATCATCTTCGTTATCTGCGTTATATATCGGTTCGACTTGTTCAGCCACTTCGAATTCGTAACTGGATTCTCCTGACGTCCCACTCCCGTCGATAATAATTGTCTTTTCGAGATTCGACGCAGCGCCAGTTTGCGAAGCACCCGTCAAGAGCGCACCCGCAGTAGCCACCCCGGCTACTTTCATGAAAGAGCGCCGCCCTAATCCAGTATTACTGTCTCTATTCCCCTCAGTAAGGTTCTGCTCCCCGTCTCCAACCTGACTCGAATTATGAGCCATATCCGGTTAAGGGCGAATTACTGTAATAAATATTCTTGCAATGATAATCTGACTTTGCTATTGCTTGCCCATGAAGAGGTTACTTTACATGCTGGTTTGATGCCTCGCTCGATGATTGGAAGACCGGCTATCATAACAGTATTTCAGATGGTAGTGTAGTATTACTACAAGAACCGGTGTCACAGATTCGAGTAGAGTCGGTCCGCAATAGCCGTGTAGGACTTGAGATAGAGTAATAACATCTTAATATACGGTGCTGAACGCCAGACAGCAGTATTATGTAGTATTTGCAGGTTTTCGCTCGTCGGAGAATCGGATGGCGGTCACGTTCCCGAGTCTCAATCATCATCAGAATGACGGGTCACGTCCGATTCGTAGGCTTTGATTGGTGTGCCCGTGACAGAGATAGCTGTATTCGACATGAGACAGTTCTGTGAGTGTCTGAATACGATGCCGTCGCGGTCCGCCCCGCTCTGAGAGATCGAACAGTCTCGAAACCGAGTCTGGTCTCGGTGAGCGATTGAAACCGCCGTTTTCTGTCCAGCGGTCCCGGTAATGCGGACCCCCGCGAATGTCGCTCCGGCCGGCTTTGATTGGTCCTCATGGACCGTTGCAGAAGGTTGGGCAGCAGCGATAGCCGGCACGCCGTCCCGGTCCATTTGAATATCAGTGTTTCGGATAGTCGCAGACCCGTTGTCTCTGTGAAGGACGACTCCACCGAAGCCTCTCCCGGCGTTTGAACTGAACCGGACGGAGCAGTTCTCGACTATTTGTCCACTCTTGCCCCGGAGGCGAATTCCACGGACATTGAGACTGTTTGGCGGATGCGGTGGCACTGTGTCGACGACGACAGAGACGTTCCGCGCTGTGGACCCCGTCGAACCGAGGCGAACGTTTGCGATGTTGTTGTTCTTGTACATTCCGCCCTCGACGTGGACGACCCCGTTTTTTCCGTCGAAGTCACCACCGTGCCCGCCTGGTGGGGATGCATAGACTCCATTATCGGGGAAATTTTCGAGTCGACAATTTCGAATAAATATCTCCCCAGCGTGCAAACGGCCGATGTAGATTCCGGTCGTTTTGGCGGCTGGTTGATTGGTCCCGAGTGCTGTCACGTTCTCGATGAGGGCACTCTGGTCTGGATGGCGCACATCGAAGCGAAACGCACTCGGCGTAACGTATCGCCCGCGAACGCGAATGTTCCGGACAGCAAAATCGCCGAGTCCAGTGATCATCAGTCGACCAGACGAGTCGGGATCCCGGAAATCGAAATCCAGGCCGTCGAACAGAAAGCCGCTGACTTCTGAAAGCCAGATCCATCGTGGTCCCTGAACGCTGGCAGGCTCGCCCGGTACTAATACTGGCTCTGTTCCGCTGGCAGCGACCATCCCAGTGTTTTCGAGATCGCTCAACCTGAGTTTCGATATCTTATATCTGCCCTGCGGGAAGACCAACAGTGTTCCCTCCCCCAGGCGATCACCGAGCATTTGATCAATTGGCTCTTCACCGGTGGGATCTGCTCCAGCGTCAACGACATTGATCACGTCATCGAACCCGTCTGGAACCGCTGGAACTCCCTCGGGTAACGCTGATGTGGGGACCTGTTTTGTTCCCGATTCGTCCGTATCCATGACTGTCCCCCGATCGGTCTGTGTCTCCTGATCAGCCTCTGTCGTTTCAGTTTCCGTGGCCCGAGGAGTCTCAGTGGAGTCTCCGAAGCCGGGACAGCCACTCAACACACCAACACCCACGCTACAGAGAAGCGCTCGACGCCTCATTATTCGAGTGTGTGTGATCGAACTTCTCAATCATCATTGTTATGTCCATAATAGCATCAATCACTGCCAAGCGATTTGTTGAAATGAGATAGGTAGGATTGGCGAATGACATCCTCCGCGCCGTTCACGGCGCGGTTTCCCGAGCGTTGGGATATTATGGTTTGGGGCGCACCTGCTCTTGTGGGCGTACTCGGCCCGTGGATTTGTCGAACAGACGAACCGCTGGCTGTGCCATCCAGCCGTTATCCCTATCTCCCCCATCACAGGCGAGACTCGGGAGTACCTTCTGTCGGATATTCTCGGCCCCGTTCACGTCAGCGTTAGCGACCAGCCCACACTCCTCACAGACGTACAGGCCACGTTCGACGCGCTGGCTGTCGTCGGTGAACCTACAGGTCGCACACGATTTCGAGGTGTCGCGTTCGTCAACACGCTCGACGCTGATGCCGCGTTCTGTGGCTTTGTAGTCCAGCAACTCGGTGAAGCGGTCGAACGCCCACCCGTGCAGGTCCAGATTGCCGTGGTCGCCCCAATCGGTGTCCTCGCGGATACCAGAGAGGTCGCCTACGGCAATCGTCCCGACATTCCGGGCGGCGCACTCGGCTACTATATCATTCGAGACAGCGTGTAAGAAGTGTGTCCGGCGCTCGTCGCGCTTGCGGTCCAGTCGCCGCGCCTTCTGTGAGCCGCTATCGTCGCACTTCGCTCGCTCTTTCTGGAAGTAATAGTCGTCCTCTTTGAGCGCCCCACCAGGATACAGCAGGGCCTCGTCACCGACTGCGACTGCCGCGAAGTTACAGATACCGAGGTCGATACCCGCAACCCGGTCGCCGGGAGCATCAGCGTCCTCGATTTCGACGCGGCAGACGATGTGCAACTCCCATTCCTCGTCAGTCCAGACCGCCCGGACCTGCTGGACGCTTTGTATGTCCACGTCCGGGTCGGCGGCGTACTCACAGAGGATGAAGTCGCTCCGCCCGTCTTTCAGATTTCGGCCTTTGGAGAGCCGAATCCGGTTATGATTGGG
>PXRO01000040.1 GCA_003021685.1 Halobacteriales archaeon QS_4_62_28
CGATCCGTGACATCTACGAGGAGTACGTCTTCGAGGACGTGCACCACCGCTGGTAATACTGCCGGCTGTCAGTCTGTAAACAAATGTGCCACCCCGGGGTGGCAGATATCGCCACGCTGTGACAGCCGGCACTATGACTCCCCGGCGCTACTGGCATCCCGTTCCAGACCTGTCGGTTTACGGAAACTGTTTACGGCAGTCGAGTCGGACCGTTGCTGCCGGCAGTAATTTCAGAAATTGCTAGATCAGAAGAACTGCAGTATTGCGATTCAGATAATAATTCTGACTGTAAACAGCCGCGGATATATCAAAATGCTGGTAGATACGTGCGAGGTATACATAAATAGAATAGTACTTGTCCGACGCGTGTCAGTCGCGTTCTTGATAGTGACCGTGCCACCGTACAGTTCAAGTGTGCTTGCCGTAATCACACGCTCGTGGCAGTATCGTTCGATTGCTTCGGAACGCTCGTGACCGCCGACAGGCCCGACGAGCCGTGGGTGGCCGTCGCCGACGAACTCGCGGTTCGCGACGTTCGAATACCCGAAGACTGGAAGAATGCCTATGGCACTGCTCACCGGGAGTACGAGCGCAGGACAGCGGCACCGCTCGACGAGCACGTCCGACTCGCCCTGGCCAGTCGCGGGGTCGAAATCGACGACACGACCGCTCGTGAGGTGACATTCGGGGCATTCGACTGTCCGGTGACCGTCCGTCCGGGTGCTCGCGACGCGCTGGCGAGTGCACGCCAGCATGGTCCCGTCGCCATCTGCTCGAACTGCAGCGTTCCGGGCCTCGTCGAACGAGCGCTCGGTCGGGCGGACATCGCCGTCGGACACGTCGTCACGAGCGTCGACTGTGGCTGGCGCAAACCCCATCCTGGTATCTTCGAGCAGGCGGCCGAGATGCTCGGTGTCTCGCTCGATGCGCTAGTCCACGTTGGCGACGATGCCCGCACCGACGGCGGTGCCGGACGGGCCGGCGCGACGACGGTGTTGCCCGATGATGTGGCGCTCGGGGACCTGCCGGCGTGGCTCGATGCACGCTCGCCGACACGTTCTCAGGGGGACGAAGCACCGTGATGGCTGCGCTCGCCGTCGCCGTTGCCGCCGCACTCGAACTCGGTGTCGCGGAGCCACCACAGCGGCTGCATCCAGTCGCGTGGTTCGGTAAGGCAATCGCGCCCCTCGACCGCGAGTGGGGGTCGCCGAAACTGGTCGGCGGTCTCGGAGCGCTCGCCCTTTCGCTGCTCGCCGCGGCCCCCGTCGCCGCCCTCGTCTGGACGGCCGGTCTGGCGTCGCCGTGGCTCGCACCGCTCGTCGCCGGCCTCGCGCTGTTCGTCTCGACGAGTCTCCAGATGTTGCTCGCCGAGGCCCGGTCGGTCGTCGCGACCAGTGCGACCGACCTCGACGCGGCACGCGAGTCGCTGCGCGCGCTCGCTGGCCGGGCTGCGAGCGGTCTCTCGGCAGGCCAGGTTCGGAGTGCAGCCGTCGAGAGCGCCGCGGAGAACCTCGCCGATGGACTGGTCGCACCGCTTGGCGCGTTCGTCGTCGGCGTCCTCGCCGGCACGGGACTCTCCCTTGCCTCGACTACCGCGCTCGCGCTCGGTGCCGGCCTGGCGGCGTGGGTCAAGGCCGTCAACACGCTGGACTCGATGCTGGGCTATCGCTCGAAACCCGTCGGCTGGGTGCCCGCCCGCCTCGACGACATCGTGATGTGGGTGCCCGCGCGAGCGAGCGCACTGGCACTCGCAGTGGCCGCCCGCGACCCCGGCGCGCTCCGGCGCGCTCGCCAGTGGCTCGCGGGCGTCCCATCGCCCAATTCCGGGTGGCCGATGGGCACGCTCTCGGCGGCCCACGGCACGAAACTCGAAAAGCCCGGTGTCTACACGCTCGCACCCGACGCCCGCCTGCCAACCGTCGAACGGGCACAGCGAGCGATCAGGACTGTCGCCGTCGCTGGCGTGCTGGTTTATGCCGCCGCGACCCTGGTGGTGATCGCCGCGTGGTTCTGAGCGCGCTCCGGGGTGCGCTCGGTTTTCTCACCAGACTCCCAGTCGGGCACAGCGAGGCCGCCTTCGACGCTTTCCGTCAGACGCCCGCGGCGTTCCCGCTTGCTGGCTACGTCGTCGGCCTCCTGCTCGCTATCGCTGTCGTCCTGCCGATTCCCGCGCCGACGACTGCCGTCGCGCTGGTCGTCGCGGCGGTCCTCGTCACCGGCGTCAACCACGCCGACGGCCTCGCTGATCTCGGCGACGCCGCCGTCGTCCACGGCGGCCCCGAGCGGCGACGCGACGTGATGACCGACACGACCGTCGGCGTCGGTGCCGTCCTCGCACTCGGTGTCGGCCTCGTCGGACTGACGATGGCCGGTCTGGCACTGGCCTCTCTCCCGGTGACTGCCGCGGCCGGACTCGTCGTCGCGAGCGAAGTCGGCGCGAAACTCGCGATGGCGACGCTGGTCTGCCGGGCGGGCACGAGCCACGACGGCTTTGGCGCATCCTTTCTAAACGAGGCGAACGCGGGGGACCTGTGGCTCCCGGTTGCTGTCGCATTTCCGGCCGGACTGCTCGCAGATTTCAGCGGCTTTGGGCCGTTGCTTGCTGCGGTCGTCCTCGCCCTCGCTATCGGCCGCTGGGCTGACGACACCCTCGGCGGCGTCAGCGGTGACGTGCTCGGGGCGACCAACGACCTGGCACGCCTCGCCGCACTCCACGTGGGGGTGATCGTATGGACGCTCTCGTGATGGCCGGCGGTCGAGGTACCCGCCTGGCGACCGACTGCGAGAAGCCGCTCTATCGCATCGGCGGTCGGCCGATGATCGACCGCGTCATCGACGCGCTCGGAGAAAGTGCTCTCGAAGGAATCACAGTCGCGGCGACCGCTGAGACTCCCGAGACCCACGCCCACGTCGACGTTCCGGCTATCGAAACGGCCGGCAAGGGCTACGTCGCGGACCTCGACGAAGCGCTCGCTGGGGACCGCCTCGACCAGCCAGTGCTCACTGTCGCCGCGGACCTTCCCTTACTCACCGGCGCGCTGGTCGACCGTGTGCTCGATACCCACGATGCTGGCTCGCTGACCGTCGCCGTTCCCGCCGACCTGAAACGGGACCTCGGTGTCAGCGTCGATACGACGTTCGACCACGGGGGTCGGGCACTCGCTCCCACCGGTGTGAACGTCGTCGGCGACGGCCCATCGGCGACGCTCGTCGAACGGGACCCTCGACTGGCGATCAACGTCAACCGACCCGCCGACGCCGTCGTCGCGAACGAACGACTGCAGGAGTGAGTGCTGGTGACTTGCCGTTTCTCGCACCCTCCGCTCCTCGAATCGCTCGAAAGTGTTATCCACGCCTCAACCAGTAGAGACGCGTATGTATCCCGAGGCCGTCGAGTCACTCCGCGAGCAGGGTGGCACCGACGGAACTGGTGCGTTCGACGAGCACGGTCGCGTCCCCCACGGCAGTTCGGACGACCCGTGGGTGCTGGATTTCAGCGCGAATACGAACCCCTGCGTCCCGGACGGGGTCCCGCGAGTGTACCAGTCGGCACTCGCGACGGCCCGCCGGTATCCGTCGGACGACTACTGTGCCTTCCGCGCGGCGGCGTCGGAAGTCGTGGACTGTGAAGCACACGATGTCATCCCGACGGCGGGCGGCCTGGCGGCGATTCGACTGACGCTGCAAACGACCGTCGAATCGGGCGACTCCGTGCTGGTGCCGGCCCCTAGCTTCGGCGAGTACGCCCGCGAGGTCAGGCTACAGGACGCCGATCCGGTCTTCGTCGATCACGGCGCAGTCCTCGATACCGACCCTGCCGACCACGCGTTAGTGATCGTCTGCAATCCCAACAACCCGACCGGCGAGACCCGCGACGCCGACCGGCTACGGGCGTTTGCGCAGCGCTGTCGCGACGAGGGGACGACCCTGCTCGTCGACGAGGCGTTTCTCGGCTTCACCGACGAACCCACGATAGCGGGCCATCCCGGCGTCGTCGTCGCGCGGTCGCTGACGAAACTGTACGGTTTGCCGGGGCTCCGAGTGGGCTATGCCGTCGCGACCGGGTCCCACCGCGACCGGCTCGATACGGCCCGCACCGCGTGGTCAATGGGGGAACCGGCCGCCGCCGTCGGTACGCACTGCTTGCGCGACGAGGCGTTCGTCGCGGCCACTCGCGAGCGTGTCGTTACCGAGCGCGAGCGGATGGCGACCGAGCTTTCGGATCGGTTCCGTGTCTTCCCTTCGAATGCCCCCTTCCTGTTACTCGAACTCGCTGCCGGCGATTCGGTCGACGCGGTGCTACGGACGGTCCGGGAACACGACATCGCGATCCGCGACGCGCGCTCCTTCCGCGGGCTCGACTCCCACGTTCGCGTCGCCGTTCGAATGCCCGACGAGAACCAGCGACTCCTGAGTGTGCTCGATGGCTGAGGTAACCACACGCGATGGCGTCTGCCAGTGTCGTCGCGACGGGGCCCGCTGGCTGGGGACCGGCCCCGGAGGCGGCTATCGTCACGCCGATGCGGCCTACAACGTCACCGTCCCCGAGGGCTTCGACCGCACCGATCTGGCGGCCTACGTCGACCAGCGTCGCCGAGGGGCGGGCTTCGAGATTGTCGGCCCGGGCCTCCTGACGGGCGTCGATGTGACCCACGCTCGCTGTGCGCGTGTCGGCTCGGTCACTGCCGTGGCGACGGTCGGCCTCTCGAACCCCGCGACACTCCCGCTCGAACCGAGTGGTTCCGACGGCACCGACGGGACCGAAGCGTGGCGGCCCGGTACTGTCAACCTGCTCGTCGTCACGGAACACGCACTCGGAGACGGCCCACTCGCGGAACTGCTGACGACCTGCGTGGAAGCGAAAGCCGCGACGCTCACCCAGATCGCCGGCGTCTCCGGCACGACCAGCGATGCTGCCTTCGTGGGAACATTCCCTGACGGTGCGCAGGCGGCATTCGCCGGGAGTGCGACCGCAGTCGGTGCCAGTGCTCGCGCCTGCGTCCGGGATGCGATCCGTGCGAGTTTCACGGCCCGCTACGCCGACAGCGAACCGCCGGACTCTGTCGACGGGGCCCGCCACGGTGTCGTGACCAATCGCCAGACCGATGTATGCAGGCCCCGGAGTGGCGAGCATGACTGACGGCGCTGATGCCGGACCGCGTGCCGAAACGATTACCCCCGGTGCTCCCGAGGCGTTCGGACTCGTCCAGGTATGGTGGGGCGACGGCAAGGGCAAGACCACTGCCGCCCTCGGGATGGGGATGCGAGCGGCGGGCCACGGCTACCGCGTCCACTTGCTCCAGTTCATGAAAGGCGGCACCAGTAGCGTCGAGGACGTTCGCGGCGAATACAACGCAATCGCCGTGCTCCCCGGTTTCTCCTACGAAAACGCCGGCCACTACGGCTGGCACGGCTTTCTCGACGGAAGTGACGACGACGAACACGCGGCCCGTGCACAGGGTGCGCTCTCGCGTGCCCGAGAGCTGATCGACGGGGCCGCCGATGCCACGCTGGACGAACCGCTCGCACTCGATGGCTCGCCCGAGGACGGCGTCCACATGCTGCTCCTCGACGAGATACTCTATGCGGCGAACCGCGACCTGCTTTCACCGGACGATGTGGTTGCACTGATCGAGGACGCCCCCGACGGACTCGAACTGGTGTTAACCGGCGGCCACTCCCGCCCGGCGTATCTCACTGAACACGCAGACCTGATCACCAACGTTCACAAGGAGGCCCACCCGCTGGACGCCGGGCAGCCGGCGCGGAAGGGAACCGAGTTCTGAACGTCGCTGGATCACTGACTGGCCGAGCGTCGCCCCCCCTAATAAAAACGTCTCAGAACACCGCTCACCGGGAGCGAGCGCGGTGTCTATCGTGGCTCACGCTCTCTCGGAATGTCCATTGAATCCGTATGTCGAACCTACTCAGACGTATCGAATTCGAACAGTCGTGACGGCTGTGTAAATGGGTCTCGATATCCGATTACGGAAACGGACTGATAGTGCTAGAAGTGATCGATGAAAACGATTTCGACAGAGATAAGCCAGCCATATCGTTCGTAGAAGAGCACCTGAGTTCCACGGTCAGATCGACTTGCCTGACCTTTCCCAGGGTTCTTCAGTCATAACAATTAGACATAAAAATATACCGTCTGTCATGAGAAGGTCATGGCCCTCTCGGGACATGTCACGGGGAAGTATTGACGCACTCGTTTTCGCGACACTCGTCGTGACCAGTGCCGTCATCGCTGGTGTGGTCGCTCCTACCGAAGCGGAAACCACGCCGTCGGTGACTGCCCAGCAGACCGCCCCGAGTGGCTTCTCGGGGGTTTCGAACCTCTCGGAGGCAGAGACGAAGTATCTCGGCGAGGCCGAAAACGACACTGCTGGCTGGTCGGTCGCTAACGCCGGTGATATAAACAGTGACGGTGCCGATGACCTGATCGTCGGTGCGCCGCGGAACGATTCTGGCGGGGCGAATGCCGGCGCAGCCTACATTGTCTACGGGCCGACAAATCCAGACGAGGTTTCACTGGCCGATGCCGACGTGAAACTGGTCGGTATCAGTGATGGCGACGCGGCGGGATGGTCGGTCTCGTTTGCCGGTGACGTGAACAATGACGGGTACGACGACGTGATCGTCGGCGCGCCGGGCAATGACAGCACGGCTCCCGACGCCGGGGCGGCCTACGTCGTCCACGGTGGCCACTGGCTCCCCTACGAACTGTCTCTCAGCGAGGCAAACGCGACGTTACAGGGCGCAGACGAGGACAGTCGTGCTGGCTGGTCAGTCGCCAACGCAAGTGGTCTCGACGGCCCTGACGGCGTTGCGGTCGGTGCGCCGTTGCGTAACAACAGTGCGGGCGCAGTGTACCTGCTTTCTGGTGACCAGCTCCGGGGCACTATCGAACTCGCCGACGGGGCGACGGCGACGCTGAACGGCGAATCACCCGGTGATCAGGCCGGATACTCCGTGTCGAATGCCGGGGACGTGAACGACGACGGCACCAGTGACGTGATCGTGGGCGCGAACAACTGGACAGCCACCGGGGACGAAGAGGCCCGGACCGAGACTGCCAGTGCGGGCGCGGCCTACGTCCTCTATGGGCATCTCTCAGGCACGCGAAATCTTTCGTCGGCCGACATACGATTGCGCGGCGTCGATGCGGGCGACCGAGCCGGGTGGTCGGTTTCGAACGCTGGCGACGTGAACAACGACAGCGCCGATGATGTGATTGTGGGCGCGCCGTTCGCCGACCCCGACGAGATGAGTGCCGCCGGAACAGCCTACATTGTCTACGGCGAATCGAACCCACAAGCCGACCGCTCACTCGCCGACGCAAACGTCACGCTCACCGGCGAGAGTGCTCGCGACAGGGCTGGCTTTGCGGTCTCCTCTGCGGGTTCGGGTGACGTGACCTGTGACAACGTCGACGACGTGCTGGTCGGTGCACCACAGAACAACAGCACTGGCGGGAACTTCTCCGGAGCGGCCTACGTCGTTTCGGGTTCAGAAACCCTCTCCGGAACTCGTTCGTTGACCGACGCGACGGCAAAATTCCACGGCGAAGCACCGGGCGACCGTGCGGGCCGATCCGTCTCTGACGCCGGCGATCTCGACAACGACACCTTTGACGATATCGTCGTTGGTGCGCCCCGTCACGACGACTCCGATGCGCTCAATACGGGTGCGGCCTACGTGGCGACGAGCGACTGTGAGGCAAAACAGACGCCGACGCCCACGCCGCCCCCCGAGGAGCCAGTGGGTGTCGACATCGACAAGAAATGTGTCGACGAGCAGGGCAGGATCAGCATCTCGAATCCGAACGACGACACAGCTGTCGATGTCAGGATCGCCGGTCCTGACGGTTACAGCAAGACTGTCACGCTCCATCCCGGCGAGAGTGCGTCCTTCAACGACCTGGAGGACGGCCACTACACGATCAAGACCTTCGTTGCGGGCACGCACGACCGGATCGACAGATCGACGGTCACGATAGACTGCGACGAACCTGAGCAGCCGACGGGCGTCGACATCGACAAGGAATGCATCGACGAGCAAGGCACACTCACGGTCACGAATCCCAACGACGAAACCGACGTTCGGGCCGAAATCAGCGGTCCTGACGGTTACAGCAGGACGGTCACACTCGAACCCGGCGAGAGTGAACATTTCGACGGTCTGGACGACGGCCACTACACGGTCAGGACGTTCGTCGCAGGCACGGATGACAAGATCGACCATCGCACGATCAGGATTAACTGCGACGAACCTGAGCAGCCCACGGGCGTCGACATCAACAAGAAGTGCATCGACGAGCAGGGCACGCTCGCGGTCACGAATCCCAACGACGAAACCAAAGTCTGGGTCGAGGTCACTGGTGCCGACGGCTATAGCAAGACTGTCACGCTCCATCCCGGCGAGAGCACACGCTTCGACAATCTGGACGACGGCGAGTACTCGGTCAGGACGTTCAACAAAGAGACGCACGAACGGATCGACCATCGCGCGATTATGATAGGCTGTGACAAACCGACCCCAGAGACGCCTGACACGCCGAAGAAGCCTTACACGCCAGACGCCCCGGACACACCAGAGGACCCTGACACGCCAGAGACCCCTGACACGCCGGAGACGCCAGAGACGCCAGACACTCCGGACACCCCGGAGACGCCTGACACACCAGATACCCCAGAAACGCCAGACACGCCGGAGACGCCTGACACGCCGGAGACGCCAGACACGCCAGAGACGCCGGGGACCCCTGACACCCCGGAGACGCCAGACACACCAGACACCCCTGGCACGCCAGAAACGCCCGACACGCCAGAGACCCCAGACACACCAGACACCCCGAAGACGCCAGAGACGCCAGACACTCCACCACCAAAATTCACTGGCTGCACGTCGATGATCGTCTACTCCGATACGTCAGTGAGTGAATTCACGGTCGTAATGGACGACGAAAACAAGATTACCACGGTGAAGGTTTCGGTTGACAACGCCGACGAGACATTCGATGGAAGTAACCCGAACTTCGGGGTCGAGGGCTTTACCGGCTACAAGTTTGACCTTGGTACCGAGGACAGACAGGTCATCGGTCTACAGAATCCCGACCGCATCAACCCCAACTACGATATCGACCAGGGTAGCTGTGGGAGCGCGAGTGGTGTCGTTGATGGAGTTCCCTCCGACTGGACCGGGATGATCGGTAACAGTGTTGGCCCAGATGAGGGCGAGAACACCGGTAATGCCGGAAACGCCCCCGGACAGAGCAACAATAACTTGCCTTTTGGCACTGAGTTGTTATTGGGATGGTTCGGTGTCGTTGGCGTCTCGATTGTTGCACTTCGACGCTGGAACCACTGATCACCTGCTCTTTTCTGCGTGTCAGGACGGACGCAACGCCGCGACGATTTCCCGTGCGGCGGCGACGTGTTCGTCTGCCTGCTCGTCGCCCGTCTCCTCGACGTTGTCCAGCAGGTGCTCGACTTTCGAGAGCCGGTCCTGTCGAACCGACGGGTTCAGATCACTTTCTGCCAGATCCACGGCGACAGCCTCGGCCTCGCCCAGCCAGCGACTCGCGGTGCGTTCGACCGGTCGCTCGGCCGTCGCCTGCAAGTGCTCGGCCAGCGCGTCGAGTTGTTCGTCCATACCAGATGGTCCGGTGGGACGGACAAAAGCGCGTGGCGAAAGAGACGTGTCGCTGGGGACCACAGCGTCGAGTGATGACCGAGACGGTCCTCGTTGCCGGCACAGCGAGCCACGTTGGCAAGTCGACGGTGGCGGCGGGGCTCTGCCGGGTGCTCGCCGACCGCGGCGTCGATGTCGCGCCGTTCAAAGCCCAGAACATGAGCAACAACGCCCGGGCGGTGGCGCTGTCGACTGGCGATGGCTGGGGAGAGGTCGGCGTCTCACAGTACGTCCAAGCCCGCGCGGCGGGTGTGGCGGCGACGACCGATCACAATCCCGTGTTGTTGAAACCCCGTGGCGACGGCGAATCCCAGCTCGTTCTCGACGGCGAGGCGGTCGGTCACTTCCCGGCCCGGGAGTACTACGACCGCCACTGGACGGACGCGCGCGAGGCGGCGCGGGCAGCCCACGAGCGACTGACCACGGACCACGACGTGATCGTCGCCGAGGGCGCAGGCTCCATCGCGGAGATCAATCTCCACGACCGGGACCTGGCCAACGTCGAAACCGCTCGCTTTGCTGACGCGGATGTCCTGCTGGTCGCCGACATCGAACGCGGGGGCGTGTTCGCGTCGCTGGTCGGGACGCTCGAACTGGTGCCCGAGGACGTTCGCAAGCGTGTGGTCGGGTGCGTAATCACGAAGTTCCGCGGCGACCGCTCGATTCTCGCGCCAGGCATCGAAGCGTTCGAGAACCGTACCGGTGTCCCGGTCTTCGGTGTCCTTCCGTACGACGATCCGGGATTACCCGAGGAGGACAGCGTCGCGTTGCCGTCATCCGGTGAGCGCGCGGTTCGGGGTGCCGACGACGGCGTCGCCGACGAGCAGGCGATCACGGTTGCCGTGCCGCGACTGCCGCGTGCCTCGAACGTTACCGACCTGGAACCGCTGGCACGCGAACCAGGCGTCCGGGTGGCCTTCGTCCCGCTCTCCGCGACGCTCGACGACGCTTCGGCGGTCGTCCTCCCGGGGACGAAAAACACCGTCGACGACCTGCTGGCGATTCGAGAGTCGGGACTCGACGAACGTCTCCGTGCGTTCGAGGGACCAGTCGTCGGCCTCTGTGGGGGCTACCAGATGCTGGGCGAGTCGATCACCAACGCCGCTATCGAGGGGACGGGCGAGCGCGATCGCGTCGACGGCGTCGGACTGTTGCCGATCACGACCGCGTTCGAAGATCAAAAGCGCGTCCGGTCGGTGACGTGGTCCGTCGACGGTGCCGGCCCCCTCTCCGGGTTCAACGGCACCGTCTCAGGCTACGAGATTCACATGGGCAAGAGCACGCGCCACGGTGGGACGCCCTTCGGCGAGGGGGGTGTCGCCGACGGCCAGGGACTCGGGACCTACCTCCACGGTCTCTTCGAGAACCCCGGACTCAGATCTGCCTTCGTGAGAAACACGTTCGAGGCTGTCGATATCGACCCGCCGGCGGAGAACCAGTCGCGACACGACCCGTACGAGCACGCGGCCGACCTGCTCGAAGCGAACGTCGATCTGTCGTGGCTCAAGATCCACGATTGAATTGCCGGGGAGCAGTGACGAAACGACTGATCCAGCAATATTCTGTCCAGATCCACAACTCTTTAAATCAAGCCGTCGGATTCACTGCTACGATGGTCGAGGCGTTCGCAGTCGCGAGCGGCAAAGGTGGGACGGGCAAGACGACGAGTACTCTGGCGCTGGGGATGGCACTTACCGATGAGTACGACGTGACGGTCGTCGACGCAGACATGGGGATGGCGAACATGCTGTTTCACGCGGGCCTCTCCGATGTCGAGACGACGCTGCACGACGTACTCGGCGGCGACCTGCCGGTAGCACAGGCCACCTACGAGCGCTTCGGAATGACGGTCGTCCCCTGCGGGACCAGCCTCGATGGGTTTCGGCATTCGGACCCCACGCGACTCCGAGAGGTCGTTGCCCAACTGGCGGCCGATACGGACGTGCTCTTGCTGGACTCCCCGGCGGCACTGGACAGTCGTTCGGCAGTTTTACCGGTCGTGCTGGCTGATCGGGTAATCGTCGTCCTCCAGCCGACGATTCCGGCGCTTTCGGACGGGCTCAAAGTTCAGGAGTACGCGACCTCCTACGGCACCGACGTGGCCGGTCTCGTGTTCAACAAGGTTCACGACGACGACGCAATCGACGAAATCACTGTCAAGACCGAGCAGTACTTCGACGGGCCGACGTTAGCAACGGTGTCGGACAGCGAGGCCGCCCGTGAGGCTCGCCGCGCTGGCCGACCGCTGCTCGCCCACGCACCGGCCTCGGCCCCGGCCGAATCGTTCCGCCAGGCTGCCGCCCGGATCGACGTTCGGGACGGCGCATCCGGGGCAGTGGCTGATCGCTTTCGCAGTGCAGTTATCCCGGACTCGCCATGAACGTTCCAGAGGGGACGTTGCTGAAATCCCACGTGGTTCGGGACCCACGTGATCCACTCGCCGTTGCCCTCGACCGGGAGCTAACCGGCTACGTCGTGCTCGAACCACAGGAGACGCTCTTGCTCGACAGCGACGGGCGAGGGGTTATCACCTTTCGTGACGGTGTTCCCGAACTGGCCTACTACACGGGCACCGACCGCGGTGGTCCCCCGGCGCTGGCCGACCTGGCGATGCCCGGTCCCTACCACGTCGAACTTTACCGGCTCAGTGATCCGGCACTATCGACGACTGGTAGTGTCGACGCGCTCGCGGTCCCGCCCGGGATGGCTGCCGAGCGACTGGCCGGTGATCCAGCGCTGGCAGCCAGTACCCGGCGTCGTGCACCCGCTGACAGGAAGCCAGAGCGCTCTACGGCCGGAGACGACGCCGATGGGGACGACCGGTCAGAGCAGGGTGCCGTCGAGGCCTTCCTCGCCGACGAGGAGAAGATCGAGGCGATCCAGAAACAGGCCCGCGAGGAAGCGGCCCAGCGCGCCGCGGAGTGGGGGTTCGACTGATAGTGATCATTGTCGCCGATTACCGGGTCGGTCGCGTGCTGTCGTGCGATCTATCCCGGAAAGACCGACAATAATCACTATGATACCGGATCGGTTTCGAGGCCGTACGGCTCACCGTCGTGAGTCTATCGAGCGCAGGCGTCGTCGACGGCGGTGTCGTACGGTCCCAGCGCGTCGCAGCGGTGCTGGTCGGTACAGATCCGGAGGATGCTCGGGCGGTCAGGGCCGGCGGGACACCACCAGTCCGTCGGCAGCCACGTCCTCGATGGTGGCTTTCCAGCCACCGACGTTGACTTCACCCCGGTCAGTTGAGAGGACCAGCGACGCCTGTACGGGCGCGGCAGTCGAGAAGTCGGTCGCGACTGGACCGGAGAGTTCGTAATCGACGATTTCACCTTCCCAGCGGCCCTGGCGATGCGTCTTCGTGTTCGTTCCCTGGACGGTCGCGTACAGCGGTCGCCCGTCGGACAGTTCCGATTCGAGATCGATGATCGCTCGCCAGGGGTCGAGATAGGTCCGTGGAAAGCCATCGCCAGCCTGATGGACGGTCGAGGCCGCCCAGATCTGTTCGCTGTAGGTCTGGAAGAGCAAGACCAGGTTGCGTTCCTGTGTGATGATGTAGGGCTGACCGGACCGTGCCGGGTGTTTACTGCTGAATACACCGTATTTCCTATCGGCGGCGACGAGCGTGTCGGCGGTCGCGCGGTGTCGCACCCGGAGCGCGTCGGGAAAGCCGTCGCTCTCGACGGTGGGGTCGGACTCGCTGAGCAGGAGTCGGACCGTCACGTTCCGGTCGAGTGCGTCCTCGATTTCGGTCCTGATATCGGGATACCGGTGGCTGTCGATTGAAACCGTGAGCCACCACTCCGCGGTTTCGATGGCCCGACGGACGTGGCGCAGGGCCGACTCGTCCCGACTGACCATCGTCACGAAGGCGTCGGTGTTCTGGTCGGTGCGGTGGTAGACCTGCTCCAGGTCTGAGACGGCCGTCGAAATGTTCTGTGAGAGTTCGTCGATACGGCGGCGCTTGAACTGGTTCAACACCGTCTGTGGCGACGGTGCGCTCACTTCCTTCCCGCGAGTCTGGGCGTGGACTTCGACGAGGCCGTGGTCTTCGAGGTCGTCGATTACGTCGTAGATCCGACCCTGGGGGACGCCGGAATCGTCGGCCAGTTCCGGCGGTGTCGCCCGGCCCAGCCGTACTGCAGCCAGGTACGCCCGTGACTGGTACTCCGTCAGACCGAGCGCCTGCAGATGGTCGATGATCTGTGCCTCGGTCATGACTGGTCGAACTCGATGGGTGCCCGCTGGAGTTCGAACGCGCCGTCCGCACGGGCGACCTCGTAGTACGCGTCGTGGGTCGTCCCGCTGCCACCGTCCTTGGCCACGCTATCGACGGCTAGGTAGCGAAGGGTGGCGAAGTCCTCGACGCCGGTCTCGCCGTCCGTGCCGCGGGCACCGTATAGCGGCCCGTTCGGCGTCGTGTCGTGGACGGTCGTCAGATCGTGGCTGACAGCGAGTCCGGTCCGGAGGTTCCACGTGTTGCCGTAGTCTGAACCGCCGCTGCCCTCGTAGAACACGTACCAGACCGGCGCGTCGGGAGCGGGCAAGACAGCGGCGATACGCGTGTGGTGGTCGTGCCAGTACTGGCGGCCGAGCACCGGATTGTCTTGGTGGCGAACCCAATCCTCGCCGTCGATGCTGGTCGCCAGGTGGGCCTGCTCGGAGGAGCCGTCGTGGCCGGCGTAGAACATATAGTAGCGCCCGCAAACGGTGATAATCACCGGGTCTTTGACGGTTACAGTGTCGGTTGCCCTGGCCCGCGGCCGGAGGACCGTTCGGGCCGTCGACGGGTCCAGCGCCGACGGATCGCTAACGGGTTCAAGTGTCTGAATCGTCCAGTCGTTGGCCCCGTGGTCGACGGGCACGTACACCCGGAGGTCGCCGGTGTGTGGATCGGTCACCAGTGCGGCGCGTTCGACGCTGACGACGCCGAGAGCCTCGGCGGTGAGTTCGGTCAGTGCCGTGCGCCCGTCGTCGTGGTCGGCGTACAGGACGGTCCGGTGTCCCCGGTCGTTCGGTGTCCGCTCGCGAACGGCCAGCAGTTGTTCGCCATCGTGGCGGTGTGTACAGGGTGCACCGACCCAGTTACCTTCCCGGGTACTCTCCGGAACTTCGACGGTCGTTGCCGCGTCGCGGCGTAATCGCGGCGGCGAGGCGTACGAAGCCATTTGTCGATTGGCGTTGTTCCGCCGGACCATTAGTCGTTTGGATTACAACCACTTTTGATAGTTGTTTTCCCCTAGATTTACTAACCCTTTCTACGAACTACATGATGGATCATGAGGGATTCGGACCGATCCGTACGTTCACCCGTGGACCGACGCAGGTTTATTACGACGGCTGGTGTTGCCGGTGTGACGCTACTGGCCGGTTGCGGAGGCGGCGATAGCGATGGCGGCGGTGGCCAAGAGACGACAGAGGCGGCTGCTGACGCCGAACCTGCAGACCAGACTGACACGGAAGCGGCGGGCGGCCAGACCGACACGGCATCAGGCGGGACCTTCACTCTGGAATACGTCGATGTCGACGGTGATCGCGCTGCCGAACACTTCCAGCCGGTGATCGACGAACTCAACAGCGAGTACGACACCCAGATCTCGTTGAACTTCCGGGAGATCCCCTACGACAATATGAAACAGCAGTTGTTGACCCGGGTCGGCGCGGGGGACGAACCCGACGTTGCCGCGATTGACCAGATCTGGCTCGGCGAGTTCTACCAGAGCGGGAAGCTGATGACGTTCAACGACGTGCAAGATCAGGTCAACTTCGACGACTACTTCGCCGGGTTCCAGGACGCGATTGTCCAGGACGACGACTTCGTGGCCTTCCCGATCACGACGGACGTTCGCGGGATGTACTGGCACAAAAGCGCCTTCGAGGATGCCGGACTCGACCCCGACTCGCCCCCGGAGACCTGGTCGGCGTTCTACGAGGCGGCCGCGCAGTTGCACAACCCCCCCGAAACCTACGGGACTGGCCTGATCGTCGCCGCCGGTATCTACAGCGTCCCGCTGTTTGGCGCTGGCGGGCAGTTCCTCTCGGACGACGGATCCGCACCGACGTTCCAGGAAGAACCGGGTGTCCAGGCCGCGACCGTTATCGACGACATCCACAACAACGAGGAGATCGGCCCGCCCGAACCGGTCACTGGCGGCAGTGGCTTTCCACAGGAGTTCCTCAACGGCCAGTACGCGACGACGCCGGTCTACGGGTCGTGGATGGACTTCTTCGGGCGAAACGAGGGCTTCAGCAACGAGGAGCTGCTCAACCAGTTCGGCTTCGGGCTCACGCCCCATCCCGAAGGCAGCGAACCGGCGACGATGAACGGTGGCTTCGGCTGGGCCGCCTTCGGGACGACCGAGCAACCGGAGATCGTCAAGGACTTCATGATTCGCATCTCCGACAAGGAGTTCAACCGTAAGATCGCTCGCGAAACCGGTCGTATTCCCACTCGCCAGTCGCTGCTCGATGCCGACGAGGTCTGGGAGAACATCCTCTGGGAAGAGGAGATCAAGGGAATGCTCGAATACGGGTCGACCCGACCGGTCAACAACTGGTCGGTCGTCTCCGAGGAACTGACGCCGGCACTGCAGGCCGTCGCCTTCGACAGACAGGAACCACAGGAAGCGCTCCAGCAAGCAGCCGACGCTGTCAGTTCACAGCTCTAGGCCACATGTCCGACGATCAATCGTACCTGTCGACGCTCGATGACATCGCCGGGCCGGAGGGACAGCCGATGAGCCGTTCCGAGCGTCTCTATGAAGCCGTCGACAGCAGGTTGCCCTACATCATGATCGCCCCCGTCTTCCTGATGGTGATCGGCCTGATCCTCTATCCGGCCGTGTGGGCGTTCAAGCTAAGCCTCTACGAGACCCAGATCGTCAACCTCGACGACCAGACGTTCGTCGGCCTCCAGCACTACGTCGACATCCTCACCGACCCCTTTTTCTACAAGATCATGAAAAACAGCGCCGTCTTTGTCGGTGCGAGTGTGATCGGGCAGGTCGCCATCGGGACGGCGCTTGCGATCTTGCTGGATCGCTCCTGGCTCGGCGATCGGATCGCCCGCTTTTTCCGGGCCAGCTACATCCTGCCGTGGGCGACGACGGCAGTGATCGTCGGCTACTCCTGGACGTTCATGCTGAATCCGCGGGTCGGCCTGGTCAACGAGTTCCTGCGCTTCCTGGGCTGGGCGAACCCGCCGGCCTGGATCAACAGTCTCGAATGGGCGATGGCCGGTGTCGTCATCATGAACATCTGGCGCGGGACGCCGTTCTCGCTGATCTTCCAGACGAGCGGGCTCCAAAGCATTCAGGAGACGCTGTACGAAGCCGCGAACGTCGGCGGGGCCTCGACGCTACAGACGGTTCGCCACGTCACCCTGCCACTCCTTCGCCCCTTCATCCTGATGAACCTGATCCTGGTGACGCTGTTTACGTTCAACGTCTTCGGGATGATCCTCGTGATGACCGGCGGTGGCCCGCTCAACGCGACGAACGTTCTCGCGCTGTACATGTACGAGATGGCGTTCGACCTCGGCAACTTCGGCAAGGCGAGTGCGCTTGCGGTGTTGCTGTTCGGATTCAACGTGTTAACAGTCGCCTTCTACCTGAAAGCGTTCGGCGGCATCAAACAGGCGGTGTAACATGAGTGTGAGAGACCAACTCGTCCGGTGGCGATACCACTGGCACAACGCGACACGTTTCGCTCGCGATCATCCCCATAGTGCGCTCGTTCGCCTCTCGGGGCTCGGGATCATGGTGTTCGCGGCCATCTACTTCGTCCTGCCGCTGTACTGGCTGTTCAGTGCCGCGTTCAAGGCTCCACGGACGATCGACTACCCGCCGTCACTGATTCCCGAGGCGATCAGTTTCGAGAACTTCGTGACAATCGCGACGGAGACGCAGTTCGTCGGCCAGTACATGATCAACAGCGTGCTGGTCTCGACTGGTGCTGTGGTGATCGTCCTCGTGCTAGCGACGCCAGCGGGCTATGCGTTCTCGCGGTACGACATCAAGTACAAGCAGTACCTGATGGTCGCGATCCTGTTCGTCCAGATGATCCCGTTCCTGGCGATGATCATCCCGCTGTACCGGATCTTCTCGGTCGTCGGATTGCTGGACACGCTGTTCGTCATTACGCTCCTGTCTGCGGCCAACACGACGCCCGTCGCGACGTGGCTCATCAAGGGCTATTTCGATACGGTGCCGGACGGTCTCGAAGAGGCCGCCCGGGTCGGCGGTGCGTCGCGGTTCCAGGCGTTCCGTGTCATCGTTCCGCTAGCCAAGCCCGCTCTCGGGGCGGTGGCGCTGTACGCTTTTGTCGGGGCCTGGAACCAGTTTATCATCCCGCTCACGTTCATCTCCAGCCAGAGCAAGTGGGTGTTTCCAGTGGCGCTGTACGAGTTCATCTCGCTTCGGGGCGTCGTCAACTGGGGTTTGCTCGGCGCGGCAAGTCTGATCGCGATGCTTCCGGTACTGGTCCTCTTTGTCGTCTTCCAGCGCCAGTTCGTTGCCGGCCTCAAAGGAACCGAATTCAAAGGGTGACTCCATGAGTACGATTCGACTCGATCACGTGACAAAACGCTTCGCGGAGGTAACGGCCGTCGACGACGTGCATTTCGAAATCGAGGACGGTGAGTTACTGGTGCTTGTCGGCCCCAGTGGCTGTGGCAAGACGACGCTGTTGCGCACCATCGCCGGCCTCGAAACGCCGACCGAGGGTGACGTGTCTCTGGGCGACCGCCGAGTAACCGACGTGCCCGCCCGCAAACGGGACGTAGCACTGGTCTTCCAGAGCTTCGCGCTGTTCCCGCACATGACCGTACGCGAGAACATCTCGTTCAATCTCCGGATGCAAGACAACCTCGCTGGTGACGAGATCGACGAGCGCGTCGTCGAGACCGCCGAGATGCTGGACATCGAGGAGCTACTGGATCGGGCGATCAGCGAACTCAGCGGCGGCCAGAAGCAACGTGTCTCGCTGGGGCGAGCGATCGTCACGAACCCGGCGGCGTTCATGCTCGACGAACCACTGGCCAACCTCGACGCGAACTTGCGCGACCAGATGGAAACCGAAATCGTTCGCCTCCAGAAGCGTCTGGACATCACGACTGTCCACGTCACGCACAACCAGAGCGAGGCGATGACGATGGGCGACCGGATCGCTGTGATGAACGACGGGCAGATACAGCAGATCGGTGATCCCGAGGAAGTGTTTTACGAACCTGCCAATCGATTCATCGCCGAGTTCATCGGCTCGCCGACGATGAATCTCCTGTCGGCTACCCACAGTCGCGGCACCGGCATCGAAATCGACGGTGCCGACGGGCATATGCTGACGATTCCCGTCACGGTGACTGCTCCCCGGTCCAGGGTCACCGTTGGCTGCCGGCCCGAACACGTCGTGGTCGAACACGGTCGGGTCAGCGGGTCCGAGTGGCTCACCGACGAGGTCGCGTTCACGGAGTTCCACGGGGCCAGCAAGTACCTCTTTCTGGAACCCGAGGGGCTCGATCAGATCGTCGTGCACGTCGATTCGAACTCCGACTACGAACAGGGCGATCTCGTCAGCGTTCGTTTCAGCCCGGCGGAGGTCCACGTCTTCGATGCCGAGTCCGGACAGCGTATCGAGGCTGACGTGCCAGACGACGCGGAACGCAGTTCCGAGCCAGTCGAACGATGACGGAGGAGATACTCGTCGACGGTGAGACGTTCTTCGTCGCCGGCAGCGCCGAGACCGGTGGCCTGTTCCACCGGGACACGCGTACGCTCTCGACCCTGTCGATTGCGGTCGACGGCCAGCAGCTGACCCGGATCAAGAGCCACAGCGACTGGCCCTGGCATCGCCAGCTCACACTCGCCGACCTCACGACGACGGTCAACCGAATCGAAGAGTCTGCGGCACAGAAACACACGAACGTCGTGCTCCAGCGCCAGCAGGTCGTCGCAGAGGGGTTCGGTCTCGCCGAACGTCTCCGTCTCACTAACCACGCACCGCGACAGCGACGACTCGCCCTGTCGATCACCGTCGATGCCGACTTCAGTGACGTGTTCGAGGTGCGCGATCTGGAGACGGATCTCGACCGGACCGTCGAGTCGACGCCGACCGAGGAGTCTGTCACGTTTCGCTACGATCCCGCTCGTACAGAGACGAAGACGGTTGGCGTCGGCGTCGATCCACGACCGGACGGGATCGAGAGCGAGCAGGGCGGGACTGCCACGACGATCCGGTACGACCGCGTCCTCGACGCGCAGTCGACACAGACGATCACGCTCGCTGCCCTGCTCGACACCGTCGCGCCGGCCGTTTCCAGCAGATCGTTCCGTGTCGCTCGCGAACGTGCGCGCGAGCGTCCCGTCTCTCTCGGTACGGACCATCTCGCTGAGAGCGCTTACGGGCCGCTGTTCACACAGGCGGCCCGGGACCTCACCGCGCTGGTGACACCGACCGATCACGGCCCCGTTGCGCTGGCTGGCGTGCCGTGGTTCGCGACCGTCTTTGGCCGCGACGCGATCATTACGGCCTACCAGACGCTACATCTCGTCCCCGAACTCGCTGTCGGGACGCTCCGCTATCTCGCTGCCCACCAGGGGACGACCACCGACGCCTACCGCGAGGAGCGGCCGGGCAAGATCCTCCACGAACACCGTTCGGGTGAACTCGCCCGTCGCGGCGAGATTCCCCACTACCCGTACTACGGGACCGTCGACGCGACACCGCTGTGGCTCGTGTTGCTCGACGAGACGATCACGTGGACGGGTGAGACGACGCTCCTGGCCGAACTGTGGCCCCACGTCGAACGCGCCGTCGAGTGGATCACGACAGCCATCGACCGGACCGGTGACGACCCGTTCCTCTACTACGAGGGAAGCGACGACGGCCTGACCCACAAGGCCTGGCGCGACACGGCCGACAGCATCCAGTTCGCCGACGGGACCGTCGCGGAACCGCCGCTGGCGAGCGTCGAGGTCCAGGGGTACGTTTACGACGCACTCCTGCGGGCCAGCGACCTTGCCCGCCGTCGAGACCGGGCCGAGACGGCCGACCGCTGGCGCGCTCGTGCGCGCGAGATCCGAGACGCCTTCGCCGATACGTTCTGGCTCTCGGACCGGTCGTACTTCGGGGCCGCGCTGACGGGCGACGGGCGCGTGGTCGATTCGGTCACGTCGAACGTGGGTCACTGCCTCTGGTCTGGCATCGTCCCCGAGGCGCGGGCCGATGCGGTCGTCGAGCGACTCCTCGACGACGGTCTCAACTCCGGATGGGGTGTCCGGACCATGAGTCGTCGCGCGGCCGGGTACAGTCCGGTGTCCTACCACGTCGGGAGCGTCTGGCCCCACGACAACGCTCTGGTGGCGCTGGGGACTAACGCCTATGGCTACCGCGAGGCGACCGAACAGATCGCGACGGACGTACTGGACGCCTGTCTGGCGATGGACGACAGGCGCGTTCCGGAACTGTACTGTGGGTTCGATGATTCGCACCCGCCCCAGCGCTATCCGGCCGCCTGTGAACCACAGGCCTGGGGCGCGGGGACACCCTTCGCGATGACGCGCGCGCTCTTCGATCTTCAACCAGGCGAAGACGGTCCCGTTCCGGGAACTGACACAGACCGTGTGGACTTCGATCCCGTCGACCACTGGCCGGTCCCGGACGGGCGGGAAGGGTAACGACGCGCGCAGATCGCTGCCGTCGACCTACTCCATCCGAACCGGAATCCACCAGACACGGCTCCGACCGCCGACCTTCTTGCTCGTCAGATCGGTGCTCTCCTGGAGGTCGTGCAGCTTGTTCAGCGCGGTTCGTCGTGAACACCCCAGCAGGTCGGCGACTTCAGAGGCGGTGAGGGGTTCGGCGTAGTCCTCCCGCTGTTTGAACACATCGATGACAGCCGATTCGGTGTACTCGACCTCACGTCCAGGCGGTGACATACGAGCGCTTTTGAGTGGGAGGTATTTATCGGTTGTCAGCAAAAACGCGGGCTACCCTGTCAGGATCCTCACTGAGACGTTTACAGTTGGTATCTAGTACGTGCCCGGAACGCCCCCGCCTGGGTGCGGGTCGGGTACGAGACCTGCAGCGATGCGAACCGGAGCTCGATCCTATGATGTCCCAGTCCCTGTAACACGTACCAGCAAACAACTACCGTTCGATCAGGTCGTCACCACTGACTGACCAGCAGTCGTCGGCACGAGGACGGTTGCAGTCGTCCGGCCGCGGTCGCTGGTCACGCGGATGTCGACGGCGATGCCGAGGACCTGGGTCCTGTTGTCGCGCTCTTGGACGACGATGCCGCGGGTCGCCCGACAGGGACCGAACGCTCGTCCCGGTCCGTCCGGGCAGTCCCCGTTCATCCAGCGCTGTGCCCGCGTCCTGTTATACGTGATCGACCGTGCCGTCCCTGCTTCGATACGGGCCCGTTCGATCGTTTCGATCCGTGGCGCGAGATCGCTTCGGACTGTATCGATCGCGTCGCTTCGTCGGCTCCAGTCGTATTCGGCTGGTACGCTGGCTGCGACACTGTGGAGTGCTCGCGTCAGTGTCCCGGTCGCGTCGGCTGTCGGGTCGACGGTGTCGCTGCCGGCCCGAACGTCGGCGTGATACCCGAGCTGGAGGTATGCAAGCACCATCGGGATCAGGGCAACGGCGATGACGACGGCGGCGACGAGGACGAGCTGGCCCCGGCGTCGTCTCACGCGTACCACACCCTGATTGTCACGGGGCCCTCGACAGTCGTCACCGTCGCCGTGCCGGTCGTGATGCCGCCCGGACGGGGAATGCCGACTGCTCCGTGTGGCGTTTCGACACGGAACATGACGTTGTCAGGTAGTATTCGGTCGGTTCGGTCACGAATCGTCCCTTGCTCTCGCTGGAACGCGCCCTCACTGGCGACGATTTCGGTCAGACGCGTGGTGTTGCGATGCTGTGGCGGTTCGGTCGCCAGCAGTGTCACCGCGTCCTCGGCGTAGGCGTCCAGCTGTGGCTCGCGCGTCGGCGGGGCGGGAACTCCGAGCGCGAATCCGAGTGCGATTCCGAGGATCACGACGACGCCGAGTGCCGCTTCGAGCAGTGACACCGGGAGCTGTGCTCTATCCATCGGCTGTCACCGCCAGTGTCTCCTTTCGGGTCTCGATTGCGTCGTACTCGATCCGAACGCTCCCTGGCGGGAGCGGCCCGCTTGCTTCGAAATAGAACGTCGTCGTCTCGAAGCGCGAGAGCGGTATCTGGTTGGTCCCGTTCAGTCCAGTACGGTCGTGCAACACGATGCGGTCGTTAGCACGAACCGTCTCGACGGTCGTCCCGGGCGGTGGCTGCAGTGTCAGTGTCGCCTGATCGCTTCGTCGCGGTAGGGTCACCCCCCGCTGCCAGCCAAGCGCCGGTTCGACGGCTTCCCGGGTGCGCTCCTCGACGACGACGAGTCGCTTGATGGTCGTCCCATCGGTCGGTGAACCCGTCGTTGCGAGTGGCTGCCCCCCCAGTGAGACCCTGACGGCAGTGTCGCCGGTTACGGGAAACGCCGTTTCGAGCGCCGCGTCGTCGAATCCGTCGATCCGACTCTCGTCGAGTGCGTTTGCACGAACAGTGAGTGGCGATTCGCCCCCGACCAGCCCGGCAGCCAGCGAGACGGCGACCCGACGCTCGCCCGGTTCCCGGTCTGCGCCGCTGATAGCACTCGATGCCATCCCGAGACTAACTCCCGTGACCATTGTGAGGACGAGTAACGCCACGGCGAGTGCCGGTAAACTGCTCTGTGCACGAATCAACGTGCCCGTTCGGGCCACCTCGTCGATCACAGTTTCCCCTCCCGGAGTTCGATTGTGAGTCCCCCCTCGACGGACCGGACGATGACGACCGTCTCCCCGCCGCTGTCCCACGACCCGCTGACACTGGTGACGGCCGGCGGCAGGACGAGACGACTTCGCCCGCCAACTGCTGCCCGGGGATGATCGAGGACGAGCGCCCGTCCGTCGGTCCTGATCACGTAACTGGCCCCACGGATCGTCGGCGGGAGGTCGACACGATGCTCGGCCGTGACGGGACTCGCGTTGGGTGGGATCGCCTGCTCGACGCGTTCAGTCGCCATCGCCAGCGTCCGATCACCGAGCGAGGACCCGGCGGTGTCGCGGGCCGACGGGACAGCACCACCGAACAGCGTCGCCGTCATCCCTGCGAGGAACAGCGAAACGAGGCCGATAGTGATCGTCTTCTCGACGACGGGCGTGACGGCGCGACTATCCATTGCCGACCTCCAGTCGCATGTCGTGGACGACGAGATACGCCGCCCGCGTCCCATCGTATTCGATCACGACGCTCGGAACGCCGTCCCCGTCGATGTCCCGGATCGACGTATCGACGTTTCGTCGAGCCGCGTACTCCTCGAACGCTGCCGGCGTCTCCGTTTCGAGTGCGACTCGGTATTCGTCCTGTCCCAGTAGCGTGCGGTCGTGAGTGACGTTCGTCCGGAGCGTCGTCCGCACGCCACCCGACCCACTAATGGCCCCCGATCCGTTGAGTCGCTGTGCACCGACGACGAGCACGTCCGGCCCGCTCGTTATTGGGGGGTCGCTGGTCAGCCACGTGTTCTCACCGCGTCCCCGAACGATTGCACCCGCAACTGCCCCGACCCGGCGCTGATCGGCCTCGAAGACGAGTGCGTCCGTCCGAACCGTCGCGGCGATGCCAGTGTCGTTCAGCACCCGGAGTTCGCGTGGTTCGGTTGCCAGACGACCTGTGGCAAACGACACTTCGCCGGCGCTGTGGCCCGTCGTCTCGACCGGGCGGAGCGCGCCATCGAGGTCGCTCGCGACGCGACTCGCATCGGCACTTGCGGTCTGGTCTTCGACAATCATACCGATGCTCGCCGTCAGTCCCCCCATCGCGATTGCCGTCAGTCCGAGCAAGAGGGCGACGCCGACGACGTGTGACTGGCCTCGCGTGTCGTCACTCATAGCATCCCGGCCCCCGCGAAAACGACATAGGCAATCGCGACCAGTGCCGCCGAATGCAGCAGTGCCTCGTAGCGACCCCGACTCGCGGTTCCGGCGAACCAGCCACAGGCGAGCATCGTCGCCTGGGTCACGAGATAGAACCGGTAGCGGTCACGCGCCGGATCGATCGCGTCGGGATCGATTGCGATGCCGGACCCCCCCGAGACCGTCGCGAGTTGTGCGAACCCATCGAGGACATAGGCGTTGACGGCGACGACGATGCCGACCACGAGCAATGCGGTCGTCCATCCGACGGCGACGTACACCAGCAGTGAGGCGCGAAGCGCTTTCCGCTCGTGGTAGAGTCGACCGATTTCGGTCTGGAGGGTCTCGAACACGTCTTCGGCGTCGCTGCCGGCGTCGAGTGCGCCGACGACCAGCCCAATCGTCTGCTCGGCCATCGGCGTTCCCACGTGGTCGACGAACTGATCCAGCGCAGCAGCGCGCCCGTCGGTCGCGTCGCTCTCGGGACTCGCTGTGAGGCCGAGCGTGAACGCCAACTGATCGATGTCGCTCTGGAGCGCGCCGAGATCGACCTCGCGAGCGACGCGCTCGACCGCATCACTGAACGGGCGGCCGAGACTGACGTGACCAGATACCGCGTGGACGAAATCCTGGATTTCGCGGTCTTTCGCGTCGTCGAGTCGCGCTCGCCTGACTGCGACCGCCCCGACCGGTAGCCCGTAGGCCACGTAGGTCAACAGGACGACGTTGACGGGTCGGTAGCCGAGTACCCAGAGACCGCTCGCGACGACCGGTACCGTCACTGCCAGTACGCGGGCCGCACTCGCCGGGTTCACTGTCACGCTTTCGAGGACTGCGGTGACTGTTTCGGGGGCACGGTACGCCGGTGCGCTTGCACTCCGTGGCCGGATCGAGGTGACCAGCAGCGATGCGGCCGCGCCCGCTCCGAGGACGAATCCGGCACTGCCGAGGACGATCACGCCACGGACCGTCGTCGTGCCAAGCGGCGTGACGACCGACTCCGACAGGCCGGGTGAGAGCACGCCCATAATCGTCACGATCAACACCAGCAACGCTGGCAGAACGAGCAAGACGACGAATAGCTCCGCGAGCAGTTCCAGGAAGCCAGTCGCACGCTCGTGGCGACGGGACTGTTCGTGTGAGAGGAGCCGTCCCTCCATCTGGAGATACCCCTCAAGTGCGTCGGCACTCTGGTTCGCGTGTTCGCGGAACTTCAGCAGGAACGGTGCCAGCAGATCTCTCGACGGTGTCTCGCTCGCGACGTTTTCGAGGCCCTCGTCGAGACTCCCGGTCAGTGCCGCGCGGTTGAGAATCCGCTGGAAGGCGATGGCTGTCTCCCCGTATGCGTCCTGGTCGGCAACGCGACGGAGCATGGCCCGCTGGTCGTGTTCGCCCGACGCGAGCACACGCAGGTAGCGAACTGCACCCGGGAGTGTCGCTGCGATGTCCGTCCGTCGGGCCGAGCCAACCCACCCGAGATACGCGCTGCCGATGCGGATCGTGAGCCACCGTGTGAACAGGCCACTGCCCAGACCGAGTCCGACAGCGATCACTAACTGTGGGACGACTGGCCAGTCGATCAGGTTGACCACTGGGACACCTTGCTGGAAGAAGGTAAGCAGTTCCGTGAGAACCGATGGCGGGAGCACCGTCCCAAAGACGAGCAAAACGACACTCGTCGTCAGTCCACTGGCCCATGCCAGCCCGTAAACGCGGGCCAGAAACACCTCGAAGCTCGTATCGAGATTTGCGCCGCGGTACTGCTCCCTGTCGCTGTCGTGTTCGTCGCTGTCGGCGTGCTGTGCAAACAGTGCGTACAGGCCCCGGTCGAAGGGGTTGAGTTGCCGCGGCGTCTCAGTCGTCGCCATCGATACCACCCGGACCAGTTCGACTGTCAGCTCGTTGCTGGTGTAACCGCTCGACCGTCGCTGCCTCGTCCGTTTCGAGGTCGGCCAGCAGTGCGAACAGTTCGGCGGCGTCAGTGACATGCTCCTGACAGAGATACCGGACGTACCGATGGCGCTGCTCGAAGAGCGCCTCGATGTCCTCGACGGTACTGTTCGTCTTCGTGGCAAGCCGTTCGAATGCGGTCGTCTCGCCGGATACCCCATCTGTGAGGTCGGCGGCAAAGCTGAACTGGCCGTCCTGTTCTCGCCAGCAGACGGCGTTCCAGTAGACCGTCGTGTTGTCTTTCCGGACGACTCCACATCGACCGGTCTCCCGGTTGAGGTCCCTGTATGCCGCCTCGTCGATGATTTCGACCACCTCGCCGACGAACCGATCGTCACCGACTCGTCGCGGGAACACGAGCAGGTCGATCTCTTCGAGCAGGTACGGTGCCAGGTCCTGTTCGATGACGCGGTTGACGAGCGTTTCCACGTCCTCTGCGTGGGTCGTGCCCACGAGACCGTGGCCCGTATTGAGCGTCTCGGCGAACGTTTCGAAACTCTCCGGGGTGTTGACCTCCGCGATCACCTCTATATCGGGATTCAGGTAGTTACATTCTGTCATCAGGTCGGCCATCGTCACCCGGCGGTGGTCGCGCTCGTGTTCGCGCGTCGTGAGCGAGACACCCGTTTCGTGTGGAATGAACACCTCGCGTGACCCTTCGTCGATAGATATCGGTCGGTCCCGATAGGGGATGAATGGCATATGGGCATTCATCAGCGTCGTCTTGCCGACGCCCGTCGGTCCGCAAAACAGGACGACGCCGTGGTGTTCGTAGAACAACCACAGGAGCGCGACCAGTTCGGTCGGAAGTGACCCGCTTTCGACCAGGTCGACGGGTGTCATCGGATCCGGTGACTGCTTGCGAATCGAAATGTGTGGCCCGTCCTCGCTGATCGTCGGGAGGGCAACGGCACAGCGGATCGTCTCCTCGACGCCCTCGGGACTGAGATTCACCTTTGCGCTCGGCGTCGAAGCGTTGAGTTCGGTGCCGTCGTCGGCCGCGAGCTTCGTCACGACGTTGACGAAGGCCCGTTCGTTCTCGAACTCGAGGTTCGTCGGGATCCGTTCGTTGTGACCCACGTCGAGTCGCGGGACGATCTTGATCCGTTCGCCGACGCGGTTTGCCTCGATGTCCTCGAGCGTCTCGTCCCGTACGGGGATGGTCAGTTTGCCGTACCCGATCAGGTCCCGGAGCACGTAGTACAGGAGGTCTTCGAGTCGGTCGTCGGCAAAGCGGTGGTCGACCGGCGGAACGGTCACATCGTATTCGGCAAGTGCCGTCCGAAGTCGATATCGGGCGGCGTCGAACCAGGCCCGCGTGTTGCGGATGGTCAGTTGTCGGGAGAGCAGCGTCCTCGCCCGTTCGCGAACGAACTCGACCTCGTCTTCGAGTACGCCGTCGATGTTGGCCTCCCAGACGCGTGTCTTGCAGGCCTCGATGAGGTCTTCGTCGCCGGGGAGCAGGTCCGGTTCCCGGACCGCGTACTTGGTCGTGAACGGGTCCTCACCCAGCAGGTTCTCCCGGTAGACGATCACGGGCACGTCGAATTCGTGGAAGGAAACAGTGTGCTGTTCGAGGCGTTCGCTGGCAAAGCGGTCGAGGAATTCGGTGTCAGGATCGAGACTGGTGCGGGCGGGTGCGAAGTCGTCGGTGTGGACGCGAACGCAGTCTTCGCCGATGTCGGCCACCTCGATCCGGTCGTCGAGAGCGTAGGGCGTCAGTTTGCCAAGGCAGGCCAGCGAGCACAGCGTGTGGTAGTCCAGTCGTCGCCGGGCGGCCAGCGAACAGTCGACGAGTCGGTCGATGACGCGCCCGTGTTTCTCGTCGAGTCCGGCCTCGACGCGCTCGATTGCTCCCTCGCGCGTATGCGGGCGCTCTGTGTACGCGTCCGCGAAGTGTGCCTCGATCGTGTCGAGTGCGTCTGCGTCGCGCCCGGACAGAAGCGGTCCGCGTACGTCGTACTCGAAACTCGTTGCCGTCTCGCTGACGGTCACCACGACGCCGGGATGAATCTCGTCCTGTGCGTGCACGT